>CAIQBO010000066.1 GCA_903870145.1 uncultured Burkholderiales bacterium | reverse complement strand
GGCCAGCGCGTGGGCTCTTTGCTGGGCTTGTCGCCTTTGCCTTTGCGCGTGACGCTGCAAGCCGGCCTTTTCGGCGGGCTGTTGTATGCAGTACTGGCTTACAGTGGCTTTTTCTATGCCCCTGCGGGCCACGCTTCGGTGTTGTTGCCTGGCAGTTTGCCGCTGTGGACCACTTTGTTGATGTGGCTTTTTTTGCGTGAGCACATCAGCATGACGCGCGCCATGGGCTTGGCTTTGATTTTGTGTGGCGATGTCTTGGTGGGCGGCATGAGTTTGCTCAAAGCTTTTGATGGCGGCAATGTGTGGGTGGGCGATGTGCTGTTCATGTGTGGGGCCTTGTGTTGGTCGGCCTACAGCGTCACGGTGCGCCACCACGGCCTGGATGCTGTGCGCGCCACCATGGCGATCACAGCGTTTGCTTTGGTGTGTTATGTGCCCGTTTTTTCGATGGGGGTTGGCCTGGGTTGGTGGCCTACGCGCTTGCCAGAGGCCGCATGGTCCGAAATTATTTTTCAAGCAGTGTTTCAAGGTGTGGGCTCCGTGGTGATTTCGGGCATCACTTTCACGCACATGATTCGCGCGTACGGGCCCGTGCGCTCGACCATGATCACCGCCTTGGTGCCGGGCTTGTCGGCCGTGGGTGCAGTGATTTTTTTGGGTGAACCGCTGTCATGGAACCTGTGGGTGGGCTTGGCCTTGGTCACGGGCGGCATTTTGTTTGGTGTGCGCAAAGCCTTGTCACCTGTGGCACTGCCCGTGCCCGTGCCTTCGCCAGTGCCAGAGTCACCGCGTGCATTTGACCGCGGCGCGCAGGGCCAACGCGGATGACACAGCCGAGCCACCAAGCCTTGAAACTGTTGGCGTTTGACACCAGCACCGAACAAATGTCTTTGGCCTTGACCGATGGCATGCAAATTTGGTCGCACACCAGCGCAGGCGGCGCACAAGCGTCGAGTCAATTGATTCCGCAGGCCTTGGCTTTGCTGCAGCAAGCGGGCCTGCGTTTACAAGACTTGGACGCGCTGGTGGTGGGCCAAGGCCCAGGCTCCTTCACCGGCGTGCGCACGGCTTGCTCGGTGGCGCAAGGCTTTGGATGGGGTGCCAACTTGCCTGTCATCCCGATTGAGACCCTGTTGGCGGTAGCAGAAGATGCCCGCTGGACTGTGCTCAACGAGCGCGCTTGGGCTCATGCAGCGCACATTGCAAACTTTGCTGTGGTGATCGATGCGCGCATGGACGAGGTTTATGGCGCAGCGTATGCTTGGAGCAGTGGCAATGAATGTTGGCGCAACGTTCTGCCATTGCAAGCGGGCTCGCCCGAAACGCTGGGCGCGCATTTTCAAAAGGCTGTTTGGCCAAGTGGTTCATGGGCCTTGGGGGGCAGTGCTTTTGATGTGTACGGCGAGCGCTTGCCTAGTGAGGTTTTACGCGTGCCCGCTACGCCCAGCGCTCATGCATTGCTGCGCTTAGCGCCGCGTTTGTGGGCCCAAGGCGCTGCCATGGCAGCCCAGCAAGTGCAGCCTTTGTACATACGCGACAAAGTGGCTCACACCAGCGCTGAGCGCGAAGTGATCAAGGCGGCCAAGGCTGTTGCCAGTGCGGCTGCAGTTGCGGGTGAGGGTGCGGGTGAGGGTGCAACCAAGGGCTTGGACGATACGGCGGGGCAGGTGCTGCTCGAATTCATCACCGAAGCGCACTTGCAAGAGGTGGTGCAGGTGGAGCAACTGGCCTACGCGCACCCCTGGACCTTGGGCAATTTCAAAGACGCATTGAAGGCAGGTTATGTGGCTCAAAAGCTGGTGATGGGTGAGCGCGTTGTGGGCTACTATGTGGCCATGCCAGTGCTCGATGAAGTGCACTTGCTCAACATCACCGTGGCCCCCGCTTTTCAAGGGCAAGGCTGGGCGCGTTGCTTGATGCAAGCACTGGATGTGTGCTCACGCGGGCAGGGCGCGAAGTGCATGTGGCTCGAAGTGCGGGAGAGTAATGTGCGCGCCATGAAAATATACAAAGCGCATGGTTTTGTGCAGGTTGGTTTGCGCAAAGATTACTATCCTGCAGGCCGCCAAGCGCGCGAATCGGCCGTGGTGATGCGCATGGCCTTGAACGCATTGAAGCCGTGAATTTAGAAATTTTCTTTCGATGAACGAGCCTACAAGTTTTGAATTAGACGAGCGACAACGCGCCATGCTGGCCGAGATGGGGGTGCGCGTGTGGCTGCCTTCACCGGTGAGTCAATCCGTGCCGATGGTGCGTGATACGACAGCGCCTGTGCCAATTGGAAAACCGGCGCATACAAACGTCAGCGTTAAAGTGCCTGCTGCAATAGCGAACGCTACTGCTGCAAATGCAAATGCAAATGCGGTTGCAACAGCGCACGGCTTATTGCCCAATGGCATTGCGCAGATGGGTGGGCCCGCCTTGCAGGCCGCCGTCAGCGCGTGCCAAGCTTGCGCTTTGTGCCAAGGCCGAAAGCAGGCGCTGCTGGGCGAAGGCGCTGCGCCAGCGGCTTGGATGGTGGTGGGCGATGCCCCCGGCGAAGACGAGGACCAATCGGGTGGCAGTTTCGCTGGCCCTGCCGGCGCGCTGCTGGACAACATGCTCAAGGCTGTGGGTTTGCAGCGCAGCCAAGTTTTTCTGACACATGCGGTGAAATGCCGCACGCCTTCGGGGCGCAGTCCTTCACTTCAAGAGTTGTCACAATGCGCGCCTTACCTCTCGCGCCAAGTGGCCTTGGTGCAGCCGCAAGTGATTTTGGCGATGGGCCGAACCGCGGTTCAGGCCTTGCTGCAAAGCGCTGAGCCGCTGGGCAAATTGCGTGGGCAATCGCATGCTTTTCAGGGCGTGCCGGTGGTGGTAACTTACCCGCCCTCCTATTTGCTGCGCAGTCAAGGCGACAAGGCCAAAGCTTGGGCCGATTTGTGTGCGGCAGCAGCCCTGGTCGAGGGCTGAACACATGGCGATTGACGAAGCTTAGACCTTGGTGTCGGTGGGCTCTGACTGGGCCTGCGTTGCGCTGGGCCAAAGCACGCTGGCAATGGACAACACCATCAGCCCCACCGCGGCCCAGTCTTGCCAGTGCAAGACTTCGCCAAGCCAATAGGCGCCGCTGAAGACGCCCAAGATGGGGATCATCATCACGCTCAAAGTGGAGGCCACAGGGGGCAGGCTACGGGCCAAATAAAACCAAGCAGGGTGGGCAAAGCCGAAGACCAAAAATGCGTTGAACAAAATCGAGGCCCAATGTGTGGGAGTGGGCGCGCGCCACTGATCAAACTCAAAAATAAATGAAAGCGCTGCCATGACGAGCACGGTCAAAAAAGTCATCCAAAACGACAATGCCAAGGTCGGCACCGGTATCGTGGTTCGGCGCAGCATTTGGGTGCCCAAGGCCCATGTGCTGGCCGCGCCCAAGGCCAGTAAAACACCAATGGGTTTGCCCGACAAACTCGAGAACTCATGCCAGAGCAAAAACGCCACGCCCACGCTGGATGCGGCCACACCGGCCCACGCGCGCACGGTCATGCGGTTGCTGAAAAACAAGACCCCCAGCACCGCAGAAAAAATAGGCATGGTGTAGCCCAAAATGGCCGAGCGGCCGCTCGAGAGCAACTGCACAGCCAGGATCATCAAGGCATGCCAAATGAACATGTTGAATACCGACAATCGCAGCAACTCGGGCCAATGCGCACGCTCGATGCGAAGGGGCACTTTCATGGCCAGCAAAGCCAGGCCTAAAACGGGTGTGCCGATCAGCAAGCACAGGAGGCGGTACGTCAGAGGCGGGTAGCCTGTGACGCCCAGTTTCAGGACAGGCCAGTTCAGGCCCCAGACCACGGTCAGAGTGACCAAAACCAACCATTGGCGCGTAGAAAGTGAGTGCATTGCCCGATCTTAGAGCCAAACCTTAAAATCCTCACATGACCTTCTTAGAACAATTGAGCGGCGCACAGCGCCAAAACCATTCCATGCTGTGCGTGGGCTTGGACCCTGAGCCTGGCAAATTCCCTGGCGCGCTCAAGGGCCAGGCCAGCAAAATATACGATTTTTGTGCGCGCATTGCCGATGCCACGGCCGACTTGGCCATTGCTTTCAAACCGCAAATTGCCTACTTCGCAGCCCACCGCGCTGAGGCGCAGTTGGAGCGCTTGATCGCGCACCTGCGCGCCAATGCCCCGCATGTGCCGGTGATCTTGGATGCCAAGCGCGGCGACATTGGCGCTACCGCCGAGCAATACGCCATCGAAGCCTTTGAGCGCTATGGGGCTGACGCGGTGACGCTCTCGCCCTTCATGGGCTTTGACTCGGTGCAGCCGTATTTGAAGCACCACGGCAAGGGCGCGTTTTTGCTCTGCCGCACCTCCAACCCTGGCGGAGACGATTTGCAAAATCAGCGCTTGGCCTCGGTGCCAGGCCAGCCTTTGCTGTACGAGCACATTGCCCGATTGGCGCAAGGCCCATGGAACACGAACGGGCAATTGGGTTTGGTGGTGGGCGCAACTTACCCCGCAGAAATTGAGCGCGTGCGCAGCCTGGCGCCCACGTTGCCTTTGCTGATTCCGGGGGTGGGCGCGCAAGGCGGAGACGCGGTGGCCACCATCCAAGCGGGCTACCGGCAAAGCGGTGGGCAAACAACGGGCGCGGTGATTGTGAGCTCTTCGCGTGCCATTTTGTATGCTTCAGCGGACGATGATTTTGCGCAGGCTGCGCGGCGCGAAGCGATGCGCACGCGCGATTTATTGCAGTCGGCTTTGACGGTCTAGCAAACAGCAAGCACTCATGCCGCAAGCAGGCGCTTTAAATAAAATCCAGTGAAGCTCTCGGCGTTGAGCGACAAAGTCTCGGGCGTTCCAACGCCCACGACGCTGCCCCCGCTGCCCCCGCCTTGCGGGCCCATGTCGATCACCCAGTCTGCGGTTTTGATCACGTCCAAGTTGTGCTCAATGATCACAATGGTGTTGCCCGCATCGCGCAGTTGGTGCAGCACTTTGAGCAGCAGTGCAATGTCGGCAAAGTGCAAACCTGTGGTCGGCTCGTCCAAGATGTAAAGCGTGCGGCCTGTGTCGCGCTTGGACAATTCCAGCGCCAACTTCACGCGCTGCGCTTCGCCGCCCGACAAAGTGGTGGCCGCTTGTCCCAAACGGATGTAACTCAAGCCCACATCGAGCAAGGTCTGCAATTTTCGAGCGATGGAGGGCACGGCGCTGAAAAACGCGAAGGCTGTCTCCACCGTCATGTCGAGCACCTGCGCAATGTTTTTGCCTTTGTAAAAAATCTCTAATGTCTCGCGGTTGTAACGCTGGCCGTGACACACATCACAAGGCACATAGACATCAGGCAAAAAGTGCATTTCAACTTTCACCATGCCGTCGCCCTGACAGGCCTCACAGCGGCCCCCGCCGTTGGACGCGTTGACGTTAAAGCTAAAACGCCCGGGCCCATAACCGCGTTCGCGCGCAGCAGGCACTTCGGTCATGAGGTCGCGAATGTGGGTGAACAAGCCGGTGTAAGTGGCGGGGTTGCTGCGCGGGGTGCGGCCAATCGGAGACTGATCGACGTTGATCACTTTGTCAAAATGCTCTAACCCCAAAATTTCTTCGTGCGGCGCAGGCTCTTCATGCGCACGGTGAATCGTGCGCGCAGCAGCGGCGTACAAAGTCTCGTTGACCAAAGTTGATTTGCCCGAGCCCGAAACACCGGTGACGCAGGTCAGCAAGCCCACTGGAAATGAGGCGTTGACCTGCTTCAAATTGTGACCCGTGGCGCCCACAATTTGCACAAAGTCTTTGCCAAAAGGGTGGCGCTTGGTCGGCACGCTAATCGACTTGCGGCCCGATAAATATTGACCCGTCAAAGAATCAGGGGCGGCCAAAATATCGGCGCAAGTGCCCTGCGCCATCACGCGCCCGCCGTGCACGCCAGCACCTGGCCCCATGTCGATCACGTGGTCGGCGATGCGGATCATGTCCTCGTCATGCTCGACCACCAACACACTGTTGCCAATGTCACGCAGGTGGCGCAAGGTGCTGATGAGGCGCGCGTTGTCACGCTGGTGCAAGCCGATGCTGGGCTCGTCCAGCACATACATCACACCTGTCAAACCAGACCCGATTTGGCTGGCCAAGCGAATGCGCTGCGCTTCACCGCCCGACAAGGAGTCGGCGTTGCGGTCCAGGCTCAAATAGTTCAGGCCCACATCGTTCAAAAATTTCAAGCGCGAGCCAATCTCGCGCACCACTTTGTCGGCGATCTCGGCTTTGGCGCCCTGCAGGCGCAGGCTTTGAAAATAAGTTTGTGCCTCGCCCAAAGTCACGTGGCTGACCTCGTAGATGGCGCGCGCTTGATCGCCCTGGCCCACGCGCACATGGCGTGCTTCACGGCGCAGCCGAGTGCCTTGGCAATCGGCGCAGGCTTGGTGACTGCGAAGGCGCGCCAAATCTTCGCGCACCACCGATGAGTCGGTTTCTTTGTAGCGCCGCGTGAGGTTGGGAATGACGCCTTCAAAGGGGTGTTTTTTGCTCACGCGTTTGCCTTGCGCGCTGCCGGACTCCAGCAAGTAACTGAACTTGATGGGCACCTCGCCCGAGCCAAACAAAATGACTTGGCGAACTTCTTGTGGCAAGGATTCAAAGGCAGCTTCCACATCAAAGTGGTAGTGCTTGGCCAAGCTTTCAAGCATGCCAAAATAAAGGCCATTGCGGCGGTCCCAGCCCTTGATGGCGCCACTGGCCAAGCTCAAGCTGGGAAAGGCCACCACGCGTTCAATGTCAAAAAACTCCATGGTGCCCAGGCCGTCGCAGCTGGGGCACGCGCCCATGGGCGAGTTGAAAGAAAACAGCCGAGGCTCAAGTTCCGCAATCGAGTAGTGACACACAGGGCAAGCAAATTTGGCGTTGAACATGTGCTCTTTGCCGCTGTCCATTTCAACGGCGATGGCGCGTTGCTCGGCCAAATTCAAGGCCGCTTCGAAACTCTCGGCCATGCGCTGGCGCAAGGCGTCGCGTGCAGGGGCTTGGTCTTCGTGGCGAACCTTCAAACGGTCAACGACCACATCAATGTCGTGCTTCTCGTTCTTTTTCAAAGTGGGCAAATTTTCAACTTCAAAAACTTGACCATTGATGCGAAAACGCACATACCCCAGCGCCTGCATGTGCTCAAAGACTTGGGCAAACTCGCCTTTGCGCTCGCGCGCAATGGGCGCTACGATCATCAAGCGCGTATCTTCGGGCAGCGCCAGCGCGGCGTCGACCATTTGACTCACCGTTTGGGCTTGCAAGGGCAAGTTGTGGTCGGGGCAGTAAGGCGTGCCGGCGCGGGCAAACAAGAGGCGCAGGTAGTCGTGAATTTCAGTCACCGTGCCCACGGTGGAGCGCGGGTTGTGGCTGGTGGCTTTTTGCTCAATGGAGATGGCGGGGGACAAGCCTTCGATCAAGTCGACATCGGGCTTGTCCATCAGCTGCAAAAACTGCCGCGCATAGGCCGACAAACTCTCAACGTAGCGGCGCTGGCCTTCGGCATACAAGGTGTCAAAGGCCAAGCTTGATTTGCCCGAACCGCTCAGGCCCGTGATCACCACCAATTGATTGCGCGGAATGTCCAGGTCAATGTTCTTGAGGTTGTGCGTGCGTGCGCCGCGAACGCTGATGTGCGTTTGGTGCAAATTTCTCGGTGCGGTCGGTTCGTTCAAAATGGGGCTTGCCAGACAAAACCCTTGATTATCGTTAAAGAACGAGCTTCTGTCTTGGCCAACCCAGTTTCACAGCCCCACTCTGGTCTGGGGGTTCAGAATCTGTCCACCACCATAACTGCTGACCACCGGCGCGCTGCCCCCCAGCGTTGCCTTGATCGCGCAGTACTTGAACTCCGGGATTTTGGCAAATGGATCAAGCGCCGCATTGGTCAGCTTGTTGATCGCCGCCTCGTAGTAACAAAAGGGCACAAAGATCGCCCCGCGCGGTGAGCTCTCATCAGCGCGCGCATACAGCGTGACCTCTCCTCGCCTTGAAGCCAGCGTGATCACATCGCCAGGCCGCCCCCCCAGCGCCGCTAAATCCAGCGGGTGCACCAAGGCCACCGGATCGGGCTCGATCGCATCCAGCACCGCAGCGCGCCGCGTCATGCTGCCCGTGTGCCAGTGCTCTAACTGGCGCCCCGTGATCAAGACAAACGGGTACTGCCCGTCTGGCCGCTCGTTGGCCGGAATAATGTCCGCCGGCACAAACTTGGCCCGGCCCCCAGGGCGCGGGAAGTCCTCCACAAACACCACCCGGGTGCCCGGGTCGCCCTCGACTTTGCAGGGGTACGTCACCGCGTGCTCTCGCTCCAAGCGCTCCCACGTGATGCCCGCAATGTTGGGCATGAGCCGGCGCATCTCGTCAAACACTTCGCTCACGTGCCCGTAGCTCCAGTCCAAGCCCACTTGCTTGGCGATTTGCTCGATGATCCACAAATCTTGCCTGGCCTGGCCCGGCGGCTGCAGGGCTTGGCGGCCCATTTGCACCAAGCGGTCAGTGTTGGTGAAGCTGCCCGTCTTTTCTGGAAAGGCGCTGGCCGGCAAGATCACATCGGCCAAGTACGCGGTCTCGGTCAAGAAGATGTCTTGCACCACCAAGTGCTCCAAGTGCGCCAGCGCGTGGCGCGCGTGGTTCGCATCCGGATCGCTCATCGCCGGGTTCTCGCCCAAAACGTACAAACCCTTGACCTGGCCCCTCTCAATCGCGTGCATGACCTCCACCACCGTCAGACCCGGCTGCTCGTCCAGCGTGCCCGCTGGCAGCTTCCACGCAGCCTCAAAGCGCTCGCGCGAGGCCGCCAAGCTCACGTGCTGGTAGTCAGGGAACATCATCGGGATCAGCCCCGCATCAGACGCCCCTTGCACATTGTTTTGACCGCGCAATGGGTGCAAGCCCGTGCCAGGCCTGCCAATTTGCCCCGTCATCAGCGACAGCGCAATCAAGCAGCGCGCGTTGTCCGTGCCGTGCACGTGCTGGCTCACCCCCATGCCCCACAAAATGATGGAGGCCTTGGAGCTGGCGTAAAGCCGCGCGGTGTAGCGAATGGTCTCAGCGTCAATGCCGCAAATGGGCGCCATTTTCTCGGGACTGTAGCCCTGCACGTTGGCTTTGAGCGCGGCGTAGTTCTCTGTGCGGTTCTCTATGAACCCCGCATCCACCAAGCCCTCTTGCACGATCACGTGCATCATGGCGTTGAGCAAGGCCACATCCGTGTCGGGCTTGAACTGCAAGTGCCGGTGGGCCAGGCGGCTTAAGTCCGAGCGGCGTGGGTCCATCAAGATCAGCTTCGTGCCGTTTTTGACAGCGTTTTTAACCCACGTGGCCGCCACCGGGTGGTTCACCGCAGGGTTGGCACCAATGATGATGGCCACCTCGGAGTGCGTCACATCCATCACCGGGTTGGAGACCGCCCCCGAGCCAATCCCCTCGAGCAAGGCCACCACCGAGGAGGCGTGGCACAAGCGCGTGCAGTGGTCCACATTGTTGCTGCCAAAACCGGTGCGCACCAACTTTTGAAACAAGTACGCCTCTTCGTTGCTGCATTTGGCAGAGCCAAAGCCGGCCAAGGACTTGTTGCCAAACGCATCGCGCAGCTGCGCAAACTTGCCCCCCGCCAGGGCCAAGGCTTCGTCCCATGAAGCCTCGCGGAACACGTCCATCACGCGGCTGGGGTCCATCACGAAGTCGCCGCTTTTGGGCGGCGCGTTGCTGCGCCGGATCAACGGCGTGGTCAAGCGCTGGGGGTGGTGCGCGTAGTCAAACCCGTAGCGGCCCTTGACGCACAAGCGCTCGTGGTTGGCCGGCCCGTCTCGCCCTTGCACAAATAAAATCTTGTTGTCCTTGACGTGGTACGTCACCTGGCAGCCAACGCCGCAGTACGGACAGACCGACTCGACCTGCTTGTCCGGCACTTGCAGCGCCGCCTCTCGCGCAGGCATCAAAGCCCCCGTGGGGCAGGCCTGCACACACTCACCGCAGGCCACGCAGGTGCTGCCGCCCATGGCATCGTCCATGTCAAAGACGATCTTGGCCCCCTCGCCCCTAAAGGCCAGCCCAATCACATCGTTGACCTGCTCGTCCCGGCACGCGCGCAGGCACCGGGTGCACTGAATGCAGGCATCTAAATTGACCGCAATGGCGGGGTGACTCAAGTCGCGCGCAACTTGGGCGCGGGCCTCAAACCGGGGCTTACCCAGCCCCACCTTGGCCGACCACTGATCGACCTCGTTGTGGCGCGTGTAGGAGGCCTCTGGCATGTCGGACTGCAGCAATTCGAGCACCATTTTTTGCGAAGCCTGCGCCCGCGCTGAGTCGGTGGTGACCTTCATGCCCGGCGCTGCCACGCGGCAGCACGAGGGCGCCAAGACCCGCTCGCCCGCAATCTCCACCATGCAGGCGCGGCAGTTGCCAACGGCTTGCAGGCCCTCTTTGAAGCACAGGTGCGGCACCTCAATGCCCTCGCGCTTGGCAACGCTGAGCAGCGTCTCATCGGCGCGCGCTGTCACGGCTTTGCCGTTGAGTTCAAACTCGACCGTGGGCGCAGCAAGGGCGGCCATGGCTTGGCGGGTAACTGCGTTCATGTGAGCTCTTGAGGAAAGTATTGAATCACGCAGTCCAGCGGGTTGGGCGCTGCCTGCCCCAAGCCGCAAATCGAGGCGTCACGCATGACTTGCGACAACTCGGCCAACAGCGGTACATCCCACTTGGCTTGGCCCATCAGTTTCGAGGCTTTGGCCGTCCCCACCCGGCAGGGCGTGCATTGGCCGCACGACTCGTGCTCGAAGAAACTCATCATGTTGCGCGCCGCTTGCACCGCACTGTCATGGCCCGACAACACAATCACAGCGGCCGAGCCGATGAAGCAGCCATAGGCCTGCAAGGTGTCAAAGTCCAAGGGAATGGCGTTCATGCTCGCTGGCAAAATGCCCCCCGAGGCCCCCCCGGGCAAGTAGCCGTAGAAGGTGTGCCCCTCCTGCATGCCCCCGCAGTGCTCGTCGATCAGCTCTTGGATGGTGATGCCCGCAGGCGCGAGTTTGACGCCCGGGCTCTTAACGCGCCCAGAGACCGAGAACGAGCGCAAGCCCTTGCGCCCGTGGCGCCCTTGCGAGGCAAACCAGTTGGCACCTTTTTCTAAAATCTCGCGCACCCAGTACAGGGTCTCAAAGTTGTGCTCCAGCGTGGGGCGGCCAAACAGGCCCACCTGCGCCACATAGGGCGGGCGCAGCCGGGGCATGCCGCGCTTGCCCTCGATCGACTCGATCATGGCGGATTCTTCGCCGCAAATGTAGGCCCCAGCCCCCCGGCGCAGCTCGATCTCGGGCAAGCCCGCTACAGGGGGGCGCGCCTTGAGATGGGCCAACTCAGCCTCTAGCAGCGCGCGGCAGCCGTGGTACTCATCGCGCAGGTAAATGTAGATCTTCTCAATGCCCACGGCCCACGCCGCAATCAGCATGCCCTCGATGAAGCGGTGCGGGTCACGCTCCAAATACACGCGGTCTTTGAAGGTGCCCGGCTCGCCCTCGTCAATGTTCACGGCCATCAGGCGGGGGGCTTGCTCTGCGCGCACGATGCGCCACTTGCGCCCCGTAGGAAAGCCCGCACCACCAAGGCCCCGAAGACTTGCGTCCTCCATGGTTTGGATGACCGCATCGACCTCTTTGGCCCCTGACAGGCACTGCTTAAGTAGCGCGTAGCCGCCCGCTGCCTCGTAGGCCGCGCGGTCTGTATAGACTTCGGGCAAGTGCGTGAACTGGCCGGCTTGGACCGCGCCCGCGACGCTGTCGCAAGTGGCGTGGGGCACTGGGCGCTGGCCCACCACGGCGGCGGGGGCTTGCTCGCAGCGGCCAATGCACGGCGCGGCGATCACGCGCACTTGTGCGCCGGCTTGATTGCCCACTTGTGCGCCGGCTTGATTGCCCACTTG
>CAIQBO010000065.1 GCA_903870145.1 uncultured Burkholderiales bacterium | reverse complement strand
TCGCCTGTGACTTTCATCACCAGCAGTGTGGCCACCACCATTGCCACTTGGAAAAATGACAATAAAGCCAATGAAGCATTGCAAAAAAGTTTGGCCGACCAGAAGTCGGCCATCACCGGTGTGAACTTGGACGAGGAAGCAGCGAACTTGGTGAAGTACCAGCAGTTGTACAACGCTTCAAGCAAATTGATTCAAACAGGGCGCCAGATGTTTGACACCTTGCTGGGCATGTTGTCCGGTTAACAAACAGTTGGAGTCTTTGAATCATGAGAATCAGCAGCCAGCAAGTCTTTGACAGCGGCGTTCAGTCGATGCAGCAGCACACTTCAGATGTGGTGGAGTATCAACGCCAAATATCTTCAGGCCAGCGTTACCGACTGGCATCAGACGATGCACTGGCGGCAGGCTTGGGTGTGCAAATTGCCTTGGACAATTCGCAGTTCACAATGTTCAAAGTGAATCAAAATCACATCAACGCATCGCTGACATCGACCGACTCCCAGCTCAATAACATCAACATTGCGTTGACCAAATTTCAGCAAATGATGGTGCAAGCCGGCAACGGCACGCTCAGCTCCGACAACAGAAAACTCCTTGGGCAGCAAGCCTCCACCTTGTATGACACTGTCTTGCAGTTCGCTAACGCCCAAGACGCGAACGGGCAAAAGATTTTGCGCACAGAAACGCCCTCCAGCGTGCTGGTCGCTCCCAGTGTGAGCTTGGAAACCGCGCTGAGCTACGCTGAAGTCATGACGACAGGCCAGGATGTGCTGGAGGTGATGGGCTCGGTTCGCGATGCGCTCACCGCAGGCACTGCGCCATCTGCCACAGACATCGGCAACATTCAGTTGGTGCTCACGCAGGTCACCCGTGCGCAGGTCAAAACAGGTTTGTTACAAAACCAACTCGACGCAGCCGTTGAAGCGGCAGACGTGCAAAAAAACAATGTCGAAATAGAGCGAAGCAACTTGCTCGACACTGACTTGGCTACTGCGACGGCTGGCCTGGTTAAATCCAATGCGCTTTTGCAAGCCGCTCAGTCCATCATGAGCAGGCTCGATGCCAACTCGCTGTTTCAAAAATTATAAATTTCCAGAGCTTGGCCGTATCGTGACATCTTGGATGACCGCTGCCCGCTGCTGGAGGTGTTCAGCGCCCCCCCCGCCTGGCCCGAAAATTGGTGATAGCATCAGGGAGCATTCTTGGCATGTGGCAGGCCAAAGACAAGGCTTTCCAAAAGGCCGCTGCGTTCAAATCTGATCTGCTCTTGCGGATGGTTCTAATTCCTGTATTTAAAATAGTTTAAGCATTCTTTTGAAGAAATTATGAATATTTTCCTTGGCTGGGCCGTTGCGTTCTCTACATGTCTCTTCGGTTTTACATGGCTGGGTGGCCACATGGAGCAGTTGTGGGTGCCGCAAGAATTCCTGATTATTTTCGGTGCGGCCTTAGGCACTCTGGTGGCGTCCAATAAGTGGCGCAATCTGAAGAGCATTTTCAAATCGCTAGGGCGGATTCTTTTGCCCTCCAAAACCTCAAAGACCGTCAATTTGGCCTTGCTGTGTTTGATGTTCGAGTTGCTTCAAAAAATCAAGCGCGACGGCTCCTTGTCAATCGAGGCAGACATCTCTGATCCGCAAAGCAGCGAGCTCTTTGGCAAATATGCCGCATTGCGCAAAAACAAGCGCTTGATTGAATTCATCACCGATTACTTTCGCATGATGATGGACGGTACCGTCACGCTGGTCCAGCTTGAATCGGTCATGGCACAAGAAATTGAAGTGATGAACCAAGAGGCGCTGGAGCCTTCAGAATCGATCACCACCTTGGCCGACAGCATGCCCGCCTTTGGTATTGTGGCTGCGATCATTGGTGTGGTCCACGCACTGTCTTCCATCAAAACAGGCATTGGGCCTGCACAAATTGGTGACTTGATTGCTGCGGCCCTGGTTGGCACCTTGCTCGGTGTGTTCAGTGCCTACGCCATGCTGCTGCCCATTTCTCGTTCTTTGGAGCAACTGGCCGCTGCAGATTTGAAGCCATTTGAGGCAGTTAAGGAAATTTTAATTGCGCATTACAGCAACTTTTCTCCGATGATCGCAGTGGAGTATGGGCGCAAGGTGATGTTCACAGACGAGCGCCCCAGCATGACAGAGCTGTCAGAGGGTGTCATGGCAACTTCTGGAACCAAATTGAGCGGTTAATCCAGATGACCGCAGATGCCAAAACTGAGCCAGAAACCCCCAGTCAGATTGATTCCCAACCTGTGCTTGGGCCTGCAACTGAGCCAGAAGCCCAAACAACATCAATAACCAAAGCAGGGCTCGCCGTCAAAGCGGCGCCCATTACCCGTCGTGGGCGGCGCCAGAAGCGAGAAAAAAAGCACTCAACCCATGGCAGCTGGAAATTGGTCTATGCCGATTTCGTCACAGTGCTGATGGCGTTTTTCATTGTGTGTTGGGTCATCTTGTTTGACAATGTGTCCAAACGCGAAAAGATCGATTTGTCTTGCATCAAACCCTTGTCAGAAGCGCTGCAAAAGCAGATCGATGGTGAGGCCACATCGAAGACAGACAAAGTGCCACTGCAAATCGATTTCTCTGTTGAAGGCCTGCGCCTGACTTTGCTCGATGGAAAGGAGCCGACCTTCCAGTCAGGGGGCTCAAAGCTTTCTGAGTTTGCCAAGCAACAGTTCAAGATGATTGCCACGCATGTCAACACGTGCCTGACGCACAAGTTGAAAATTGAGGGCTACACCGATGCTGCCACCTATGCCGGGGGAGCAACGGCCTATGGCAATTGGGAGTTGTCTGCCGAGCGGGCCAACTCGGCACGCCGTGAACTCTTGTCACAAAATGTGGACATCAAGCGCATCGCCCAGGTTATTGGCTACGGCGACAGCGTGCCTTCATTGCCAGACGACCCAACCAATGCATTGAACCGCAGAATCTCCATCACGGTGCTCCCACCCAAAGAAAAATTTGTGCCGATTTCGATCGATCAAAATCCTGCAAAAACGGAAGTCAAACCGTAGAAAACAACTTCCCAACGTGAAGACCTACAACATTGCATGCATCCCCGGCGACGGTATAGGGCGTGAAGTCATTCCTGCTGCGCAAACTGTGCTGCAAGCCTTGGCTTCTAATCAAACGCAGTATCAATTTGCGTTTCACGCTTTTGACTGGGGTGGTGACTACTACCGCAGCCATGGCGTGATGATGCCTGCCGATGGGCTGGAAGCCTTGCGGCCCATGGACGCCATTTTATTTGGCTCTGCTGGCGACCCGCAGATTCCAGATCACATCACTTTATGGGGCCTGCGCCTTAAAATTTGCCAGGGCTTTGATCAGTATGCCAACGTGCGACCCACGCGCATCTTGCCTGGCATTGATGCGCCACTCAAGCGCTGCACACCAGCGCAACTGGACTGGGTGATCGTGCGCGAAAACTCTGAAGGTGAGTACGCTGGCGTTGGCGGAAGGGCGCACCAAGGCCACCCCATTGAGGTGGCCACCGATGTGTCCATGATGACCCGCGCAGGCGTTGAGCGCATCATGCGCTTTGCTTTTCGCCTGGCTCAATCCAGGCCGCGAAAATGGCTGACGGTTGTGACCAAATCCAACGCGCAGCGCCATGCCATGGTCATGTGGGACGAGATCGCCAAAGAGATCAGCGCTGAGTTTCCCGATGTGCATTGGGACAAAGAACTGGTCGACGCCTGCACTGCGCGCATGGTCAATCGCCCCGCATCACTTGATACGCTGGTGGCGACCAACTTGCATGCTGACATATTGAGTGATTTGGCCGCAGCGTTGGCCGGAAGTCTGGGCATTGCGCCCACCGGCAACATCGACCCCGAGCGGCGTTACCCCTCTATGTTCGAGCCCATTCACGGCTCAGCTTTTGACATCATGGGCCAAGGCCTGGCCAACCCGATTGGCAGTTTCTGGAGTTGCGTGATGATGCTCGAGCACATCGGTTTGCCCGAACAAGCAGCGCTGTTGATGCAAACCATAGAGGCCGTCACAGCCAACCCGAAGTTGCACACGCGTGATTTGGGTGGCCAAGCCAGCACGCAGCAAGTCACCGATGCCGTATGCAATTTGCTGCGCAGCGCGTAGACTGTCGCAAACTGTGCCCTGAAGACACCTGCCCCCAAACTGAGGAGACAAGCATGCAACTGAAACTGGCCCACTGGCTGACCCTATTTTGTCTGGCTGCTGCACCTGCCGCCATGGCCCAAGGCATGCCCGCTTGCCCTGAGAAAAACCTGCTTTATTGGCAAGCCTTCCCCCCTGGCGGTGAGTCTGACCTTTCGGCGCGCCACCAGCAGGTGGTGCTTAAGAAAAAGTGCGCCGCCATCGACACCATCATTCAATACAAAGCTGGCGCGGGCGGTGGCCTGATGTGGGGGCAAATCAACACCCTGCCCGGTGATGGCCTGAACGTGGTGGGCATCAATTTGCCGCACATTGTGTTCCAGCCCATCGAGGGCGAGGTCCAATACAAGACGGCTGACATCACGCCAGTGTTTTGGTTTCATTACACACCCGATGTGTTGGTGGTGCCCGAGAGCAGCCCGATTAAAAACTTTGCCGAATTCATTGCGGCTGCCAAACTGGCGCCAGGCAAAATGAACTTGGGCGGATCGGGCCTGAACTCGGCCAACCATGCAGCGCACGAAAGGCTCAACGCTGCCTTTGGCATCAAAAGCACTTATGTGCCCTATAAGGGCACGGGCGACATGTCCATGGCGGTGGTTGGCGCGCAGATTGATGGCGCTGTCACCTACACCCCGTTTGCCATTGCCAACCGGGGCAAGGTTCGCGCTTTGGCAGTGGCCATGGAAAAACGCCACCCCCTCATGCCTACCGTGCCCACATTCAGAGAGTTGGGTGTCGACTGGATTGACGGCGCTTACCGCGGCATTGGCGTGCCCAAATCGACATCGCCCGAAGCGCGCAAAAAACTCTCCGACATGTGGATGGCCTTGAACAATGATGCCGAGATGAAAGATCTGGCCGCCAGAAGTGGGTTTGAACTGGTCAACGTGGGCGCCGATCAGATGGACGCCTTCATGAAAGAGCGCATCACCTTGTACATTGAAGGGGCCAAGCGACTGGGCTTGGGCAAGAAATAAGAGCGTAGGCCGCGCTACGCCATGCAAATTTCAATACGCTCAACCTTGGCTTCATTGCCGCTCTTTTTGGGCTTGATCATGACCGCTACCACCCCCCACGCACAGATGCAACAGGCTTTTGCACCCACAGGCAGTTTGCGCGCCTCCATCAATTTGGGCAATCCCATCTTGGCCAACAAAGACGCAGCGGGCAAACCCATAGGCGTGTCTGTGGACTTGGCCACCGAGTTGGCCAAACGCTTGGGCCTGCCATTGGAGCTGGTGGTGTTTGATGCAGCAGGCAAATCAGTCGATGCATTGAGTCAAGAAAAAGCCGACGTTGGATTTTTTGCCATTGACCCTGTGCGCGGCAAAGACATTGCCTTTACGGCAGCCTATGTGCTGATCGAGGGCAGCTACTTGGTCAAGCAAGACTCTGCCTTGACGCGCAACGAAGAAGTTGACCGCATGGGCACTCGCATTGCTGTCGGCAAGGGCAGTGCGTATGATTTATTTTTAACCCGTGAAATTAAAAATGCACAAATTTTGCGTGCCCCCACTTCGCCCACCACGGTCGATTTTTTCTTAGATCAAAAGTTGGAAGTGGCAGCTGGTGTCAAGCAGCAATTGGAAATGGACGCCAAACGCTTGCCTAACTTGCGCTTGCTTCCCGGGCGTTTTATGGTGATCGAGCAGGCCATGGGCATGCCCAAAAATCGGTCACTGCAAGCACAGCTGTATCTTCAAAGTTTTGTGGAAGAAATGAAGGCTTCTGGTTTTGTCACCAATGCTTTGAAGCGCCATCAAATTGAAGGGGCCGCGCTGGCCAAATAAAGACTGCGCAGTTGGTGGACTGCTGCTGGCGTCAGGCCCAAACGCTCTCGCAAGTAATTGGCAACCCCACCATACTCAGCCTCGATCACTTCCAGCGAGGCTTGTAAAAACCCTTCTTGCACCTGCCAGATGATGGCCATCACTTCAGGGTCAATGGTGGAGGAGGCGCTGTGCACGCGCTTGTACAAAGCATTGGTCAGCAGGTAGTCTTGCAAGATGTCTGCTTCACAAACGCCCAATGCGTGCAAGATCAACGCGGCGGCCAATCCGGTGCGGTCTTTGCCCGCGGTGCAGTGAAACACCAAGGGTTGGTTGTTTGCCAGCAGGTGCTCAAACAGTTGCGCAAAGCGATCTGAATCTGTTCGAACAAAATCGCGGTAAGTCGTTTGCATGGCGTCCAGCGCGTCCGCCTTTGACAAGGCCACGCCAGATTTTTGCTGCACTTGCAGGCGCTGCACCACCGTGGGCTCAATGCTGAGACTGAAGCGCTGCAATGCCGGCCAATCATAAGATTGCGCTGCGCTTTCTTGGACGCCGCGGAAATCAAAAGACCTGGAAATGTTCAGGGCGTGCAATTGCGCCAGGTCTTGCGCGTTCAAATTGGCCAAGTGGTCTGAGCGAAACAATGCGCGCCATCGCACGGTGCGCCCCTCAAACCCCTTGTAGCCGCCCAAATCGCGGAAATTGCTGGTGCCTTGGAGTGAAATACTGCGTGCGGGCTGTGGATGGGGAGTGTGCTTTGACATGGGTCCTCATGTTACCGCCCTTGAGGGCATAGGCGCCTGAGCGGGGCTTTGGAAATCCTTAGGCGCTCTGGTGGTAAATTAAAAAGAAGAAGTGCTATAATTCGGGGCTTAGCGGCTGTAGCTCAGTTGGATAGAGTACTTGGCTACGAACCAAGGGGTCGTGGGTTCAATTCCTGCCAGCCGCACCAAAAACGTGAATGAAATCAAGGGCTTAGAGAGAAATCTCTAAGTCCTTTTTTCTGTGCGCCCAGCATGGGCGCACTCCTACGGGTGCAAGTCCCGTCGCAAGTTGATCAGTTTGTCGCAATGGCCCTATCCGTGTTATTTGACAGCCCGGTCCAGATTGATGAAAGGCGTTGCGTTTCCACTGACTTGGGGCAACTTTCCGTCCCATTTGGAAATGGCTGCACGTTCGTTTTCGATGCGACGAAGCGCCAATAACTCTGGCGTAATTTGCATCCTTTGCAGGGCCAATGACTCGGCCTCTGCCTTGGCTCCCACCACCTTTTGTTGTGCCTCCACCTGAAGGCGTTGAAGGTCTCGCTCAGCCTGCTGCTTTTGCTGCTCGGCCTTGACCTTGTTTTCAATGGCGTCAGCAAAGCTCTTGGAAAAAGCAAAGTTAATCAGGTTGAACTCGTCAAGCATCAGGCCATGGCGGCTCATTTTTTCTTTCAAGAGAACGGAAATGGCATCGCGCACTTCGGTTCGCCGCGTGATCAGTTCCTCGGCAGTAAAGCGTGCAGTGACCGCCTTGACTGACTCGTGCGTGGCGGGAAGGATGATTCGCTCAGCAAGAATGCTGACGGATGGCCCGACATTCTTGAAAGCCTCTACAGCAAACTGGGGCTGCAGGTGATAGTTGATGGCCACCTTGGTGTGGACCGACTGCAAGTCTTTGGAGGCGGCGTCCCCTTCCCCCTCACCATTTTGAATCTGTACATTCATCAAGTGCATGGTTTGGGCAATTGGCCAACGAAAATGCAGGCCAGGCTCGTACAGCGCGTCACGGGCATGACCAAATGTGGTCATGACGCCACGACTTCCCGCTGGCACCACTGCAACGGGCGCCAAGACAGAAATCACTAAGGCGGCTGCGGCCAAAATCAACCCCTTTTTGAGCCAACTATTGCCTGAAAAATTCACTTCGTTGCGATTGAAAATTGACATTGCTTCTTCTCCTATGCGGCTTCTGGCAACTATACAGTTTTCTATTTCTTCCCTTTTGCTGGCTGACCGCCTGCAAGATCTCGGGCTGCACAGGGACTGTGGATGTTGGGCGCATGGGGCTTGTGCTCCAATAGCATGCTGGCCTCCAAGGGCCACCCGTGTTACTCCAGGAAAATTTCAACCATCCATGTCGACGCAACCCACCACGCCAGACCAAGACGATGACGAGGGCCCCAGCTTGCCTGCGCTGCCAGTGGGTTCGCGCAACTACATCACACCAGCGGGCTATGCACGCCTGCGCAGCGAACTCTTCACCTTGATGGACGATGAGAGGCCCAAAGTGGTGGAGGCGGTGTACTGGGCGGCCAGCAATGGCGACCGCTCAGAAAACGGCGACTACATTTACGGCAAAAAACGTTTGCGTGAAATTGACCGGCGCATCCGATTTTTAACGCAGCGCTTGGAGATTGCTGAAGTCACCGACCCGAGCGTGCATTTTGGTAAACAGCAAATATTTTTTGGTGCGACCGCCACGTATGTGGAAGACTCAGGCCAAGAGCGCAGCGTGACAATTTTGGGCATTGACGAGGCCGACAGCCTTCAAGGCCAAGTCAGTTGGGTCTCGCCCATTGCACGCACGCTGCTCAAGGCGAGCGTGGGCGATGTGCTCAAGCTGGTGACCCCCAACGGCTGGCGTGAAATTGAAGTGCTCAAGGTGCTATACCCTCTTCCTGCCGATGTCACGCAGGATGCCGTATCAAGTCGTTGAGGTGGCGTGCGTGATGCGCTGTGCATTGAGCACAGCCGGTGTGCGGCGCAAATTACGCATCACAGTGTCCAAGTGATTCACATCACGCACAGAGACCACAAACCGGTTTTCGGCGGCATCTTGCACTGCGGCTTGCCCCATCTCCACATGCACGATGTCAACTTCAGAGTTGGCCAAGGTGCCCGCCACGCGTGCCAATACACCTTGGGTGTTGACCACGGTCACCAAAATCGTCGTTTGGAAATTCCGGACAGGCTCGTCTGACCACTCCACCGCAATGAAACGCTCACTGTCTTTTTGCTGGAGTTTTTGGGCCACGCTGCAGACTTGCGTGTGCACTGCCAAACCTTCACCGCGTCCCAAGTAACCCCAGATCGGATCGCCGGGCAAGGGCTGGCAGCAGCGTGAATACACCACCGATGCATTTTCACTGCCATCGAGCAAAATAGCGCCTTGCGAGACAGATTCATGTGCCATGAAGCGCTCACGCGTCATCAGCAAGGGGTCGGGCTTTTCGCCCAATTCAATTAGCAGCGAAGTCATGCGTTTGGCCACAATGCTGACGATGCGTTTGCCAAGGCCAATGTCGACCAGCAAGTCGCTGCGGCTTCGGTTGCGAGTAAAGCGCAATAATTTTTTCCACAAATCTTGGAAGCGCACTGGGTCATCAGGCATGTTCTCAATGCCTTCAGCACGCAAAGCTTGGGTGAGCAGTCGCAGGCCCAAGTCCATGGATTCACCATGCGCCATGGTTTTCAAATGGTGGCGGATTTTCGAGCGTGCACGCCCCGTGCGAACAAAGCCCAGCCACGCCGGGTTAGGGCTGGCCTCGGGGTCGATGCTGACTTCCACCACATCGCCATTTTTCAAAGCCGTGCGCAAGGGCACTTGTTGGTTGTTGATTTTGGCGGACACCACATGGTCGCCAATGTTGCTGTGAATGGCGTAGGCAAAGTCCACCACTGTGGCCCCGCGCGGCAGCGACATGATTTGGCTTTTGGGGGTGAAAACATAGACCGCATCGGGAAACAAATCAACCTTGACGTGGTCCCAAAATTCAGCCGCATCGCGCGTTTCTTTTTGGATGTCCAGCAAAGACTGCAGCCACTGCGTGCCCAAGCGCTCAGCGTTCAGACCGCCCAATGAATTGTCTTTGTACAACCAATGCGCTGCCACGCCCGACTCAGCCACCACGTTCATGGCCTCGGTGCGCATTTGAAATTCAACGTTGACACCTGAAGGCCCGACCAAGGTGGTGTGCAGTGACTGGTAGCCGTTGACTTTGCTGATGGCAATGTGGTCTTTGAAACGCCCTGGCACGGGCTTGTACAGTTGATGCAGCAAACCCAGCGCGGTGTAGCAGTCAAGGGCCGTGGGGGTGATCACCCGAAAGCCGTAGATGTCAGTCACTTGTGCAAAGCTCAAATGCTTGTCGTCCATTTTTTTGTAAATGGAAAAAAGGCTTTTCTCGCGCCCGCTGATTTGAACTTTCATGCCAGCTTTTGCGAAGGTGGCCTCCAACTCGGCTTGCACTTTTCGGATCAGATCACGCCGGCGACTCCTGGCCTTGGACACCGCTTTGGACAAGACCTGATAGCGCCACGGCTTGAGATGGCGAAACGACAATTCTTGCAGTTCGCGGTAAGTTTGGTTCAAACCCAAGCGGTGTGCAATGGGTGCGTAAATCTCTAGCGTTTCTGCGGAGATGCGGCCCCACTTTTCGCGCGGCATGTCAGACAAGGTTCGCATGTTGTGCGTGCGATCGGCCAGCTTGATCAAAATCACACGCACATCGCGGGCCATGGCCAGCAACATTTTGCGGAAAGATTCTGATTGATTTTCTTCACGTGTGTTGAACTCAAGGCGTTCGAGTTTGGTCAGGCCGTCGACCAACTCAGCTACCGAGGCGCCAAAGTTTTGCAGCAACTCGGCTTTGGTCACGCCGCAGTCTTCCATGATGTCGTGCAGCAATGCGGCCATCAAGGCCTGCGCATCAAGCTTCCATTCGGTGCACTGCGCGGCCACTGCAATGGGGTGGGTGATATAGGGCTCACCGTTTTGTCGCAGTTGGCCTAGATGCGCTTCATCGGAGAATTTATAGGCGCGGCGAACTTGCTCAATGTCGGCAGAACTTAAATACCCGATTTGGGTTACCAAAGTGGCAAAACTTGCAGCCGCTGCATTGGTGGCGTTTTTTGTCGGGGTGCCCCGCACAATGTCCGCCCCGCTGGCGCGCCGAACCGAGGCCGCGGGGCTGTCGGGTTTGGCAAGCAGGGATGAGGAGGAGGCAGAGCGCATGCCTCAAATGTACCGCGAGAGCTGAAAGCCCATAAAGCCCTGAGCGACAGACGTAAAAAAGCCCCAAATGTGGGGCTTTTGAACCACAACTCACTGCACCAAATGGAGCAGGCTGGAGTTAAGCTGGAAATGAGCTATTTAGTTAACTTTTTTAAGCATTTCCAAGCCTACTTTGCCGGCAGCGATTTCTCGCAAGGCTGTGACTGCAGGTTTGTTTTTGCTCTCAACCCGAGGTGTATGGCCTTGGCTTAGCATGCGTGCGCGGTAAGTGGCTGCTAACACCAATTGGAAGCGGTTGGGGATTTGCTCCAGGCAATCTTCTACTGTGATGCGGGCCATGAAGTACTCCGGTAAAAAGTCAGGCGATATTGAGGGAATGGAAGGTCTCTGCCCGGGCTCTGCGCTGTGCTGCGTATTTGAGTCGCTGGGCGTGCACGATGGCTTTGAGATCAAACAAAGCACGATCGAAGACTTCGTTGATTATAACGAAGTCAAACTCTTTGACCTGAGCCAACTCCAAAGTGGCATTTTCAAGGCGCAGCTCAATGGTCTCTCGGCTGTCCTCGCCGCGCCGCTCAAGGCGGCTTCGCAGCTCCTCCCAACTGGGGGGCAAGATGAATATCAAGATGGCGTTGGCGTACATCTTTTGCATTTGAATTGCGCCTTGGTAGTCAATCTCCAAAATCACGTCAGAGCCTTGCACCATGCGCTCTTCCAGCACTTTTTTGGATGTGCCGTAACGCTGGCTGTGCACGTTGGCCCACTCCACAAAGGCGTCTGCTTTGACCATGGCGTCAAATTCGTGTTCCGAGATAAAGAAATATTCTCGGCCATGTTTTTCTTGACCACGCGGGGCGCGGGTGGTGTGAGAGACCGAGGGCAAAACCCGCGCGTCAAGTTCCATCAAGGCTTTGACCAAGCTTGATTTACCGGCCCCGCTGGGGGCTGCGACAACGTAAAGATTTCCGGGGTAGTCCATGGTGGTGTGGTTGATCATTCGATGTTTTGAACTTGCTCGCGCATTTGCTCGATCAAGACCTTCATCTCCACTGAGATGTTGGTCAACTCCAGCGCGGCGGACTTGGAGCCCATGGTGTTGGCCTCGCGGTGCAGCTCTTGGATCAAGAAATCAAGGCGCTTGCCAATGTCGCCGCCTTTTTTGACCAAGCGGGCAAGCTCCTCCAAGTGCGAGGACAAGCGCGTGAGCTCTTCGGCCACATCAATGCGAATGGCAAAGGCCGTGGCTTCGGTCAAGGCGCGGTCTTGAGCCACATCGGGCGCGGTGCTGGCTTGGGCCAAACCCAGTGCTTCGTTCCAGCGCTCGATAAAGCGCTGGCGTTGCTGGGCCACCAGTTTGGGCAAGAGGGGGGCAGCCTGTGCGGCCAATTCTTTGAGCTGGCCAATGCGCTCCAAAAGCATATCGGCCAAACGCGCGCCTTCACGGGCACGGGCGTCTTTGAGGGCTTTGACCGCTTGGGTGGCCAAGGGCATCAGCTCAGCATCGGTGACACCTGCGCCACTTTTTTCGTGGGAGGCCAGTTTCAGAACATCGACCACACTCAGATCGCGCGCTTTAGGCAGCCAGCTTTGAACCTTGTCTTGCAAGCCCAGCAGTTTTTGCAAAGTGGCGGTGGAGGGCTCGGCCCAAATGCTTTCGGCGCCCGCACCGGTCATGGCGCGCACCTCGACTTTGCCGCGGTGAATGTGCTGAGTGATCAATTCGCGCAGCGCCGGCTCTGCATGGCGCAACTCGTCGGGCAAGCGAAAACTCAGGTCTAAGAAACGGCTGTTGACGGAGCGAATCTCAAGGCCCAAACGCTGCGCGCTTGGCGAGCCAGAAACGGTGCCAGCCTGTGCGGCGGGCGTGCTTGACTGCACGCTGGCATATCCGGTCATACTGTAAACTGGCATTGAAACGTTCCTAAGTGCGGCCTGCGGCGCGGGTTGTTGATCCTGTACTTGGGGGTACGCCTGTGTCCCAGCGCGGCACATGAAACGCCACATTATCTCAAACTTGCCAAACCCATGACAAATTCCAGCCCCTCACAGCCTTCTCACAGCGCGCGCGCGCACGGCCGCGCCCCAGACCATTTGCGCACTGTACGTATCACCCGAGGCTTTACAGTGCACGCTGAAGGCTCGGTTTTGGTCGAGTTTGGCGCCACCAAGGTGTTGTGCACGGCCTCGGTCGAAGAGAAGGTGCCCTCGCATAAGAAGGGCAGTGGCGAGGGTTGGGTCACGGCCGAGTACGGCATGCTGCCCCGTGCCACCCACACGCGGGGTGACCGCGAGGCCGCTCGCGGCAAGCAAAGCGGACGCACCCAAGAAATTCAGCGCTTGATTGGTCGCTCGATGCGTGCGGTGTTTGATTTGAAAAAATTGGGCGAACGCACCATCCACTTGGACTGTGATGTGTTGCAAGCCGATGGCGGCACGCGCACGGCCAGCATCACCGGCGCCTTTGTCGCAGCGCAAGATGCGGTGGACTGGCTGATTCAGCATGGCAAATTAACTGCTTCACCGATTTTGGATTCGGTTGCGGCGATCTCCGTTGGCTTGAAGGGCGGCGCAGCTTTGCTTGACTTGGACTACAGCGAAGACTCGGCCTGCGACACCGACATGAACGTGGTCATGACCGGCGCAGGCAATTTTGTGGAAGTGCAAGGCACCGCAGAAGGCGCAGCTTTCACGCGCCAAGAAATGGACAACTTGTTGGGCTTGGCAGAAAAAGGCATCGCGCAATTGATCAACTTGCAAGCCAAGTCACGCGCCTCAACAAAGGACTGACCATGAAGATGGTTCTGGCGTCGAACAACGCAGGCAAGTTGGACGAGCTGCAAACGATGTTCGCACCCTTGCGCATCAGCTTGGTGCGGCAAGCTGATTTGAATATTCCAGAGGCCCCAGAGCCCTACAAGACCTTTGTCGAAAACGCTTTGGCCAAGGCGCGTCATGCGGCGCACCTGAGCGGCCTGGCGGCGCTGGCCGACGACGCCGGGTTGTGTGTAGACGCCTTTGGTGGTTTGCCCGGCGTAGACACCGCTTTTTACGCCACGCAATTTGGCTATGAAAAAAGTGACGATAACAATGTGCGCGCCTTGCTCGAGCAAATGCAAGGCGTGCCAAACAGACGCGCGGCCATGGTCAGCACTTTGGTCGCTTTGCGAAGCGCCAACGATCCCGAGCCCTTGGTTGCAGTCGGGCGTGTGGTCGGTGAAATTGCGCATGAGCGTTTGGGCAGCAATGGATTCGGCTTTGACCCCATCATGTGGCTGCCCGAGTTTGGCCAAACTTTTGCGCAACTGCCGGTCGCTGTGAAAAATGCCAACAGCCACCGAGGCAAGGCCGCGCAGGCCATGCTGGCCTTGATGCGCGAGCGCTGGGACTTATGAAGTCGGTGCCGATTCATGTGGCCAGCGAGTTGGCGCCTGAGCAGGCCCCTGTGAACAACCTCATGGACGTGGCGCATGCCATGCGCCCAGGCTTGCTGCAGTTGACCGCATTGCCGCCCTTGTCTTTGTATGTCCATTTGCCTTGGTGTTTGAAGAAATGCCCCTATTGCGATTTCAATTCGCACGAGTGGCAAGACTTGGGGCAAGCGCTGCCCGAGCAGGCGTACATCGACGCCCTGATGGCCGATTTGGAAGCGAGCTTGCCTTTGATTTGGGGTCGCGCGGTGCACAGCATTTTCATAGGCGGGGGCACGCCCAGTTTATTTTCTGCGCCAGCCATTGACCGTTTGATCAGCGGCATTCGCGCCCGCGTGAATTTGGAGGCCGATGCCGAGATCACGCTGGAGGCCAACCCCGGCACCTTTGAGAAAGACCGCTTCAAAGCCTTTCGTCAAGCCGGCGTGACGCGCTTGTCGATCGGCGTGCAAAGCTTCAATGACGCCCACTTGAAGGCGCTGGGCCGGGTGCACAACAGCGAGCAAGCAGCTCAAGCGGTGGCCGAAGCTGCTCAGGCTTTTGACACCTTCAACCTTGATCTGATGTACGCATTGCCAGGTCAAAATTTGGCGGATCTCAGCCAAGACATTCAAACGGCTTTGAGTTTCAAGCCGCCCCATATTTCGATCTACCACCTGACCATTGAGCCCAACACCTTGTTTGCCAAGCACCCCCCGGTGTTGCCCCCGGACGATGAAGCCTACGACATGATGGACTGCATCACCGAGTCTTTGGCAGCCCAAGAGCTCAAACGCTACGAGGTTTCTGCCTACGCGCTAGAGGGGCATCGCTGTTGGCACAACCTGAACTACTGGCAGTTTGGCGATTACCTGGGCATTGGCGCGGGCGCGCACAGCAAGCTCAGCTTTGCGCACCGGGTGATGCGTCAAGTGCGTTTTCGCGAGCCCAAGCTCTACATGCAGCGGGCCATGAGCGGGCAGCCGGCATCGCAAAGCGAAGAAGTTTCTAGGCCAGATTTGCCGTTTGAATTCATGCTCAACGCACTGCGATTGAAAGACGGTTTTGTGCTGTCAGATTTTACCGAGCGAACCGGCTTGCCCTTGACGGCTTTGCAAGAAGGATTGAATCAGGCTGAGAAAAAAGGCTTGATTGAGCGCGATTTATCTCGCATCAAACCGACCAAATTGGGCTTTGATTTTCTCAGTGATTTGCAAGAAATTTTTTTAGCCAAACCGCACAAGTAGGCACTTCACATCATGCGCAAGGCTTGAGTTTGTGCATGTTCGAGCCCAGTTGGGTGAACATGGCCAAAGCTTTTTCGGATGGCATCAAGTACTTGGCTCGTTTGTCGTCGCTCAGGTGCAAAGCTTCCAACAACTCTTTTTGACGCAAGCGCGTGATGCGTTTGTGCAAAGTCGCTGGCGAGCCCAGATGGGCCAAATTGATGGCCTCGCGCACAGTCATGGCGTTGTTTTCAAACCACCGCAAAGTCACAGCTTCAAGCAAAGCAGTTTCATTGGCATCGATGGAAGTGACGTTGGGCAAAGACTGCGCTAATTTTGCCAATTGCAAAAACCGCAGGTAAGCACCAGCAAAAGAAGAGTTTTTGGGGATCGTTGTCATAATTATATATTACACCACACGAGCACTTGTTTGCAAATGTTCCCATAGGCGGAACGCGGTAAGCGGCATTTGCAATTGGGGGGACAGGTGGCTCAGGCCTTGACGGCCCAAGGCATCGGCCACCGCATTGACCACACAAGGCGTTGCCCCAATGGTGCCCAACTCCCCCACACCTTTGACGCCCAGCACATTGTTTGTGCTGGGCACGCTTTGGTTGGTGGTGGTGTTGAACTGGCCGTTCATGATGTCCGCGCGGGGCACTGCATAGTCCATCAAACTGCCGGTGAGCAATTGACCGCTTTGTGCGTCGTAGTGAACTTGCTCGAGCAAAGCTTGGCCCATGCCTTGGACTGCGCCGCCGTCCAACTGCCCCAGCACGATCATGGGGTTGACCACGCGGCCCACATCGCTGACCGAGGTGTAGGCCAGCACTTTGACTTCGCCGGTATCTGGGCTGACTTCGACCTCGCACACGTGACAGGCGTTGGGCCAAGAGGGCCCGCTGGCCGAGGTGCTTGAGCGCAATTCAATGCGCTGCTCGGGTTGGCTTTGTGCCAGCGCGGCCAAGCTGATGTTCAAGTCCGTGCCAGCCACAAGGAAGCTGCCGGCTTGGTAAACCAAATCTTGGGGAGAAGCTTCCAGAGCCTTACCGGCCAAATTTCGGGCCATCTCAAGCGTTTGAGTTGCGCCCACGCTGACGGCCGAACCTCCCGTGAACAAAGAGCGGGAAGCTGCGCTGCCAAAGCCATTGCCTCGGTCAGTGTCACCCAGCACCACGCGCACTTGCGAGATGTCGACATCAAAAACATCCACCACCAATTGCGCTAAAGAGGTGCCAATACCTTGCCCCATGTTGTTCACGGCTGAAAAAACTTCGATCACACCGTCTGCCAAGATTTGCACGTGCACTTTTTCTTCCAATGCATTGCCACCGGTCCACTCCAGGTAAGTTGCAATTCCTAGGCCGCGCCACAAGCCTTGGGCTTGGGAGGCGGCAGCGCGCTGTGCAAAACCGTGCCAATCGGCGTTGACCAAGGTCTCGTCCATGATGCTTTCAAAGGCACCCGTGTCATAAGTCATGCCCATGGGGGTGGTGTAAGGCATTTGCGAAGCTTGTACAAAATTGCGCCTGCGCAGCGCAACGCGGTCAATGCCGCTGACCCGCGCTGCCTCGTCCATCAAACGCTCCATGATGTAGATCGACTCGGGCCGGCCAGCGCCGCGGTAGGCGCCCGTGCTGGCCGTGTTGGTCATCACACCGGTGTAGTGGTAGTCGATGGTCTGGATGTCGTAGACGCTGCTTTGCACCCATGGGCCGATCAGCATTTGGATTGACAGCCCCGTCATGGTGGGGTAGGCGCCCACATTGGCCAAAGTGTCAATTTTCATGGCTAAAATTTTGCCATCAGCGGCCAATGCCAAAGAGGCTTGGCTTTGAATATCGCGGCCATGGGCGCTGCTTAAAAACTCTTCGCCGCGATCGGCAATCCACTGCACGGGGCGCTGCAGCAAGTGGGCGCAATAGGCGGTGACCACGTCTTCGGCATAGGCGCCCGTTTTCATGCCAAAGCCGCCGCCCACATCGCCTACCATCACGCGCACTTTGGCCGGGTCTAGGCCCAGCAAATCTGCCACTGTGGTGCGAACGCCAGAGGGCATTTGAGTGCTCATGCGAATGAACAGGCGCCCCTCTTCGGGGTAAGCCAGCACGCTGCGCGGCTCAATGGACAGGGCTACCACACGCTGATTGACGATGTTCAAATGAACTTGATGGGCTGCTTGAGCGAAGGCTTGCTGCGTGGCCTGCACATTGCCGTAACGGGTTTCAGCCACGATGTTGTCGGGCTGCCCGGTCAGCAAGGGCGCATTGGCAGCCAGGGCATCTTGCAAGTTGGCGACGCATGGCAAAGCCTCAAAGTCAATCTGAATAGCTTCAGCTGCATCGCGTGCTTGCTGCTCAGTTTGGGCCACGATGGCGACCATGGGTTCGCCCACAAAACGGACACGATCTTGCGCCAACACAGGGCGGTC
>CAIQBO010000064.1 GCA_903870145.1 uncultured Burkholderiales bacterium | reverse complement strand
GTTGGCGACGCATGGCAAAGCCTCAAAGTCAATCTGAATAGCTTCAGCTGCATCGCGTGCTTGCTGCTCAGTTTGGGCCACGATGGCGACCATGGGTTCGCCCACAAAACGGACACGATCTTGCGCCAACACAGGGCGGTCAGGGGCTGAGAGGGGACTGCCATCGGCTCGCTTGTAATTGATGGGGCGAGGCATGAGCTTGATGCCAGCTTGTTTCACGTCTTGGCCGGTCAACACGCAAAGCACGCCAGGCATGCTTTGGGCGGCCAGGGTGTCAATAGGGCCAAAACGGGCATGAGGGTAGGGCGAGCGCAAAAAGTGCAGGTGCGTTTGCCCAGGCAGGCGCACGTCCTGGGTGAAAACGCCCTGGCCCTTGAGCAATTGGTCGTCTTCCAGGCGCTTGACGGCACGGCCACTGCCAAATCGTGTTGTTTCGTTCACAAAATCTATCCCCGAAGGCCAAAGCCCCAAATTTTCAATGCCTTTGAGTGTAGCTTTGATGCCCAAGCCTTGCAGGCCAGGGGCTTGATCCTTGTCACGCAGTTGAGTAGCATGTGGCTTGGACAGTGGTGAACTCACAGAAAGGTCCGTTATGGACAATTTTTTCATTTTGGTGATTGGATTTTTATTTGCATTGATGGCTGGATTTTTGATTTTCTATTTTCAAACCCAACAAAGTTTGAAAGAGATCAAGGCCAAGATCGAAGAGTTCCATGTTCCCAGCGCAGTATCGCGAACAGCTTCGGAGGTTCGCCGCGAATGCGCCATCAACCACGATGTGCTGGTGCTGTTGGAGGCTGACATCAGCAGAACCAAGCGCGAATCATTGACCGAAGAAGAGTTGCAAAGTTTCGATACGGCCCGCGTCAAAATCAAAGCCTGCATTGCTGAGTTGAAGGCATCGGGGGAGTGGATTGGCTTGCCCTTTGACCTGGACTGGCGTGAGATGCTCGACCGATTGCCCAATGTGCTGGCGCTTTACCGCAAAGCGGAAGCCGACAAACAAGCATTGGAACTCTCACCGGACAAAGGTGCGCGCCCTCCCGGCGATTCGCCGATGCCCTGAATTTTCGCAGCCCGGTGCAGCTTGCGCTGGGTGCATGCCAGTTGACGAAGCCTTGATGCATATCAAGGTTTGAGGCCTTCCTTGACCGGCTTTGGAGCCTTGGCCAGTGCAAAATTGGCGCATGCATCTGAAGCTCAAGCCTGTCCACTCTGTGCTCCTTTTGGCGTGCCTGACAATGTTGGTGATTGCGGCCTCAGTGGTCCTTTTGCTGCGTGACTTGCGTCAGCGCGAACTCGAGCATTCGCGCTTGGAAACGATGGGCCTGACAGAGATGGCCATGCGCCAAGTTGAGCAAAGTTTCAACTCGGCTGACTTGGTCATGCAAGGTGTACAAGAGCGCTTGCAAACTATTTACGGCAGTCAGATTCCACTGGACAGTCCACAAACCCATTTGTTGATCAGCACGCGTGCGCAGGCCTTGCGCTCTTTGGGCCACTTCATCTTGATCGATGCCCAAGGCATGGTCGTGAACTCCTCCTTGCCCTTGGGTGAGGTTGCAGCCATTTCAGCCAGTGCCAGCGCCTATTTCAAAGCTTTTTTGGGCGATGCGGACCCTGGTTTGTTCATTGACAAGCCGGTCCAAAGTCAGCAGGACAAAAAGTGGACGGTTCACTTGGCAAGGCGTTTGGCGGGGCCGAAAAATGAGTTCCGTGGCGTGGTTGTAGCGGCTATGAGCATCACGAACATGGAGCAACTTTTTGCATTTTTAAAGTTGGACTTTGAGCGCCCTATTTCGATCTACACCAGCGAAGGAATTTTGGTGGGCGGTTTGCCACACCGAGAAAATTTAATGGGCAATCTGGCGCCCGAATTGAACAACGAGTCTTTGCCTCAAATCGGTGGCGAGGTCAAACTCATGCACCACGAAAGTGGCGATGGCGCCACCTTGGTCTTCTCCTTGGGGCGGTTAAAAACCATGCCGTTTTTGGTCAGTGTGACCAATGACGAAGCCATGTCCTTGGCCTCTTGGCGTGAAACTGCAGTGCCGATTGCGTTTGGCGCAGCAATGGGCTGCTTGCTTATTTTTGCGGTAGCCATATTTTTGGTTCGAGAACTCGACCGTGAAGAAAGTTTGGCCATCGCCTTGCATGAAGCGCACGATCGCTACATTCACACCGTGGACTCCGTCATGGACGCTATTGTGGCGGTCGATGAAAAACAGGAGATCGTGCTGTTCAACCCGGCAGCAGAGCGCATGTTTGGGCTGTCTGCAGAGCAAGCCATGGGCGTGGCCTTGACGAGGTTGATGCCTGAGCGTTTGCGCACTGCGCATGAAGCGCACGTGCATCAATTTGCAGACTCTTCGGGTGCCTCACGCAGCATGGCGCCCAAGTTGGATGTAATGGGTGTGCGCTCGGATGGCATGGAGTTCCCCATAGAGTCAACCATTTCAAAAACCATGATCGGTGGAAAATTGCAGTTGACAGCGGTGCTGCGAGATGTGAGCGATCGGCGCAAAGCCGAACTCGAGTTGCGCCAAATGAACCAACAATTGCGAGAACTTTCAGCCGCATTGCAAGATGTTCGAGAGCAAGAGCGTGCGCGCATTTCGCGTGAGTTGCATGATGACTTGGGGCAGCAACTCACAGGTTTGAAATTGGAGTTGGCTTGGCTCAGTTCACGCTTGAAAGAGGGCCGAATTGCCGAGCCTGAAAAAGTCACTGACATGAAGCGCATGCTCGATGTGGCCATTGCCTCGGTTCGCCGCATATCGACTGAATTGCGCCCTTTGATTTTAGATGACTTGGGCTTTGCAGAGGCCGTGCAGTGGCAGGTCGATGAAGTGGCCAAGCGCAGCGGCTTGAAAATCGAGATAGATTTGCCGGCCCATGAAAGTGTGAAAAACGAGGCCCAGGCCACCGCCATGTTCAGAATTGTGCAAGAGTCCTTGACCAACATCGTGCGGCATGCCAAAGCCAGCCAAGTACGAATTTCTTTGGTGCAAGAGGGTGAGCAATTGCATCTGCGCATTCAAGACAATGGACAAGGCATGACGGGCCCTGGCCGCACGGGCGGCATTGGTTTGGTCAGCATGCGTGAGCGGGTCAGTGCCTTAGGCGGCGTTTTCAATTGGCTCAGCGTGCCTGAACAAGGGGTTTTGGTTGAAGTTATTTTGCCCATGCATCTCGAGCCTCAAGAGGGTGCCACCGTATGAAAAAACAAGTTTTGGTGGCTGACGACCACGCCATCATTCGAGATGGCATGCGCAAAATTTTGGCTGACACAGACGACATGGAAATGGTGGGCGAAGCCGCCAATGGCCACGAAGTCATGGACCTCATCAGGCAGCGTGATTGGGACTTGGTGGTCCTGGACCTGTCCATGCCAGGGCGCAGTGGCGTTGAATTGATCAAGCTGATCAAAGCCGAGCGGCCCAAATGCCCCATTTTAATTTTCAGTATGCACCCCGAAGAGCAATATGCGCTCAGAGCCCTGCGGGCAGGGGCCTCGGGCTATTTGTCCAAAGAGGGCGACAGCGATTTGATATTGCCGGCCCTGCGCAAAGTGGCCTCTGGGGGCGTTTACATCAGCACCAATGTGGCTGAATTGCTCGCTTCAGACGTAACGCCGCATTTTCAGGAAGCGCCACATAAAAAATTGAGCGACAGGGAATTTCAAGTTTTTGATCGCATTGTTCAAGGCGTGAGTTTGACGGACATCGCGCATGAGTTGTCTTTGAGCATCAAAACTGTCAGCACGCACAAGTCGCATATTTTGAACAAGATGAACATGAGAAGCCATGTTGACTTGCTGCGCTATGCGCTGGAGCACCACTTGCTTGAGGCGCGTAATCTCTAAGACTTTTCCTGACATCCCCTAGGAATAGTCCTATGCCCCAATTCATCTGCATCTGATAGCCAGAACCTGGCACAAACCTGAGAATTGATTCCAGTTGTTGGTGAACCTGAGTTCATCAATGCGGTCAATCAAAAAGACAGGATTTATCAGATGAAGAACACACGAAAATTTGCCCTCAGTGCCGCTGCTGCCCTGGCGGCCTTGCTGTTCATGCCTGCTGCGCATGCGGTGGACGAAGAGGCAGCCAAGGCCTTGGCCAAGCAAAACAACTGCTTGAAGTGCCACGCCATCGACAAAGAAAAAGACGGCCCTGCGTACAAACAAGTTGCAGCCAAATACAAGGGCAAGGCCAACGCCGAGACCCGCTTGATAGAGCACATCACATCAGGGGAGAAAGCCAAGTTTCCTGATGGTCACGAAGAAGAGCACAAGATTGTGAAAACTTCTCCACCCAAAGACACAGCGCAAGTTAAAAACTTGGTGCAGTGGATTTTGGCGCAATAAGCGCCAGTCAATTTAGCCCGAAAAATAATGTTGGGGATCCCTATGAAACTAGTACGCAAACTTCTGACTGTCGCAGCGCTGCTGGGCAGCTTGGGCTGGACCGCCTGTGTGAGCGCGGCCGACGCGCCTGCAGCCACTCAGGCCAACCAAGCCAATTCGCAGCGAGCGCAAGAGGCCTTGAAAAAAGATGCCATTTGCACCAAGTGCCATGACGAGAGTGAGACAGCTCCCGTCTTGTCCATTTACCAAACCAAACACGGTGTCAAAGGTGATGCGCGCGCGCCCAATTGCCAGTCTTGTCACGGCAACAGTGACAAGCACGTCAAGGGTGACCCCGGCACCAAAGTGCGCGCCGCGCCTGATGTGGTGTTCAAAAAAGGCGCCTTCAAAGTCTCTGAAGACAAAGAGCGCGCTGGTCAATGTTTGACTTGCCACAAAGACAGCAAGCGCAACAACTGGGACGGCGGCAAGCACGACACCAGCGGTGTGGCTTGCAACGACTGCCACAAAGTGCACCGCCCTGCAGACAAAGTGTTGAGCAAAAAAACACAAACTGAAGTTTGCTACACCTGCCATAAAGAGCAGCGTGCTGACGGTAAAAAAATCTCGCATCACCCGATGGATGAGGGCAAAGTGGTTTGCTCAGACTGCCATAACCCCCACGGCGCAACAGGCCCCAAACTCTTGAAAAAGAACACGGTGACTGAGACTTGCTACCAGTGCCATGCAGAAAAACGCGGCCCCTTCTTGTTCGAGCACCAGCCCGTCGCAGAAGACTGCGCCAACTGCCACACCCCGCACGGCTCCAACATCACGCCTTTGCTCAAATCACGTGCACCTTTCTTGTGTCAAGAATGCCATGACGGCACCCATGCCAGCGGTACACCGGTGGGCGTGAATGCCGCAGGCTACCAAGGCGGCTTGGCCACCAAAAATGCTGCCGGAGTTGCGCAGTTCCCAAGCAAAAACATTGTTGGACGCGGTTGCATGAATTGCCATAGCCAAGTCCACGGCACCAACAGCCCCGCTGGTGGTTACCTGCAACGCTGATCAACGAATTGGAGAGACTGATGAAACTTCATAACCACAATTTACGCTTAAGTGCCATTGCGATGGCGGTCTTGGGTGCTTTGATGAGCCTGTCAGCGCAAGCCGACGAGGCCGAAATTCAAGCCCTCAAAATGCCAGCCAACACGGTGGAGCTGGGGGTAATCACCCCTTCCAAAAGCTCAGCCAAGTTTGGCGAATACACGGGCCTGAACACTTCTTCCAGCAGATTGACGGGCAACCTCAACCTGCGCGGTGGAACTGCTTACAGCGATAACGACAAGGGCGGCACCGAGCGCTGGTCCTTGCAGGCCACAGACCTGGGCTTGATGTCCGGCTCGGCGCAAGCCAGCATGGCAGAGCAAGGCCGGTGGAGTTTCAGCTTGGGCTTTGACTCCTTGCGCCACAACTTGGACGGCAGCTACCAGACGCCTTACATCGGCGCGATGGGCGGCAATGTATACACCTTGCCCAGCAACTTTGGGCTTGCTGCCACAGCCGGGGCAGGCGCCAATGTGCTGACTGCGAATCAATTGGCAGCCTTTCACAATCTGGATATTTCAAGCACTCGCAAGAACACGTCTTTGAGTGCCAGCATGGTGCTCGATTCACGCACAAGCTTGAATTTTGACTACAACCACTTGGCTCAAAGCGGGGCCAAGCTCATGGGGTTTGGCATTGCGGGTGTGGGGGGTGCAACGGGTGAGGCGGTTGCCATTTTGCCTATGCCCACTTCTTACAAAACCGATACAGTCAATCTGTCTTTGCATTGGAAGGGTGACCAGTCTTATCTGACCACTTCTTACTTTGGCTCCTTTTTCACAGACGACTTTGACCGTGTGAACTTCCAAAGTTTTGCAGGCACCACCGCTTACACCGGTGCCTTGCAGTCCATGACCACTGCGCCTAGCAACAGCTTTAACCAACTCGGTTTACATGGTGGCTACACCTTGGCCCCTAAAACCAAATTGGTGGCCAACTTCTCGTATGGGCGCAACACCCAAAACAGCGCTTTTGTCACGCCTGAAACAGGCTTGATGCCGACCGCAGCGCAAGCCACTTCGCTCAATGGCGAGGTGATCAACACGCATGCGGACGTCAAGATCACCGATCAAAGTTATCAAAACTTAAC
>CAIQBO010000063.1 GCA_903870145.1 uncultured Burkholderiales bacterium | reverse complement strand
GGTGGTCAAGGTGGTAGGGGCTTGCGGCAGGCCCGCTGCCAAGGGGTTCCAGCCAAAGGCTTGGGCTGAAAGCATGCTGGCAGCGTCCAAGTTGACCATGGGCGCTGCAGTCAAGGCCGTTGCGTCAGGGGCCAATTCACCAAACAGTGCTTTGACAGCACCTTCACCCAAGCCTTGGGCGCGTGCGAAGGCGGCCAAACTCGAAGCGTCAGGCAGCGGTGTGGCTGAAGTGATAACGGCAAATTGCTCGCCCAGTGCGGTGGTTTGAAGGCCGTTAGCGGCCGCATCGGCACCCAAAGCGGCAACATCTTGCCGCCCGGTGCTGTTCAGTATGTCTCGCATCAGGCCTGCAAATTCTTGCCCATTCATGGGGCTTGCAAGGGTGGCGTCCACCCCCGAACTGGCTGTGCTAGCCCCTAAAGACAAGGGGTTGGCGCTTGGGGCGGATGAAGAAATCAAGTTGGCGTCCATGTTGTTTCCATGTTCATTGGTCAAAAAACACGCGGCAAATTGCCGGGGGTGTGCCTTGTATTAGCAAAAACCGTGACAGGTCATGCTTTGCCACCGGTTTGTGTCGGCTTTGCGTGTGGCATGGACCTTGCTGATCCAGTTGCACTTTGAGAAATATGACGTTTAAACCCCGCTATTTAAGCAAACTAAGCCCTAAAAGCCACACATGAGCACTTTGACCCTGTCAACGGTTCGACAGAACCTGGCCAAATTCGACTACACCGGTCTGGGCTTGCCCGCGCTCGTGTTGCTGATCATGGCCATGCTGGTGGTGCCCTTGCCGGCATTGCTCTTGGACATATTGTTCACCTTCAACATTGCTTGCAGTTTGCTGATCATCATGATTGCCATCGGCACGCGCAAGCCCTTGGAGTTCTCCTCATTCCCATCGGTCTTGTTGTTTGCCACCATGCTGCGTTTGGGCTTGAATGTGGCCTCCACCCGGGTGATCTTGGTCAGTGGCCATGAAGGCCATGAGGCTGCGGGCAAAGTTGTGGCGGCCTTTGGCGAGTTCGTGATTGGTGGCAACTACGTGGTGGGTTTCATCATTTTTGCAATTTTGATGATCATCAACTTCATTGTGGTGACAAAAGGTGCTGGTCGTGTATCAGAAGTGAACGCTCGCTTCACATTGGACGCCATGCCAGGCAAGCAAATGTCGATTGACGCAGACTTGAACGCCGGTGTGATCGACCAAGACACCGCCAAAAAACGCCGCGAAGAGCTCTCTCAAGAATCCGACTTTTTCGGCTCCATGGACGGTGCCTCCAAATTTGTCAGCGGTGACGCTGTGGCCGGCTTGCTGATTTTGGTCATCAACTTGATCGGTGGTTTGGCCATCGGCGTAGGCCAGCACAATTTGTCTTTGGGCGATGCAGGGCGCATTTACACCTTGTTGACCATTGGCGACGGCTTGGTCGCGCAGATCCCCTCTTTGTTCTTGTCACTGGCCACAGCCATCATCGTCACACGCGTCACGACCTCCGAGTCCATGACCGAGCAGGCCACCACACAGTTGGCCAACCCCACAGCTTTGTACATGTCAGCGGCCATCTTGGCCATTTTGGGCTTGGTGCCCGGCATGCCGCACCTGGTCTTCTTGACTTTGGCTTTGGCCTCTGCCGGATTGGCTTGGCGCATCACGCAAAAACTCGATGCACCGGTGAGCACGCCAGCTGAACAAGCCGCGCAAGCCGCGCTGGAAGAGCCCAAAGAATTGGATTGGGACGATGTTGACCAAGTCGACTTGATCGGCCTTGAAATTGGTTACGGCTTGATCCCCTTGGTCAACCCAGAAACGGGCGGCCAGTTGATGAACCGAGTCAAAGGCGTGCGCAAAAAACTCTCGGCTGAATTGGGCTTTTTGGTCCAACCCGTTCGCATTCGTGATGCCTTGACGATCGACCCTGACGCTTATCACATCGTGCTCAAAGGCGTGGTGCGCGGCAAAGGCCAAATCAAAGTTGGCCGTGAGTTGGCGATCAACCCCGGCCAGGTTTACGGCCCCTTGGAAGGTCAAGCCACCCGCGAGCCAGCATTTGGTTTGGAAGCCGTGTGGATCGAGCCTTCGCAGCGCGACATGGCTCGCACATTGGGCTACACGGTGGTGGATGCCAGCACCGCAGTGGCCACCCACTTGAACAAAGTCTTGCGCGACAACTCTTCTGACTTGCTTAGCCACGACGAAGTGCAGCAGTTGCTCGACAAACTGGCAGCCAAATCACCCAAGTTGGTGGAAGACTTGGTGCCGGGCAAATTGTCCTTGGGCGTGGTCACGCGCACCTTGCAAAACTTGCTCAACGAATCGGTCTCCATTCGCGACATGCGCACCATTGCAGAAACTTTGTCTGAAGTGGCCAGCCGCACGCAAGACCCCGATCAATTGACATCTTTGGTTCGCCCCAAACTGGGCCGCATGATTGTGCAAAGCTTGGTGGACGACGCCAGTGGCTTGTCGGTCATGACGCTGGATCCTAACTTAGAGCAGTTGCTGCACAACGTGTTGCAGCAAACAGCGCCGGGTCAAAACTTGGCGATCGAGCCAGGCTTGGCCGAGAGATTGTTCACCGCATTGCGCGAAGGCGCGCGCGCTGTAGAAGAAATGGGTCACCCTGCTGTGTTGGTGGTGTCCCCCGCGATACGCCCTTGGCTGTCCAAGGCTGTGCGCTACCGCGTCAATGATTTGACCTTGTTGTCTTACAGCGAGATCCCCGACGATCAAAGCGTCAAGGTGGTTCACACTGTTCACGCTGAGACCCGCTAAGTTTTTCACCGACTGACTATAGAATTAAGCACGCCATGGAACTCAAACGCATATTAGCCCCTGACACGCGCAGCGCAACCGAAAAAGCCATGGCTTTGTACGGCCCCGATGTGCTGATCATCTCCAACCACCGAATGGGCGGGCAAACTGAATTGGTGGTGGCCCTGGAATTGGCAGAAGCAACGCTGGAAGTCGACGACGAGCAAGAAGAGATCACGCAGTTGGAGCTGGGTGCCTCGCCTGTGCCTGCCTCGCCTGCGGCAGCGGCCTCCACGATGGCTGCTGCCATTGCGCATGTTAAAACCCATGCGTTTGACGCACATTTGCAACAAGTCCTGACGCCTGCGCCGCGGCCAGCAGCGGCCCCTTTGACCCCCACCGAACAAGTTCGCGAAGATGTCAGGGGCAAAGAAATCGTCTCATTGGTGATGGAAGAGCTCTCGGCCTTGCGCCATCAAATTCGCTTGAGCCAGCAAACTTCTGCATGGCAGAGCCAACAAAGTTGGCCCGAGCAATTGCAGCCTTTGGTCACGGCTTTGTCTGAAGCGGCTGTGCCCACAGCGCTGCGCACTTTGCTCTTAGAAGGTTTGAAAGACAGCGCCAGTTTGGCTCAAGCTCAAGAAAGTTTACGCCAACAATTGCTGTGCAACTTGAACTGCGAGACACAAGAATTTGCCAGCAAAGGCGTGCATGCGTTGGCTGGCCCTTCGGGTTCAGGCAAGACATTGATGACCCTGCGCTGGGCCCAGCAGATTGCCCAAGCCCATGGCCATGCCAGCGTGGCGGTGGTGTCTTTTCAAGACGAGCGAGCGGGCGCTTGGCAGCAAATTCAAACCCTTTGCAGCCAAATTCATGTGGACTGCTACCGCGCTGCAGATGTCGAAAATCTGAGCCAAGTGATGGCGCAATTGTCCAACCGGCCTTTGGTGTTGATTGACACCGCTGGCGTGCAAATGACCGAGCGTTTGATTGACATTCTGGCGGTTTACGCCGATTGTGATTTGCACGCTGTGTTGCCCCTAGACGCCTCCAGCGTGACTTTGCGCCGCATTTTGTCTGAGCCTGGTTTGGCTTGGCGCAGTTTGATGCTGACCAAATTAGACGAATCCAGCGCCCCTTGGCCTTTGCTTCAGTTTTTGAGCAACGACACCCTGGGTGCAGCTTTGTCGGTGGCGAGCCACTCACAAAGCATTGATCAAGCCGTCACACACATGACCCCCGACTTGCTGGTGGACTTGGCGATCTCTAAATTGATGCCGCAAGCCGATACTTTCGGGTCTAATGCGTCCCATATCAGCAGTTTCATGCCACCGGCGTGGACGTCAACAGCAACAAAGATGGTCGCGCATGGATAAAACGGGTCAAACACAGGTTATCGGCATCGCCAGTGGCAAAGGGGGTGTGGGTAAAACCACGGTCTCCGTGAACTTGGCGGTCGCACTGCAAGCGCTGGGCAAGCGCGTCATGTTGTTTGACGCCGACATGGGCTTGGCCAACGCACAAATTGCCATGGGTTGCCGCTGCCCGTACAACTTGAGTGATTTTTTAAGTGGCGATAAAACGCTCAAAGAAATCATTGTCACCACGCGCCAAGGTGTGCGCTTGGTGCCTGGCAGTTCAGGGCGGCAAGAAATGGCCGCTTTGGACGACATGGGCGCAGCGCGCATCGTGCAAGCCTTTAGCTCGCTGGAAGAATCTGTTGATTATTTGATTGTGGACATGGCAGCAGGGATATCCCCTTCTGTCTTATCATTCATGGCCGCTTGCAACAGGCGTTTTGTGGTGGTGCGCGATGACCCCTCCTCCATTGCAGATGCTTATGGCACCATCAAAGTGATGATCCAAGACTACGGTCTGGATGAAATTTATTTGATCCCCAACGGGGTTGGCAGCGCCCAAGAAGGTTTTCAATTGTTTGAGCGCATCAACAAAGTGTGCGCGCGCTTTTTGAACCGCTCGATCCGCTATTTGGACTCCATTGAAAATGACGAAATGATTTTGATGGCACATAAAAAATACCAGCCCGTGCTGGAGTTCGCGCCCACCAGTGCGGCTTCGCGCGACTTTCGCCGTTTGGCCAAAGTCACGGCCCAATTGCCGCCCGATTTAGAAGCCTCTGGCGGCTTGCAGTTTTTTGTCGAGCGTTGGGTTAAAACCATCAGCTGAAAAATGGCCACATCCACCCGTCTGTACGAAGAGGTACAAAACAACAGCGAAGCCTTGGTCATGGCCCATTTGGGCATGGTCAAGCGCGTTGCTTTGCACCTTAAAGTTCGCTTGCCCCCCTTCATGGAGTTGGACGAGTTGATTCAGGTGGGCATGATCGGTTTGCTGGAGGCAGCTCGGGCTTATGACCCTGTCAAGGGCCTGGAATTTGAAAACTTTGCGCACAGCAGGGTGCGTGGTGCAATTTTGGACGAAGTGCGCCGCTTGTCGTTTTTGCCGCGCTCGGCCGTGGCCATCAACAAATCGCACAGCGAAGCCACCCACGAGTTGGCAGCAGATCTGGGCAGAACGCCCACACAGGGCGAATTGGCCGATCACATGGGCAAGGACATCGAATTGTTTCAAAAAGAGCGAACGCAAGCGCGGCGCTTTGAGACTTATTCGATGGAGGTGGTCACCGAAGAGGTGATGAGCATTGCCACAGACGCCTCCCAGCAGCCTGAAGTCATTGTGGAGCGCGAGCAGTTCATGGGGGTGCTGACAGGTGCCATCTCTGATTTGCCCGAGCGCGATCAATTGTTAATGAATTTGTATTATGTTGAAGAACTCAACTTGAAGGAAATTGGTGAAGTGCTCGGGGTGACCGAATCGCGCGTGAGCCAGTTGTTGACCGCTGTTGTGAAAAAGCTGCGCACCACCTTGAAAGTTGAACCTTTGAATGCGCCTAAAACACGCGCAGGTCGGGCTTGAGCATGCAAACAGCCCACATTTCCGCCGTTTCTGCTTTTTCTTTGGCCAAAGCCGGTCTTTTGGCTCGTGCGCCCTCAAGTTTCATGTTGAACCTCCGATACCAGCAGTGTCTGGATCAAAAGGAGTACGACATCATGAGATTACATTTCAAAGCCATGGAAAGCTACGGCGAAGGCAACACAACCTCACAAGCCATGGTGGCCGACAAAGTCGAGCTGATTCAGATGCTGTTTGACGGCCTGATTGACAGCCTGGTCACTGCCCGCGGTCACATTGAGCGCAGCGCCATTGAAGACAAAAATAAAAGCTTGGTTCGCGCCGGTCGCATTGTGATCGGTTTGCAAGCTGCTTTGGACTTGGACAAAGGCGGCGACTTGGCCCGCAATTTGCACGAGTTGTACAGTTATGTCACACGCCGTTTGGTGTTTGTGAACGCCCACAATGATTTGACAGTGCTGCAAGAAGTGCAGACCCTGATGAGTGATATTCGCCAAGCTTGGCGCGATGTACCCAATTTGTTGCCCAATGCTGGGAATGCCGCTGGCGCTTCGATGCTCGTGATGCATTGAACGCCTGCGCGGGCAGACGGCAACAATTTGAGTTTGACAAGTTAACGGGCGATGCACAGGGGTGTTCCTCTGGCCGCCCGTTTAGCCGTTTTTGGAGATAGCAATGGTACCTATTATTGGTTTAGTGGTTTTGATGGTCTCTGTGTTTGGAAGTTATCTTCTGCACGGCGGCTCGTTGGCGCCTTTCATTCACGCCGCGCCGCTGGAGATCATGTGTATTTTGGGCGCTGGCATTGCGGGCATGCTGGTGGGCAACAGCATGGAAATTTTCAAAGGTGCTATGGCCGGCATGGGCAAAGTGTTCAAAGGGCCGGCCTATCACAAGGCCGATTACTTGAGCACCATCTTTGTGGTTGCCAAGATCATGAAGACGCTCAAGGTTGAAGGTGCTGTGGCGCTGGAGGCGCACATTGAGAACCCAGAGGCCAGCGCCATCTTTGGCGAATACCCCAAAATTTTGCACGACCACGCTTTGCTGCACTTGATAACGGACACCGTGCGCTTGATGGTGGTTTCGTCCAGCAACCTGAGCCCTTATGCGGTTGAAGAGGTGATGGACCAATCGATCAAAACCCACCACCATGGTGCGCTGAAACCACAAACGGCGTTGGCCACTTTGGCAGGTGCTTTGCCTGCTTTGGGTATTGTGTCTTGCGTGATGGGCGTGGTTAAAACCATGGACGCGATTGACCAACCGCCAGCCGTTTTGGGCGCCATGATTGGTGGCGCTTTGGTGGGCACGTTCTTAGGCGTGTTCATGGCTTACGGCTTGGTCGAGCCCATGGCCTCGCGCCTGGGGCAGATCATCGAAGAAGAATCAGAAATTTTCAAAGTGGTGAAACAAATCATCATTGGCACCATGCATGGCCACCCCATGCCTTTGATCATTGAGGCCGCTCGCGTGAGCATCAGCCACCACAACCAACCCAGCTTTGCCGAAGTCTTTGACGGCATGCGAGGCGCTTAAAGATGGCTGAAGACGCAGTTGCTGAAGCACCACCACCGGTGGTTGTACCCAAAGCGCCACCGGCCCCTGCGCCAGTGGCCGAGGCTTTGGCGCCAGCTGGCCCTGAGGCTACTGCCGAAGCTGAAGCTGCGCCTTTGATTCCAGATGTGGCTGCGGAAGACGCGCCAACGGTGGTGGCCCCCACCATCGTGATCAAAAAAATCATGGACGATGGCCACGGCGGCGCACACGGGGGTGCATGGAAAATTGCCCTGGCCGACATGATGACCGCCATGATGGCTTTCTTCTTGTTGATGTGGCTGCTGGGTGCCTCCAACGCCGACCAACGCAAAAGCGTTGCCGATTATTTCAAGCCCACGTCTCAAAGCAATGTGACCATGGGCAAGCTGGCTGGCTCCGACGGCATGTTGGGCGGCAGCTCGGTGATCGACACCGAAGGCTTCCCCTTCTCCGCCAAACAAACCGGCCTGCTCAACATGGTGACCCCGCGCTCGCAGGGCGGCCCCACAGAAAACGATCCTTCTCCCAAAGGCGCAGACAGCAAGGAGTCTGGGCAAGACGGCGAGAACAAAGGCAAAAAAGAAGCAGAAGCTGCAGACAAAGCCAACTTTGAAAAGCTAGAAAAAGAAATCAAAGAAAGCTTGGCCAAAAATCCCAAATTGGACAATTTGAAAGACCAAGTTCAATTTGCCAAAGACAAAGACGGGCTTCGCATCGAGATCATCGACAAAGCAGACTTTGCCATGTTCGGGCTGGGCACCACCACCATGACGCCCAGGGCGCAAGCATTGCTGGCCGAAGTGGCCAAAACACTGGCGGCCATGCCCAACAAAGTGGCCATTCGGGGACACACCGACAGCGTAGCCTTTGCCAACACGGCCGACCGCAACAACTGGTCTTTGTCGGCAGAGCGGGCGGAAGAAACGCGCAAAATCATTGAGAAAAAAGGCATCAAAGAAAACCGCTTTGCCAAGATCGAGGGCGTTGCCGATACCGCGCCCTACAACCCCAGCGACCCCAAAGACCCGCGCAATCGGCGCATCAGCATCACGGTGATGAATCGGGAGTGAGAGGTTTGTAATTTTGTGACCCTGCAAGGCACGGCATAATTGCAATCTTTCGCATCAGGATTGGCCAAATTGAAGATCACTCCCATTATTTTGTGTGGCGGCTCGGGTACTCGGCTGTGGCCTTTGAGCCGCAAAAGTTTTCCCAAACAGTTCGTACCTCTTGTGGGCAACAAAAGTTTGTTGCAACTCACGTTGGAGCGCATGTCGGGGTTGGGCTCCGAGGTGCTTTGCGTGGCCTCGGATGAGCACCGGTTTTTGGTCACAGATTGCCTGCAAGCGGCCCGTGCGCAAGGGGCTGTATTGCTCGAACCCGTACCGCGCAACACGGCAGCTGCCATGGCCATCGGCGCACTGCAGTGCATGAAGAGTGGCTTGCCCTCAGACCTGCTGCTTTTTTGCCCAGCCGATCACCATGTCCCTGATGCCTCAGCTTTCATTGAAACAGTGCAGCACGGCGCTGCTGCTGCCAAGGCAGGAGCACTGGTTACTTTTGGGGTCATGCCAAGTTTTCCTAGCACTGCGTATGGCTACATTCAGCAAGGAGCACAGCGCCCTGATGGTGCCCGCCAAGTCGCTCGCTTTATCGAAAAACCCGACGCTCCAAGCGCACAAAAATTGCTGCTGACGGGCGATGTACTTTGGAATGCAGGCATCTTTTTGGTCAGCGCGCAAACTTTGCTTGACGCATTGGGCTTGCATGCCCCAGACATTTTGCGCAGTTGCCAAGAGGCTATGCAAGACGCAGCGCAAGAAACAGGCATGGGCGGCCAAGTGTTTGTCCGGCCGCAAGAAAAGGCCTTTATCGCTTGCAGATCCCAAAGCATTGATTACGCCGTCATGGAGCAGCACAGCAATGTGGTGGTGCTGCCTTTTATGGGGCAGTGGAGCGATGTGGGCAGCTGGAACGCTGTGGCTGACTTAAGTGCGCCAGATGAAAGTGGCAATCGTGTAGTGGGTCAAGGTGTGCTGTTGGGCGCACATGAAACTTATGTGCACGCCCCCTATCGAACAGTGGTGGCCTTGGGCACAGAGAACCTTCTGATCATTGACACGCCAGATGCTTTGTTGGTGGCCCATCGAGACCAAGCTGAGCGGGTTAAAGAGGTGGTCAACCTTTTGGAATCTCAAAAATGCACTCAGGCTGTCTCGCACCGCAAGGTGGCCCGGCCGTGGGGTTGGTACGACAGCGTAGACACAGGCGAGCGTTTCCAGGTCAAGCGCATAGGCGTTAAACCTGGCGCATCTCTGAGCTTGCAAAAGCACCACCACCGAGCAGAGCATTGGATTGTGGTGGCAGGCACGGCGCAAGTCACACGCGGTGAAGAAACGTTTTTGCTCTCAGAAAACCAGTCCACTTACATCCCCATTGGTGAGGTGCACCGATTAAGCAACCCCGGCAAAGTCATGCTGGAGATGATAGAGGTGCAGTCTGGAGGCTATTTGGGTGAAGACGACATCGTGCGTTTAGAAGACAGCTATGGCCGCTCTGCTTAAACTTCAGCCAGCTCTAGCAGGCGCTGAGATCCACAGGCATCCAACAACATGAACACCGAGCCCAAAATCTATGTGGCTGGCCACAACGGCATGGTGGGTTCGGCCATCGTTCGACATCTGTTGGCTTTGGGGCACCCTCAGAGATCCATTGTGTGCCGAACGCGGGCAGAGTTGGACTTGATCAATCAAGCCGCGGTGAACGCTTTTTTTGCGCATGAAAAGCCCGATCAAGTTTACATGGCAGCGGCGCGTGTGGGGGGTATTCATGCCAACAACACATTTCCAGCCAATTTTATTTATGACAACCTGATGGTGCAGGCCAATGTGATTGAGGCTGCTTTCAGAAACGGTGTGAAACGGGTTTTGTTTTTGGGCTCCAGTTGCATCTACCCGCGCTTGGCTGCGCAGCCCATGGCCGAGTCTTGCCTGTTAACGGGGCTGCTCGAGCCCACCAACGAGCCCTACGCCATTGCCAAGATTGCAGGCATTAAGTTGTGCGAAAGCTATAACCGCCAATATGGCGCCAGTCACGGTGTGGACTACCGAAGCGTGATGCCAACCAATTTATACGGCCCTGGTGATAATTACCATCCAGAAAACTCGCATGTATTGCCCGGTTTGATTCGAAGGTTTCATGAGGCCAAGATGGCCGGCTTGCCAGAAGTCTTGATTTGGGGCACTGGCACACCCAAGCGAGAATTCTTGTATGTCGACGATATGGCCGCGGCCAGCGTGCATGTGATGAATTTAAGCCATGCTGTTTATGCCAAGCACACCTTGCCCATGCAGGGGCACATCAATGTTGGTTTTGGATCTGATGTGAGCATTGCTCAAGCTGCCCTATTGGTTGGCCAGGTGGTCGGCTATTCAGGCAAAATTTCTTTTGACGCTTCTCGGCCTGATGGCTCACCTCAAAAACTGATGGACAGCAGCAGATTGAACGCACTGGGGTGGCATGCGAAGGTTGGCCTCCAAGAGGGCTTGCATGCTGCGTATGCGGAATTTTTGAAAGTTGAAAACCGTGAATAAATTGACCGCAAACAACCGCCCTAAAGTGGCTTTGATCACCGGAGTGACCGGACAAGATGGCTCCTACTTGGCTGAATTGCTTTTGGAAAAAGGGTATGTGGTTCACGGTATCAAACGACGTGCCAGCTCCTTTAACACGCAGCGGGTAGACCACATCTACCAAGATCTGCATGCGGAAAATTCACGCTTCAAACTGCACTATGGCGACTTGTCAGACACCAGCAATTTAATACGCATTATTCAAGAAACACAGCCCGACGAAATTTACAATCTGGGCGCTCAATCGCACGTGGCTGTCAGTTTCGAGAGTCCAGAGTACACCGCTGATGTAGATGGTTTGGGCACTTTGAGGTTGCTCGAGGCCATCCGAATTTTGGGGTTAGAGAAGAAGACACGGTTTTACCAAGCATCTACTTCGGAGTTGTATGACTTGGTGCAAGAAACCCCGCAAAAAGAAACCACACCGTTTTACCCCCGCAGCCCCTATGCAGCGGCCAAACTCTATGCCTATTGGATCACGGTGAATTACCGCGAGGCCTACGGCATGTATGCGTGCAATGGGATCTTATTCAATCATGAGAGCCCACGACGGGGCGAAACTTTTGTCACGCGCAAGATAACCAGGGGCTTGGCCAACATTGCGCAAGGATTGGAGCAATGCTTGTTCATGGGTAATTTAGACGCCTTGCGTGACTGGGGCCATGCCAAGGACTATGTGCGCATGCAGTGGATGATGCTGCAGCAGGAAAAACCAGATGATTTTGTCATTGCCACAGGTGTGCAATTCAGTGTGCGGCAATTCATTGAATGGTCTGCTCAGGAGTTGGGTTTGCGTTTGCGTTTTGAAGGTCAAGGCGTCAATGAAAGCGCCGTGGTGGCGGCCATTGAAGGTGACAAAGCGCCCGCCCTGAAGGTGGGCGATGTGCTGGTGAAAATTGACCCACGCTACTTCAGGCCGACTGAGGTTGAAACCCTGCTGGGTGACCCGAGCAAGGCCAAAAAATTGCTGGGGTGGACGCCAGAGATCACGGTGCAAGAAATGTGCAAAGAAATGGTGGTTGAAGACTTGGCGCAAGCGCGCAAGTCAGCCTTGCTGAAAAAACATGGGTATGCGGTACCGATCAGTTCGGAATAGGCAGAATTAAAGCCGCCATCTCAGCAAAGCCAGCACCCCTATCGCCCAGCGCCACATACTCGGGCAAATGCACCAGGTCTTTCTCAAACCTGCGAATATTGGCCACCCCGACGCTGTGCGAAAAATGCTCAAACATGACTTGGTCGTTGGTGGAGTCGCCCACATAGACCCAACGATCGAGCTCTTGTGATAAATCTCGGCCAGTTAATTCCTTGAAAATCCAACGCGCGCCTTCCCATTTGTTGTGGTTGCCAAACCATGCATTGATGTGAATGCTGCTGACGGTGGCGGTCATGCCTTGACTTTTCAAGATGCCCAGAGCGGCATCAATTTGGGCAGAAGACAAGTGATGAAACTCACTGTGGTCAAACGCAATGTCGGTCTCGCGCCCAGGTGAGTCTTGCGCCATGACGCAGCCTGGCACTTGCTGCACAACTTGCGCGGCAATGCTTTGCATGCGCGCAAAGTTCTGTTGGCGCGTGGTCGCGTCTTGTTGATAACGCCGACTGCCATCAGGCAAAAGCGCCACAGCACCATTTTCTGCAACCAAAGCATCAATGGGCCAGCTTGAAGCAAAGGGCAAGCTCCAACCGACAGGGCGGCCCGTGATCGGAATCACCATGAGGCCTGAGGCTTTCAAATGGCCCAAAGCTTGCAGCGCATCGGGCGTGATCGCGCCCTTGCTTGTGAGCGTGTCGTCGATGTCAGTGAAGACACCCACAATGTTTTGGCGGGCATTCAAAGGCCAAGATGAGAGTGGTTTCATCTGCGAGTCAAAAGCATTTTGGGTGGCCAGCTTGTTTAGCCCGCAGACCCCAAAGACAAACCCGCATGCTCACGCAGCGGGTGAAAATGAATTTTAGGAAACCGCTCTTGCGCCAAGCGCACGTCGTAAGGCGAGGTGCACAAATAGGCCAAGGTGTTGGCGGCGTCTTGCGCCATGCGCTGCGGATAAGCGTAGCAAAAATCTTTGAGCTCAGCAGGCGTATCTGCGGTGATCCAACGTGCGCCGGTGTATTGGCAGCCTTCCAAACGCACGTCGCAGTCGTACTCCGATTTGAGTCGGTGCTGCACCACTTCAAATTGCAATTGCCCCACCGCGCCCAGCAGCATGGGCCCGCCCACTTCGGGTTTGAACACTTGAATCGCGCCTTCCTCACCCAATTGGTCCAAGCCGGCTTGAAGTTGTTTGGTGCGAAGTGGGTTTTTCAGAATCACAGTCATGAACAATTCGGGCGCAAAAAAGGGCAGACCCGTGAAGAGCAGGTTGGCACCGTCGGTGATGGTGTCGCCCAATTGCACGCCGCCGTGGGTGGTAAAGCCGATGATGTCGCCGGCATAGGCTTCGTCCACCGCTTCGCGGCGTTGGCTCAAGAAAGTCACCACGCTGGTGGGGCGCAACTCTTTGCCGGTGCGCTGCACTTTGAGTTTCATGCCTGGTGTGTATTTGCCCGAAGCCATGCGCACAAAGGCAATGCGGTCGCGGTGCGAAGGGTCCATATTGGCTTGCACTTTGAAGACCACACCCGAAAAAGCACTGTCTTCGGGCTGCACTTGTTTGATCACCGCTTGCTTGTTAACCACCCAAGAGCTGGTGCGCGGCTGCGGCGGGGGTGCCAAGTCAACCAGCGCATCGAGCACTTCCATGACGCCAAAATTGTTCACGCCCGAGCCAAAGAACACGGGGGTTTGTTTGCCGGCCAAAAAGGCTTCGCGGTCAAAGGAGGGCGAGGCGCCTGTGGCCAATTCCATGCTGTCCAAGGCGGTGGCAAAGTCGTTACCAAAGCGCGCGAGCAATGCTTGCGCATTGGCCAAGGGCATGGCCTCAAAGTCTTGCGGCAAACGTGCGCTGCCAGACTCAAACACCGTCATGGCGTGGGTGCGCAAGTTGATGATGCCGCCAAAAGTTTTGCCTTGCCCCACGGGCCAAGTCATGGGCACGCAGGGCATGCCCAGTTCGCGCTCGACCTCGTCCAAAATGTCCAGCGGATCGCGTACTTCGCGGTCCATTTTGTTGACAAAGGTGATGATGGGCGTGTTGCGCTGGCGGCAAACTTCGATCAAGCGGCGGGTTTGCGCTTCAACGCCGTTGGCCGCGTCGATCACCATCAAGGCAGAGTCCACGGCCGTGAGCACGCGGTAGGTGTCTTCGCTGAAGTCTTTGTGGCCGGGGGTGTCCAACAGGTTGATCACATGGTCCCGGTAGAGCATTTGCATGACCGAGGAGGCCACCGAAATGCCGCGCTGCTTTTCAATTTCCATCCAGTCGCTGGTGGCGTGGCGCGTGGCTTTGCGCGCTTTGACGGAGCCTGCAATTTGAATCGCGCCCGAGAAAAGCAAGAGCTTTTCAGTCAGCGTGGTCTTGCCCGCATCGGGGTGAGAGATGATGGCAAAGGTGCGGCGGCGCCGGGTTTCGTGGGCGTAAGTCAATCGTGCTCCAGGGGAATCTAAGCTTGAAGTATAATTTGCGTTATTCCGAGGAGCGTTGCAGCGTCCCCCTTCTGGCGAGGGCGTGAGGCTCGGGATCTACATTCGCAACCACGCTCATCCACTTTTCGTGCGGTGAGTTTAATTTTTATCCCCTCGAAAAGTGGTTTGTCATCATTCATTTGGAGCACACCATGAACGCACGCATGAACACAGCCGACTTTGTCAACAGCGCCGATTGCGCCATCACCGACATCGGCTTGGCCGATTGGGGCCGCAAAGAAATCAAAATTGCCGAGACCGAAATGCCCGGCCTGATGGCCATTCGCGAAGAATTTACCGCCAAGCAGCCCTTGAAAGGCGCGCGCATCACGGGCTCTTTGCACATGACCATTCAGACCGCTGTGCTGATTGAAACCTTGCAAGCCCTGGGCGCGAAAGTGCGCTGGGCCTCGTGCAATATTTTCTCAACGCAAGACCACGCAGCCGCAGCCATTGCCGCAGCGGGCACACCGGTGTTTGCCATCAAAGGCGAGAACCTGACCGACTACTGGGACTACACCCACCGCATTTTTGACTTTGGCGCAGCCAACACCGAGGGCGAAGGCCCCAACATGATTTTGGACGATGGCGGCGACGCCACCTTGCTCATGCACTTGGGCAAACGGGCCGAAAAAGACGCCTCCTTGCTCAACAACCCTGGCAGCGAAGAAGAGACTTGTTTGTTTGCCGCCATCAAGGCCAAACTGGCGCAAGACGCCACTTGGTACAGCCGCAAGAGCGCACAAATCTTGGGTGTGACCGAAGAGACCACCACCGGCGTGCACCGCTTGAAAGAGATGAGTGCCAATGGCTCATTGATGTTCCGCGCCATCAACGTCAACGATTCTGTGACCAAGAGCAAGTTTGACAACTTGTACGGCTGCCGCGAGTCTTTGGTGGACGGCATCAAGCGCGCAACCGACGTGATGATCGCCGGCAAAGTGGCCCTGGTGGCTGGTTACGGCGATGTGGGCAAGGGCAGCGCCCAAGCCCTGCGCGCATTGAGCGCCCAAGTTTGGGTGACCGAAATTGACCCCATCAATGCCCTGCAAGCGGCCATGGAAGGCTACAGAGTGGTGACCATGGATTACGCCGTGGACAAGGCAGACATTTTCGTCACGGCCACCGGCAACAAGCACGTGATCACGCACGACCACATGCTGAAGATGAAAAACCAAGCCATTGTTTGCAACATCGGCCACTTTGACAACGAAATCGACATTGCCTCGGTTGAAAAATACACATGGGAAGAAATCAAACCCCAAGTCGACCACATCGTGTTTCCCAATGGCAAGCGCATCATCATGTTGGCCAAAGGCCGTTTGGTGAACTTGGGCTGCGGCACGGGTCACCCCAGCTTTGTGATGAGCTCTTCATTTGCAAATCAAACCATTGCGCAAATTGAATTGTTCTGCCACCCAGACTCCTATGACGTGGGCAAGGTTTATGTGTTGCCCAAGCACTTGGATGAAAAAGTTGCGCGCCTGCATTTGATGAAAGTCGGTGCCATGCTGACCGAGTTGTCTGACATGCAAGCGGCCTACATTGGCGTGCCCAAGCAAGGCCCTTACAAGCCCGACACATACCGCTATTGATGCGTCTGTGCGTTTGAAAGCCTGACTTTGCGCGTCGATCAACTTTTGGTGGAACGCGGCTTGGCCGCGTCACGCTCGCAAGCGCAGCGCCTGATCGCTGCGGGCGTGCAGTGGCGCAACCCGCCTTCAGCCCTGCCAGCTTCTGCGCTGGCCTCGGTTGATTGGCGCCAAGTGAGTAAAAACAAAGACGAAGTGCCCGACAACGCAGAACTCGTTTTACTGGACGACTCCGAGTCCCGCTACGTTTCGCGGGGCGGCTTGAAGCTGGCCGGCGCCTTGCGCAGCAGCGGCTTGTCGGTCCAGGGCCTGCGCTGCTTGGATGTGGGCCAGAGCACTGGCGGCTTTACCGAATGTTTGCTGCAAAACGGCGCGGCGCAAGTGGTGGGCATCGATGTGGGCCACGGCCAAGTGCACCCCCGCGTGCGCGCGGACGAGCGCGTGATTTGCATCGAGGGCGTCAATGCCCGCGAGTTGATGCCAGACGACGATCGCATACCCGATGCGCAAGATGGCTTTGATGTGCTCGTGGGCGATGTCTCGTTCATCTCACTGAGCTTGGTGTTGCCAGGGGTTGTGCCGTTTTTAAAGTCAGGCGGGCACTTGCTGATGTTGGTCAAGCCTCAGTTTGAGTTGCAGCCAGAAAACATCGGCAAACATGGGTTGGTCAAAGACCCGGCCATGTACCCGGTGATTGAAAAACGCATTCGCACCGCTTGCACCGAACTGGGCTTGCGCGTGACGGGTTGGTACGACAGCGCCATTGAAGGCGGCGATGGCAGTCGTGAATTTTTTGTGCAGGCGGTGAAAGATGACATCCATCAGCTTTGAATTTTTTCCACCCAAAACACCTGAAAGTGCAGAAAAATTGCGCGTTGTTCGCCAGCAGTTGTATGCACAAAAACCAGAGTTTTGTTCGGTCACTTATGGCGCCGGAGGCTCGACACAAGAGGGCACCTTCAGCACCGTGCGTCAAATTTTGAAAGAGGGCGTGCAAGCCGCGTCGCACCTGTCTTGCATCGGCGCAAGCCACGATTCAGTGCGCCAAGAACTGGCCACCTTGAAGGCCATGGGCGTCAAACGCTTGGTGGCTTTGCGCGGTGATTTGCCAAGCGGCTATGGCATGGGCGGGGCTTTTCACTACGCCAGTGATTTGGTCAGTTTCATACGCGCCGAAACGGGCCAATATTTTCACATTGAAGTGGCCGCCTACCCCGAGGTGCATCCCCAGGCCAAGTCGCCAAAGGCTGACTTAGAGGCCTTTGCAGCCAAGGTCAAAGCGGGTGCCAATTCAGCCATCACGCAATATTTTTACAGCGCCGATGCGTACTTTCGTTTTGTGGCAGAGGCCCACCGATTGGGTGTGGACGTGCCGGTGGTGCCCGGCATCATGCCGATTTCAAGCTCCACCCAACTCATGCGATTCTCGGATGCCTGCGGCGCAGAAATTCCACGCTGGATACGCCTTCGTTTGCAAGCCTTTGGCGACGACAGCGCTTCAATCAAAGCTTTTGGCTTGGACGTGGTGACCGCCTTGTGTGATCAGCTTCTAAGTGCAGGCGTTCCCGCATTGCACTTCTACACCATGAACCAAAGCGCCAGCACTTTGGAAATCTTAAAGCGAATCAACGCTCGTCAAAACTGAGTGTGATTGTTTGGCTGGTGGGGCGCGACTGGCAACTGAGCACAAAGCCTTGTTCGGTTTCCCACGACTCAAGTGTGAAATTTTTCTCCATTGCAACGCTGCCTTGCATGACTTTGGCGCGGCAGGTGCAGCACACGCCGCCCTTGCACGAGTAAGGTAAATCAAGGCCTGCGGCCAAGGCCACATCCAAAATTTTGTCTGCAGCGCTCATTTGAATGGCGTGTGACTTGCCGTCAAGCAACACTGTGAGCGCTACGTCGCCCGCCACATTCACGGGGCGCCCCAGCACCACTTGCTTGCGCGCATCGGGGGCCAAAGACTCTAAAGTGGGTGAAGTAAAGCGTTCGGTGCGTATGTTGCGGGCCGCAACGCCTGCAGACAAGAGCGCACTTTCAGTAGCTTCGATCATGGCCTCAGGGCCGCAGATGAAAACTTCGTCCATGCTGGCAGGCGGCAGCAAAGTCGTCAAAATTTCTTGCACTTTGCGGCTGTCTATGCGGCCTTCCAGCAAAGGCACTTCTTGTGCTTGGCGCGACAAAATGTGGATCAGCGTCAAGCGGCTGGGGTGGCGGTCTTTCAGGTCTTGCAAGGCTTCGTTGAACATGACGCTGTCCATGCTGCGGTTGCCATAGACCAAGGTGAATTTAGCGTCAGCTTGCTCTTCCAAACTGCTGGCCAAGATCGACAAGATGGGCGTGATGCCCGAGCCCGTGGCAAAGCCCACCCGGTGCAGTGCGCGCGGGCGCTGCACCCCAAAGCGGCCTTCGGGCGGCATGGCGCGCAAGCTGTCGCCCGCCTTCAATTGCGTGGCGGCCCAGTTGGAGAAAACGCCGCCTTGCACGGGCCGAATGCCCAGCTCCAATTCACCTTTGTTTTTCAGCAAACTTGGCGCCGAGCTGATGGAGTAACTGCGTCGCACATCAGCGCCATCGATTTGAGCGCGCAGGGTTAAAAATTGCCCGGCCTTGAAATCAAAAGTGCTGCGCAATTCGGGTGGCACGTGCAAAGTGATGGCCACTGAACCGGCCGCCTCAGGGGTGATGCGCGCAATCGTGAGCGTGTGAAATTGAGGTGCCGTCATGTTGCGGTTTTCAGTAAGGTTTGAAATAGTCAAAGGGCTCTAGGCAATCAAGGCACCTGTAAAGCGCCTTGCATGCCGTCGAGCCAAAGTGAGAAGTCTCAGTGGTGTTGAGCGACTGACACTGCGGGCAGGCCACGGCAAGCAGTTCACTGCCAGCGGGGTGGCGTGCGCTGCGCGCAGCAAATTGAACCACGCTGCCTGAGGGGCTGGGGCAAGCGTGCGGCGGCGCAATGCCGTAAGCGCGCAATTTGTCTTTGGCCTCTGGGCTCATCCAATCGGTGGTCCATGCGGGTGCCAGCTGCGTGATCACGCGCGCGGCAATGCCGCTTTGCTGCAAACAGCTTTGCACATCGTCTTGAATTTGGCTCATGGCTGGACAGCCGCTGTAGGTCGGCGTGATGACCACGTCCAAGCCCTCAGGGCCCTCGCGCACATCGCGCAAAATGCCAAGCTCACGCAAGGTGACCACAGGAATTTCCGGGTCCGTCAAGACTTCTAACAAGTCCCAAGCGCGGGCAATTTGAGCGTTCACCAAACAGCCTCAGGGTGCGCACGCGTTAAGCTTTGCATCTCGGCCAATAAAAAGCCCAAATGTTCGGAGTGCAAACCTTGTTTGCCCGTGGTCACAAAGCCGCCGGCAGCAGGGCGCGTCAAAGTGGCTTCGCTCAAAGCAGCTGCCACAATTTGATCCCAATCGATTCGCAAAGACAGCGTGTCCAAGCCCGTGACTTGCGCTGCTTGGGTTTCATAAACGCTGTGGCTCCAAAATTCTTGCGTGTACGGCATCAAGTGATTCACGGCGGCTTGCACGCGGGCTTGAGACTCTGTCGTGCCGTCCCCCAAGCGCAGTAGCCAGTCGCGCGAATGGCGCAGGTGGTAGCGCACTTCTTTCACGGATTTGGCTGCAATCGCAGCCAATTCAGGGTGCTCGCATTGCTGCAAACGGTCCCAAACCAAAACCATCCAAGCGCTGAATAAAAAGTTGCGCACCACGGTGGTGGCAAAGTCACGGTCGCTGGCCGAGGTGCTGGCCAATGGCGCGTTGTGCGGCAGCTCGAGCAAGGTGTAGTTTTTAAAATCAGGCACATCACGAAAGTAGGCCAAGCTGTCTTCGCTGGCGCCCCCGCCAATTTGCGCGGCCGCTGCTTGGTAGAGCAAGCGGGCTTGGCCAATCAAGTCCAAGCTGTTGTTGGACAAGGCGATGTCTTCTTCAAGCGCTGGCCCGTGCCCGCACCACTCGGCGTTGCGTTGGCCCAGCACCAAGGCGTTGTCGGCCAGGTGCAGCAGATAGTCGGTGGGCAATGCACTGGTCATCACATGTGCCCTACTGCATCAGGAATTTCATAGAAAGTTGGGTGGCGGTAAACCTTGTCGCCCGAGGGCTCAAAAAATTCCGCTTTGTCATCGGGCTGGCTGGCGGCAATGGAGGCCGACTGCACCACCCAAATGCTCACACCTTCTTGGCGGCGTGTGTAAACGTCGCGCGCCATTTGCAATGCATGCTGCGCATCCGATGCGTGCAAACTGCCGCAGTGCTTGTGCTCCAAACCTTGTTTGCTGCGCACAAAAACTTCCCACAAAGGCCACTCTTTGAGGGCGGCAGAAGGGGTTGCTGTTGCGTTCGTGCTGGTGCTTGTGTTGCTGCTCATGCGGCCTCCTGAATGCTGCGTTGTGCTTGTTTTTGGGCGTGCGCCATGGCGGCTTCGCGCACCCATTGGCCATCGTTCCAGGCCTTGACTCTGGCGCCCAAGCGCTCTTTGTTGCAAGGCCCGTTGCCGTTGACGGTGGACCAAAATTCGTCCCAGTCAATTTGGCCGTAGTCATGCTGCTGGCGCGCCTCGTTCCATTTCAAATCGGGGTCGGGCAAAGTCACGCCCAATACCTTGGCTTGGGGCACAGTGGCATCGACAAACTTTTGCCGCAAATCGTCGTTGCTGATGCGCTTGATGCCCCAGCGCATGCCTTGCGCGCTGTTGGGGCTGTCGGCATCGGGCGGGCCAAACATGGCCAAGCACTTCCACCACCAGCGGTTGACCGCGTCTTGCACCATGGCCTTTTGTTCGGCCGTGCCTTGCATCATCACGAGCAAGGCTTCGTAGCCTTGGCGTTGATGAAAACTCTCTTCTTTGCACACGCGGATCATGGCGCGCGCATAAGGCCCATAAGAGCAGCGGCACAAAGGAATCTGGTTCATGATGGCCGCACCATCGACCAACCAACCGATCACGCCCACATCGGCCCAGTTCAGCGTGGGGTAGTTGAATATCGAGCTGTATTTGGCTTTGCCCGTGTGCAGGCCTTCAAGCATTTGATCGCGGCTCGTGCCCAAGGTTTCTGCGGCGCTGTACAAATACAAACCGTGCCCACCCTCGTCTTGCACTTTGGCGATCAAGATGGCTTTGCGTTTGAGACTGGGCGCACGGCTGATCCAATTGCCCTCTGGCAACATGCCCACGATTTCACTGTGCGCGTGCTGGCTGATTTGGCGCACCAAGGTTTTGCGATAAGCCTCGGGCATCCAATCGCGCGGCTCGACTTTGCCATCGGCGTCGATGCGTTGATCGAACTGGGCTTGCAAAGCCACCTGAGCTGCTGTCAGTGGTTGGGGCACAGCTTTGAGAACTGAGCCTTTGGCACTCTCAGCTTGATTTTCGGGCCCGTCCGGCACGTTGAATGATTGCGTGTACATGAGCTTCTCCTGCACCCCCATCGGGGCGTTGGAGTGAAGTATAACAATTAGCCGACCGGTCGGTCGGTTAATCGCGCTAGCTGTGCTCTACTTCCCAGCTGTGCCCCGTGCCGCGGGCCAAAGCGGGGCCCACAACAGCCAGCGCTTCCTTTAACTTTTCTTTCAAAGTAAAGGGCGGGTTGATCACAAACATACCGCTGGCAGACAGACCGGCCGAGCTGCCATCGGTGTTGCGGCCAATGGCCAAGGTGGCGTTGAGCCAAGGCTTTTGCGACTGGTTGGACAAAGTTTTCAGGCGCCGCGGCAAGTCGTGCGCCTCGGTTCGCGCAATGATCGGGTACCAGACCAAATAAGTGCCGGTTGGAAAACGTTTCAAACAGTCTTGAATGCTCGCGGAAACTTTGGGGTAGTCCGATTTGATCTCGTAACTCGGGTCGATCAAAACCATGGCCCGCTTGGAGCCTGTGGCCGAGGCGGGCGGGGGCAGTAATTTTTTGAGCGACTCAAACCCGTCTTCACGGGCCAGCATGATGCTGCGCCCAGCGTCTAGCTGCGCCACGTTGGCGGCCAAAGATTTGCTGTCGGTCGGGTGCATTTCAAACAAGCGAATTCGGTCGCGCGCTTGTTTGCGCAGCAAATGGTGCAAGATGAAGGGCGAGCCCGGATACACCTTGGCTTGGCCTTGGGGGTTGAAGCTGGCGATCATGTCCAAATAGGCCTGCAGGGCTTGAGGTAAGGGCTTGGCGCCCTTTTTGGCGGCCAGCGCGTCGAGCGTGCCTAGCAGTTTGAAAATGCCGTCTTGGGCTTCTCCGCCCGTCTCCGAGTAGTCACCGTCTAAGCGGTACAGGCCTGCGCCTGCATGGGTGTCCACCAGAGTCAGGCCACCCTCTTTGAGTTGCAGGTGTTGCAAAGTGGCGACCAAGGTGATGTGCTTGAGCACATCGGCGTGGTTGCCTGCGTGGAAGGCATGACGGTAACTGAACATGGCCTGATGGTAACCGCCTGATTGCGCAAATACTGGGATTTTGCCAATCACGTCAGGATTTCGTATAATGGAGGGCTTCGCAGCGCACCAGTGGCCCCGCGGCGAAGGGCTTTGATGGATTCGTCCAAAGGGGCCAACAGCCACCTAAGAGGTTCCCAATAGAGGAGCGCCGACCGTGGAAAAGGGCCCAACAAACCTTCTTTTTTAAGAGAAAACTCATGACCAAAACGTTCAGCGCAAAACCCGCTGACGTGACGCACGAGTGGTTTGTGATTGACGCGACCGACAAGGTCCTCGGACGAGTAGCCAGCGAAGTTGCTCTCCGTTTGCGCGGCAAACACAAGGCC
>CAIQBO010000062.1 GCA_903870145.1 uncultured Burkholderiales bacterium | reverse complement strand
CTGGGCCCGCATGCCCACGCCCACCATGGCGACCCGGGCCAATTTGATGGTCTCGGGGTTGGTGGCGTTCAACATGAACATGGCTGCAGCGTTGCCGGGCCTGAAGCTTTTTTGCCCCATCTTGCGCAGCAAATTGCGCATGTTCATGGAGACATCGCCAAAGTCAATGTTGACCGGACAAGGGCTCAAGCATTTGTGACACACGGTGCAATGGTCGGCCACATCTTCAAATTCTTGCCAGTGCTTGATGGAGACACCTCGGCGAGTTTGCTCTTCGTACAAGAATGCTTCAACCAAAAGTGAAGTGGCCAAAATTTTATTGCGCGGGCTGTACAGCAAATTGGCGCGCGGCACATGCGTGGCACAAACAGGTTTGCATTTGCCGCAGCGCAGGCAGTCTTTCACGCTGTCGGCAATGGCGCCAATGTCGGACTGCTGCATGATCAAAGATTCGTGCCCCATCAAACCAAAACTGGGGGTGTAGGCGTTGGTCAAATCAGCCTGAATGAGCAGGCTTTGCGCACCCATGGGTGCACGCATCAACTTGCCTTTGTTAAAGCGCCCTTCAGGGTCAATGCGCTGCTTGTACTGGGCAAAGGGTTGCAACTCTTCGTCTGTCAAAAACGCCAGTTTGGTGATGCCAATGCCGTGCTCACCGGAGATCACGCCGTCCAAACTGCGGGCCAGCACCATGATGCGGGCCACCGCTTGGTGGGCGGTTTGCAGCATGTCGTAATCGTCGCTGTTGACGGGGATGTTGGTGTGCACATTGCCATCGCCCGCGTGCATGTGCAAAGCCACCCACACGCGGCCCTTGAGCACGCGCTGGTGAATGGCAGTGCATTCTTTCATGATGGGCGCCAATGCAGCGCCAGAGAAAATGCTTTGCAAGGGCGCGCTGATTTGCGCTTTCCAACTCGCACGCAGCGTGTGATCTTGCAGTTGAGGAAACAAAGCCTCTACTTGTGTCAGCCAGCCCTGCCACAAATCGCGCACATCCGCCACAACCGCCAAAGCTTGGTCCACCCGCTCTTGCAACAACTCAGCGGACAGGCTCTCACTGTTGTCGTCCTCTTTGCCCAATGGCAAATGGCCACGGCTTAAAAATTGATCCAACTCGTTGCACAACTTGATTTTGTTGCGCAAGGACAGCTCGATGTTGATGCGCTCTATGCCATCGGTGTATTCGGCCATGCGCGGCAGCGGGATCACCACGTCCTCGTTGATCTTGAAGGCGTTGGTGTGACGGCTGATGGCGGCTGTGCGTTTGCGGTCCAACCAAAACTTTTTGCGCGCTTGCGGACTCACCGCGACAAAGCCTTCGCCATTGCGGGAATTGGCTATGCGAACCACCTCAGAGCTGACTTTGGCCACCGCGTTGGCATCGTCACCGGCGATGTCGGCAAGCAGCAGCATCTTGGGAAATCCGCCGCGTTTGGACTTGGTGGTGTACCCCACAGCGCGCAAATAGCGGTCGTCCAAATGCTCCAAGCCGGCCAGCAAAGTGCCTGATTTTTTTTGCTGAGCAAACATGTAGTCTTTGATCTCAACGATGCTGGGCACTGCGTCTTTGGCGTTGCCAAAAAATTCCATGCACACGGTGCGCGTGTGCTCGGGCATGCGGTGCAAAATCCAGCGGGCACTGGTGATCAAGCCATCGCACCCCTCTTTTTGCACGCCAGGCAAGCCGGCCAAAAATTTGTCGGTGACGTCTTTTCCCAAACCTTCTTTGCGAAAGATGCGTCCTGGAATGTCCAGCCGTTCGGTGCGCATCAGCGTGCGGCCATCGGCTTGAAAATAATTCAACTCAAAGCTGGCCACTGGCACATCGTGGATCTTGCCCATGTTGTGACTCAACCGGGTGACTTCGAGCCATTTGGCGTCTGGCGTGACCATGCGCCAGCTGGCCAAGTTGTCCAGTGCCGTTCCCCATAGAACTGCTTTTTTGCCGCCTGCATTCATGGCAATGTTGCCGCCAATGCAACTGGCCTCGGCCGATGTGGGGTCGACTGCGAACACCCACCCGGCAAGCTCTGCGGCATCGGCCACGCGCTGCGTGACCACCCCCGCTTCGGTCCACAAGGTGGGCACGTCGTGGTCCAAGCCAGGCAAGCGCTTCATCTCAACGCCCGACATGCTTTCCAATTTTTCGGTGTTGATCACCGCGCTGTTCCATGTCAAAGGCACGGCGCCGCCGGTGTAGCCTGTGCCGCCGCCCCGGGCGATGATGGTCAAGCCCAAATCAATGCAGCCCTTGACCAAGCCTGCCATTTCAACTTCGGTATCAGGCGTCAAGACCACAAAGGGGTACTCTACGCGCCAATCGGTGGCGTCAGTGACATGGCTGACACGCGATAAAGCGTCAAACTTGATGTTGTCTTTGGCCGTCAATCGGCCCAAACCTTTTTGCGTTTTGCGCCTGAGCAAGGCCATGTCTGAAAAAGATTGGTCAAACGTTTGGACGGCCTCTTGCCCCTGCACCAGCAACTCGCCCACCAGGCCATCACGCGCCACATCGGCGCCGGGCAAACGGCGCTTTTCAATTTCACCCAACCGGTGCTGCAAAGCTTCTACCAAGAGTTTGCGCCGGCCGGGGTTGTCCAACAAATCGTCTTGGAGGTAGGGGTTGCGCTGAACCACCCAAATGTCGCCCAAAACTTCGTAGAGCATTCTGGCCGAGCGGCCCGTGCGGCGCTCTTGACGCAACTGGTTGAGCACATCCCAAGCACGCGCGCCAAGCAGGCGAATGACGATTTCCCTGTCCGAAAAACTGGTGTAGTTGTATGGAATTTCGCGCAAGCGAGGGGCCGAGTCTTCGGCCTGCATCAAATGCTGGAGGGTGGTGGGTGCGTTCATGGGCTCTTTGCTAGTCACAGCCAGCCCCGGACACTGGGGTGGCCGCCCGGCTGAGGGTTAATTTTACCGCAGGGGTCAAATCACTCAACTGCGGCAGGGTCTCATGATCTAACGCATAAAGTTTGCCTATGGAAACCCCGAGTTGTCACAAAAACTTCACGGTGTTGTAATAACATGTGAACCTCAGGGGTTTAGGCTCTTTCATTCTTTACTCACCCCTCCTAGGAGAACTTATGAACTATAAATTGACGCTGGCTGCGTTGGCCATTGCCACCAGCAGTCTGACTGCCCATGCGCAAACTGAGATTCAGTGGTGGCATTCAATGGGCGGGGCCTTGGGCGAATGGGTCAATGACTTGGCCAAAGACTTCAATGCCAGCCAAAAAGATTACAAAATTGTGCCCACCTTCAAAGGCGGCTACGACGAGTCCATGTCAGCGGCCATTGCGGCCTTTCGTGCTGGCAATGCCCCCCATATTTTGCAAGTGTTTGAAGTGGGCACTGCCACCATGATGGCCAGCAAAGGCGCGATCGTGCCTGTGGGCAAAGTCATGCAGGATGCAGGCCTCAAATTCGATCAAAACGCTTATGTGCCTGCGGTGGCCGGCTACTACACCGCCCCCAACGGCCAAATGCTGAGCTTTCCGTTCAACAGTTCTACGCCCGTCTTTCATTACAACAAAGACGCCTTCAAAGCTGCTGGCATGGACCCAGAAAAGCCACCGACCACTTGGCCTGAAGTGGCTTTGGCCGCTGCCAAACTCAAAGCCAGCGGGCACAAATGCCCCTTCACCACCAGCTGGATCAGCTGGACCCAACTCGAGAGCTTCTCGGCTTGGCACAATACAGAGTTTGCCACCAAAGGCAACGGCATGCGCGGCATGGACGCCCGCTTGTCATTCAACACGCCTTTGCATGTTCGCCACATTGAGAACTTAGGCAACATGGCAAAGAACGGCTTGTTCATTTACAAGGGCAGGAATAACGCTGCCGATGCGACCTTTGTATCTGGCGAGTGCGCCATGGCCACTGGCTCTTCGGCCCTGTATGGCAGCGTGGTGCGCAACGGCAAATTTGCTTATGGCATTGGCGCCTTGCCTTTCTATCCCGATGTCACTGGTGCACCGCAAAACACCGTCATTGGTGGCGCCAGTTTGTGGGTCATGAGCGGCAAAAAAGCCAATGAATACAAAGGCGTTGGCATGTTTTTCGCGCACCTGTCCAAAGCTGATGTGGCCGCTGCCAGTCACCAACGCACGGGCTACTTGCCTGTGACCAAAGCCTCCTTTGAATTGACTGATAAATCTGGCTTTTACAAAAAGAACCCCGGCACCGATGTGTCTGTGACGCAAATGATTCGCAAAACCACCGACAAGTCTCGCGGTGTTCGCTTGGGCAATTTTGTACAAATTCGCACCATCATTGACGAAGAACTCGAAGGCGTTTGGAGCGGTAAAAAGGCCCCCAAAGAAGCACTGGACAGCGCCATTTCACGCGGCAACGAACAACTTGAACGCTTCCAAAAAGCCAACAAGTAAGCTCTTTTAAAAAGACCATTCATCAAAAGCAGAGGACACGTCCTCTGCTTTTGTGCATTAAAGACGTCACAATTTCATCCAATGTTTCATGGAAAAGCGAGTCCGATTTAAATCATCATGGCTGCCCTGGGTGCTGGTTGCACCTCAAATGGCCGTCGTCTTGATTTTCTTTTTCTGGCCAGCAGGACAAGCCCTTTACCAAAGTGTTTTGAGTCAAGACCCCTTTGGCGGATCGACTGAATTTGTAGGCTGGGAAAATTTCGACCGCTTGTTCAGCGACACCAGTTATCTGGCCTCCTTCAAAACCACCGCCTTCTTTTCGGTCTTGGTCGCTGTCACTGGTTTGTCTGTGTCGCTGCTGTTGGCCGTCATGGCCGACCGCGTCAGGCAAGGTGCAGGCATTTACAAAACCCTTCTGATTTGGCCCTACGCCGTGGCCCCCGCGGTGGCCGGTGTCTTGTGGCTTTTTATGTTTGCCTCACCCATGGGGGTTGTGGCCTATTTTTTACGCAGCTTGGGGTTAGATTGGAACCATTTGCTCAACGGCAAACACGCCATGACTTTGATCGTGCTGGCCGCTGTTTGGAAGCAGATTTCATACAATTTTTTGTTCTTCTTGGCGGGCTTGCAATCCATTCCCAAATCATTGATTGAAGCTGCGGCCATTGACGGTGCCTCGCCTTGGCACCGCTTTTGGACCATTATTTTCCCCTTGCTTTCACCCACTACTTTTTTCTTGTTGGTGATCAACGTGGTCTACGCCTTCTTTGACACCTTTGCCATCGTCGACGCCACCACCCACGGTGGCCCCGGCAAAGAAACTGCCATCTTGGTCTACAAGGTTTACTACGACGGCTTCAAAGCCCTGGACATGGGCGGCTCGGCGGCGCAGTCGGTGATCTTGATGGGGATCGTGGTGGCGCTGACCGTGGTGCAGTTCCGCTTTGTTGAGAAAAAGGTGCAGTACGCATGACACTCGAGATGAAAGCAAGCCATGATTGAGCGGCGGCCAGGCTTGCAAATTTTGTCGCATGTGGTCTTGCTGATCGGGGTTGCGGTGGTGGCCTTTCCGCTGTACCTGACACTGGTCGCATCGACCCAAACTGCAGAGCAAATTTCACGCAGCATTCCCATGTCAATGCTGCCTGGCACGCACATGCTGGAAACCTACCAACTGGCTTTGTTTGGCGGAAAAACTTCGGCCGGTGGCAACATCCCTGGCGCTTTGTCCATGATGCGCATCAGTCTGATCAGCGCGCTGATTATTTCAATTGGCAAAATTGCCATCTCCTTGTTGTCTGCGTTTGCCTTGGTTTACTTCCGTTTTCCATTTCGCAACACGCTGTTTTGGATGATCTTCATCACTTTGATGCTGCCTGTGGAAGTGCGCATCAGCCCGACTTACGCAGTGGTCTCCAACTTGGGGCTGCTCAACACCTACGCTGGACTGACGGTGCCCTTGATCGCCTCGGCCACCGCCACTTTTTTATTGCGTCAATTCTTTTTGACAGTGCCAGACGAATTGGTCGAAGCCGCACGCATCGATGGCGCAGGGCCCATGCGTTTTTTCAAAGACATCTTGCTGCCCTTGTCGGCCACCAACATTGCCGCCCTGTTTGTGATTCAGTTCATTTATGGTTGGAACCAATACCTGTGGCCGCTCTTGGTCACAACCAACGAGGACATGTACCCCGTGGTCTTGGGCATCAAGCGCTTGATCTCGGGCGAGGCCTACACTGAGTGGAACGTGGTCATGGCCACCGCCATCTTGGCCATGCTGCCCCCGGCCATGGTAGTGATTTTGATGCAAAAATGGTTCGTCAAGGGCCTCGTGGACACTGAAAAATAATGGCTTCCATCACACTTGAAAACGTCTTCAAACAATACGGCACGGGCGCCAAAGCAGTGCCCGTGATCTATGGCCTGAGCGCCCAAATCAAGGATGGCGAATTTGTCGTGATCGTGGGGCCATCGGGTTGCGGCAAATCAACTTTGCTGCGCATGGTGGCGGGTTTGGAAGAAATCTCAAGCGGTGACATCTCCATTGGCCCGCGCATTGTCAATGACTTGGAGCCGGCTGAGCGCGATATCGCCATGGTCTTTCAAAACTACGCGCTGTACCCCCACATGAGCGTGTTTGAGAACATGGCTTACGGCTTGAAAATTGCCAAAGTGCCTCCCGATGAAATCAAAGCCCGCGTTGACAAAGCCGCTGGGATTTTGGAATTGTCAGCCCTGCTCCAGCGCAAGCCGCGCGAGCTGTCTGGCGGCCAGCGCCAACGGGTGGCCATGGGCCGCGCCATCGTGCGCCAGCCTCAAGTCTTTTTGTTTGATGAACCGCTGTCCAATTTGGACGCCAAGCTGCGTGCGCAAACGCGCCTGGAAATCCAAAAGCTGCACCGCGAGCTGGGCATCACTTCTTTGTTCGTCACGCACGATCAAGTCGAAGCCATGACCTTGGCCCAGCGCATGATCGTGATGAACGCCGGCGTCATGGAGCAGTTTGGCACCCCTGAGGAGGTCTACAACCAGCCCGCCAGCACCTTTGTGGCTGGCTTCATGGGCTCACCCCCCATGAACCTGCTGAAACAAGCCCCAGGCCTGCCGGAAGGGCAAGTTTGGGGCATCCGGCCTGAGCACCTCGATCTGGCCCAAAGCGGCTGGGAGATGAAGGTGGACACCGTTGAACTCTTGGGCGCCGAGCGCTTGGTGCACGCCCACTTGGGCACTGAGCTCTTGACGCTGCGCTTGGACGCCGCCCATGCAGCCCCCAAAGTGGGCGAGACTTTCTTTGCCGCGCCAAGGCCTGGCAACTTGCACCACTTCAACGCCACGACAGGGAAACGTCTGTGAAACACTGGCCTTACCCCCTATGGGTTGCGCACCGCGGCGCGGGCAAACTGGCGCCAGAAAACACTTTGGCAGCCTTTCGCTTAGGCGCTGATCACGGCTACCGCATGTTCGAGTGCGATGCCAAGCTCAGCGTCGACGGCGTGGTTTTTTTGATGCATGACGCCACTTTGGAACGATGCACCAACGGCCATGGCGTGGGCGGCGAGCACACATGGCAGGCCCTGTCGCAACTCGACGCCGGCGCATGGCACTCGCGTGCATACAGCGGCGAGCCTTTGCCCAGCTTGCGCAATGTCGCGCGCTATTGCATTCGCAACCATTTCTTTTTGAATATTGAAATCAAACCGACACCGGGCACTGAGCGCCAAACTGGAGAAGTTGTGGCGCTAGAAGCCGCCCAAATTTGGCAAGGCCAAGCTGTACCGCCCCTTTTGACGTCTTTTCAAATCGAGGCCTTAAAAGGCGCGAAAGAAGTTGCGCCCCAATTGCCGCGCGGCCTGCTTTTGAGCAGCTTGCCTGACAACTGGTTAGAAATAGCCCAAACGCTGGACTGCCAAGCGGTGGTTTGCGCCTACAACCTGTGGACAGCGCAAACCGTGGCGCAAGTGCACGCTGCTGGCATGCGTTGCCTGAGTTACACCGTGAACGACGAATGGGCTGCTGCACACTTGCAGGCCTTGGGCACCGACGGCATCATCACCGACCGGGTGGACTTGTTTGCCCCTGCCCCATAAGGCTTGCCAAAAGGGTCACACACTTTTTTCTGAGGTACAAGGGCATCACGCTCGCCATCTCTTGCTGAGCAACCACTCCACGCTGGCGCAAACCATCACCAGCGCGGCGTAGGTGAGCATTCTCCCGTCGCGGCCGGTCCATACCAAGCCGGCCGCAAGCACCGCCAGACCCGCCAAACCATTGCAAAGCCAGCGCCATTGCCAGGCCATGGCCGCGCGGCCATGGTTTTGCCATGACCCCAAGGCCGTCACTCCCAGCGACAACACCGCTGCAGGCAGTGCGAAATTGACAAAATGCCAAAAGACATCGACAAAACTCATTCTTCACCTCTCCTTGAAACACAAGGTTTTATAATTCAATCATGGCAGTATGGGCATTGGGGTTGAACCACACCACCGCGCCGCTCGATTTGCGCGGCAGGTTTGCGTTCGCCGTGGACCAATTGCCCAGTACATTGGAGCGCTTGCGCAACAATTTGGCCACCCACACCCAGCACCAGCCCGAAGCGGCTATTTTGTCCACCTGCAACCGCACCGAAATTTACTGCGCAGCAGATCGGCCAGCAGCCGAGGGTACCTTGGATTGGCTGGCGCAAGCCGGCGGGGTGAGCAGCCATGATTTGCGCAGCCACACCTATTTTCTCGAAGAAGGCCATGTGGCAAGGCACGCTTTTCGGGTGGCCAGTGGCTTGGACTCCATGGTCCTGGGCGAAGCGCAAATCTTGGGGCAATTGAAAGATGCCGTGCGCGCCGCTGACGAAGCCGGAGCCTTGGGCAGCACCTTGAACCAATTGTTTCAGCGCAGTTTTTCAATCGCCAAAGAAGTTCGCACCGCCACCGAAATTGGCTCGCATTCGATCAGCATGGCCGCCGCCTGTGTGCGTTTGGCCAGCCAATTGTTTGAAGACCTCTCGCAAATCAGGGTGCTGTTTGTGGGCGCCGGTGAAATGGTCGAATTGGTGGCCACCCACTTCGTTGCAAAAAATCCCAAAAGCATGGCCATTGCCAACCGCTCACTGGACCGCGGAGAGAAATTAGCAGCGCAGTTTGGGGCCGAGGTCATGCGTTTGGCCGAACTGCCCGATCGCTTGCATGAGTTTGACGCCGTCATCAGTTGCACCGCCAGCACCCTGCCCTTGATTGGCTTGGGCGCGGTGGAGCGGGCGCTTAAAAGACGGCGCAACCGGCCCATCTTCATGGTCGACTTGGCTGTGCCACGCGACATCGAGCCTGAAGTCAAATCTTTAGACGACGTTTACTTGTACACAGTGGACGACTTGGCCAGCGTGGTGCAAACGGGCCAAGCGCAAAGGCAAGCTGCTGTGGCCGAAGCCGAGGTCATCATCGACGCAGGGGTTCAAAGCTTCATGCACTGGATGGTCCAGCGCGGCACCGTGCCTTTGATTCAACAACTCAATGCACAAGTGAACATTTGGCGCGAAGCTGAGTTGAGCAGAGCCAAAAAAATGTTGGCCAAAGGCGAAAGCCCTGAGCAAGTGCTCGAGGCTTTGTCGCGCGGCTTGACTCAAAAAATGTTGCACGGCGCCATGGCCGAATTGCACGCGGCCGACCCCGAACACATGGCACAGGCCTCGCATGCGGTGCAACGAATGTTCTTGCGCAAAGAGCGCTAGCGGCCCTGCACTGCACCACGCCGCCGCTGCCGGGCCAACTTCCCGGCCATTTTGTTAGAACATTTTGGCAAGGCCATGAGCCTTTAGCACCTCGACATGAAACCTTTTTTACTGAAACAACTTGATCGCTACGCCTTTCGCTTGGCTGAATTGGATTTTTTGCTCTCACGTGAAGACATCATGGCCGACATGGCGCAGTTTTTAAAACTCTCACGTGAGCATGCCGATGTCAGCGCCGTAGCCAACCGTTACGCGCGCTATCAGCAACTCATCAGCGACCGGTCTGAAGCTCTGGCCATGACGCAAAACGCGCAAGAAGATGCACAGATGCAGGCCATGGCGCAAGAAGAAATTCAAAGCACTCAAGCGCAGATGGCTGAGCTTGAAGCTGAGTTGCAACGCATGCTGCTGCCCAAAGATCCCGACGACGCACGGCCCGCCTTTCTTGAAATTCGAGCGGGCACGGGCGGCGATGAATCGGCCTTGTTTGCCGCTGATTTGCTGCGCATGTACACGCGTTTTTGCGAGCGCCAAGGCTGGCGTGCAGAACTGTTGTCCGAGTCTCCCAGCGAATTGGGTGGGTACAAAGAAGTGGTGCTGCGCATTGAAGGCGAGAACGTTTTTGGCACGCTGAGGTTTGAATCAGGCGGGCATCGTGTGCAGCGCGTGCCGACCACCGAAACACAAGGGCGGATTCACACCAGTGCTTGCACTGTAGCGGTCTTGGCCGAGCCCGATGAAACACAAGCGGTGGCCATCAACCCAGCCGATTTGCGCATCGACACCTACCGTGCCAGTGGCGCAGGCGGCCAGCACATCAACAAAACCGATTCGGCCGTGCGCATCACGCACATCCCCACAGGCATCGTGGCCGAGTGCCAAGACGATCGCAGTCAGCACCGTAACAAAGCCAAGGCCATGCAAGTTTTATCAGCGCGCATTCAAGAAAAAGACCGCAGCGAACGGGCGGCCAAAGACGCGGCGCTGCGCAAAGGTTTGATCGGTAGCGGCGACCGCTCAGACCGTATTCGCACTTACAACTTTCCTCAAGGCCGCTTCACGGACCACCGCATCAACCTGACACTGTACAAATTGAGCTTCATCATGGAGGGTGATTTGAAAGAGGTCACCACGGCCTTGCAGCATGCCCGCCAAGCCGAGCAGTTGGCCGATCTGGAATCGAGCAGCCTGTCATGAACTTGGCGCAATGCGTGGCGCATGCGCAGACCCTGGGACTGCCCCGCCTAGAGGCGCAAACCCTCTTGCTGCACCAGATGGGGCGCCCCCTGCACGACCGTGCCTGGCTGTTGGCGCATGACACCGAGGCTGCGAGCGTAGCCCAATTGGCAAGTTATGAAAGCCTGCTCCAACGGCGCTTGAATCACGAGCCAGTGGCCTACATCGTGGGCCGCAAAGAGTTTTTTGGTTTAAACCTGCAGATCGATGACCGGGTGCTTGACCCGCGGGCCGACACCGAACTGCTGGTGTCTTGGGCCTTGGCCTGTTGCCCTGACCCAGCCAGTGCACCCCGGCTCTTAGATTTGGGTACGGGCAGTGGCGCCATTGCCTTGGCTTTGCAGCAGCAGCGCCCCAAGGCCGAAGTTTGGGCCGTAGACGCCAGCGACAGCGCCCTGGGACTGGCCCAGCACAATGCGCTGGCGCTGGGCTTGCCGGTTCATTTTGTGCAAAGTCACTGGCTCCAAAATGTATCTGGGCAATTTCATGTGCTGGTCTCCAACCCACCCTACATTGCACAGCACGACCCGCACTTGGCAACCCTGCAACACGAGCCCCAACAAGCTTTGGTCAGTGGCCCAGATGGCCTGAAAGACTTGCGAGAGATCATTGCCCAAGCCCCAGGTCACCTCCACGATGGGGGCTGGCTCTTGCTCGAGCACGGATGGGACCAAGCGGCCGCAGTTCGAACACTTTTACATGAGGTTGGCCTGACTTGTGTACAGTCCAAGATGGATTTGGCGGGAATCGAGCGCTGCAGCGGCGGGCAAAAAAAATAGCCACGCCCGTGCAGGGGTCCCTGCCAACATGAAATAATCAAGCATTGACAGCCTAAGAGGACACCCCATGAGCGACGCCCAACAACGCATTGACGACTTGGTCAAACAAAACGAAGTTCTGCTTTTCATGAAAGGCAGCGCCAGCTTCCCCATGTGTGGGTTTTCTGGTCGCGCCATTCAACTGCTCAAGGCTTGCGGCGTTGACACCAAAGACGTCAAAACAGTCAACGTCTTAGACGATGCAGAAATCCGTCAAGGCATCAAAGAGTACAGCAACTGGCCCACCATTCCGCAGTTGTTTGTCAAAGGCGAATTCATTGGCGGCTCAGACATCATGATGGAGATGTATGAGTCGGGCGAATTGCACCAAGTGCTGGGCGGCGCACCAGCGGCTTAAAGCCTCAGTCGGTGCTTTGAAGCCAGCGCTTTTGCGCTGCCAGCACGGCTTGCGGATACGCTGCTTGCCCGCGTGAGCCGTTGTAGCGGCCCAAAGCCAAGAATAAATCGCCACTTTCTCGCTCGATCATGTGGCGCAAAATCACGCAGCCAAAACGCAGTTGCGTTTGCAGTTGAAACAAGGCGCTGACGTTGCCATCGCCAATGCTGTTGGCCCAAAATGGCATCACTTGCATCAGGCCGCGCGCGCCGGCACTGGAAATTGCATATTTCCTGAAAGCACTTTCAACCTCGATCAAACCCAGCACCAAAGACAAAGGCAGCTGCGCACGGCGCGCTTCGTACCAAAGGGTTTGCAACAACTCCTGCCGGTCTTGCGCATCGGCAAGCCACTTGGCCAGTTGCCCAGACGCCTTGGTTTTCCATTGTGAAAATTGTTGTTTCTCATGCTCCGATGTGAGCACGGGCACGGGCGGCGCAGCATTGCCGATGGCTTGGCGCAAGGCGCCCCAGACCGCGTCGGAGAGCACTTCTTGCGTTTGTGAGCCAGCCCATGCCAAAGGCGCCACTGTGCAGCACAGCAGACCACTGCAATGAATGAATTGGCGCCGCCGCATGGTCACCCTAGAACTGCTGCGCGCCTTTGCTCAGCTTCAAAGACCCGCTGCCAACTTGGCTAGCACAAACGCCAAAGTCTGCGCCAGCGGCACCGCAGTGGCAGCTGCATCACGGCGGTGTTGGTACTCCACATTGCCTTCTTTCAAACCGCGGTCTCCCAAGGTCACGCGGTGGGGCACGCCAATCAATTCCCAGTCGGCAAACATGGCGCCCGGCCGCTCACCGCGGTCGTCCAGCAACACGTCCACGCCCGCGCCTAGCAACTGCGCATACAAATTTTCTGCAGCCAATTTGACTTCGGCGCTTCGGTCCATGCCGATCGGACAAATCACCACCGTGAAAGGGGCAATGGCATCGGGCCAGATGATGCCTTTGGCATCGTGGTTTTGTTCAATGGCCGCTGCAGGCAAGCGCGTGATGCCAATGCCATAGCAACCCATTTCAAAAAATTGCGGTTTGCCGTTTTCATCCAAAAATGTGGCACTCATGGCCTGGCTGTATTTGCTGCCCAGGTAAAACACATGGCCCACTTCAATTCCGCGCTCAATGGCCAAAACACCTTTCCCATCGGGGGACGCGTCGCCCGCCACCACATTGCGCAAATCCGCCACGCGCGTGGGCTCGGGCAAATCACGGCCCCAATTGACACCTGTGATGTGGTGGTCTACTTGGTTAGCGCCGCAAATCCAATCGCTCATGACGGCCACTTCTCGGTCGGCCACAATGTGCACGGGTAGCTTTAAATTCAGCGGCCCCAAATAGCCTGGCTTGCAGCCAAAGTGCGCGTCAATTTCTGCCAAAGTGGCAAAGCGAAATCCATTGTCTAATCCGGGCAACTTGCCCACTTTGACTTCGTTCAAGTCATGGTCCCCGCGCAGCAGCAGCAACCAAACTTCAGATTTTTGGACGTTGCCTTGATCGTCCAAAACATCGGTGGCCAAGACCAAAGATTTGACGGTGCGGGACAAGGGCAGGTTCAGCAGCAGCGCCACATCGTTGCACGTGCTTTTGCCGGGTGTGGGCGTCAAGGTCAGCGCTTGCGCTGGCGCCGCTCTGGCAGCAGTTGGCGCCAGGGCCTCGGCTTTTTCCATGTTGGCCGCGTATTCACCCTGTGGGCAGTACACGATCGCGTCTTCACCTGTGGCGGCGATGACTTGGAACTCTTCACTCAAGTCGCCCCCAATGGCGCCGCTGTCAGCGGCCACCGCACGGTAACGCAGGCCAAATCGGTCAAAAATTTGCCGGTACGCATTGGACATGATTTGGTAGCTTTGCTTGGCTGCGACCTGATCACGGTCAAAGCTGTAGGCGTCTTTCATGGTGAACTCACGCCCGCGCATCAAACCAAAACGTGGGCGACGCTCATCTCGAAACTTGGTTTGAATTTGATAGAAATTTTTGGGCAGTTGCTTGTAACTGCGCAGCTCTTGGCGGGCAATGTCGGTGATCACTTCTTCGCTGGTGGGCTGCACCACATAGTCGCGGCCGTGCCGATCTTTGATGCGCAGCAACTCGGGGCCCATTTTTTCAAAGCGGCCCGTCTCTTGCCAAAGTTCGGCCGGTTGCACCACCGGCATGCTCAGCTCTATGGCCCCTGCTCGGTTCATCTCTTCTCGCACAATGGCTTCGGCCTTGCGAATCACGCGCAGGCCCATGGGCATGTAGCTGTAAATGCCAGCGCCCAATTTTTTGATCAAGCCCGCACGCATCATCATCTGGTGGCTCACCACCTCGGCGTCGGCAGGCGCCTCTTTGAGGGTGGAGATCAAAAATTGACTGGCTTTCATGGGGTAGCTCCAAGCGTACTCAGGGTGATTCCTAATGCACCTGTGAAGGCATTGTGCATAATGGTCTCAGTTTAAAAATTTGGGATTTGATTATGCTTGACCGGGAAGGCTTTAGGCCTAACGTCGGCATCATTTTGCTCAACCAGAAAAATCAGGTGTTCTGGGGCAAGCGCATACGTACTCACAGTTGGCAGTTTCCGCAAGGCGGCATTGACCGGGGCGAAAGTCCTGAACAAGCCATGTTCCGCGAACTGCACGAAGAAGTGGGGCTCCTGGCGGAGCATGTGCGCATTGTGGCCCGTACGCGCGATTGGTTGCGCTATGAAGTGCCGGACCGTTTCATTCGCCGAGACGCAAGAGGCCATTACAAAGGCCAAAAACAGATTTGGTATTTGCTCCAATTGGTTGTGCCCGATTGGAACTTGAACTTGCGCGCCACCAGCCACCCCGAGTTTGACGCTTGGCGCTGGAATGAGTTTTGGGTGCCCCTCGAAGCAGTGGTGGAATTCAAACGCGGCGTCTACGAAATGGCTTTGACCGAGCTGTCGCGCTTTTTGCCGCGCTTTGACAACCGACCACGCCCCTTTCGAAGCGCCAACCGTTTGCGCGAGCCAGAAGGCTCTGTGCAAGACGACGGTAATGTCTCAGTGCAATACAGCTTCACGCAAACCCACTTTCACATGGAGTTGCCGCCCGGCGCCACGTTTGACCCCGACCCGCAAAACAGCCTAGACAATCCCGGGGCTTGAGAGGGCAAAGGGCAGTTGGCTTTACCGCGTCAAAATCATATTGTCGCGATGCACAAACTCTGGTTCGGCCATGTAGCCCAAGAGGGCTTCAAACTCTTGCGACGATTTGCGGCACAGCAACCGCGCTTCTGCGCTGGCGTAATTGGCCAGGCCGCGGGCAAATTCTTGGCCTGCTGTGTCTCGAATGGCGATCACATCGCCGCGTGAGAAATCTCCCTCCACAGCGGTCATGCCAATGGCCAACAAGCTCTTGCCTTGTGAGCGCAATTTGTCAGCAGCTCCAGGGTCCACGGTCACAGCGCCGCGCAGTTGCAAATGGTCGGCCATCCACTGCTTGCGGGCTTGCTGCTTTTGGGTTTGCGCCACCAACAAGCTGCCAATGGCCTGGCCACGGCACAAACGCAGCAAAGCATCGGGCTCACGGCCCCAGGCGATGACGGTGGAGGCGCCAGAGCCAGCTGCACGCTTGGCGGCCAAAATTTTGGTGATCATGCCGCCGCTGCCAATGCCCGAGCCCACACCGCCGGCCATGGCTTCCAATGCAGGGTCGCCCGCACGTGCTTCTTGCACAAATTGTGCGTTGGGGTCTTTGCGCGGGTCGGCCGTGAACAAGCCTTTTTGATCGGTCAAGATCACCAAAGCATCGGCTTCGACCAAGTTGGCCACCAAGGCGCCCAAGGTGTCGTTGTCGCCAAACTTGATCTCGTCGTTGACCACCGTGTCGTTCTCGTTGATCACCGGCAGAACATGGTGGGTCAGCAAGGTGAGCAAGGTCGAGCGTGCGTTCAAGTACCGCTCGCGATCGGCCAAGTCGGCATGGGTCAATAAAACTTGCGCACTGCGCAAACCGTTTTCACGCAGTTTGGTTTCGTACATTTGCGCCAAACCCATTTGACCCACCGCGGCGGCAGCTTGCAATTCATGGATTTGGTGTGGCCGCGTGGTCCAGCCCAAGCGCTTCATGCCTTCGGCAATGGCGCCGCTGGAGACCATGATCACTTCGCGTTTGTCTTGGGTCAAGATGGCCATTTGACGGCACCATTCGCCGATAGCCTGCTCGTCCAAACCCCGGCCTTCGTTGGTCACCAAACTCGAGCCAACTTTGACCACAATGCGCCGCGCATCGCGCAAAACGGTCGAAGTAAAGGGCTTTTGCATGGCGTGCAATGGTGATGTGGTCTGCGCTTTATTCGGGGGCAGCGTCGGCAAAACGCGGGTCAATGTAGACCGGCGCTTGCTCTTGCACCTGCTGGGCTTTGATGTGCTGGTAAATCAACTTCACCAAAGGCTCACAACCCTCGCGCGTGAGCGCTGATATTTCAAACACAGGGCCTTTGTATTTAAAACGTTTGACAAAATCTTTCACCCGTTCAGCGCGCTCGGCGGTGGGCACCATGTCCAACTTGTTGAGCACCAACCAACGCGGTTTGTTGTACAACGCAGGGTCGTATTTTTTCAGCTCAGCCACAATGGCCTTGGCCTGTTTAACCGGGTCAACAGCGTCGTCAAACGGCGCAATGTCCACAATGTGCAAAAGCAAACGGGTGCGCTGCAAATGGCGCAAGAACTGGTGCCCCAAGCCGGCGCCTTCTGAGGCCCCTTCGATCAAGCCGGGCACATCGGCCACCACAAAACTTTGCTCAGGGGCCACACGCACCACACCCAAATTTGGGTGCAAAGTGGTGAAGGGGTAATCGGCAATTTTGGGGCGGGCGTTGGAAATGGCAGCGATCAAGGTGGACTTGCCTGCATTGGGCATGCCCAGCAAACCCACGTCAGCCAGCACCTTGAGCTCGAGTTTTAAACTCTTTTTTTCACCCAACCAGCCTGGTGTTTTTTGCCTGGGCGCGCGGTTGATTGCGCTTTTGAAGCGCATGTTGCCAAAGCCGCCGTCACCGCCTTTGGCAATCATGATGACTTCACCCGGTTTGAGCAGTTCGTAGAGCACTTCGCCGGTTTCAGCGTCGCTCAAAATGGTGCCCACGGGCATTTTTAAAGTGACATCGTCACCCATGGCGCCAAACATGTCTGAGCCCATGCCGTGCTGGCCGCGCTTGGCTTCATGACGGCGTGAAAAACGGTAATCGACCAAGGTGTTCAAGTTGGGATCGGCCACCGCAAAAACGTGGCCGCCGCGCCCGCCGTCTCCGCCGTTGGGGCCACCAAATTCTTTGTATTTCTCGTGCCGGAACGAGACGCAACCGTTCCCGCCATCTCCCGCAGAGATGTCAATATAGGCTTCGTCAACGAACTTCATGGGTTTTCCAGTTTAGCGTTTCTTCAGGGTTCAGGACTGGAACAAAAAAGCCCCGACTCTGCGGGGCTTTTTTGCGCAGGAACTGACGGGCTTTAAGCGGCCGGCGTCACATTCACCATTTGCTTGCTCAGCGCGCCTTTGATCGAGAACGACACGTGGCCGTCGACCAACGCGAACAAAGTGTGGTCTTTGCCCAAACCGACATTGGTGCCGGCGTGGAACTTGGTGCCGCGTTGGCGAACGATGATCGAGCCAGCGCTGATCAACTCACCGCCAAAAGCTTTCACACCGAGCATCTTGGGCTGCGAATCGCGCCCGTTTCGCGTAGAGCCGCCGCCTTTTTTCTGTGCCATGACCTTGGCTCCTTATGCGGAAATATCGCCAATTTGCAGTTCAGTGAACTGCTGACGATGTCCTTGACGTTTCTGATAATGCTTGCGACGGCGCATTTTGAAAATGTGCACTTTGTCGTGCTTGCCATGCGCCAACACCGTGGCTTTGACAGTTGCGCCGGACACCAGGGGCGTGCCAACTTTCAGATCTGCGCCGTTGCCAACTGCCAGAACTTGGTCGATCACGATTTCCTGGCCCACGTCCGCAGCAATCTGTTCTACTTTAATTTTTTCGCCGGCAGCAACACGATACTGTTTGCCGCCGGTTTTTATGACCGCGTACATAATGACCTCTTGATTGGAATTCCCCAAGACTGACCCTGAGGAACCCAAGATTTTAGCACGGACTTGAGCTGATGCAAAGAGGGGCGCATTTTTCACGTCTTGCGTCGTCCTTATAATTGCGCTTGCACTTGGCTTTCACCCTGGAATCCAAGCTTGAAAGTTGCCTGAACAGCCTGATTTAAGCCAATTGTCTACTTTTGTCCCTACTTTGACGCCTACTCCCGCCCAAGCGCTGGCCTTGGTTGCGCCAGACATGGCGCAAGTCGATCTGGTAATCTCTGAGCGCCTAAGCTCGGGCGTGCCCTTGGTTGGACAGGTGGCAAAGTACATCATTTCGGCGGGTGGAAAGCGGCTTCGCCCCGTTATCTTGCTGTTGACCTGCGGGGCATTGGGCTACCTAAACCCCGACAAATTCAACATGGCCGCCGTCGTGGAGTTCATCCACACCGCCACCTTACTGCACGATGATGTGGTGGACGAGTCCACTTTGCGCCGGGGTAAGCCCACCGCCAACGAGCATTTTGGCAACCCCGCCAGCGTGCTGGTGGGCGATTTCTTGTACTCCCGAGCCTTCCAAATGATGGTCCACGCCGGCAGCATGCGCATCATGCAAGTGCTGGCCGACGCCACCAACGTGATTGCAGAAGGCGAAGTCATGCAGTTGATGAACATGCACGACCCCCATCTCGACGAAGCGGGCTATTTGCTGGTGATCCGTTCCAAAACAGCCAAATTGTTTGAGGCCAGCGCTCGCTTGGGGGCCATATTGGCTGGCAGCTCGGCTGAGGTGGAGCAAGCCTGCGCCGATTTCGGCCAATCCTTGGGCACCGCTTTTCAAGTGATCGACGATGTGCTCGACTACGAAGGGCAAAGCGCCGAGATGGGCAAAAACTTGGGCGACGATTTGCGCGAAGGCAAAGCCACCCTGCCCCTGATCTTGGCCATGCAACGGGGCACCTCTGCCCAGCGCGACTTGGTCCAACACGCCATTGAAACTGGATCGGTCGATCAGTTGCCCGCCGTGATCGACATCGTGCGCGAAACCGGCGCACTCGAGGGCAGCCGCAAAGCGGCCATGTCAGAAGCCCAACGCGCCATCAACGCCGCCAAACTCTTGCCCCCTGGCCCCTACACAGACGCCTTGGTGGCACTGGCCTCTCAGCTGCTAGAGCGGCGGACCTGAGAGGCTTACGGGCACCCGCCCGTGCAGGCCCCAGCGCAGCAGGGGCTGCTCATCACATATCTGGAATCAAGCGTTTGCCTAGGCTGATGGCCTCATCGTTGCCGTAGCCCAAGCGTGCATAAAAAGCCAGGGCCTGCGCGTTGGTGTTTCGCACTTGCAAGTTGATTTTGGGGCAGCCAACGCTCAAGAGCAGTTGCTCGCCATGGTCCATCATGGCTCTGGCAAAACCATGCCTTTGCTGATCAGGGTGCACAGCCAAATAATTCACCCACCCGCGGTGCCCTTCATAGCCAAACATGGCGCTAGCCACAAGCTGCCCCTGCTTGAGCCCCACCAAAAACCATTCACGGTTCACAGCCAATTTGCGCTCGATGTCCAGCCCCGGATTGTTCCAAGGGCGCGTGAGTTCACACACTTGCCACAGCGCAATGACGGCGGCGCGGTCTGTGTCTTGGTAAGCGCGAATTTGCATGTTCAACCCCTGTGTTTTGCAAAAGCTCGACTGTACCTTTGCGCGGGCTGGCTGGCAGGGCAATGCAAGAATTTTTTCAAGCTGACTCACCCATCCCCAATAACTGCGCAAACCTGCCCAAGTCCACATTGCCTCCGCTGATGATCACCCCCACGCGCTGGCCTTTCAGCGCCGCGCCGGCTTGAATGGCTGCGGCCAAAGACAAGCAGCCAGTGGGCTCTACAACCATCTTCATGCGCTCAGCATAAAAGCGCATGGCCTGCACCAATTGCCCGTCGGTCACGGTGTGAATGCCATCGACCCATGCGCGAATGATTTCAAAAGTTATCTCACCCACCATGGGTGTTTGCGCGCCATCTGCAATCGTGACGGGCGTTTGGATTTTGACGCGCTCGCCTTGGCGCAAAGACTGCTGAACATCATTGCCTGCCTCAGGCTCAACACCGTAAATTTTGCACTGCGCAGAGCGTGCTTTGGCCGCCAAAGCGCTGCCGCTGAGCAAACCGCCGCCGCCCAAACAGACAAACAGCGCATCCAGCGCACCCACCTCGTCAAACAATTCCAAGGCCGCAGTGCCTTGGCCCGCGATCACATCGGCATGATCAAACGGCGGAATGAAGGTCATGCCCTTTTGCGCAGCCAACTCTTTTGTCAAGGCCCCAGCATCATCTTTGTACCGGTCGTAACCGATCACGGTGGCACCATAGCCTTGCGTGGCCGCAAGCTTGGCCGCAGAAGCATCGTGGGGCATGAAAATGGTGGCAGGCATGCTCAAAATTTTGGCCGACAAGGCAATGGCTTGCGCGTGATTGCCAGACGAGTAGGTCACCACACCGGACTTGCGCTGAGCTGCAGAGAATTGGGCCAAGGCATTGAAGCCACCTCGGAATTTAAAGGCCCCCATGCGCTGAAAATTTTCGCACTTGAAATAAATTTGCGCACCCAACTGCGTGTTCAGCGTGACCGACTGCAAGACGGGTGTGAGGTGTGCGTGCCCGTGCAGACGCTTCGCGGCGGCCAGGACATTTTCAAAAGTGGGCAGGGTCAGCATGGTTTTAAAAGATTATGCTTGCACCATGGCCCTGATCTCAGAAATTCGCACCGATGACTTGACAGACTCACGCGTGCACGATTTTCTATACGCGCACCTGCAAGACATGCACGCCAGCTCGCCGCCCGAAAGTGTGCACGCTTTAGATCTGCAAGCGCTACAAAGCCCAGACATCACATTTTGGACCGCATGGCTTGAAGGCCAGCTGGTGTCTATGGGCGCGCTCAAGCAGTTAAGCGCTGCCCACGGAGAAATTAAATCGATGCGCACTGCGCCGCAGTGGCGTGGCCGGGGAATTGCCAAACAGCTCTTAACTCACATCTTGCAGCAAGCGCGAAGCCGGGGCTTGACGCAAGTGAGCCTTGAAACCGGCAGCATGGCCAGTTTCGCCGCTGCGCGAGCGCTTTACCTGAAGCACGGTTTCAAAGATTGCCCGCCGTTTGCAGACTACCAACCCGACCCCCACAGCGTGTTCATGACACTTGATTTAGGCGTCTAAAAGGGGACGCTACCCTTTTCCACCCTTTTTCGACGCCCCCCACAACGTGTTCATGGCACTTGATTCATGCAGATGAATGTGGCAGCCATAACCGATTTTTGTCATTTTTGATTTAAATCAATATCTTTTCTATAAATTAGACATATAATTCAACTCAGTACTAATTAGAAAGCTCCTCATGATTCGGG
>CAIQBO010000061.1 GCA_903870145.1 uncultured Burkholderiales bacterium | reverse complement strand
CGGCCAAACCATCAGCATGGCGGTCTTGGCGGTCGCGCAAAGTCTGGCGCGCTGTTGGAGAGCCATCACGCTCACCCCGTCCAGACCACTCTCCTCCCAAAGGCAAACGCTCCTGCGCCAGGCAGGCCGGGCGCGCACGGGCACCGCTGGCCAAGTAGTCCTGCAGCAACAAAGAGCGCACAAGTTCGGTGTCCCAACCACGCTGAGTGGTCAAGTGGTCAAACACCGCATCCACCAACACTTCGGGTGTCAAACCGTAGGTTTTTCCTGTGAGGACCCAAAGCGCGTTCGAAAAAGTCATGAACGACCCAAACGAAGAAAATTCAGGCGCATGGTGCGAAAGAATTAACGGCAGTGTTTTCTGAAAGCGGCCCGAATTGGCCAGCAGATCCCAATATTTCGCCATTCGTGAAAAGCGCTGCATGGTCTGTGCATCCACCACCTTCGTTTGCTGCACTGCATAAGGCGCTTGCGGATCGTAGACCATGCCATGCGCTTGTGTGTGACGCGCCAGCGGCGTGCCGCGCAAACGCTTCAAAATTCCAAGTTGAATTTCTTGCGGCCCAATGGCCAACAAGCGGTCAAAGCCTTGGGCAAAGCTTTCCAGAGATTCACCAGGTAGACCAAAGATCAAATCAGTATGCAAATGCGCATTCGATGCACTCAACAACCATCGCAGATTGGTCTCGGTCTGCGCATTGTCCTGGCGGCGCGAAATGCGCTCTTGCACCTCTTCGTTGAAGGTTTGAATGCCAACTTCAAACTGCAGAACCCCTGGCGGAAATTGAGCGATCAAAACTTTCAGGCGATCAGGCAAATGGTCTGGTATCACTTCGAAATGAACCAGCAGACCGGCTGATGAATCTTCTCCAAGCCGATCCAAGAAAAACTTCAAAATTTGCACCGATGCATCTATTTTCAAATTGAAAGTGCGATCGACGAATTTGAAATTGCGCGCGCCCCTTTGGTAAAGAGTGCTGAGCTCTTGAAGAAAAGGCTTAAGTTCAAATGCCCAAGCTGTTTTATCGAGCGAGCTCAAACAAAACTCACATTTGAAAGGGCATCCACGCGAGGCTTCAACGTAAAGCACGCGGTGGGCAAGGTCGGCATCGGTGAACTCTCGGTAAGGCAATTCAATTTGGTCCATGGCGGGTTGCTCGCCCTGAATCATTTTCATCAAAGGCTTAGGGCCATGGATCAAAGCCAGACACAGCTTAGGAAAGCTCACATCGCCCCAACCTGAGATCACGTGGTCGGCCAGTTGCACGATCTCCTGAATCTCTGCCTCATGGCTGACCTCGGGCCCGCCCAGTACAACTTTCAGGTCGGGCCGCTGCGCCTTGAGTTGGCGCACCAGCTCTGTGGTTTGTTTCACGTTCCAAATGTAGATGCCCAAGCCAAGCACCTGAGTGAGCCCCTCCTGCGCGGCTCCAAAATGGGCCAGCAACTCGTTGATCATGTCCTGTGTTTTGCGTGCCAAGGTGAATTCAATCAGCTTTGTGCGCGTTGCCAAGACTTCGCTGCCATGCCGCGACATGTTCGCCATCAAATAACGCAAGCCCAATGAGGCGTGAATGTACTTTGCATTGAGCGTGCAAAGTATGATCGATACAGGCATGAGGTGCACAGAGATTAAATAGATTTGCTCTGCCACAAGCTGTCGGGCTTGGTGGCCAAAATGAAACTCAAAGAGCCCAGTGCCGATAGCAATGCGAGAAGGCTGAACCCAAGCCGGTAATCACCCGTCAGATCGGCCATCACACCGGCGATCATGGGCCCCCCAATCTGTCCCATTGCGATGATGACTGCTGAGAGCCCTAAAATCAAGCCAATCGCGTTGCGACCAAAATAATCTGCTCGAATCGCTGACATGAAGGGGCCCCTCAACCCCCAAGCAAAACCATGAAAGAGCCCGAACGCTACCAACATGGCCATGTTTGTAGCAAAGGTCAGGCACACCATGCCCAGTCCATGCGCCAACATGCACAGTGCTGCAACTTTTCTTTTGTCGAATCTGTCCCCCATACTGGCGCCAAAAATTACCCCAGCTATCTGGCCAAAGGTCATGATCATGATCACCCAACTTGCGTTGGCCACCGAATAGCCCAAACCTTCTTTCATGTGCGTGATGGCGTGTACGTTCACCGCTGAAACCACCAGCAAGGCCAGGCCATGGCCAATTGCAAGCATCCAAAAAGCCCTTGTCCGAATGGCTTGCGCAGCGGTGAATTCAACTTGGACAGGAGCTGCCTCATGGCCACCGGGTTGCTCAGCAACAATCAAGGCAGGGTCAATTCCGTCAACATGCTCGCCATGGTCCTCGGGGCGCCTGCGGATGATTCCAGCCATGGGCAGTCCAAATATCAAAACCAGAAAACCCGAGCCAGCGGCGGTGGCACGCCAGCCCCATAGATGCATAGACCAGGCAATGAGCGGCACCGCCAACCCACCCATGGCCAGTCCCAAACTCATGATGGACAACGCGCGAGCTCGAAATTTTTCGAACCATTGAACAAGAGCCACCGACAGGGGAAAGTATCCGCTCAGACTCGCGCCAATCGCCATCAAAATGGCGCTGATGTAAAAGCTGCCAACCACATTGACCTGACTCAGCAGCAGCAGGCCAGCACTGAAAAATACCAAGCCAACACGGATCATATTTTGGGGCCCAAAGCGGTCCATGATCCAGCCCAAGATCGGGCCGATGATTGCCGCCTCGACCGACTGCAAAGCAGCCGCACCCGATAAAGTGGTTTTG
>CAIQBO010000060.1 GCA_903870145.1 uncultured Burkholderiales bacterium | reverse complement strand
GTGATTGTGTTTTTTGCAGCAAGACGCCTTGCACAATGGCTTCATAGGTTTTGTGAACTTGTCTGCTTGCAAAAGCCATGCTCAGCGTGCGCTGCATGTCAGGGCCGCGCGCCATCACGATCAGACCTGAAGTGGCCATGTCCAATCTGTGCACGATCAAAGCATCGGGCCACTGCGCTTGGGCACGTGCGCTCAGGCAGTCTTGCTTGTCTGGCCCACGCCCGGGCACGCTGAGCAGGCCAGAGGGCTTGCTGAGTACCAACAAATGTGCATCTGCATGAATCGGTTCGAGCATCTGTCAATGCCCTTGCAAAGCGCGCACGCGGTGCACATGCAATGGCGTGACCTCAGTGGCCTGATTGCCCCATTGGGATCGAATATAGGTCAAGACGGCGGCAATCTCTTTGTCTTGCAGCGTCAAGATAAAAGGTGGCATGCCAAAGGGTCTTGGGTTGCCAAGGGTGGCCGGTGGGTAGCCTCCATACAAAACACTTTGAACCAAGTTGGTGGGGTCTTGCAAGAGCACGGCGCGGTTGCGGCTCAGTGCAGGATAGGCGCCTTGGATGCCTTGCCCATTTGCGCCGTGGCATTGTTCGCATTGGTTTTCGTAAATGCTGCGGCCCATGCTTAAAAAATTGGGTTTGGACATGGTGGCCAGTGATGGCGAAGAATTCAAAGAAGGCAATGGCACTGGGGGCTTTACAGCGGCATACGCCTTGGCGCGTGATTGCAAATACAGGGCCATGGCCATCAGGTCTGCCTCGCTCATGTGCTGCGTGCTTTGCTGGACTACTTCGGCCATGGGGCCACTGACTTGGGCTTGATCATGGACGCCGGTTTGAAGCAGTTGCACGATGCTCGCAAGCGAGCTGCTGGCAAGCCCTGTGCTTGAGTCATCCAGCAATGAAGGCGCAAACCAGTTGACGCCCTGCATCCAGCCACCCGACAAATCGTCTACTTCGCCCCAAGCACCCCACGCGTTGCGCGGGCTGTGGCATGCAGCGCAATGCCCCAGCCCTTGGACCAAGTACGCGCCTCGGTTCCAATCTTTGCTTTGAGTGGGGTCATCTTGGTATGTGCCGGGTTTGAAAAACAAGCTTCTCCAAATGGCCAGTGCAGGGGCGCTGGCAAAGGGCCACCGCAAGCTTTGGGAGGGCTTGGCAATGGGCAACTCGTTTTGCACAGGCTCGAGTGTTTGAAGTGCGGCAAAAAGGGCGTTGCTGTCATCGCGTGAAATTAAAGTGCTGTGCTTGTACGGGAAAGCAGGTGTCAGCAGTCGACCATCTTTGGATTTTCCGTGGTGCAATGCCCGCCAGAAATCTTGCGCAGACCATTGGCCCAAACCATCGCGCGGGTCTGGGGTCAGGTTGCTGCTGTAGACCTTGCCAAAAGGGGTTTCGATCGCTCGTCCACCGGCCCCTTTTGGGCCGCCTCGATCGGTGTGACAGGCCAAACAGTTGCCCGCTTTGAGCAGGTAGTAGCCCTTGGCAGCCAAGTCGTTTGAGTTCAGGGCTGGCGCAGGGCTTGGATCGGACTTCAGTGCGGTGCGCCAAGCACTTTCTAACCAAAGGTCTGTGTGGTTGTCCACGGTAATGACCGTGGTCAACACCAAGAGAAGGCCCAAGCTTGTTGCCATGAGGGCAAGCCTGAAATTTCGAGGCGCTTTCATGTCCCAGTGCTCGACAACTCGAGTGCACTGCCACAGGCCCACTCGGCACTGAGCGCTTTGTTGGGGGTGGGCATGCTGGGCTTGACAAGACTGGCCGGCTGATTGTGGCGGCCAGGATTTTGAGTTGACAGCCAAGTGGCCACTGCAATCAAATCTGCAGAATTCAAGCGTGCCACCACCTGGGCCATGCAGTCGGGCGCGCGCGCCCTGCGCTGGTGCGTTTGCCAGGCACCCAACTGCGCACTCAAATAGTCCAGTGGCAATCCGAGCAAACCAGGCACATGGGCCGCATTGCCCATCAATGCTTGCCCATGGCATTGCACGCAAGCGGGCACTTGCAGGGAGGCGTCCCCTTTGAGAGCCAAGGCTTTGCCACGTTCGAGTACGGATGGAGACAGTCTGGCGCTAGGCTGAGAAGCAGGGGGGTAGGGAATTTTCAATTCAGAAAAATACTTGGCAATTTCTTCCAAATAGGCGTCGCTCAGAGGTTCGACCAAGCGGGTCATCAAGTCGTAATGCCGCCGGCCCTGTGCGAAATTTTTCAATTGATTGAGCAGGTAACCCGCAGGCTTTCCTGCCAAGCGCGGGTAGTAACCATCTGGGCCAGCACGGCCTTGTTCTCCATGGCAAGCTGTGCAAGCACGCGTTCGCTCAGCCATGGTGTTGGTAAAGGCGGCGCCTTGCGCAAGGGCGTTGCCACCCCACAGCACTACCCCGCTGCTGGTCGCAGCGAGGAGCCACACTCTCACACTTTTTAACGTTTTGCGCAGAGGAATCCAAATACATTCAAACATGAGCTAAAGATACCCCAAAGTTGAGCAAATTCCCGTTCAATTTGCGATCTGGCCTGTTGCGGCGACAATCTACGGTTTTGCGGCTACTTTTTTAAGCATCATGTCTGATTTCAAGGTTCGATTCGCCACCCTTCAAGAGGCCACTGCTGTGGCTCAACTGCACCTGCAGGCCAGCCAAGCGGCGTATGCCGGGCAAGTGCCTGATGCCCATTGGGACGCTACGCCCAAGGCCAAACGCATCGCGTATTGGAAAGAGGCGATCGAGTTTTCAGAACCCCAAGTGATGGTGGCCACCGAGGGCAGCAGCATTGTGGGCTTGGTCGGTTTTGACCGTTCGCGTGATCCCAAATCAAAAAACACAATGGGTGAAATTTGGGCTATTTATGCCGACCCCAACCGTTTGGGTCAAGGCATTGGTTTGGCTTTGTGGGACGCGGCGCGTGAAGGATTGCTGGAAGAGGGTTGCACCGATGTCTCGGTGTGGGTGCCACTGCGCAACGACCGCAGTGTGCGTTTTCATGAATTGGCAGGTTTCAAGCGTGAGATGAACACGGCGCGTACCGTTCCATTGGGCGGCGTGAAGATCGAAGAAGTTCGCCTTAAAAGATCTTTGGCAGGATGAGGTTGCTGTTGGCCCCCATGGAAGGGCTGTTGGACCACAGTTTGCGCGACACCTTGACGCGCGTGGGCGGCATTGACTTGTGTGTCTCCGAGTTTATTCGCGTCACCGATGGCTTGCTGCCCAAGCGCGCTTTTCTTCGCGTATTGCCAGAGTTACTCCATGGTGGAAGAACCCCCGCAGGTGTGCCAGTTCGCGCGCAATTATTGGGGTCTGACCCCCATTGTTTGGCCGAGAATGCGGGGCGTTTGGCAGAGTTGGGGCCGGCGGGCATTGATTTGAATTTTGGTTGTCCTGCTAAAACGGTCAACCGCCACCGAGGGGGTGCAGTGCTGTTGGACGAGCCGGAGTTGATTGCACAAATTGTCTCTGCGGTGCGCCGCGCTGTGCCAGCGCATGTGCCTGTCTCGGCCAAGATGCGTTTGGGTTTTAACGACGACTCGCGTGCTGAAGAGTGCGCGCAAGCCATTGAGTCTGCGGGGGCTTCAGAGTTGGTGGTCCATGCGCGCACCAAAGCGCATGGGTACAGGCCGCCAGCTTATTGGGATCGCATTGCCGATGTGCGTCAATGCGTTTCATTGCCAATGGTGGCCAATGGTGAAATTTGGACTTTGGCCGATGCATTGCGCTGCCGTGAAGTCACAGGGTGCAAGGACTTGATGATCGGCCGTGGCATGGTCAGTCATCCGGGCTTGGCTTTGGAAATTGTGTTGCACGATGCGGCGCAGGCCAGGCGTGGCCAGCCCATGCAGGGAGCTTTTGATCAGACGCCAACCGAAGTTTCATGGGCCCGCTTATGGCCATTGCTTCTGGTGTTTTGGCAGCGCATGAGTTTGCATGTGGCGCCGCGCCATCGTTCGGGGCGCTTGAAACAGTGGCTCAATTATTTGCGTCGCCATTACCCTCAGGCGCAGGCTGCATTTGATGCTTTGCGCCTCGTGCACGAACCGCGTCAGATCGAGGCTTGGTTGATGGAGCCTCTAGCTTTGAGCTAAATACGCCTTCGCCTCGTCTTGCCACTGCTGCAGATGGGGGGCTAATTCTTGGTAGGCCTGTGCCAAAGGCGCAAAGTCTTGATCGCCCAGTGTTGCCTTGCTCAAGGCCTCGACACGCATGATATTTTGGACCAAAGACTCAGCACCAAACACAGGCGCAAAGCCTTTGATTTGATGCAAACATTGGCGCACGGCCGATGTGTCTTTTTCTTGCACCCAGCGCGCCAGTTGCGGCAACTCCTGGGTCAAAGTGCTGTGCAATGTTTGCATCAAAGACCTGACCCCTTGGGCATCGCCCAAATAGTCCAAGGCGCGAGCAGGTGAAAGTGCTTTGTAAGAGGGCATGTTCGAATGCTTATGGCGGGTTGTGCAGCAGCGCGGCCAAGCCGCCATCGGGCTCAAAGCGCTTGTTTCGAAAGTGCAGCCGAGTCGGGCCGGGAAGGGCTCGCGAGCTGTTGGAGTGCCTCGGATCACCAGGGTAGCAAATCACGCGCATGCCGTCTTGATCGAAAGGTTCTGGCTGAATCAAGGCGGGGGCATTTTGCCGTGCGTGCTGCATCGCAGCTTGAACATTCTCAAACAAATTCAAGTGCGACAAACTCATGATTTGCGGCGGTGCCAAAACGATCTCGCCATGCCAATAACGGATCAGCGCTTGGCGAGGTGCAATCCATAAACTTTCTGTGGTTTCATGGTTGTCATGCGCAGCGGTTTGCTCAGTAGGTGCTTGGGCTAGGAAAAATCGCGTGTCAAAACGCTTGGACATCAACGAGGGCATGCGTGGGGTGATCCAGCGCGACCAAGGCAGAACGTTTTGGCAGTTTAAATTCAAGCGATGCTGCCAGAGTAATTCAGGCCACGCCATGCCGGCTTGGTGGTCTTGTTGAAACTGCGCTGAAGGGTTGGCGGTACTCAAAAGCAAACCGCATTCCTCAAAGCACTCACGCATGACGGCCACAAACAAACTGGCCGCGTGCTCGTGCGTGAGTTCGGGTTCGGCCAATTGAGCATGCAAATCTTTTGCGCTGTGGCTCAGTTGGGCCAACAAGCCGGGGGCAGCGTCACCCGCATCCAACTTGCCGCCAGGAAAGACAAAAGCGCCTCCCAAATCGGTGGAGGCACTGTGGCGCTTGAGCAGCAGAACTTCCAGTCCCTCCATGCCATCTCGCAGCAAGAGCACGGTGGCGGCATCGATCGGGGGTGTGGTGATGATTTCAGAGCTAATTTGCATAATTTGGGCGCCTGGTTGGACCAGCCTGTCAAACAGGGAACAGCCCGTTAAAGGCAATTGTTTTAAAGTACAGCACAGCCATAGAGGCTATCAGATTGAAAGGAAACAGGATGAGCATCAATTTTCAGGGCCGTGTGGCCATCGTGACAGGCGCAGGCGGCGGCCTGGGCAAGCAGCATGCGCTGGCCTTGGCGGCCCGAGGAGCCAAAGTGGTGGTGAATGATTTGGGCGGCAATGTTCATGGCGAGGGCGGCTCGGTCAGCGCTGCTCAGGCCGTGGTGGATGAAATCATTCGCGCGGGTGGTCAAGCCATCGCCAATAGCGCTTCCGTCACTGACTTTGAGGCCGTCAAGGCCATGGTGCAGCAAGCCATGTGCGCATGGGGGCGGGTGGACATTTTGGTCAACAACGCCGGTATCTTGCGCGACAAAAGTTTTTCCAAAATGGAGTTGTCGGATTTTCGCTTGGTGATGGAGGTGCATGTGATGGGCGCCGTGCATTGCAGCAAAGCGGTCTGGCCCATCATGCAAGCCCAAAAATATGGTCGGGTGATCATGACCACTTCTTCCAGTGGTTTGTATGGCAACTTTGGTCAAGCCAATTACGGCGCGGCCAAAATGGCCTTGGCAGGTTTGATGCAAACGCTCTCGATTGAAGGCGAGAAATACGACATCCGCGTGAATTGTTTGGCACCCACTGCAGCCACACGCATGACCGAAGGTTTGATGCCCGAAGAAGTCTTGAAGGCCTTAGAGCCCCAAGCCGTGGTGCCCGCGATGCTGGTCATGGCCTCAGAGCAAGCACCCAATCGAAGCATCATGTGCGCAGGGGCCGGAGGCTTTGAAGTGGCCCACATCACGTTGACGCAAGGTGTTCATCTGGAGATTGGGCCTGACACACCTGAGCAGTTGGCCGCTTGCATGGCGCAGGTCACAGACCGAGCAGGGGAGATGGTGCCCGCTTCAGGCTCAGGTCAAGGCGCGCATGAGGTGAGTAAGGCAATGGCTGCCCACGCGGCTTGAGCGCGCTTGCACTTGCGCTTTGAGGCGGGGCCTCAGGCCAGGCTCAAAACTACCGGGGTGTGGTCGCTGGGGCGTTCGTTTTTGCGTGGCAATTTGTCGATCACGCAAGCGCTGGCCTTTTCTTTCAAAGCCTGCGAAATCAAGATGTGGTCAATGCGCAGGCCGCGGTTGCGCCGGAAACCAAAGTCGCGGTAGTCCCACCAACTGAAACTTTTTTCTGTTTGTGCAAACAAGCGAAAGCTGTCGTGCAGACCCAAGTCGACCAAGGCTTGCAACTGTGCCCGCTCTTGCGGGGTGCAGTGGATGGTGCCGGCCAGTGCGACAGGGTCCCACACATCCAGATCGTCGAATGTGATGTTGTAGTCACCCATTAACACCAACTGGGGGTGTTGGGTCATTTCAGCCTTCACCCATTCACGCAGCGCATCGAGCCAGCGCATTTTGTAGGCGAACTTGTCACTGTCAGGGGCTTGGCCGTTGGGAAAATATGCGCCGATGACCCGCACATCGCCATAAGTGGCCGCGATCACGCGAGACATATCGTCTTGAAAATCGGGAATATTTTTGACAACCGCAGCGCCCTGCGTGCGCGAAATCAAGGCCACACCGTTGTAGGTCTTTTGTCCAAACCATTGCGCGTGATAGCCAATTTGTGTGAACGCATCGGCTGGAAATTTATCGTCGCTCATTTTGAGCTCTTGCAGCGCTAACACATCGATTGGCCCGTTGGCCTCTTGGCTTTGCAGCCACTCGAGCACTTGGGGTAGGCGCACAGTCAGCGAGTTGACGTTCCAGGTGGCGAGTTTCATGATTTTGAAAATTTCAGTTCAGTCAAGAGAGTGGAGGTTCATTGTGGCAAAAATGGGTGTTGGCTGGGGTAAATTGTAGAGGCTGCCACGTCAATGGAGTCGCTTTAGATAAGGGTTTTTACGCTGAACAAACTTCTCCTAAAGGTGCGATAGTCAGTTGTAATAACAGTGATACCCCCTTAAGGAGAAGTTAGTATGAAACGCAGAAGCTTTATTTCCAGCATCGCCGGCGCAAGCGCTGTGGCTGCATTGTCGCTGCCAGCCAGCGCACAGGTGCTCACGCTGCATGGTGCATCGCAGTTCGGTGATGACCATCCCTTCACCAAAGGCTTGATGAAATTTGAGGAATTGGTTAAAAAATACTACGGCAAGCCCATTAATTTCGTGCTGCACAAAAACAGTGAACTGGGTTTGGAAAAAGATTATTTCGCGTACATGAATCAGGGCATTTCGGTTGACTATGCCATTGTTTCGCCCGCCCACATGGCCACTTTTTCCAAGGCCGCCCCCTTCATTGATGCGCCCTTTGTTTTTCGTGACCACGATCAAATGAACAAGGTGATTACCCAGGATGTGCTCAAACCCATTTCTGACGAAGTTGCGCAAAAGGCTGACGTGCTCTTGGTGGGTTACGGCGGGGGTGGTGTGCGCAATATTTTTGCCAACAAGCCAGTCCGCACCATGGCTGAAATCAAGAGTCTCAAAATCAGGGTGCAAGGTGCGCCCATCTGGACACGAACGTTTTCTGCAGCCGGCATGTCGCCCACCGTGATTGCTTACAACGAAATCTACAATGGCATTCAGACAGGCGTGATCCAAGCGGGCGACAACGAAGCGGCTGGCGTAGAGCAAATGAAGTTTTACGAAGTCGCCCCGAACCTGATGCTGACCCGTCATGCCATCAGCATTCGGCCAATTTGTTTTTCTGGAAAAGCGCTGCGCAAACTGCCAGCTGATCTGCAAGCTGCGATACGCAAAGCGGCGGCTGAGGCAGGTGATTGGGAGCGTGATCTCGAATCGAATTCAGACACCACCATCCTGACGGCGCTGGAGAAAGCTGGCAAGCTCAAGCAAATCAAGTTTGAAGAGCGCGATAAATTGCGCGCCTCCATGGAGCCTGTGCTGGCGGCCTATGCCAAGGAAATTGGAGCTGATGCGATCTACGCGCGCATCAATGCCATCAAGTAAGTTGGGCCGCTGCTAGCAGCGCTTGCGTGTAGGGGTGTTGTGGGGCGTCAAACAAGGCTTGCGCTTGGCCTTGTTCGATCACCTCACCGTCCTTCATGACCATGACGCGGTGAGACATGGCGCGGACCACCGCCAAATCATGGCTGATGAAAATATAACTGATGCCATGACGCACTTGCAGCTCTGATAAAAGCGCCAACACTTGTTGCTGCACCGAAACATCCAGTGAGGATGTCGGCTCATCCAGGACCAAAACTTCAGGGCGCAAGACCACTGCCCGGGCGATGGCAATGCGTTGGCGCTGCCCCCCCGAGAATTCATGCGGATAGCGCTGCAGCACATGGCTCACGCCATCGGCCTGACTCAGCCCAACCTCCACCAGCATTTGAAGCACCAGCGCCTCGCGCTCGGCCTCAGTCAGCTCAGGGCGATGCAGCGCCAATCCTTCACCCACAATTTGCCCCACTGTCATGCGCGGACTGAGCGAAGCAAAAGGATCTTGAAACACGACCTGCATGTGACGGCGCATTGTTTGCAAGGCTTGCCGCTGGGCGTTGTCAATGCGTCCACCGCTGAAGTGAACTTCCCCTGCACACATCGGCTGCAGCGCAAGCAAGGCCATGCCCAATGTGGTTTTGCCAGAGCCCGACTCACCGACAATGCCGAGCGTTTCTGCGCGTTGGAGTTTCAAATCGACGGCACTCACGGCATGAAAAACACGTTTGCCAAACCAGCCTTGCTTGCTGGTGAAGGAGACGCCAACTTGGCGTGCCTCCAGCAAAACTGGGGCATCTGCAGGCACGGGTTGAACCACGCGCTGTGGACGACTGGCCAGCAATTTGCGGGTGTAGCTGTGTTGGGGGTCGCTGAAAACTTTGGCAGTCTCCCCAATTTCGACCAACTTACCTCGCTCCATGACGCCCACCCGGTGACAGAACCTGCGCACCAAATTAAGATCGTGGGTGATGAACAACAAACCCATTCCCATTTCGCTTTGCAGCGCATCAAGAAGATCTAAGATTTGCGCCTGAACCGTGACATCCAGCGCAGTGGTTGGCTCATCGGCAATCAACAGTTTGGGTTTGCATGCCAGTGCCATGGCAATCATGGCCCGCTGGCGTTGGCCACCAGACAACTCATGCGGATAAGAGTCAACCCGGCGCTCGGGCTCGGGTATGCCGGTTTTTTGCAGCAATTCAATGGCGCGAGCGCGCGCTTCGTTCGGCCGCAAGGCTTCGTGCAGTTCGAGTACTTCACCAATCTGATTGCCAACCGTGTACAGCGGATTCAGGGCCGTCATGGGCTCTTGAAAAATCATGCTGATGTCGGCCCCGCGAACGCCGCGCATGGCCTGCTCGCTGTGCTCGCACAGGTTGGCGCCATTGAAGTGGATGGCGCCGGTGGTGTGGGCACTTTGTACCAGCCTCAAGATGGACAGGGCCGTGACGGATTTGCCAGAGCCAGACTCCCCCACCAGTGCAAATTTTTCACCTGGGGCGATCGAAAACGAAACCTGATCGACCACCAAAGAGTCGTCAAACCGAACGCTCAGTCGATCAATTTCAAGTAGTTTGGGTGCGGTCATGATTTGCGAGTATCGAAAGCGTCGCGCAATGCGTCACCGATGAATGTCAGGAGCAGCATGGTGATCACCAGCAGCAAGAATGTAGGGAAAATGATCCACCACGCGTCCAGGTTTTCCTTGCCTTGACGCAGCAAGTCGCCCAAGGACGGAACAGAGGCAGGAACCCCCAGTCCCAAAAAATCCAAGGAGGTCAACGCCACGATGGCGCCACTCATGCGAAAGGGTAAAAATGTGATCACCGGCGTGAGTGAGTTGGGCAATACATGGCGCCAAATGATGTGGGCATTGGACAGGCCCAGGGCCCTGGCGGCTTTGACAAACTCCAGGTTGCGGTTGCGCAAAAACTCAGCCCGCACATAGTCAGACAAGCCCATCCAGCCCCACAGAGAAAGCAGCACCAACAGCAGCAGCAACGAAGGCTCAAAGATGGAGGCGAAGATGATCAAAAGGTAGAGTTCCGGCACCGCACCCCAAATTTCCATGAAGCGCTGAAGGGTCAGGTCAATGCGCCCGCCAAAGTAGCCTTGCAATGCCCCAGCGGCAATGCCGATCAAGGTGCCCGTCACGGTCAGAGCCAAAGCAAACCAAATGCTGACCCGAAAGCCATAGAGCAAGCGTGCCAACATGTCTTGACCCAGACTGTCGGTGCCCAACCAGTTCTGCACATTCGGTAAGGCGGGACTCGGAATTTTCTCAAACGGATTGGATGAGCGAGCGGAATGTGCGTTGAGGGTGAAAATAGCCCAGTTGCCTGGTTTGTTGAACTGCTCAATGATGAATGGATCTTTCCAGTCGGTGGGGGTGCCAAAGTCGCCGCCGAATTTTATTTCTGGATGATTGTTGATCAATGGCGCAAAAAATTCACCTTCATAACGGGCCAGCAAGGGGCGGTCATTGCTGACCAGTTCGGCCAATGAAGACACCAGTAGCATGGCCAGGAACAACCACATCGACAAGTAGCCAATGCGATTGCGCCGAAACCGCGCCCAGGCGCGTTGGTTCGGTGACATGGGGCCCATGCGCGGTCCGGCTTCAGAAGTTTCTGCAGCTTGGCTCTGACCTTGGGCGCTGGAATGGGGTGCAGTCATGCTGGCATCTCCTTATTTGGCAACCGCATTGAATTGAATGCGCGGATCCACCATCACATACAAAAGGTCAGAGATCAGTTTGACGACCAAGCCAATCAGGGTGAAAAGATACAGCGAGCCCAGCACCACCGGGTAGTCCCGGCGTACCACCGATTCAAAGGAGAGCAAACCCAGACCATCTAAGGAGAACAAGGTCTCGATCAGCACAGAACCAGCAAAAAATGCGCCCATGAATGCATGTGGAAAACCGGTGACCAAAGGAATCATGGCGTTGCGAAAAATGTGTTTGAATAAAACTTTTCGGTCTGACAAGCCTTTGGCCTTGGCAACCAGCACATATTGTTTGCGCATCTCCTCAACAAAAGTATTTTTGGTCAGCATCGTGACCACAGCAAAACTGCCGATCACCATGCAAATGAGGGGCAGGCTCAAGTGCCAGAAGTAGTCTGTGATACGGGCTGGCCAAGTCAAGTCTGCCCAATTGTCGGAGGTCAAGCCGCGCAGTGGAAACCATTCTAAGAAAGTGCCACCAGAGAACATCACAATCAGAAAAATGCCCAACACAAAACCTGGAATGGCATAGCCAATCAAAACCACCAAAGAAGTGATGACATCAAAGCGCGTACCCTCTCGAACAGCCTTGGCAATCCCCAAAGGCAAAGAGATCAGGTAGGAGAATAAAAATGTCCACATGCCCAGACTGATTGAGACGGGCAGCTTTTCCTTGATCAGTTGCCATACATCTTTGTTGTGCAAAAAACTGCGGCCCAGATCAAAGCGCAGAAAATTGCCAAGCATCTCAAAGTAACGCACATGCGCTGGTTTGTCAAAACCATAGAGTTTTTTGAGTTCGGCTATTTGTTTGGCGTCGCTGTCACGCGAGGCTTTGTATGAAATGCCGTCACCTTTTTGGCTGGCGCGTGCTTCGGCCATGATTTGATCGATCGGCCCACCTGGCACGAACTGAATCACGATGAAGGTGATGGTCAAGGCGCCAAGCAGTGTGGGCACCATCAAAAGAATGCGCTTGAGAATATAGGTCAGCATTTTGTTATCTCACTTGCGTGCGCCGGGTTTAATCCACCACGTGCTCAGGGGCCAAGCCACCATTTCTGAGCTTGGACTCTCAACGGTGAAGTAGAGGGGTCGTTTTTCAGGCATACCAAAGCGGTCCCAGTAGGAAGCTTTTTCGTCGGCGGCGTACAGGTCAGGGACCTGCCAGTGGTTCCACATCACGACGCGGTCCAGTGCCCGGCTGGCATCTCGCAAAGCCTCCAGCGTTGTGGCTGCGGCCATGACTTGGGCAATGTGGTCAACGGCGGGGCTCTTGACGCCGCGAAAATTACCGTTCCCTTTTTCATCAGCCGATTTGCTACCGTAGCCAGTGCTGATGCTGGTGGCATCGGGCAAGGTGAAGTCGCCTTCAACGATGGTGATCAGGTCAAAGTCGTATTCTTCAAGGCGCCGCCGGTACAGGGCGAAATCGACTGTTCGCTCCTTGAGTTGGACGCCCAATTTCTCAAGATTATTTTGCCATTCTGTGATGCGCCCAGGTTGCCCAGGGTTGAGGTATTCAATGTCAAAAGGCTCTCCTTTTGCGTTGCGCAAACGTCCATCGCTGGCCAGTTTCCAGCCCGCTTTTTCCAGCAAGGCGCGCGCTTTGAGCAGGTTGCGGCGAAGCAGCTTGGGGTCGCGATCGGTGGTTGGGGCGCGGTAGGCGGGCCCGAAGACTTCAGCGGGCAAGTCTTTTCTAAACGGCTCTAAAAGTTGGAGCTCGCCCGGGCCGGGCAGGCCTTGCGCAGCAAACTCGGAGTTGTTGTAAACGCTGTTGGTGCGTTTGAACAGTCCGTAGCGATTGAGTGTTTCAAAGTCATAGGTGTAACCAAGAGCTTCGCGCACGAGAGGGTTTTGAAAAATGGGTCGCCTCAAGTTGATTTGGAAGGACTGCAAACCTTGGCCCACCGAGGTTGGAAACAACTCTTTCTTGATTCGACCGTCATCCCATTTGGGGCCTTTGTGCTGGCGCACCCAACTGCGAGCGCTGTACTCTTTGTAGATGTCAAACTCACCAGCTTTGAACGCCTCTCGGCCCACTGCTTGATCTTTGTAGTAGCGGTAGATAACCCGGTCGAAATTGAAAAAACCGCGGCGCACCCCGATGTCTTGTGCAGCCCAATAGTTGGGGTTTCGCTGGAGTTCCAGGCGCCGGCCGGAGTCTGCTAAAGCAATGGTGTAGGGCCCACTGGTGATCGGGTATTCGGTCACAATTTCATCAAACCGCTTGGGGGCGCCATCAGGGCCCAAGGCCCACTTGCGAGAGAAGATGCGCAGGCCCGTGCCCACCATGAAGAGTGTGTCGTTGCTGCGGTCTTTGAGATCAAACCGAATGGTCTGCGCATCTAAAACAACGGCACGCTCTATGCCGGCCAAAGCGGTTTGCAAAGCGGGGGAGGCGTACTTCCCTGACAAAGAGGTGTAGCTGTACAGCACGTCAGCTGCCGTGACTGCTTCGCCGTTGTAAAACTTGGCTTTGGGGTTGAGCCGGAAAGTGATGGACGACTTGTCGTTCGCAACCAAAATTTCCTGCGCCAACAGGCCGTACATCGTCATGGGTTCGTCAGCCGACAAAGTGGCCAAGGACTCCATCATGAACAAAGAAATGCCTGCTGGCGCATTGCCTTTGGTGGTGAAAGGGTTGAACTTGTCAAAACTGCTGCGGCGGTCGGGGTTGCGCAGGTACAGGGTGCCGCCTTTGGGCGCTTGGGAGTTGACGTATTCAAAATGATCAAAGCCCTGCGGGTATTTGGGCTTGCCAAACGCGGCGTAGGCATGAACCCATTCGGGGGTTGCTGGCTTGGACTGCGCGCTAGCAGGCAGGGTCGAGGGGGCAGGTGACGCCGACTGTGCAAGGCTGCTTGTCAGCGCACAGCAGATCACCGTCTGAGTGAGCAAAAAAAACAATTGAAGTGTGTGTTTGGCGGAAGATCTTGGCATCTCACGTATGCTAATGGATAGTGCGACCTGAATGCCTGCTGTGAGACCATGGTTTGTACCTAGTTGCGCGCCGAATGTGCAGGTGTTGATCCAATTGGCTGCATAAAGGCGACCCCAAGTATGATGAATTTTTTGAGAGAAACTGCCAGCCGTGACGCCCATCTATAGAGTTCAAAAAATTCTGCGCCAACTGCTGCTGGGCTTGCTGCTCATGCCTGCACTGGTCTGGGCGCAAGGCCTGTTAACCAATCTGCCAAACCGGCACATCACCTCCTTGGCAGGTGCTTGGAATTACATTGTTGACCCTTACGAGACGGGCTACTACAACTACCGCATGGAGCCCTATGACCAGCAAGCGCTGCCGTCTAACTCGGCGTTTTTTATGAATTATCACGCGCGGGATAAAACCGAGCTGGTGGAGTACGACTTTGACAAATCAGCGACCCTGGCTGTGCCGGGCGACTGGAATTCGCAAAAAGAAAACCTTCTCTACTATGAAGGCACGGTCTGGTTCAAGCGCTCGTTTGACTACACCAAAAAACAAACAGGAAACCGGTTGTTTGTTTATTTCGGCGCTGTAAATTACAAGGCAGAGGTCTATTTGAACGGCAAAAAATTGGGCACGCATGAGGGTGGCTTCACGCCGTTTAATTTTGAAGTCACCGCCTTGCTCCAGCCCAAAGACAATTTTCTGGTTGTCAAGGTGGACAACAAGCGGTTTAAGCAGGCGGTGCCCACTGTGAACACCGACTGGTGGAATTACGGGGGCATGACGCGAGAAGTGGTTTTGATTGAAGAGCCCGCAAGTTTCATTCGAGACTATTTGATTCAGTTGAAAAAAAATGAGTCTCAAACGGTGTCTGGACATGTGCAACTCGACGGGGCTGTCAACGGCGAAGCGGTGTCCATCGAAATCCCTGAACTTGGCCTTGTCCACCGAGTTGTCACAGAACGGGGCTATGCAGCATTTGAATTCAAAATTGGAAAAATCAATCACTGGTCGCCCCAGTCGCCTAAGCTGTACGAGGTGTTCATCAAAACAAAGCAGCAAAGTTTGGTTGATCAAATTGGCTTTCGCACCATCAGCACCGATGGGCCCAATATTTTGCTCAATGGGCAATCGATCTTTCTCAGGGGCATCAGCATTCATGAGGAAAACACACAAAGAAGCGCGCGCGCTTTCAGCCAGGCCGATGCTTTAACTGCACTGACTTGGGCCAAGGAGCTGGGGTGCAACTATGTGCGCTTGGCCCACTACCCTCACAACGAGAATATGCTGCGCATGGCAGACAAACTGGGTTTGTTGGTGTGGGAAGAAATTCCGGTTTACTGGACTGTCGACTTTGCCAGCGCTGCCACGTTGAGCAGCGCAAAGCAACAACTCACCGCGGCCATGACACGTGATAAAAACCGCGCCGCCATCATTATTTGGTCAATGGCCAACGAAACCCCGCCTTCCGAGATGCGCAATTCATTTTTGCTTGAGCTGATTGCGCACAGCAAAACACTCGACAACACCCGGCTGTTGAGCGCAGCCCTGGAGCGACATGAAAAAGAGGGGGATCCGTGGACCTACGTGCTGGACGACAAAATCGGTGAGCACTTGGACATCGTGGCCTTCAATCAATATTTGGGGTGGTACGGGGGCAAGCCCGAAGATGCAACCAAAGTCAAATGGGACATTCGATTTGACAAACCCGTGCTGATGTCTGAGTTCGGCGGTAGCGCGCTGCAAGGTTTGCATGGCACGCGCGATGAACGCTGGAGTGAAGAGTACCAAGCGTATTTGTACGAGCAAACACTCTTGATGGTGGAAAATATTCCCCATATTCGCGGCATAAGTCCTTGGATATTGGCCGATTTTCGATCGCCTAAACGGCTGTTGCCAGGCATTCAAGATGGCTGGAACAGGAAGGGTTTGATTTCGAATCATGGGATCAAGAAAAAAGCCTTCTTCACATTGCAATCGTTTTACGACAAGATGGCCAAGCAGTTTCCATCGTATTGAGATAAAAGGCGCAGATGACCTCCTTGCCATTCAAAATCATGACCATCCCAAGCCCTTGTCTGGTGGCGCTGTTGGTTTTTTTCAGTGCGCCTGTACGGGCCGAACTTCAAGCCCCCAGTTTGTGGCTCAACGCAGGCTTTTATTCAGCCCACTTCGACTCCGGCAAAGGCTTGCGAAACGCCAACCCCGGCATCGGGCTAGAGGTCCGGATTGACGAGACTTGGAGCGCGACGGCAGGGAGGTTCATCAACAGTGACAACGCCCATTCAAACTATCTTGGCGCTTACTACCAGCCTTGGACTTTTCAGGGCGTGAAGCTGGGCGTTGTGGGCGGCGTTTTCAACGGTTATCCCCGCGCGTTCAACGGGGGGTGGTTCCCTGCCGTTATTCCAACGGCCACATTGGAAAAAGGACGCTGGGGCTTGAATGTTGCGCTGGTGCCACCGCTGAAAGATCGCCTTTATGGGGCACTGAGCTTTCAGCTCAAGTTTCGCTTCCAAGACTGAATCAGCGTGCCTTTGAGAGACTTAGGCATACAAATTGCTTCATATTCTTGAATTTTGGCAAATCGTCGAAAGTTCGACACGCCATGTGAAAAAGTGAAAATATTCAACAAAATCAAAGGTGTTCAGCACTTTAGATCTTCGTAAAACTTGGGAGTGACCGCAAAATGACCGCGCCAACGGTGTCGCTTTTAAGCGACACCGGCAGCCCCACAGACAACATCACCAACTCCGCCGAGTTGGAGGAAAGCGTACGCGCGAGCGACGTCACCCGCACTTACGCTGTGAACGGTGGCCTTGCCACCGCCACTTACACCGCCCCCACGAAAGACGGCTATTACACCGTGGTGGTCAGCGACACCGATACGGCAGGCAGCACCGAGACGGCGAGTTTGAGCTTCACGCTGGACAAAACGCTGACATCACCCACAGTTGTGCTG
>CAIQBO010000059.1 GCA_903870145.1 uncultured Burkholderiales bacterium | reverse complement strand
CTGCATCGAGATGCGCCCCATCTCTTTTGCTCGCACCGGCTGGCACGCATGGTCTGCCGATCTGGCCCAGCAAGCCCGCGAGCGTTATGAGCAAAGGCAGGTGCGCTTGGTGCAGGAGGATCAAGCCCATGCCAAACGCCTGCTGGCCAAGGCTGAAATGAAATTGGCCGATCTTGAAAAACACACCCAGTTGCCTGCGGCTGACGCAAGCCATTTGAATGCAGGCCCAGAAGATCAGGTGCAAAAAGAATTGAGCCGCAAACGCAGCATCATTGAAGCGGCTTTAATCAAGGCCAAGGCTCGTCAAATCAACTGACGCAGCCTGCAAAAGGCGGGGCAGCGCTTAGGCGTATTGCGAGGCCATTGCCGCAAAGGCCTTGACCACTTCGGGCGGCGCTTGCACCAACTCGATCAACACGCCCTCGCCGCCAATGGGCAAGTCTTCATTGCCTTTGGGGTGAATGAAGCAAATGTCAAAGCCTGCAGCCCCTTTGCGAATGCCGCCGGGGGCAAAGCGAACGCCTTGCGCGCTGAGCCAGTTCACAGCCAAGGGCAAATCGTTGATCCATAAACCCACATGATTGAGCGGCGTGGTGTGCACGGCTGGTTTTTTCTCTGGGTCCAGCGGCTGCATCAAATCTACTTCGACTTTGAATGGCCCCACTCCGATGGCGCAAATGTCTTCGTCCACATTTTCTCGCTCGCTTGTGAAGTTGCCAGTCAGCTCCAAGCCAAACAGGTCGACCCAGAGTTTTTTCAAGCGCGATTTGTCTGGGCCGCCAATGGCAATTTGCTGCACACCCAGAACTTGGAAAGGCCTGGCCACGCTGCTTGCGCTGCTCATGCGTCAAACTCCACAATCACTTGGTCCACCGTGAGGGACTCGCCTTGCTTGGCCAACACTTGCTTGACCACGCCGTCTTGGGCCGCAAACAAAATGTTTTCCATCTTCATGGCTTCAATCACGGCCACGCGTTCACCGGCTTGCACCTTTTGACCTTCTTGCACAGCCACATTGACCAAGAGACCAGGCATGGGAGACAAAATAAACCGACTCAAATCTGGCGGCGCTTTGAACGGCATCATGCGGTGCAATTGGGCCATGCGCGGGGACATGACCAATGCCTCAATGCGCGTGCCGTTGTGCTGCACTTGCAAGGCCAGCGGGCTCTTGGACGTGCCGCGCTCAATTTGCGCCGTAAATGCTGTGCCGTTGACCGTGCCACCAATGCACACATCGTTCAAGCGCGAACGACTCTCAAGAGCGTAAAGCCGCGTGCCGACCTGAATGTTGGCCGAACCGGTGTTGCCCAAGAACTCACCAACGTGCACAGGAATGTAGCGGTTGTCACCGTTGGCACCCAAGACCACCACGCAATAATCTTGACCGATTTGCACATCGTAGCCAGGCAATTGGCCGCTTAAATTGGCAGCACGCTCGCGTGATTTTCGGCGCACGAAAGCAGCCAAGGCCACTAAGAAATCAGGGTCGTCGTGCGGCACATCTTCGGCGCGAAAGCCGTGTGCATAGTGCTCGGCAATGAAGCCTGTATTGAAATCACCCGCCACAAATTGGGGGTGCGCCAACAAAGCGGCTTGAAACGGGATGTTGGAGCTGATGCCTCGAATCACAAAGCCATTCAAGGCTTCGCGCATTTTGGCAATGGCCTCGAGACGGTCTTTTCCGTGCACGATCAGCTTGCCGATCATGGAGTCGTAGAACATCGGAATTTCGCCGCCGTCTTGCACGCCAGTGTCGACCCGAACGCCGTACAAATCTTTCGTGTTGGCCTGAAACATGGTTTGCGGCGGCGTTTGAAAACGAACCAAGCGCCCCGTCGAAGGCAAGAAATTGCGAAATGGATCTTCGGCGTTGATACGGCACTCGATGGCCCAGCCATTGCGCTGGACGTCGGCTTGCGTCAAGGGCAATTTTTCGCCTGCCGCCACTCGGATCATGAGCTCAACCAAGTCAAGCCCCGTGATGGCTTCGGTGACAGGGTGCTCGACTTGCAAGCGGGTGTTCATTTCCAGAAAATAAAAGCTCTGGTCTTTGCCCACCACAAACTCCACCGTGCCAGCGCTTTGGTATTGAACCGCTTTGGCCAATTGCACCGCCTGCTCGCCCATGGCTTTGCGCGTGGCATCACTGATGAAGGGCGACGGTGCCTCTTCAATCACTTTTTGGTGGCGCCGCTGAATGGAGCATTCGCGCTCGTTCAAATACAGCACATTGCCTTGACTGTCACCGATGATTTGAATTTCAATGTGGCGCGGCTCTTCCACATACTTTTCAATGAACACCCGGTCGTCGCCAAAAGAGTTGCGCGCTTCATTGCGGCAAGAGGTGAAGCCCTCAAAAGTTTCTTTGTCATTGAAGGCCACGCGCAAGCCTTTGCCACCGCCGCCTGCAGAGGCTTTGATCATGACGGGGTAGCCAATGCCTTTGGCAATTTCAACCGCTTGCTCGGCCGTTTCAATGACGTCGTTGTAGCCCGGAATGGTGTTGACCTTGGCTGCAATGGCCAATTTCTTAGATGCAATTTTGTCGCCCATAGCGCCAATTGAAAAGTGGCGCGGCCCGATGAAGGCAATGCCTACGTCTTCGCAGCGTTTGGCAAAGGCCTCGTTTTCAGACAAGAAACCATAACCTGGGTGGACAGCTTGGGCGCCAGTGGCTTGGGCAGCTGCAATGATTTTATCGGCCACCAAATACGATTCGCGCGACGGCGCAGGGCCCAGAAGCACCGACTCGTCGGCCATTTGCACATGGCGCGCTTCTTTGTCCGCCGCAGAATAAACAGCCACCGTGGCAATGCCCATTTTGCGGGCTGTAGCGATCACACGGCAAGCAATTTCACCGCGGTTGGCAATCAAAATTTTGGTAAACATTTTATTTTTCTCCTGGGCGCTCAAAGTGGAATATTGCCGTGTTTGCGCCACGGATTTTCGATCTTCTTGTCTTTCAACATGACCAAGGACCGGCAGATGCGTTTTCGCGTTTCGTGCGGTTGAATGACATCGTCAATGAAGCCGCGAGCGCCGGCCACAAACGGGTTGGCAAACCGGTCTTTGTATTCGGCTTCGCGCAAGGCCAATTTGACCGGGTCATTTTTATCTTCACGGAAAATAATTTCAACCGCACCTTTGGCGCCCATGACTGCAATTTCTGCGTTGGGCCAAGCAAAATTCACATCACCGCGCAAGTGTTTGGAGGCCATCACATCGTAGGCACCGCCATAGGCTTTGCGCGTGATGACGGTGATTTTGGGAACTGTGCACTCCGCGTAGGCATAGAGCAATTTAGCGCCGTGCTTGATGATGCCGCCATATTCTTGCGAAGTGCCAGGCATGAAGCCAGGCACATCTACAAAAGTGATGACGGGAATGTTGAAGGCATCACAAAAACGCACAAACCGCGCAGCCTTGATGGAACTTTTAATGTCTAAGCAACCGGCCAAGACCAACGGCTGATTGGCCACAATGCCCACAGTTTGTCCGGCCATGCGTGCAAAGCCAATCAAAATATTTTTGGCGTACGCGGGTTGGAGCTCAAAGAAGTCACCGTCGTCAACTGTCTTTAAGATCATCTCCTTCATGTCATAGGCTTGATTGGGGTTGCTTGGCACCAATGTGTTCAAGCTGATCTCTTGCCGATCGGCCGGATCGCCACTGGCACGGACCGGCGCTTTTTCTCGGTTGTTCAGCGGCAAGTAGTTGTACAAGCGGCGCAGCATGAGCAAGGCTTCAACGTCGTTTTCAAAGGCCAAGTCGGCCACGCCGCTCAAAGTAGTGTGCGTCAATGCGCCGCCCAAAGCCTCGGCCGTGATCTCTTCATGCGTGACGGTTTTGACCACCTCTGGGCCCGTGACAAACATGTAGGAGCTGTCTTTGACCATGAAAATAAAATCGGTCATGGCGGGCGAATAAACAGCACCGCCTGCCGATGGCCCCATGATCATGCTGATTTGCGGGATCACGCCACTGGCCATGACGTTGCGCTGGAACACTTCTGCATAGCCGCCCAAGGAGGCCACGCCTTCTTGAATGCGCGCGCCGCCTGAATCGTTCAGACCGATCACGGGGGCACCGACTTTCATGGCTTGGTCCATGATTTTGCAAATTTTCTCGGCGTGCGATTCAGACAATGCGCCGCCAAACACCGTGAAGTCTTGACTGAATACAAACACCAATCGGCCGTTGATCATGCCGTAGCCCGTGACCACACCGTCACCTGGAATTTTGTTGTCTTCCATGCCAAAGTCGGTGCAGCGGTGCTCGACAAACATGTCCCACTCTTCAAAAGTGCCTTCGTCTAAAAGCACTTCCAGGCGCTCTCGCGCCGTGAGTTTGCCTTTGGCATGCTGGGCATCGATGCGCTTTTGACCGCCGCCCAATCGCGCTGCTGCGCGTTTGTTTTCAAGTTGTTGAATGATGTCTTGCATGGTTCTCTTTCAAGTCTCAGAGTCAGAAATTTGGAAGGCCTGTCGCTTGGTAAGCGGCAAGCAATTGGCGGGCTGCAGCTGAGGCGGGCAAACTCCCGTTCAATACTTTTTCACTCAAGCCAGGCAGTAAAGCTTGAACCTGCGCTTGTGCTTTGAAATTTTGTTTCAGGCCCGCGTCAATGCGCTCCCACATCCACGACAAAGCTTGTTGTTGTCTGCGCTGGGCCAAGCGGCCATTGCTGTCTTGCTGTTTTTTGAATTCGCAAACTTGGGCCCAAAATGCGTCGACCCCTTGGTTCAACAAGGCACTGATTTGAAGCACTTTGGGCTTCCAAATTGGTGCATCTTGTGCGTGCGCATCAGACTTGCCATGAAAGCCCAACAAACGAAATGCGCTGGTGATTTGGGCTTGCGCACGCGTGGCCGCAGCCACATCGATATCGGCCTTGTTGATCACCACCAAATCGGCCAACTCCATGACGCCTTTTTTGATGGCTTGCAAATCATCTCCTGCATTGGGCAATTGCATGAGCACAAACATGTCGGTCATGTTGGCTACGGCGGTTTCGCTTTGACCCACGCCCACGGTTTCAACAATCACGACGTCGTAACCTGCAGCCTCGCAGACCAGCATGGCCTCGCGCGTTTTTTCGGCCACGCCGCCCAAACTGCCACTGGTGGGGCTGGGCCGAATGTAGGCTTGCGCATGCACGCTCAAGTGCTCCATGCGTGTTTTGTCGCCCAATATAGAGCCGCCCGAGACGGTGGACGAAGGGTCGATGGCCAGCACCGCCACCCGCTGGCCTTGCGCAATCAAATACAAACCCAGCGCCTCAATGAAGGTGGACTTGCCCACGCCAGGCACACCGCTGATGCCCAAACGCAAGGCCTTGCCCGTGTGCGGCAAAAGGCCCGTGAGCAAGGCGTCGGCCTGCTCGCGGTGCAAAGGCAAAGTTGACTCCAACAGCGTGATGGCCTTGGCCATGGCGCGCCGCTGAGCGTCTGCACTGCCGTGCAGTAATGCATCAAGCGCGCTGGATGTGTTGTCTGGCATCATAGAATTTCAAAGGCCTGACCATCTGGCAAGCGATAGCGAGAGAAGTCTCCCACGTCCAGCGTCATGATTCGGTTCACGCCCGTGTCAGAAGCCAGCCAAACCAAAGAGGCATCGGCCAAGTCCATCTCGGTTCGCGGCGACTCGGTGTAGCGGCGCATGAGCGCCACCAAGCTCTCCAACTGATCTTGCCCAAATGGAAAGACGAACAAACCATCTGCCGCAACCCAGCGCAAAAAAGCATAGCGCTGGGGCAAGCCCAAAAGATGGCTGGCCTCTGTGATGCAAGGCCAAGTGGAGGTCAAAGACCAATTCTCAGACACAGCCTTTTCAAACAAGCTCATGTAATGCGCTTTATAGGGCTGGTCTCGCCCGAACAGGGCCACCATGGCGCTGGCATCAACGATCGCTGCGGACACTGTGTTTGGCCTTGAGTTTGGTGAGCAATTGCTGGCGCGATCTGTCTGTTTCGTAAGGCTGCTCATAAGCTTCGTAGCTTTGTGCGACCACACGATCAGCCGGGCTGGCCAGGGGGCCGTAGGCTTTTTGATCTTCCTCGGCCACGAGGGCCGTCATCAGCTCGAACGGATTTTTGTAACCCAAAGAGCGCTCCACCGCCTCAATGATGAACTGCGATTTGGTGATGCCCTTGCGTTTGGCGGCCTGCTCCATCTGCTTTTCTAGCAAGGGTGCCATTCGAACCGATACGGTCATGAAAATCTCCCGTTGAAATACGGTATTACAGTATAACAAGCCTTCAAGACTTCAGCGATTTTTTAATTTGTTCCAGCACATCTTTGGCGCTGACCGGTATGGGCGTGCCCGGCCCGTAAATGCCTTTGACTCCGGCCTCGTACAACATGTCGTAGTCTTGCCGCGGGATCACGCCGCCGACGAACACGATGATGTCATCTGCACCTTGTCTTTGAAGCTCCGCAATGATGGCTGGCACCAAAGTTTTATGCCCCGCTGCCAGTGTTGAAACGCCCACCGCGTGCACGTCGTTTTCAATCGCTTGGCGGGCACACTCTTCGGGGGTTTGGAACAAGGGCCCGATGTCCACATCAAAGCCCAAATCGGCAAACGCTGTGGCCACCACTTTGGCGCCACGGTCGTGGCCGTCTTGGCCCAATTTGGAAATCATCACACGCGGGCGGCGGCCTTGCTGTTGCGCAAAATCGGCAATGTCCACTTTGAGTTGGTTCCAGTATTCCATGCTGTCTCCTGCGTTGGCAGTGTTGTCGTAGGCAGCGGCATAAACACCGCTGACCTTTTGCGTGTCAGCGCGGTGGCGGCCAAACACTTTCTCCAGCGCGTCGCTGACCTCGCCCACCGTGGCGCGCAGCCGCATGGCTTGAATGCTCAACTCGAGTAAATTGCCGCCGTGCCCAGCAGCAAAAGTCAAAGCCTCTAAAGCAGCTTGAACTGCTTTTGCATCGCGCTTGCTCTTGATGATGCGAAGCTGCTCGATTTGCCCTTCACGCACAGCGACATTGTCAATGTCGCGGGTTTCAATCGGGTCTTCTTTGGCCAATTTGTATTTGTTCACACCCACAATCACATCTTGGCCAGAATCAATGCGGGCTTGCTTTTGCGCTGCAGCCGCTTCAATTTTGAGCTTGGCCCAGCCGCTGTCAACAGCCCGCGTCATGCCGCCCATGGCTTCGACTTCTTCGATGATGGCCCAAGCCTTGTCCGCCATCTCTTGCGTGAGCGACTCCATCATGTAACTGCCAGCCCAAGGGTCGATCACGCTGGTGATGTGTGTCTCTTCTTGAATAATCAACTGCGTGTTGCGCGCAATGCGCGAGCTGAATTCGGTGGGCAGCGCTATGGCTTCGTCAAAGCTGTTGGTGTGCAAAGACTGCGTGCCGCCAAATACGGCGGCCATGGCTTCCACGGTGGTGCGCACCACGTTGTTGTAGGGGTCTTGCTCGGTCAAAGACCAACCCGAGGTTTGGCAGTGCGTGCGCAGCATCAGGCTCTTGGGGTTTTGCGCATTGAAGCCCCTCATGATGCGGCACCACAGCAAACGAGCCGCGCGCATCTTGGCAATTTCCAAGTAAAAGTTCATGCCCACGGCCCAGAAAAAGGACAGGCGGCCCGCGAAATCGTCCACGTTCATGCCCTTGGCAACCGCGGTTTTCACATACTCTTTGCCATCGGCCAGTGTCAAGGCCATCTCCAGCGCTTGGTTTGCGCCAGCCTCTTGCATGTGGTAACCCGAAATCGAGATCGAGTTGAACTTGGGCATGTGCTTGGCGGTGTACTCGATGATGTCGCCAATGATGCGCATGGACGGCTCGGGCGGGTAGATGTAGGTGTTGCGCACCATGAACTCTTTGAGAATGTCGTTCTGAATGGTTCCCGACAACTGGTCTTGGCGCACGCCCTGCTCTTGCGCGGCCACCACGTAACCGGCCAACACGGGCAGCACCGCGCCGTTCATGGTCATAGAGACCGAGACTTTGTCCAGCGGAATTTGGTCGAACAAAATCTTCATGTCCTCGACCGAGTCAATGGCCACGCCGGCCTTGCCTACATCGCCCGTGACGCGGGGGTGATCGGAGTCATAGCCTCGGTGCGTGGCCAAATCAAAGGCTACAGAGACGCCTTGCCCGCCGCCCGCCAAGGCCTTGCGATAAAAAGCGTTGGACTCTTGGGCGGTTGAGAAGCCGGCGTATTGCCGAATGGTCCATGGGCGCACCGCGTACATGGTGGCCTGAGGCCCCCGCACGAAGGGCTCAAAGCCTGGCAGGGTGTCGGCATGGGGCAAGTGGGCGCTGTCTTGCGCGGTGTACAGTGGCTTGACTGAAATGCCGTCAGGCGTTTGCCAGTTCAGCGCGCCGACATCGCCACCAGGCGCAGATTTCTGCGCTGCGCGCTGCCAATCGGCCATTTGCGCCGTCTTGAATTCGTTTTTTCTCTCGGTCATTCCAAGGGTTCCTCAAAATCATTCATAATGAGATTTTAATTATTAATTATACGATCTGGCCTTCAGACCCTCGCCGCTGGGGAACTCTTTTGAATGCAGAAACCAAATTTATACAGACGATCAGGTACAAGCACCTTACGGAAACCAACATTTATGCCTCTGACTTCTGACCCGCGATTCTTAGAAAACGCAGACCTGCCCCTCAAAGGCTTGAAGGTGCTGGAGTTGTCCCACATGATCATGGGGCCCGTGGCTGGACTCATTTTGGCAGACTTAGGCGCCGAAGTTGTCAAGGTGGAGCCTGTGCAAGGGGACCGTACGCGCCAACTCAAAGGTGCTGGAACTGGCTTTTTCTCTGTCTTCAACCGCAACAAGCAAAGCCTGGCCATTGACCTCAAAACCACGCAAGGCAAAGACATCGTGCGGAAACTGGCGCTCAAAGCCGACTTTTTCGTAGAAAACTTCAAAGACGACAGCTTGAAATCCTTGGGCTTGGATTACGAATCTTTGAAGAACGAGAACCCCAGACTGATTTACCTCTCGCTCAAGGGTTTTGGGTCAGGCCCCTACAAACAAAGAACTGCACTGGACGAAGTGGTGCAGATGATGGGCGGTATGGCCCACATCAATGGCGGCAATGGAACGCCCCAACGGGTTGCCCCTTCTGCCAATGACATCTTGGGCGGAACATTTGCCGTGGTCGGCGCACTTGCAGCACTGAATGACCGACACACTTCAGGCAAAGGCAAACACGTTCGCGCAGGCCTTTTTGAGACCAACTTGCTGATGGTCTCTCAGTTCATTGCGCAATACCAATTGACTGGAACCCCTCCCCCGCCAATGGCCGCAGAACGCAAACCTGCCTGGGGCATCTACGACATTTTTGAAACTGCGGACAACCGCGTGTTTGTAGCTGTGGTCAGCGATGTGCAATGGCGCAATTTTGCAAAAGAATTTCTGTCTTCCGAATGGGCGCAAGACCCTCGCCTTCAAACGGCCAACGACCGGCAAGCCAATCGCTCTTGGCTGGTCCCGGCAGTGGCCGAGGTATTAAAGACATGGAAGACCGAGCCGCTGTGCGCAAAACTAGAGGCCTTAGGACTTTCGTTTGGCCCCATCCGCCAGCCCCATGACTTGCTTGAAGACGTGCACTTGAAGGAAGGTGGAGGGCTCTTGCACAACGTCATGCCAAACGGTCAAACCGCTTCGGCCGGCGCACTGCCTATTGAATTTGATGGACGCAAATTTGGCAAACGCTCAGACCCTCCAGCCATTGGCGCCAGCACAGAGGCCATCCTCCAAGGTTTGGGTTTAAGCCAAGAAGCTATCGCCCAATTGCACCAAGCAGGCATCGTGGCCAACTGATCAAAAACAACACTTTTCAATTACCCAACTGGAGACTTTTATGAAACGCAGTTATTTCTCAATGCTGGTCCTGTCTGCCTTGACTTTCACTGGCATGAGTTGGGCTCAAGCCCCTAGCTATCCAAGCAAGTCGATCCGAATTATTATTCCTTCGACACCTGGGGGTGGCACTGACTTTATTGGTCGCCTGGTGAGCACCCGCCTGACGGAGCTCAATGGCTGGCAAGTCGTGCCCGATAACAAACCCGGTGCCGGCACTGCATTGGGTTTGGCTGAAGCCGCCCGCGCGAGCAATGCCGGATATGACTTGGTCGTGGGCCAAACCGACAACGTGACCTTGATCCCTTTACTGATGAAGGCTGCATATGACCCTCTCAAAGACTTAACGCCCATTGCGCTGATAGCCACCACGCCGATGGTTTTGATCGTCCCTGAAAACTCCCCCTACAAAACACTGAGCGATGTGATCCGCGCCGCCAAGGCTGAGCCCGGCAAAATGAGTTACGGAACCTCAGGCACCGGCGGTTCCGTGCACATGGCCCTGGAGTTGCTGCAGATCGCAGCAGGGGTCAAAATGCAGCACATCCCGTACAAAGGCTCCACACCGGCACTGGCTGATCTGCTGGGTGGGCATCTGCAATTTGCAGGCTCTTCCATTTCTTCAGCAGCCTCGCTGTTGGCCTCAGGAAAAATTCGAGCCCTGGCCGTCACATCCCCCAAGCGCAACTCTGCATTGCCCAATGTCCCGACAGTGGCCGAATTTGGCTACAAAGATTTCAACCTGGTATCTTTTTACGGCGTGATGGGACCCGCAGGAATTCCGCAGTCAGTCACAACACGGCTGAACACTGACTTGAACAAAATTCTTCAACGGCCCGATGTGCGCTCCGCCCTGCTGGCGCAAGGCTTAGAGCCCAACCCCATGTCGCCCGAAGAATTCAGTACATTGATCAAAGCGGACATCAGCAAATCCAAAGAAATTATCACCTCGGCCAATATCAAGGTGGAACAATGAGTCAATCTAACCCATTGAATGTCCATGCCTAAAAAAGCTCTTGCGCCTCGGGCGTTGTATCAAGAAGTTGCTGAACTGCTGCGGCAAAGCATTTTCAATCAAGAGCTCGATCCGGGCAGCTGGATAGACGAGCTCAAGATAGCCAAAGACTACGGCATCAGCCGCACGCCCTTGCGCGAGGCACTCAAGGTGCTTGCAGCAGAGGGCTTGGTGACCATGAAAGTGCGCCGAGGCGCGTATGTAACCGAAGTCAGTGAGACAGACTTGCGCGATGTTTACCATTTGTTAAGTCTGCTTGAAAGTGATGCGGCTGGCGCCGTGGCACAAACCGCCTCCCCTGACGAACTTCAACAACTGCAAGATTTACACGATGCGCTGGAAGTCGCTGGCAAGCCAGGTAAAGAAAAGCACGACAAATTTTTTGCGCTCAATGAAGAGTTTCACAACTGCCTGCTAACCATGGCCAACAACCGTTGGCGCTCTCAAATGGTGGCTGACCTGCGCAAAGTCATGAAGCTCAACCGGCACAACTCATTGTTTAAAAGTGGCCGTATTGCACAGTCATTGAAAGAACACCAAGGCATCATGCAGGCCCTGCTGACCAGGGACGTGAAGAACACTGTCAAGCGCATGAGAGAGCACTTTGCCAATGGTTTGACTGCGGCCAGCTGATCACGTTTGCAATACGGGCTGAAAAAAATTTCAGCCCTGGCAAAGCAATCAATAAGTAGCCTTGAT
>CAIQBO010000058.1 GCA_903870145.1 uncultured Burkholderiales bacterium | reverse complement strand
TGACCAGTAATTTGATCCAGACCCCCAAAGTGGTCACGATCGATCAAAACAGGTGGTCACGGTCCGTCAAATTCACTGGTCACGATCTACTGGAATGGGTGGTCACGGTCGATCAAAATACCCAGACCCCACCCGCCCCCGGGGGACGCTTGCACCAAAAGGGACTCCGACTTACCTATACGCTGAGTGTTGGAGGCGCGACCAGTAATTTCTAGTGAGTCAATTGATTGCACTTAGGGCAACGGAACAAACCTTTAGTTATTTCAATTGCTCTAATTTTGGGAAACTTAGCCGCACACGATGGACACTTGACTTCACCCGCCATTTCTCTAATAAGGTCATATAGGCCCGCTGAATTGATTTGTTCAGCAGTATGAACTCCACGATCAACTACCCGTTCGTTTGCAATGTCGTCAAAATATAAGGCCACGGTTTGCAGTACCTTTTTGTGTTCTGCTTCTAAATCACTATGCGAATTTTTTAAAAAATACTCTGTGATATTTTTCAATTCAATGAATTGATCATTAAGGATAAACGGACCTCTCTGAACCACCAGTGTTTCTGCACATAGCCGAACGATAAACGTTGTTAACTTGTTTTCTATTCCATCGAACTCACAATAAAGCTCATGCAGAAGCATGCCAATTAAATCTAACTGCTCAGATTCGAAAAAAGGCGGGTACGGGAACGTATCTAATAAATTGTCTGAATCAGTCATTTAAATTTTTTATCGTAGTTACGACCACTGTCTGCTAAGCAAGTGATATGGGGTAGTACAAATTACTCACCGTACCCTAATTTATGTACTTTATACAGAGTCCTAGTGGGTGACTAAAAAATACCGTAGTGATGCTTTTGCGGCCATCCACGAAACAATGGAGGGCCTGCATGAGATTGGCGCCCGGCCACGGTAATTGTCGTCAAGCAATTGTTGCCTGAACGGTTGTGCGGACCAAGATACGAACCGCTCGGCACGCTGGCTTTTTTCATTTGTGAATCAAGCTCTACGAAACGGGCTTATCGGTTTTCGTTTGGGCACTGCGCCTTGGTATTGACTGGCGTCAAAGTTCTGTCGCTGGCTCAGTAACTCTTCGCCGTCTAAACGTTGTGCCAAATTCTCCAAGTCGCTGTCGGTTACCCCATGGGATGCAAAGTGCGCGCGCCAAGTGTTGACCACGGCAATGACTTGCAGAACTTGCTCGGCGGCCTTTGCAGGCTCAAGGCCAAAGGCATCACATTGAGACATTGCGTTGGCCAGCGTGGAATCTTGTCCTTGCGAGCCACAGATGAACTCTTGATAGCCTTGACCAGAGTTAGTTGGTAAAACGTCATAAGCAGGAGCGAGTCTCAGTCGTCCATTCGCTGAAGGATTCACAACCAAGAGCGAGTGGTTCTTTTCATGGTCATCGGTGTTGTCGACCAAGATGTTGAACACCATTCTGCGAAACAGCTCTTGTGCATCCGTCAGATGTGCATCGCCTTGGCTCACGCCGACTCTGCGAAGGATTCGAGCGAGCTGTGGATATCCCATTTCTGGCTCTGTGCCGGACGGTGTGGCTGCTCGGATGGCAGTGCCCGCCGAGATGCTGTGAATCCGCTGACTGTCCACGCGGTCAAACCTGCGAATGGCTATGGCGTTAGCCGCAGCCAGATGAATGACTTGGGTCTGGGCAACGGTGATGCCAGCCTGAGCTGCCAACGTCATGGTCGCGTGCTCAATGAGCGGCGTGTCGACGTATTCGTTGTTAAAGAATTTGATAACCCATTGTTCGCCATCGATGTCGATAAGCGCCTTGGGTTTTGCACCACCTAAAGGACTGCCGCCGCCTTCAATTATTTTGGTTTCAAGCGCAGTCAAGGCGTCGCCGGCTTCAATCTTGGCCACCACCTCGCTGAGTTCTTGAGCTTGTGCCAACCGAGGCAATGGACCGCCTGGGCGGGGGAGGTGGCTGCTGGATGAGGTTGAGACCCCTAACGCACCGAACCGGTCATCACCGGCGTAGTAGAGCAGCTCCATCAATGATGTGCGCTTAGGTCTATCGATGAACCGAATCACTTTTTCACCCCAGCGGTCTGGACGTGCATCGTCTACTGCGCCAACTGCGCGGGGGGCGTTGGTGCTCAGTCGCCCAGGTGGCGAGAGCTCAATGTCCACAAGGGGCAAGTCCTCGCTGAGTGCAAAGCCATTGGCCAGCCAGTCAGAGCCGTAGTGAAGCGAGACACCTTTACCGGACGCAACCAGTTTTAGCGCACCCACGTAGCGAGGCTCGGGGTCTGCAAGGTACCAAAGGTACAGGTCATCTAAGCGCATGTCAGTTCTTGCCAGTGGTGGGGTTGATGCTGTTGCTGGAAGTTGTTGCACGCATGCGGGTGTCCGCTGAAGCCTGCGCACGTGCTTGGCCAAGCTCCACCGCTTCTCGAACATTCAGCTCAAGGGCGCCTAAGTCATGTTCTGGTGTGGCTAAGTTTCCCAGCTCACCATCTCTGTTGATGAGCCATAAAGCAGTGGCAACCACACCGATGCTCACTGCGGGGTCACCAGCTTCTAGGCGCTGGAGCGTGGAGAGGCTAACGCCCAATCGCTTTGCCCATGTTCGCAGTGATTCTTTCCTGCGCAAACGGGACACAGCAAGGTCTGCCCCCAGCTTTTGGAGTGCACCCAAGGTGGCTGGAGGGAGTTGATTGATGGCTTTGGTGTTTCTTGGCATACCGATATTATGGTGCAGAGTGGCATTAATTGTATCGTTATATCGGTATATGTCAAGACTGTGCATGTGTATCAAGCAATAAAGGGAATAAAGGGGACATAAAGGGGACGCTACCCTTTATCCCAATAAAGGGGTCGCTACCCTTTATCCATCCCTTTATCCCTAATGGCTGATCACCCACTTCGCGATCTTGTTCACAACATCGGACTCAATGCCGTTGTAGCCATGGTAGGCCATGGCTTGGCAAGCATCGCCTTGCGATATTCCGCCTTGAAAAGTAATGACCTCATGCGGGGCGTTCGGGTTGAGTTGGGTTGTGAGTTTGGGCAGATCAGAAAACAATGTCACCCTGCAAGCATCGAGCTCATGGTGAACAACCAGTACGGGGCCTTGGAAGCTTTTAACGGGCATCTCAGGTACTGGCAGGCCTTTGGGGTCCACCAAGATGGAAGATGTCAGCACCATGCCGCCAAGGCCTTGTGTGCCTTGAAGTTTGATTCCTACTGAAGCGGCTGACTCGGTGCCGCGGCTTGTGCCAATTAACCAAACCGGTATTTCTGCTTTTAGCCTGAGCCAAGAGATGAGCGCTTTGAGGTCTTGCGCGTGCTCATTGGACTGGCGAAACCCAGATAAAAATGGCATTCGCATGCGATCTGACGGGGCATCCACCACTGCCACAGTCAAACCTTGGTCTGCAAACAACTCACGCGTGCGAACAACAAAATTATTTTCTCCCCACCGCATAGATCCGTTTGGGAAAATTTGTAAACCCCCATGCCCACCGGCCAGCAAAATCACTGCCGCCTTGGGGTTGGCGGGCGTGAGAGCCAGCACGCGCAAAGTCACGCCAGGGCGAGTCGGCAAGTCCAGCACTTGCGTTGTGGTCTGTGCGCACGCGAACTGTGCGGTCCATGAAGCCAAGGCCCCAAAGCAAAAGTTTAACCACCTCATGGAATATTCCGTTTTCAGAGCAGAAGCAGCATGATAGCCTGCGTTTCTGGAGAAGGCGGCGTGTAAAAAACGGCCATCAAGCTAGTGCCTAGGCGTATGGTAATTTGACTCCATAGACTTGATTAGCGCTACGACGGCTTGGTTGGCACTGGCATCTAGCCCAAGAGATTGGCTTCCTTGGACGATGGCGTTATTGAGGCTGTCGATCTCCGTTGGGCGTTTATTGCGGATATCGAAGACCATTGATGGATAGTGTTCGGCCGATGCGTGGGCGACCTTGCGTAGGAACTCTCGGGCACTTGTCGACTCCAACAGAACGCCTCGTGCCCTGGCAAGCGCCGAGGTCTCATCGGAAATTTTGTCTAAGAAGTTCCAAATGTCCGCCTGAGCACACAACTGTTCGCAAGTCAGGTCGGTGATCGCGCACAGTCCGTTGAGCGCACAGTTCACAACCAGTTTTTTCCAGATACTCAGATCAATGCCGGGGGTAAACTGTGTAGCTTCCACGCTAAGTGGCCAGGGTTGAACGTAGAGGTGGTCGAGGGTGTGCAAGATCAGTTATGCACTGCCTTGGTCAACTTCGAAATCGACCTCGTGCTGTCCACCGGTATGCCAGATATGGAGTCTGTCGCCGAGGTCAGTGGCTGTGGCTGGAATGAGCGGGCCAGTGTCGTCGCGGCCGCGCACCATCCGATTGTCCGATTGCCATCCCCGACACTAGACACTCTGATTTCTTTGCCATGGGCTTTCATGCCGAAAGGCACAGCCCCTTACGCGAGATGGTCTAGCCAGTTCATTCGAGCCGGATTGAAGGTCCCGCACCTTGCGGTTGCCACTACGTCGATCTCACTGATCAAAACACTCGTTAGGAGTGGTCAGTTTGTGAGTTGGCTCATGGAGCCGATGTTCCGCGAAGAAAACGAGCGGGGTGTCTTGTGCGCCGTGGAAGTTGGCGGTTTGAGTCATACTCTTAAAATGAGAGTCCTGCGGCGACGTGATGGGCGCCTTTCCCTGCCCGCAGTTCGTTTTCTAGATGAGTTGAGACCGTTATAAGCGCCTCGTGAACTTCATCTATAAAAAACCTTCAAGGGTGGGGGTAAAGGGAAGCGTCCCCTTTATATCCCTTTATGTCCATTTCCATCATGGGGGCGAAATATTGACGCACCACTGATTCGGGGCAGCGAAAAGCAGATTAGTTTTTGACAATCACAACCGGCACTTTAGACACAGCGGTGACCCTTTGTGCAACCGAACCCATGAGGTGGTCGGCCCATACTGAGCGACCTTTTGCACCCATGATGAGCAAGTCAAAGCCGCCGTTTTTGGCTTCATTGATGATTTGCTTGCTGGGGTTCCCCCATTTAATGACCATGTCATGGTGCAAATTGACTTTGTTCAAATACCTGATGGACCAAGCCAAGTTTTTGTCACACTCTTCTCGCAGGTAATCATCGACAACACCTTTTTGCGTGTACTTTTTGAAAAGTTTTAATGCAGTGTCATCTTGGACTGTGATGAGTGTGATGTGGTTGGGGCCGGTCATGTCAGCGCAAAGCTTGGCTGCAAATTTAACAGCTGCTTCCGAGGCCTTGGAGCCGTCAACGGCGATGAGTAATTTCATGATTTTTTTTCAGAATTGAAGCTCAATCGTAAGACAAAAGGCCATCTTGATCTTGATGCAGATCAAATGCACTGCCGTCAACGTCATGAAGCTGAAGGCGTTCTTTTTCCTACGCCGCGTAAATCTCTTGAACGGCTTGCACCAGCGCATCGGCATCGCTGGCGTTGTTGTATGCTTGGATCGACAAGCGAATGAAAAGCCAATTTTTGTGGGTGGTGATGGGCACTTCAATTCGGTAATGGTCAAACAGCTTATCTTTGAGATTTAGCGGGTCCATCGGCGGCACTGAAATGGCCACCATTTGCCCAAAATCTGCGTCTTGAGAAATGGGCGCAAGTCCCGTGATTTGGTCAATGCGCCGCTGGGTCTGCGCCGCAAGGGTGTGGCAAGCCTTGCGCTTTAAATCCCACCCATGCGCGGCTTGAAATGCGATGGCTGCTGGAACGCTTAAAAAAGCAGCGATATCTCGCGTGCCTTGCCACTGCAGACGGCGCTGCAGCAGCGTGCTGCCGGTGTAGGCGTCAAACCCCGTATGCCCTGTGATGCTGGCGTTGTAGCCCCAACTGACAACGCTGGCGTCGATCATGGCATGGTGTTCGGGCCGGATGTGCAAGAAGGCCGCCCCTTTGGGCGCGCAGAGCCATTTATGGCAGTTGCCAGTGTAGAAATCTGCGCCCAGTTGGTCCAAATTCAAAGGGATGTGGCCTGGCACATGGGCGCCGTCAATCAGGGTCAAGATGCCTGCTTGTCTGGCAAGACGGCAAAGTTCAGCAATTGGAAAAATCAGCCCAGTGGTAGAGGTGATGTGGCTTAAGAAAATAACGCGGGTGCGGGGCGTGACGCGCTCCCAAATTCGGCGAGTGAATTCTTCGGCTGCAAAAGGCAATGGAATCTCAACGGGCACATAGTGGGCGCCGGTGCGCTGGCAAACAAAATCCCAAGTGTTGTCGCAGGCTCCGTATTCATGGTCTGTGCTGAGTATTTCATCGCCTGGTTGCAGCCGCAAGGAGCGCGCCACTGTGTTCACGCCACTGGTGGCGTTGGGCAGGTAGACCAGGTGTTCTGGGTTGGCGCCAAGGGTCTCTGCTAAGGCTGCGCGCGAGTCTGCCAACAGTTGGGCTGAGCGGCGCCCGAGAAATTGCACGGGGTTGCGCTCCATCTCCATGTGCCACTGGTGGTACTGGGCCATCACCTCAGCCGGACAGGCGCCAAAGGAGCCGTGGTTGAGGAAGATCAGGTCAGAGTCGAGTAAAAACAGGTTTTTCATAGGCATTGAGCAAAGTATCGCACCTGTTTCAAGCGCCGCCTAGCGGGCGAGCCCTGTCAATTTTTCCTCGGCATGGCTTTTGCTACTTTGTTGGCAAGCTCCTGACTTTTCCATGAAAGAGTCAAGATTTTGACAACTTTTCTAAGGCCTGTGAACATGTGCACAACCCTTTCTCCCAACGCCACCTCTAGGGTGAAATTGTCGGTCCTACGTTGTGTGTTGGGTGCATTGGCGGGGGTTTTCATGATCTCCTGGCAGGCCAGCGAAGCTGCCAACCTGAACCTGAGCGCTTTGAAGTCGAGCCACACCTACACCCCTTACGCGGGTGAGCCGCTTGAGCGCATCATTGCCAAAACCATGCCCAACAGCCCGCTCAAGACCGAATTGTTGGGACAAGCCTTTCGCAGCCTGAACCCTCAGCAATTCTCCAGCGCCACAAGCAATCTGGTTAAAACCAATAACGCCCTCAAAGTGCCCAATCACAATCAATTGGCAGATTTGGTGCTGTCGCAAATGGAGGAGGAGCGGGCTACTCAAAATGAAGCTAAATCCAAGCCAACCAACAACGCAAGCAGCAGCCCGAAATCGGCCAATATCGCTGTGGCTGCTAGCGCCCCTTTGGCACGTGTGCCTGGGAAAACCGAAAGTTGGGTGCGATTTCCAAGAGCCAATGCCCCAGTTGCTGTGAAAGCAGAAAACTGGGTTCGTTATCCAAGCATCGCAGCATCTTTGGATTCAGTGGGCATGGACGCAGCCGTTGACCGCAGTCATTGGGTACGCTACATCAGCGGGCCGGTTACCGCTGTCATTAGCAACGCCCTGACGCGAGTTGACAACCCCCAATGGGTGCGCTATCCCTCGAGCAACGCAGTCAATGTGGCCAGCGCATCAAAAGCCACGGTGGACCAGAGCCAATGGGTTCGTTATCCGCTAGAAAGTTCTGATTCAAGCTTCAAATAGTCACGGGCTTGAGTTTGCATCGCTTGGCCCTTTTTTCAGTTAACCATCACCAATTTCCCCATCACCCCGCGTGATCCCATGTGGGCGAAAGCGGCTTTGAGTTCGTTCATTGGCATGGTGCGGTCGATCACGGGTTTGATTTTGCCTTGGGCATACCACTGGGCCAATTGCGCCATCATGGCAGCGTTGGCTTGGGGTTCGCGCTGGGCAAAGTCGCCCCAAAAAACGCCCACGATCGAGGCGCCTTTGAGCAGTGCCAAATTAAATGGCAGGGCTGGAATCGGCCCCGCAGCAAAGCCCACTACCAAATACCGCCCGCGCCAAGCAATGGAGCGAAAAGCCGGCTCTGCGTAGTCGCCACCCACAGGGTCGTAAATCACGTCTGGGCCTTTGCCGCCGGTCAGCGTCTTGAGGGCTTCACGCATGTTTTGCGTGGTGTAGTTGATGACCTCATCGGCCCCAATCGATTTGCAAAGTGTGCATTTTTCATCGGTGGAAGCTGCTGCAATCACGCGCGCGCCAGCGGCTTTGGCAATTTGAATGGCCGAGGTGCCCACACCGCCTGCCGCGCCGAGTACCAGCACTGTTTCACCGGCTTTGAGTTGTGCGCGGTCAATCAAGGCATGGTGCGAGGTGGCGTAAATCATGATGAAGGCCGCCGCATCCACGGCAGGAAACCCAGCCGGCAAGGGCATGCACAGCTTGGCTGGCGCCAGGGCGTGGGTGGCAAAACCGCCAGTGCCAGACAGACAAGCGACGGCTTGGCCGACTTTCAAATGCGTCACGCCTTCGCCCAAGGCTTGCACCACACCGGCATATTCAGAGCCGGGCACAAAGGGCAGGTCGGGCTTCATTTGGTATTTGTTTTGCACGATCAACAGGTCTGGGAAATTCAAGCTGGCTGCTTGAATTTGAATCAGCACTTGCCCTGCTTGCGGCTGTGGTGTGGGCAATTCTTTCCAGGTCAAGGCATCAACGCCCACGGGGTTTTCACAAAGCCATGCATGCACAGAAGTTCTCCTTGAATTTAACAAATCACATGCGCATTGATTCTGCGCGAATCTGAGGTGCCGGCCAGCCAGTGCGTGTCTCGGCAGCGACCTACAATCACCCCCTAGGATACGCTCATGAAAATATTGATTTCAAACGACGATGGCTACCGCGCGCCAGGCATTGTGGCGCTTTACCACGCACTGCAGCAAGTGGCCCAAGTGGAGGTGGTGGCGCCTGAGCACAACAACAGCGCCAAGTCCAATGCTTTGACCTTGCATTCACCGCTTTACGTGCGCCAAGGTGAAAATGGTTTCAGGTACGTCAACGGCACGCCGGCCGATTGCGTGCACATTGCTTTGACGGGCCTGCTCGGTTACAGGCCCGACTTGGTGGTCTCGGGCATCAACAATGGCGCCAACATGGGTGACGACACCTTGTACTCTGGCACCGTGGGCGCGGCCATGGAAGGCTATTTGTTTGGCATTCCGTCCATTGCATTTTCACAAACTGAAAAAGGATGGGCCCATTTAGACCAAGCTGCCCAGTGGATCAAGACCATGGTCTTAGACATGGCGGCCCAGCAATGGATAGGCAAACAAGCCTGGCTGTTGAATGTCAATCTGCCCAACAAAGAGGCCGGCCCCATGAAGCCGGCCAAGTTGTGCAGGCTCGGACGGCGACATGCCGCCGAGCCTGTGATCACGCAAGAAAGCCCGCGCGGTGAGACCATGTATTGGATAGGCAATGCAGGTGCTGCCATGGACGACGGCGAGGGCACAGATTTCCATGCGGCGTTGCAAGGCCATGTGACAGTCACGCCCTTGAAGGTAGACCTGACCGACCATGAAAATTCGGGCTACTGGGCGCAAAATGTGGCGCATTTGAACGCACTGGTTCCTTAAATGGCCCAACGCCCCGGATTTCCCATCCAACTTGGCAACGCGCAAGCCAAGAAGTCCAGCTCGCCGCCTAAGCCTGGCAGCACCTCTCGCAGCCCCATGCCGAGCACCACGCCGCACGCCAAGCGCACGCCCCCAGGCAATGCCGCCATGCGCACGGGCGAAGCGCCCAACAAAGTCTCCCAAGGCTTGGGCTTGGACTCCAGCGCCGTGCGCCAACGCATGGTTCAAAAACTGGCCGCACAGGGCTTGCAAGATCCGCACGTGCTCCAGGCCATGGGCGCCGTCGAACGCCATCTTTTTGTGGAAACGGCCTTGGCCACCCAGGCCTATGAAGACACCAGTTTGCCCATTGGTTTAGGTCAAACAATTTCCAAACCCAATGTGGTGGCGCGCATGATTGAGTTGCTGCGCAATGGCGCTGAGGGAAAACTTGGCCGCGTGCTGGAGATCGGCACAGGTTGCGGGTATCAAGCGGCGGTGCTCAGCCACATTGCCACCGAGGTTTACAGCATCGAACGCCTCAAAGGCTTGCACGAAAAAGCACGTCAAAATTTGCGACATTTCCGCTTGCCCAATGTGCATTTGTTGTTTGGCGATGGCATGCTGGGCTACCCCAAGGGCGCGCCCTATGCGGCCATCATTTGCGCAGCAGGGGGCGAGCAGTTACCGCAAGCCTGGTTGGACCAACTGGCCATGGGTGCACGCTTGGTCGCGCCCATGGTGACCCAAGGTGGCCAGCAGGCTTTGATGGTGGTCGATAAAACCCCTGAGGGGTTTAAAAAAACGCTGCTCGAAGCGGTTCATTTTGTGCCTCTAAAATCAGGCATCTCCTGAAGGAATTTTGAATGTCATCGCTTTCCCCCCGTCGCTTGTGGACGCTTGCGCTTGTCTGCGCAGTGATCCTTATGACGGCCTGTACTTCGCGCCCTCGGTCGCCGATTCCCATGGAAGACCGGGGGACAGGGCAAGGCCCTGCTGTTCCTCGGCCGGCAAAGCCTGCTGCTGCGCCATCGGCACAGACGCCCGCGGCCGCCCCCCAGCCAGCGCCCACAGCGGTCAGCACCCCCGTCAATATGGGTGGCTCGGACAACGCTGGCAAACCGGGTTATTACACGGTCAAGCAAGGTGACACTTTGACCCGCATTGCCTTGGACCATGGGCAAGCCTGGCGTGATGTGGCACGCTGGAATGGCTTAGACAATCCGAACCTGATCGAGGTCGACCAAGTCTTGCGCGTTGCGCCGCCCAATGCCCCCCTTGCACCTGCACCTGTAGGCGCCCCTGGTTTGCCAAATGCCAGCATGGCTGCAGCCAAGCCCGGCGCAGCAAGCCCCCCAAGTTTGCCAAGCACAGGTGCAGTAACACCAACGCCTGCAAAACCTGTTGGTGCAGCAGCGCAAACTGCACAGGCAAGCCCAGCGGCCCAGGCTTTTAACAGCGACGAGGCGCTGAGTTTTGCATGGCCCGCAAGCGGGCCATTGCTCAGTGGTTTTGACGAAATCAAAAACAAAGGCCTGGACATTGGCGGCGCGGCGGCAGACCCCGTACTGGCAGCGGCCGATGGCAAAGTGGTGTACGCAGGAGCGGGCCTGCGGGGTTATGGCAACCTGATTATTTTGAAGCACAACAACACCTTTTTAACGGCCTATGCACACAACCAGACCTTGCTGGTCAAAGAAGATCAGACCATCCAAAAAGGTCAAAAAATTGCAGAGATGGGCAACTCCGATGCAGACCGCGTCAAGCTTCATTTTGAAATTCGCAGGCTTGGAAAACCGGTCGACCCCGCCAAACTTTTGCCACCCCGGTGACCTGTACCCGAAGGGGCAGGCATTCATTTTTGACAGATTGATTTTTGCATGACCGATTCGAGTGACGCGCCCGAAGTATTGATTTTGGGACGCAGTGATTTGCCCGTGGGTTGGCTGCATGTGGACGCGCTGGACATAGAAGCCCAAGGCATTGCCAGGCGGCCCGATGGCAAGGTGGTTTTCATTGAAGGGGCTTTGCCGTTTGAGCTGGTGTCTGTCAATGTGCACCGCAAAAAAAGCAACTGGGAGCAGGGCGTTGTCACGGCGGTGCACCACGAATCTTCGCAGCGTGTTCGGCCCGGTTGCCCGCATTTTGGATTGCACACGGGCGCCTGCGGTGGCTGCAAAATGCAGCACTTGGAAGTCAGCGCGCAAGTGGCCGTCAAGCAAAGGGTGCTTGAAGACAACCTGTGGCATTTGGCCAAAGTCAAACCCGAAAATTTATTGCGCCCCATGGAGGGGCCGTCTTGGGGCTACCGCTACCGAGCCCGCTTGTCTGTGCGCCATGTGCACAAGAAGGGGGAGGTCTTGATCGGATTTCATGAGCGCAAAAGCCGCTACGTGGCCGACATCAAAGTCTGCCCCGTTTTGCCACCCAAGGTCAACGCATTGCTCATGCCTTTGCGCGCTTTGATATACGCCATGGACGCGCGTGAGACCTGCCCGCAAATTGAATTGGCTCAGGGCGACAGCGTGACCGCCTTGGTGCTGCGCCATTTGGAGCCATTGAGTGATGCAGACCAAACTCGTCTGCGTGCATTTGCGCATGAGCACGGTGTGCAGTGGTGGTTGCAGATCAAAGGCCCGGACACTGTCAAGTTGATGGACGCTGCAGACCAAGAGTTGTCTTACGACTTGCCTGATTTTGGCATTCACATGCCTTTTAAGCCGACCGATTTCACGCAGGTCAATCCCCACATCAACCGTGTGTTGGTATCACGTGCACTGCGTTTGCTCAACGCACAGCGGCATGAACGTGTGATCGATTGGTTTTGTGGTTTGGGTAATTTCACATTGCCGCTGGCCACCCAAGCTGCGCAAGTGCTGGGTATTGAAGGGTCAGAAAGCTTGGTGGCCAGATCGCGCGAGAACTACGCGCTCAATCAAAGTCAAGGAGCCGGCACCCAGGCCTTGGCGCCCACGCAGTTCGTGGTCCGCAATTTGTTTGAAATGACGCCAGAGATGTTGATGGCCGATGGCATGGCCCAAAAGTGGCTGATTGACCCCCCACGCGAAGGTGCTTTTGCTTTGGTCAAAGCCTTGGCGCAGTTGCATGCTGACGAGGCGCTGCGAGGTCAATGGGAGTTGCCATCCAGAATTGTGTATGTGAGCTGCAACCCTGCCACACTGGCGCGAGACGCTGGCGTCTTGGTGCACGACGCGGGCTACCGCTGCACGGCAGCGGGGGTGGTCAACATGTTTGCCCACACCGCGCATGTGGAGAGCATGGCGGTGTTTGAGCGAGAGATTTAATCTAAGAGAGTCAGGAGCAGCTAGAAAGGGGCCCCGCCCAAAGAGCACAGGCCCGCTTGCGACGCATCAGTCGCGCTCGCCGCCCCACAGGCCCAGCAAAGCCAGCAAGCTTTGGAAGACGTTGAACAAGTCCATGTACAACATCAGGGTGGCGGAGATGTAATTGGTCTCGCCGCCGTCCAAGATTTGCTTGAGGTCATACAGCATGTAGGCGCTGAAAATGCCGATAGCGGCAACCGACAAAGCCATCATGCCTGCGGTGGAGCCCACAAATATGTTGACGATGCCGCCGACCATGAGCACCAAGGCGCCCACAAAAAGCCACTTGCCCATACCGGACAAATCGCGCTTGATCACGCTGGCCAGGGTGGCCATCAGTGCAAACACTCCGGCGGTTCCAGCAAAAGCAGTCATGACCAAATCAGGGCCATTTTTAAAGCCCAAAATCATGGCAATCATGCGCGAGAGCATCAAGCCCATGAAGAATGTAAAGGCCAGCAGCACCGGCACGCCAGCTGCTGAGTTTTTGGTTTTCTCAATGGCATACATGAAACCAATGGCGCCACCGATGAAGACAATCAAGCCCAAACCACCGCCCAACGATTGGGTGATGCCGGTGGCCACGCCCAGCCATGCACCCAGCACTGTAGGCAGCAAGCTCAAGGCCAGCAAGGCGTAGGTGTTGCGCATCACGCGGTTGCGCTGGATTTGCGAGGTTTCGCTGTAGCCCCAGCTGGTTTGTTCGATATTTTGAAGATCGCTCATGTGTGAACTCCTGTGTCGTCCCGGGATCGGGGTGGGTAAATTGTATGCGCCAGATGCTACTCCGTGTCAAATGCCATGATTTCAAGAGGCTATTCATGGGGTATGCTTGCTCGTTTTTCAAACCTCAAGCTCCCATGAAAACCCAAGCCACTCTCGAATTAGCCGACATTCAAGCCATCGCAGCAGCAGCCCAGAGCGAGGCGCAGAAAAACAAATGGGCTGTGAGCATCGCCATTGTGGATGCGGGCGGCCATTTGCTGCACTTTCAGCGCTTGGACGGTGCGCCGCCCATCTCCAGCCATATTGCACCTGCCAAAGCAAATACGGCTGCGCTGGGCCAGCGCGAAAGCAAAATCTACGAAGACTTGATTAACGCTGGACGTGTTTCCTTCCTGTCTGCCCCTGCCATTCATGGCATGCTCGAAGGTGGTGTGCCGATCATGAAGGACGGTTGTTGCATAGGCGCCGTGGGGGTCAGCGGCGTGAAGTCCACGGAAGATGCGCAAATCGCCAAGGCGGGCATTGCCGCCATTGGCTTGTAAATAGGCGCTGGCCTCAATACAAATCGAGCACAGCCCCTTTGCTGGCGCTGGAGGCATTGAAGGCAAATTTGGCTTGAACGCCACGCGTGTAGCGGGGTGCTGGTGCTGTCCAGGCTGCGCGGCGTTTGGCGATTTCAGCCTCGGGCACGTTCAACTCCAAAATCAGTTGGTGGGCGTCGATGGTGATCGAATCATTCTCGTGGACAAAGGCAATGGTGCCGCCAGCGGCCGCTTCTGGGGCCACGTGGCCGACCACCATGCCCCAGGTGCCGCCTGAGAAACGGCCATCGGTGATCAATCCCACGCTTTCGCCCAGGCCCGCACCAATCAAGGCGCCTGTAGGGGCTAACATTTCAGGCATGCCAGGACCACCTTTGGGGCCTAAGTAGCGCAGCACCATCACATCGCCGGCTTTGATCTGGCCGGCCAAGATGGCTGCCAAGGCAGACTGTTCGTCATCAAACACGCGCGCAGGGCCGGTCATGACGGGGTTTTTCAAGCCTGTGATTTTGGCCACTGCACCCTCGGGCGAGAGGTTGCCTTTCAAAATGGCCAAGTGACCTTGTGCGTACATGGGCTTGTCGATCGGGCAAATCACATCTTGGTCGGCGCGCGGTGCATCGGGCACGTCTTTCAAATTCTCAGCCACTGTTTTGCCGTTGATGGTGATGCAATCGCCATGCAGTAAACCTGCTTTGAGCAAGATCTTCATGACCTGTGGAATTCCGCCGGCGCGGTGCAAGTCCACAGCCAAATATTTACCACTGGGTTTGAGGTTGCACAGCACTGGAGTTTTTTTGCGCATGCGCTCAAAGTCGTCAATGGTCCATGGTACTTCGGCTGTATGCGCGATGGCCAAGAAATGCAGCACTGCATTGGTCGATCCGCCCGTGGCCATGATCACGGCCACGGCGTTTTCGATGGCCTCTTTGGTCACGATATCGCGTGGCTTGAGGTTGTGTTTGATGGCCTCCAGCAAAACTTTGGCCGAGGCTTTGGCGGAGTTTTGTGTCTCGTCATGGGGGTTGGCCATGGTCGAGGAGTAGGGCAAAGACATGCCCAAGGCCTCAAAGGCCGATGACATGGTGTTGGCGGTGTACATGCCCCCGCAAGAGCCGGTGCCGGGGATGGCGCGTTTCTCGATTTCTTTCAGATCAAAGTCGCTCAATTTGCCCGCAGAGTTTTCACCGACAGCTTCAAAGACGCTGACGATGTTCAAGTCTCTGCCTTGGTAGTGGCCAGGCAATATCGTGCCGCCATACACATAGATGGCAGGCACATTGGCGCGCAAGATGCCCATCATGCCGCCGGGCATGTTTTTGTCGCAGCCACCCACCACCAAAACGCCGTCCATCCATTGGCCTTGCACGCAGGTCTCGATGCAGTCAGAGATCACTTCACGGCTGACCAGAGAATATTTCATGCCTTCGGTGCCCATGGCCATGCCATCCGAAATGGTGGGCGTGCCAAAAATTTGGGCATTACCACCTGCCTCTTCAATGCCAGCGACTGCGGCATCAGCCAACTTTTGCAAGCCGCTGTTGCACGGAGTGATGGTGCTGTGGCCGTTGGCCACGCCCACCATGGGTTTGCTGAAGTCGGCCTCTTCGTAGCCCATGGCGTAGTACATCGAGCGGTTGGGCGCACGTGATTTGCCTTGGGTGATGTTGGCGCTGCGACGGTTGCTGGGGGTGGCAGGGCGAATGGGGATGATTTTGTCGCTCATGTGTGTCTCTTGGCTGTGAGGTGGAACATGACCTTATTTTAACGGGCTGGCCCTGTGCGCGATCCGGTGCACAATCCAAGCCATGCTGATTCATCCTCAAATTGACCCTGTGGCTTTGCAGTTGGGGCCTTTGGCCGTGCATTGGTATGGGCTGACTTATTTGGCCGCTTTCGGCCTGTTTTACCTGCTTGGCACGCTGCGCTTGAAGCACCCCCCCTATGCCGGCTTGGCGCAGTGGCAGCGGCAAGATGTGGAAGACATTTTGTTTTTGGGGGTTTTGGGCGTGGTCTTGGGTGGGCGCATTGGTTATTGCTTGTTTTACCAACCGGCCTATTACGTCACCCATCCTCTGGAAATCTTGGCTGTCTGGCAAGGCGGCATGAGCTTTCACGGCGGCTTGTTGGGCGTGATGTTGTCCATGGTTTGGTTCGCCCGGTCAAGGCATCGCCCCTTTTTCCAGGTTATGGATTTTGTGGCCCCTTGCGTGCCAACCGGGCTGGCCGCAGGTCGCATTGGCAACTTCATCAATGGCGAACTGTGGGGGCGCGCGGCCGACCCCACTTTGCCGTGGGCCATGGTCTTCAGAGGTGCAGGAGATGTGCCCCGTCACCCCTCGCAGCTCTACCAGTTTTTGTTAGAAGGCCTGCTGCTGTTTGCGCTGCTTTGGCTGTTTGCTCGAAAAGACCGCAAAGTCGGGCAAGTCTCGGGCATGTTCTTGCTGGGCTATGGCGTGATGCGCTTTACCGCTGAGTTTTTCCGTGAGCCCGACGCCCATTTGGGCCTGTTGTCCATGGGCTTGAGCATGGGACAATGGTTGTGCGTGCCCATGGTGGCGGCCGGCCTGCTCATGCTAATTGGCGGCAGATATGGCGAATTTCGCCGAAGTTAGCGCCTGTAATAGCGCACAATGAGTTTGACCACAAAATTTCAAAAGAGGAGACAATCAGCATGAGCCATTTTCAATTCAATGACCACCGGCGCAGCGTACTTCAATGGGCCGCCACAACAGCCCTTGGCGCGGCTTTGCCCAGCTGGGCGCAATCGAGTTGGCCTAGCAAACCCGTGACCATGGTGGTGCCGTTTCCTGCAGGTGGCGGCACAGACGCTTTTGCGCGCCCTATGTCAGCGCAATTTGCAAAGCTCACAGGCAAACAAATCATCATCGACAACCGCGGGGGTGCTGGTGGCACCTTGGGCGCAGGCATTGCCGCCAAGGCCAACCCTGATGGCTACAACTTGTTCATGGGCGCAGTGCACCACACCATCGCCCCGAGCATGTATCCAAAGCTGGATTACGATCTAGAGCGTGACTTGATCCCTTTGATCTTGGTGGCGGCCGTGCCGCAAGTCTTGGTGGTCAATCCTAAAAAAGTTGCAGCCAATACATTGAAAGAATTTTTAGAACTGGTGCGCAAGAATCCAGGCCGATTGAACTACGGCTCGGCAGGCGGGGGCACTTCGCACCATTTGGCAGGCGAGTTGTTCAAACTTCAAACCCAAACCTTTATCACGCACATTCCATACCGCGGCGCAGGCCCTGCGCTGCAGGATTTGATCGCGGGCAATGTGGACATGATGTTTGATGGGCTAGGTTCATCGGCGGCGCATATCAAGGGTGGGCGCATCAAGGCCTTGATGGTCTCGGGCGCAAAGCGAAGCCCCGCATTTCCTGATGTGCCGTGCTCATCCGAATTGGGATTGCCCGACTACACCGTGAGCACTTGGTATGGCATCTGGGCACCTAAAGGCACACCTGCCGAGGCGCAAGCACGCGCGGTGGAGGAGATCCGAAAGGCTTGCCAAACCGACGAGGCCAAAGCCGTGTGGGCCGCGCAAGGCGCTGAGTTCCCCAACTTAACAGGGGCGCAATATGAAGCCTTCATCAAGACCGAGTTGCGCAAATGGGCGCAGGTGGTCAAAGCCTCGGGCGCTAAATTGGATTGATGGGGCACACCAGCCTGCAGTTTGAAAATTTAACTACAAGTTTATGGCACAAGAGAATTTATTTGCAGCATTGCGCGCGGCTTTTCCGGCAAATTTGGATGAGATCGCAGTAGAGACTGACAATGGCTTGAATTACAGCTGGCGAGATTTAGACCGCGCCAGCGCCATGCTGGCCAACTTGCTGCAATCATTGGGCCTGCCCAAGGGCAGTCGCATTGCGGTGCAAGTGGAAAAATCAGTGGAAGCCATGCTGCTTTACTTGGCCACTTTGCGTGCAGGCCTTGTGTTTTTACCGCTCAACACGGCGTATCAAAGTGCGGAAATTGAATATTTTGTTGCCAATGCAGAACCTGCAGTGGTGGTGTGCAGCAGCAAAAACTTTAGCTGGGTCAGCAAAATCGCTTTCAAGGCAGGAACGCAGCACGTGTTCACCTTGGATGAGGACCGAACCGGCAGTTTGCTCCAACGAGCAGCCCATCACAGTGACCGCCACACCACCGCACAAAATTCAGCCCAAGACTTGGCCGCCATTTTGTACACCAGCGGCACCACGGGGCGCAGCAAGGGCGCCATGTTGACGCACGGCAACATGCTCAGCAACGCACTTGTGTTGAAAGATTATTGGGGTTGGAAAAAGGGCGATGTGCTCATTCATGCACTGCCTATCTTTCACGTGCATGGCTTGTTTGTGGCCATCCACGGTGCGCTCATCAATGGCAGCAAAATGATTTGGTTGTCGAAGTTTGAGCCCAAGCGGGTGCTTGCAAAATTTGCAGAGGCTACAGTCTTCATGGGCGTGCCAACGCTGTATGTGCGCTTGTTGGCCGAGCCAGGATTGAGCGTTCAATCTGCTGGCCACATGCGCTTGTTCATTGCGGGCTCAGCACCTTTGTTGACCGAGACGTTTACCGATTGGAAAACTCGAACAGGCCATACCATTTTGGAGCGTTACGGCATGAGCGAGACTGTGATGTTGACCTCCAATCCGTACGCCGCTGACGCGCGCTATGGGGGTCAGAAGGAACGCCGTGCCGGTGCAGTTGGCTTTCCATTGCCTGGCGTGCAACTGCGCGTACAAAGTGATGACGGCAAAGCTGTTGCCCAAGGTGAAATTGGCGGCCTTCAGGTCAAGGGGCCCAATGTTTTCAGTGGCTATTGGCGCATGCCCGAGAAAACCCAAGAAGAGTTCACTGCCGATGGGTTTTTTAAAACGGGCGATGTTGGTAAGATTGATGAACGCGGCTACGTCAGCATTGTGGGTCGTAGCAAAGACCTGATCATCAGTGGTGGTTACAACGTTTACCCGGCTGAAATTGAGGGCTACATCAACGACATGCCGGGTGTGGCTGAAAGTGCGTTGGTGGGCGTGGCGCACCCCGACTTTGGCGAGGTGGGTGTGGCGGTTGTGATTGCCAAGTCAGGCGCTCACATTGCCCCAGAGACAATCCTTGCGAATTTGAAATCACAGCTTGCCAATTTCAAAATACCCAAGCGCTGCTTTGTGGTGGACGAGTTGCCTCGCAACACCATGGGCAAGGTGCAAAAAAACTTACTGCGAGCGCAGTACAAAGACTTGTTCAGCGCATGAGGCCAAGGCTGCACTAACGCTGCACAGCCTTGCCAGGCCTGTGCAGCGAGGTTTTTCAGCGCAACACTAAAACGGGAATGAGCGAGTGCGTTAACACTTGCTGCGTTTCACTGCCGAGCAGCAGGCGCTTGATGCCTTTGCGTCCGTGTGAGGCCATCACGATCAGATCGGATTTGTGTTTTTTGGCTGCTGAAATAATGGCATCCGAAACCAAATCTGATTTGCTCACAATGCCTTTGGCTTTGACGCCTTTGAGGCCAGCTGCTTTTTGCACAGCATCGACCGCAGCTTGTGCATCGGCGGCCCATTGGCCCTCAATGCGCGCTACATCTTGCGCATTCAATGGAACGCTGCCCTCGAAGTAGGCTTGGGGGTAGCGCGGTACCACTTTCAAAGCAATCAGCTCTGCGCCACAGGTGGCCGCCAAGGCAATGGCTTGCGTCACAGCTTTTTTGGACAAAGTTGAACCGTCGGTGGCAACCAAAATTCGTTCGTACATGAAAAACTCCTAGAGTGAAGAAACAAACTCTAGCTTAGGGTCTTGTTTCGGATGGGCCTTGATGTAAATCAAGTTTCATGAAAGCTTTCTGGCTTATCTTCCTTGCATGCCAAAAGTTGCGACACCCTTCGAGCTCGACACCAGTTTGCCGGTTTGGTCTTTGTTAGATCAAGACACAGAGTGGTCTGAATTCAGCCAACGCAGCCCCGATGGTCAGGCCTGCTGGGCGTCCAGTGTGGTATTCGAAGGCATGCACTGCACGGCTTGTGCCATCAACATCGAAGAGGCGCTGCTGAAGGTGCCAGGTGTGATCTCGGCGCAAATCAGCGCTGCCAGTCACCGCGGCAGGGTCGTTTGGTCGGCCCAAAAAACCAAACCCTCAACTTGGATGAAAGCCGCCGCCATGGCGGGGTACAAGCCTGTGCCTGCCAATGACGCCTTGGCCAATGAAGAGCGCCGCGCCCAAGCACGCCGCATGCTGTGGCGTTGGGGTGTTGCGGGCCTTTGCATGATGCAAGTCATGATGTATGCCGCCCCGGTGTACATGAGCGAGCCTCAGGACATTGCGCATGACATGCTGCAATTGCTGCGCTGGGCTTCCTGGGTCTTGTCTTTGCCCGTGCTGTTTTTTTCTTGCACGCCCTTTTTTGCCAATGCTTGGCGTGATCTCAAGCATCGCCAAATCAGCATGGACTTACCGGTGGCCATTGGCATGGCGGTCACGTTTGTTGTGAGCAGTTTGGGCACCTTCGAGCCACAAGGGCCGTTTGGCGCTGAAGTTTATTTTGACTCACTGACCATGTTCGTTTTCTTTTTACTCACGGGTCGCTGGTTGGAATTGCGTTTGCGAGACAAAACAGCCGGGGCTTTGGAGGCGGTCATGAACCGTCTGCCGGATGCGGTTCGCCTCAAATCTGCCGAGGGCGCATGGGTTTTGATTTCCATGCGAAAACTCCAATTAGGTGATGTGATCCAAGTCCGACCCGGCGAGGCCTTTGCGGCCGATGCCCAAGTTGTCTTGGGCCAATCGCAGGTTGACGAGGCCTTGCTCACCGGAGAGTGCTTGCCATTAAAGCGAGCGCCGGGCCAGACTGTGATGGCTGGCAGCCTGAATTTGACCGGCGTGTTAGAGGTGCAGGTCCAACAATTGGGGCATCAGACGCGCTTTGGTCAAATGGTGGCCCTGATGGAGAGTGCCGCAGTCAGTAAACCCGACATTGCATTGCTGGCTGACCGTGTGGCAAAACCTTTTTTATGGGCCGTATTGATTGCAGCAGCACTGTCTGCGCTTTGGGCTTGGCCCCAAGGGCCGGCGCACGCTTTGATGTTGGCCGTGTCCATCTTGATCGTGACCTGCCCTTGCGCGCTGTCATTGGCCACACCAGCAGCCATGTTGGCCACTGCGGGTGCCTTGGCACGAGGGGGTGTGTTGGTGCGCCGTTTGCAAGCCTTGCAAAGCTTGGCCAGCGTTGACACCGTTGTCTTTGACAAAACAGGCACTTTAACGCAAGAAAATTTTGGCCTCCAAAGCATACAAACCCGCCCAGGCGTCAGTGCCGAACAAGCATTGGATTGGGCCCAAGCCTTGGCTTCGCATTCTTTACACCCAGTCTCACGGGCCTTGGTCAAAGCCGCTCAAGCGAGACATTCCTTTTGGCAAGCGCATGATGTTCAGGAAGTGGCAGGGCAGGGCGTGCAAGGCGTGCTCCAGTGTGAAGTGGGCCGTGCAGCTCTGCCAGAGCCAAGTAGTGTCTTTCGACTGGGCTCTGCGCAATTTTGCGGTTTAGAGCGCACGCATGCACCCCACTTGCAGTCATGGCTCAGTGATGCGCAAGGCTGGGTGGCCACGTTTGAAATGTCTGAGACCTTGAGGCCTGAGGCCCTGCAAACTGTGCAAGCTTTGCAAGCTGAAGGATTGCGCGTGCGCATTTTGTCTGGAGATGGACAAGCCAGCGTAGACAAAGTGGCTCGCAGTTTGGGCATTGATGATGCGCTCGGTGCTTGTGGCCCTGAGCAAAAATTAGCGGCTTTGAAGGCTGACCAAGCCCAAGGCCACCGTGTGGTGATGGTAGGCGACGGCTTGAACGATGGGCCTGTATTGGCCGGTGCCGATGTTTCTTTTGCTCTGGGCCAAGCCCTGCCTTTGGCGCAATCGAAGGCTGACTTTGTCTTGATGGCCAGTGACTTGACACCCTTGTTGCAAACTTGGCTAATGAGCCGAAAAACTTTGCAAATCGTACGTCAAAACTTGGTATGGGCAGCTGCCTACAACCTGTCTTGTGTGCCTTTGGCGCTAATGGGTTATTTGCCAGCTTGGTTGGCGGGTTTGGGCATGGCTTTGAGTTCTTTGGGCGTGGTGCTTAATTCTTTGCGCTTGTCGCGCAGTCATACTTTTGCGCATGGCGCCATGCCACTCAAGCAGACAGGCAACTGATGGACATACTTTATTTGCTCATTCCGCTGTCTGTGGCCTTGGTCTTTTTCATCTTGGCTGGTTTGTGGTGGGCGGTTCATCGCGGTCAATTTGAGGACATTGAAGCAGAAGGTGAGCGGATCTTGCGGAATGATTGATTTGCGTCAAATAACGTTGCACTCATTAGTGTGAAACTTAATCTGTCTTAATTAGAAGAGGTGAAAATGAAATTTGCCAATGAACAGGCCACTGTTTACAACGACACCGTTGTCAGGCAGTTCGCTATCATGACGGTGGTGTGGGGTGTGGTGGGCATGTTGGTGGGCGTGATCATCGCTGCCCAGCTGACTTGGCCCCAACTTAACTTGGGCATTCCGTGGCTAAGCTACGGGCGCTTGCGACCTTTGCACACCAACGCCGTGATTTTTGCGTTTGGTGGCTGCGGTTTGTTTGCATCGGCCTATTACGTGGTGCAACGCACATGCAGTGTGCGTTTGTTTGGCGACAAATTAGCCGCCTTCACGTTTTGGGGTTGGCAATTGGTCATTTTGTCTGCCGCCATTACATTGCCTTTGGGGTACACCAGCGGCAAAGAGTACGCTGAACTCGAGTGGCCCATTGACATTTTGATCACCTTGGTTTGGGTCTCCTTTGCCATCGTTTTCTTTGGCACATTGGGCACCCGCAAGGTGCGTCACATTTATGTGGCCAATTGGTTCTTTGGTGCCTTCATCATTGCAGTGGCCTTGCTGCATTTGGTCAACAGCGCCGCATTGCCAGTGGGCCTCATGAAGTCTTATTCTGCCTATGCCGGCGTGCAAGACGCCATGGTGCAGTGGTGGTATGGGCACAACGCAGTTGGCTTTTTCTTGACCGCTGGTTTCTTGGGCATGATGTATTACTTCATTCCCAAGCAAGCAGAGCGTCCGGTTTACAGCTACCGCTTGTCTATCGTGCACTTTTGGGCCTTGATTTTCACTTACATGTGGGCCGGCCCTCACCACTTGCACTACACAGCCTTGCCAGACTGGACGCAGTCTTTGGGCATGGTTTTCTCTCTGATTTTGTTGGCTCCGAGTTGGGGCGGCATGATCAACGGCATCATGACTTTGTCGGGTGCTTGGCACAAACTGCGTGATGACCCGGTCTTGCGCTTTTTGATCGTGTCTTTGTCGTTTTATGGCATGTCGACCTTCGAAGGCCCCATGATGTCCATTAAAACGGTGAACGCTTTGTCGCACTACACCGACTGGACTGTGGGCCATGTGCACTCGGGAGCTCTGGGCTGGGTCGGCTTGGTCACCATGGGCACCATGTACTACTTGATTCCGCGCCTGTTTGGGCAGAAAAAAATGTACAGCGTCAAAGCCATTGAAATTCATTTCTGGACAGCCACCATTGGCATTGTGATTTACATCGCGGCCATGTGGATTGCCGGTGTGATGCAGGGCCTGATGTGGCGGTCAGTCAATGCGGATGGCACTTTGACCTACACCTTTGTGGAGTCTGTGAAAGCGACCTTCCCGTTTTATGTGTTGCGTTTACTGGGCGGTTTGCTCTATCTCGGCGGCATGCTGATCATGCTGTGGAACACCTTGAAGACTGCCACGCAGGGGCATGCAGAGGATGTGCAAATTCCCGCTGCCGTCGCTCACGCCTAAGGAGAAGAAAAACATGACCAATCAAACTAAATCTGGCGGCGGTTTGTCCCACGAGAAAATTGAAACCAATAATTTTCTGATGATCGTTTTGATCTTGGTGGTATTGCTTTTTGGTGGACTGGTGGAAATTGTTCCCCTGTTCTTCCAAAAGTCGACCACCGAGCCGGTACCTGGCTTAAAGCCCTACACCGCCCTGCAGGTTGCGGGTCGCGATATTTATGTGCGTGAAGGTTGCTACAACTGTCACTCACAAATGATTCGCCCGTTTCGTGCTGAAACGCTGCGCTATGGGCCTTACTCCTTGGCTGGCGAATTTGTCTATGACCACCCCTTCCAATGGGGCAGCAAGCGCACCGGGCCGGATCTGGCGCGGGTGGGCGGCAAGTACTCAGACGAATGGCAACGCATTCATTTGAACAACCCGCGCGATGTGGTGCCTGAATCCAATATGCCTGCTTATTCATGGCTAGAAAAAAATCGGGTGGATGCCGCCTCTTTGCCGGCGCACATGAAAGGTTTGCGAACCCTGGGAGCGCCTTATACCGACGATGAAATTGCCAAGGCATCGGAAGATGTCAAAGACAAAACTGAAATGGACGCCGTGATCGCATACCTGCAGGTCATGGGCATTCATCGCAAATAAGATCAGGAGATTATCAACATGGACATCAACACCCTTCGCTCCTTGGTCACAGTGATCACCTTCATTGTGTTCATCGGGATCGTGGCTTGGACTTTGTCTAGGCGTCGCACGGCTGAATTTGAAGAAGCCGCCCAATTGCCATTTCGGCAAGACGACTGACGCCTCCCATCAAAACGAACAGAAAGAGAAATCGACATGAGTGACTTCACAAGCAATTTCTGGTCTTTGTATGTGGCCGGCATTGCGCTGGTCGGCATCATCGCTTGCTTGTTGCTGCTGTGGTTCAGCGGCAAAGCCAAGGCCATGACGGCCAACGACAACTCCACCGGCCATGTCTGGGACGGCGACTTGCGTGAGATGAACAACCCCTTGCCCAGGTGGTGGGTGGGCTTGTTTCTGATCACCATTGTTTTCTCCCTGGGCTACTTGGCGCTCTACCCAGGCTTGGGAACCTCGCCTGGCCAATTGGGCTGGTCTTCCAAAGGCCAATACGAAGCTGAAATGGCCAAAGGCGAAAAAGAGGTTGCGCCCCTGTATGCGAAGTTCTCTGGCATGAGCACGCAAGACGTGGCCAAAGACCCGCAAGCCATGGCCATTGGCGACCGTTTGTTCATGAACAATTGCGCGCAGTGCCACGGCTCTGATGCGCGAGGCAGCAAGGGCTTTCCTAACCTGAGCGACGCAGACTGGCTGCACGGCGGCTCGCCTGAGAAAATCAAAGAGACCTTGACACTGGGCCGGATTGGCCAAATGCCGCCCATGGCCGCAGCTGTGGGCACACCCGATGATGTGCGCAACGTGGCCCATTACGTCCTGAGTTTGTCGGGCAGCCCTCACGACGCTTTGAAAGCTTCTTTGGGCAAGCCTAAGTTTGCAGCTTGTGCCGCATGCCACGGCATGGATGGCAAAGGCAATCAAACTTTGGGCGCCCCCAATTTGACAGACGATATTTGGCTGCATGGTTGGGGTGAAAACGCCATCGTGGCTATGGTCAACAATGGCAAAGTCAACCAAATGCCAGCACAGGCGAGTAAACTGACGGAGCCGCAATTGCACGTTTTGGCCTCCTACGTTTGGGGCTTGTCCAACAAGGCAGGATCTGCGATCGTCAAATAAAAAAAGCGTCGCAAGACGCCCTTTTTTATTCTGCTTGTTGTTCTAATGGATTGAGAGTTGTTTTGGATTTACCTGAGAATTTTGGCCGCAAAATCATCCCGATTGCAGTGTCTCGTGAACCACCAGCACTTGGGGTAGATGAAGTAGACGCAGAGTTGGTGTCGCTGTATGCGTCCCACCAAAAAATTTACCCGCGCAGCGTGCAAGGCATCTTTGCCAAGTGGCGTTGGGGCTTGGTTTTTTTAACGCAAATTATTTTCTACGGCTTGCCTTGGTTGGAGTGGGGCCAGCGTCAAGCTGTATTGTTTGATTTAGGTGTGCGCCGCTTTTATATTTTTGGCATTGTTTTATACCCCCAAGACTTTATCTATTTGACGGGCTTGCTGGTCATCTCCGCTTTTTCTTTGTTTTTGTTCACGGCGGTGGCAGGGCGTTTGTGGTGTGGTTATGCCTGCCCTCAAACGGTCTACAGTGAAATTTTCATGTGGATCGAGCGCAAAGTGGAGGGCGACCGAAGTGCCCGCATGCGCCTGGATGCACAGGGCATGTCGCTCGAAAAATTGGTCAAGAAATGGTACAAACATTTTCTTTGGCTGGGCTTGTCAATTTGGACCGGCTTTAGCTTTGTGGGCTATTTCACGCCCATCCGTGAACTCGGCATGGAGTTTTTCCTTGGGCGCATGTCATCGTGGGAGGTTTTTTGGGTCTTCTTCTATGGCTTTGCCACGTACGGCAATGCCGGCTTCATGCGCGAGCAAGTGTGCAAATACATGTGTCCCTATGCACGCTTTCAAAGTGCCATGTTTGACAAAGACACATTGGTTGTCAGCTACGACACCCAGCGCGGTGAACCCAGGGGCGCACGCTCTAGGAAAACCGCTTTGGCCAGCCTGAATTTAGGCGCTTGTGTGGACTGCAGTTTGTGTGTTCAAGTGTGCCCCACCGGTATCGACATTCGAAAAGGTTTGCAGTACGAGTGCATTGGTTGCGGTGCTTGTGCCGATGTGTGCGACGTTGTCATGGACAAGATGGGTTACGCCAGAGGCTTGGTTAAATATTCAACACAGCACGCCATGGACAACCACTGGACACGCAGTCAAACCATGCGCCATATTTTGCGGCCCCGTGTGCTCATTTACACCAGCATTTTGGCGATTGTGATCGTGGCTTTGTTCACCAGTTTACTGATGCGCAAACCCTTTAAGGTCGATGTGGTGCGCGATCGGGCCACCTTGGCGCGCATTGTCAGCGGCGGGAAAATCGAAAATGTCTACCGCTTGCAGATCATGAATGCATCGGAAAAACTGCAACACTACCGCATCAATGTCTCCGGCATGACCGACATTTCAGTGGTCACCGACAGCAGCGATCTTGTGGTTGAATCGACCCAATCAAGGTGGGTTTCGGTGCGCTTGCAGATCCCATTTGAGTCGGCCCTGCCTGGCTCGCACCCCGTGAATTTTGAAATTGAAGTTTCAGACGATGGACTCAAAGCCATCGATCAAATTCAAGAAAAATCGGTTTTTTTAGTGCCGCGGTAAGCGTGGCAGAAAGTGATTTATGAAGACGGCATCGCTCTGCGGCAGCACCCCATCAAGCATTGGCATTCCAGCGCGCCCATGGTGGTCATTTGGCCTGGTCTGGATGATTGTGGGGGGGCCTGCCTTGGTGGTAGTGGCCAGTTTTGTGACTTTGTATCTGGCTATCACCATTCCCGACCCTGTCTTGCCCACTGAGTCGAATCAAGCACCCGCCATTCAGGCGCGCAACCATGCAGCCACCGGTGTTGTGCCTGCGCCTGCAGCGGGGCCTAAGCCCTGAAGCTGCAGGCGGTCATTCCAATAAAAATAGTAGGAGACAAGCCATGCTGGCTCAAAGACTGATGTGGATTATTTGGCCCGCCTTTTTGGTGGCGGGGCTTTTTGAAGTGTTGGTGTTTGGGTTGGTTGACCCAGAGGATCTGCACTGGTTTGGCAACACCATGGCGATGTCCAGGCAAGGGGTCTACACCGTGGCGTTTTTTCTATTTTGGTTTTTGACCATGCTCTCTAGCGCGTTGACCACGCTGCTGTCCATGTCGCCATTTGAGGTCAATCGGTGCCCGGTGCCGGTTGATCAACGCCCTGCAGATTGCGCCAGACAAGGCGGTTGCAACTGAAAATTCAATGGCATTGCGGCTGGTTGTTGACCAGTCTTTGCAATGCCTCGGTGTCCAGTATGCGCACATGGCGCTGCTTGACTTCGACAATACCGTCTTCCACAAACTTCGAAAAAGTGCGGCTGACAGTTTCTAACTTCAAGCCCAAGTAGCTGCCAATTTCTTCGCGCGTCATGCGCAAAATGAGCTCCGATTGCGAGAAGCCGCGTGAATGCAGGCGCTGCACCAAATTGAGCAAAAATGCCGCCAAACGCTCTTCAGCGCGCATGCTGCCCAAGAGCAACATGACGCCGTGCTCGCGCACGATTTCTCGGCTCATGATTTTGTGCACGTGGTGCTGTAAGGCCGTGACTTCGCGAGAAATTTCTTCGATGCGGTCAAATGGCATGACGCAGACCTCGGCGTCCTCCAGTGCAACTGCATCGCAGCTGTGATGGTCGTTGACAATGCCGTCCAAACCAATGATTTCTCCGGCCATTTGAAAACCAGTGACTTGATCACGACCGTCTTCAGAGGCTAGGCAGGTTTTGAAGAAACCGGTTCGTATGGCATACAAAGAGGTGAACTTCTCGCCGTTGCTGAACAGGGTGCTACCGCGCTTGATTTTGCGGCGAACCGTGACCAGTTCATCCAAACGGTTCAAATCATGATCGCTCAAACCCATGGGCATGCACAATTCTCGTAAATTGCAATTGGAGCAAGCTACTTTGATGGCTTCAGGATTCATTGATTCCTCAATTCTAAGAAACAGACGTTGCGTTAGGTCAAGCCCTGAGCTTATACCTACTTCAGGCGTTTGACTCAGCTCAATCATTGCTCATCAGCTGTTTTAAAGCCTTGAATGGACAAGATTTGATGTATGTCAAGAAGTCTATATGAGCTTATCGGCACATTAGTCGAATAGCTTAAATCTGAAAGCGTTTGGAACTTATTTCATGTCTTTTTTGACGCCTGAACTTTTGACCCGTTTTGATGTGCCTGGCCCGCGGTACACGTCATACCCCACTGCAGATCGCTTTGTAGAGGCTTTCACGCAAGCAGATTGCTTGCAAGCTTTGGCCCAGCGCCGTCAGGGTTTGGGGGGGAAGGCATGGCCGTTGTCAATTTACGTGCATATCCCATTTTGTGAATCGCTTTGCTATTACTGCGCCTGCAACAAAATCATCACCAAGCACCATGAGCGTGCCGCCTCGTATTTGCGCTATTTGGCAAGGGAGGTGGCCTTGTACACCGATGCCATTGGCATGGGGCAGTCGGTCAGCCAAGTGCACTTGGGTGGAGGCACGCCTACATTTTTAAATGACGACGAGCTGCGCGAATTGATGGCCTTGCTCAAGCGCAGTTTCACGTTTGTGGCTGGGGGTGAGTATTCGGTGGAGGTTGACCCTCGGACCGTGGACGAAAAGCGCTTGGCCTTGTTGTTTGAATTGGGCTTTAACCGCTTGAGTTTTGGTGTGCAAGATTTTGACCCCGAGGTGCAAAAGGCGGTCCACCGCATACAGCCGGCAGAGCAAGTTTTTTCGTTGGTGGCATCGGCGCGCAGTTTGGGATTTGAGTCGGTCAATGTTGACTTGATTTACGGTTTGCCTCGGCAAACGCCAGAGTCATTTGATCGCACTTTGGCCCAGATCAATGCCTTAAGGCCCGACCGCATTGCGCTGTATGCCTATGCCCATTTGCCCGAAAGGTTCAAGCCGCAGCGGCGCATCGTGGCTGCTGAGTTGCCTGGGGCCTCCAGCAAAATTGCCATGCTCTCGCGCTCAATGGATGCCTTCATGGAAGCTGGTTATGTCTACGTTGGCATGGACCACTTTGCCTTGCCCGAAGATGCTCTGGCAGTGGCCAAACGGCAGGGCCGCTTGCACCGCAATTTTCAAGGTTACAGCACCCAACCCGATTGCGACCTGATCGGCTTGGGTGTGTCTGCCATTGGCCGCATTGGCGCTACCTACAGCCAAAATGCCAAGACCATGGAAGAGTATGTTGACATGCTTGACCAAGGCGAGTTCCCAGTGGTGCGAGGCTTGTCTTTGTCCAGAGATGACTTGATTCGGCGTGCTGTGATCATGGCCATCATGTGCCAAGGTCATCTGGAATATGCGGCAGTGCAAGAAGCCTGGTTGATCGATGTGAAAACTTACTTTGCAACCGAAATTGAAAAACTCAAAGACTTGCAAACTCAAGGGCTGGTAGAGTTGACGGACTCAGGCATTCAAGTCACCCCCATGGGGTGGTATTTTGTGCGTGGGGTTGCAATGGTGTTTGATCGCTACTTGCAAGCGGATCGCAACCGGACACGGTTTTCTAAAATCATCTAATTTTTCTGGCATGAACAGTTCCCTGGGGGTGACGGCTTTGCTAATGGGCCTGGCTGGGGGGCCGCATTGTGTGGCCATGTGCGGCGCCGCATGCGCTGGCATCGGGCAGGCCGCGGGCGCTAAGCGTGACTCGGCCTTGCTGACTTTTCAATTGGGGCGCTTCACAGGCTACTCGCTCATGGGGGGCTTGGCGGCATTGAGCGTGCAGGCCTTGGGCTGGTTGACCACGCAGTCTGCCGCCATTCGCCCCGTATGGAGCTTGTTGCATGTGGCTGCGGTTGTTTTAGGCCTGCTGTTGATGTGGCAAGCCCGACAACCCATTTGGCTGGACCAAGGCGCGCGCCAACTTTGGGCCAAGGTCAAACACTTGAACACACGCATGGGCAAAGCTGCCCCTTTGTTGATCGGGGGGCTGTGGGCATTCATGCCCTGCGGCCTGCTCTATTCCGCTTTGATGGTGGCTGCCTTGACGGGTCAAATGCTCGAGGGTGCAGGGGTTATGGCCTTGTTTGCTGTGGGCAGTAGCCTGAGTTTGTGGGCAGGGCCTTGGTTGCTGCTGCGCCTTCAGCACCTGGGTGACGGGGCGTGGGGTGTGCGCTTGGCCGGACTGGCGCTGGTGGCGACCTCGTCATGGGCATTGTGGATGGGTCTGGTGCATGACCAAGCCCCTTGGTGCGTGCAGCCGCCCTGACGTGCGGCCTTGACCGCACCCCCCAATTCAAGCTGAGAAGGCTGTGTACAACATGTAAGCGGCCAGCAGGTACAAAACACTGGCAAACACACGTTTCAATTGCGCCACAGGCAAGCGGTGCGCTGCACGCGCGCCCCAAGGCGCTAGCAGCACACTGCAAGACGCAATGATCGCCAAGGCAGGCAGCCAAATGTAGCCAAACGAATAGGCGGGCAGGTTGGCCACATTTTGGCCCGCAATGATGTAGCCCAGCACATTGGCCAGCGCAATGGGAAAGCCCAAGGCTGCGCTGGTGGCTACCGCGTTGTGTATGGCCACATTGCACCAAGTCATGAAGGGCACGCTGACAAATGCACCGCCAGCTCCCACCAGGCCGGACAAAAACCCGATGACGCTGCCCATGCCAAACAAGCCTTTGAAACCAGGCAGTTGACGCGTCGGTTTGGGTCTTTTGTTCAAAAACATTTGGGTTGCAGAAAAAATCACAAAAAGGCTGAAAAGAACTGCAAGCGTCGAGCCTTTTAAGATTGAAAAAATCCACAGGCTGGCCAAGCCGCCGCCCAAGATAATGCCGGGGGTCAAGCCGCGGACCAAGTTCCAGCGAATGGCGCCATGTTTTTGATGGGCCCGGATGCTAGAGACCGAGGTGAACACAATCGTGGACATCGAGGTCACGATGGCCATCTTGATGGCCAAATCAGAGCTCACGCCTTGCTGCGTCAATTGGTAGGTGATGAAGGGAACCATGATCAGACCCCCACCAATGCCTAAGAGTCCGGCCATGAAGCCTGCCGCGCAGCCGATGAGGGCGAGAATAAAAAACGAGTCGAGTGTCATGGGTTGGGTGGTGTCTGCAGTTGCCGCTGAGCTGTCATCCTGAACCGGGGTTCAGGTGGGCGAGGTCAAACTGACGTTGGGATCATCTGACGCGAGACGTTCACGCTCATCAATTGATGTTCCAAGCCCTGGCTCTAAGAGCATTGGTTCAAGGAAATTAAGCCCAGCAAGCACTGCAGACCGGATTGATTGTAGGCGCTTGCGAGGTTTGCTGCAAAAATGTGCATGACCCCGGTGTGAGATCAGCGTTGCGATCAGATCAGTTGACCGTCTTGGTGCAGAGCTTGATCGAGTTTTTCCAAGAGTTGTTCAAGCCGCTTTTGTTCGTCAACGGCATGGGCAGACGAGGCACTGTGAGTGGCCAGTGCAGAAGAGGTATCCGCTGTGGCAGGCTCTGGGGTATTTTCAAAAGCCAAATTCAATGCGGCTAAGACTGCAATGCGGTCGCGGGCTTTGATTTTGCCTGCATCGCGCACTTTGCACATGGCTTGATCAACTTTGTCCACTGCTGCGAGCAATTGCGCTTGCCCGCCATCAGGGCAACCGAGCAAATAGCTTTGCCCCATGATTTGAACTTCGAGTTGTTGGGTGCTCATGTGGGGGTGTGGGCCGAGGCGGGTGCTGGTGTCGGCGTATTTTGTGGCAGCCGCTCGATCAATGCGTCCACGCGCGAGCGGGCTGCAGACAATTTGGATTTGAGTAAATCACGTTCATGCGAAAGGGCCAAAACTTGTTGTGCCAGCAAGGCATTGGTTTTATGCAGCTCTTCATGGCGCAGCAATAGATGCTCGACGCGCTGGGCAATTTGGTCGACGGTAGTGGGGTTCGACATGGCCGGTAAAAGATAATTTGACCCATTGTAGGGGCTGAGCGAGTCGATATCTTACATTGAGCGCGGCCACAGGTGCTCCAGAAGTTGTATAAGTCTGGCTTTTTTATTCAAAAAAGCCGATCTCGCCTTAGGATTCGCAGGCTGCAACTGTATTTGCGTGCTGATTCCGGGCCATCCATCCATTGACCCGGCGCACCGTTTCGTTGACTGCAGGCGAATGCTGCCCCATTTGTTCGGCGATGAGCTTGATCAGCAAAAATCCCGGAGTTCAAGTACTGCGCGATCAAGGCAACGCTGGGGGGCAGCGCGCCGGTGGTCAGCAGTTATGGTGGTGGACAGATTCTGGGTTCACAGAACTGATTCGGCCGGCCACCGCTGGTCGCACGCCTTTTGATAAGTCGCCAATGCTTGGTATGTGCGCAGCGCATAGCAGACCTTATTTAGCGGACTTTTAAGCCAAAAACCCGGTGCTACAATAAATTTGTTGGTGCTCGCAAACTGGTTCACAGTTTGCAGTTCAACGGGAAGCAGGAGAATAAGCCCCCCAGGGGTGTAAATCTACCTGCGCTGCCCCCGCAACGGTCAGCAGACGGGCTTCGTGCCCCGCTTTCATCGATAACCACTGAGCGCTCTGAAACAGGTGCTTGGGAAGGTGATGAAGGTTGCTCTGCCAGCCCGGATACCGGCCAACAAGGTGGTGCGTTGCAAAACGCACCTTAACGTCCATGCACTGTCGGGGAAGGCGGTGAGGATTTTTAACTTGTTAGAAGCATGAAAAATTTCAAACTGGTCAGAGGTACACCCTCGTCTTTGGCTGGGGCGCGGCGCGCGCTCGTCAGCTTATCTGCAGCATTATTTGGGCTTATGGCGATGCCAGGAGCAGCCCAAAACAGTTTGCCAGAAACTGTCGTAACAGCCAGCCGTACGGCGCAGCGCATTGAAGACGCACAGCCAGATACGAGCTTGATAACGCGGGCAGATATTGAGCGCTCGCAAGCCAGAGACGTTCCAACTTTGTTATCGCAACTCGCTGGCATGGAGGTAACGCAATCAGGCGGTATGGGAGGAGTTGCTACTTTGTACATGCGGGGCGCTGAATCTCGTCATGCGCTGGTTTTGGTTGATGGCTTGCCCATGAACAACTTGAATTTTAATTTAGCATCTCTGGAGCACCTGCCGCTTAGCGGCGTAGAGCGCATTGAAGTAGTGCGAGGCAATGTTTCAAGCCTCTATGGCAGCTCTGCTTTAGGTGGGGTGGTGCAAATTTTCACGCGACAGAACCAAAAAGGCCCTTGGTTAGACAGCAGCGCACAAGCCGGGCCGGATGGTTTTCGATCTGCGCAGGTCAGTGCCGGCAAAAAGTGGTCGTCGGGTTTGGGGATTTCGGGTTCATTTGAAAGTGTTAAAACGAATGGGTTTAATGCCCTCAATGCAGCTCAACGGCCAGGAATCAATTTAGACCGAGACGGGTATTCAAGAAATTCGAGTTCATTGAACTTGACACAAGATTGGGAACAATCGAGACTCGGGTTTGTGGTGCGAGAAACGCATTCAAAAACCCAATATGACAGTCAATATGGACCTGCAAATCAAGCAGATGAGTCTAAAAGTATTTTGCGAAGCGCGGTGTTCAATGGAATGGTGAAATTATCCAGTAACTTGGAGTTAGATGCGTCGGTAGGCCAGCAGCAAGACAAATTGAATGCGGCGGTCACAGCATATCCATACTACGTCAATTCGAAATCAACAACCAGTGCGGCTGGGTTGGCCTGGAAATTTTCGCCCAATCAGTCGCTCACAGCGGGCCTTGAAAAAACCCAACAAGACATTGAAAGCGACACAGCCTATAACGCATCGGGTCGTTCTGTAGATTCTTGGCGCATGGGTTATTTGGCAAAAATCGAAAATCATCAGTTTCAATTGAACGCGAGGCATGACCAATACAGTGACTTTGGCGATGCCAATACATGGTATGCGGGGTACGCTTACCAATTGTCGTCTAACTGGCGATTAAAGGCCTCTTCCTCAACCGGATTCATGGCGCCAACTTTCAATGATTTGTACTACCCCTATGGTGGCAACGCAAAACTCAGAGCAGAGCAGGCGCGCTCGAAAGAATGGGGCCTGCAATACACGCAAACCCAATGGCAATGGCGCATAACTGCTTTTGACAATCGCTACACAGATTTGATTGACAATGACGAGAATTGGGATCGAACCAATGTGAGCAGGGCTCGCAATCAAGGTGCAGAAATGGCCATGAGTGGGAATTGGGAAGGACGCCAATGGCGCATGAGCATGACATCCCAAGACCCCATTAACGAGGTGACCGACAAGCCGCTTATGAGAAGAGCGAAAATGATAGCTCAAGCGGGCATCACCCAAAACTGGGGAGCTTGGCAAACTGCGGCGCAAGTGCGGTACAGCGGATCGCGAACTGATGGTTCGGAAGTTTTAAATGCATACGCCGTCTTGGATTTTATCGCCAGCACCAGCTTGACGAATGAGCTAAAACTCACGGCGCGTCTGGAAAATATTGCCAATGAAAAGTACCAAACAATTTATGGATACAACACGCCAGGGCGTGGATTTTTCATGGGACTCAAGTGGGCCCCAGTACTGTGAATCGTCTTGGCCCACATCGAATTGTTTGCCTGACCGAAGAGACCACGGAGTGGTTGTACATGCTCGGGCAAGAGCATCGAATCGTGGGACTATCTGGATACACGGTCAGGCCTCCTCGCGCGAGGTTGGAGAAGCCGAAAGTCAGTTCATTCTTGAATGCCAGAGTTGAAAAAATTTTGGCACTCAAGCCTGATTGTGTTTTTGGTTTCTCAGATCTGCAAGCTGATATTGCAGCACAATTGATCCAATCTGGCGTGCAGGTAACTATTTTTAACCAACGCAGCATTGAAGAAATTTTTTCTGTTCTTTATCAAATTGCTGCCATGGTTGGGCAAGCCAGCCAGGGCGAGGAGCTGATCCAAAAAATGCGCGCTGGCATAGACGCCGCCAAGCAAAAATCCAGCTTGTTGCGCCGACGTCCTCTGGTGCTATTTGAAGAGTGGGATGGTCCCTTGATCAGCGGCATTGACCGATGGGCTGAGCCAACTCTTGCAAATTATTCATGCATGGGGCGTGCGGCATGATGCTTATTCAAACTGAAGCGGGCCGCAAGGTGCTGCCTAACCTTTGGCTGATGATTGCAAGTGCTATGTTGCTGTGCATTTGTCCCCTTGTGATGGCCCAAAAGGCTCCTTTAGATGCGCCGGACAGTGGCGCAGTGACCTTGATAGATGACAGGGGAATCGCAGTCAAATTGAATCAAAAACCACTGCGCATCGTGACCTTGTTGCCGTCCTTGGGTGAGATTGTTTGTGAGCTCCAAGCCTGTGATCGTTTGGTCGGCGTTGATCGCTATAGCAATTGGCCAGATCGCGTCAAAAGCTTGCCCAAATTAGGCGGGCTAGACGATACGCATTTAGAGGCATTGGTCAAACTCAAGCCAGACTTGGTGCTGTTAGCACGTTCATCGCGCATCACGCAAAGGCTGGAGTCTTTAGGGATTGCTGTCATGGCACTTGAGCCTCAAAACCAAGTTGATGTGCAGCGGGCAATTCTTTACATTGCATTGGCATTGCATCTGCCAGATGCCCAATCACGCTCAGAATTGCTATGGCAAAAAATTCAGACGCGGCTTGACCAAGTGGCTGATAAGATTCCTCCTTCAGCGCGAGGTGCTCGTGTTTACTTTGAAGTTGGCAGTGGTTATTTCGCCGCAGGAGAGGCCTCCTTTATTGGCGAAACCTTAAAGAGAATTGGATTGATCAATGTGGTCCCGCTGCGAATGGGCGCATTTCCTCAAGTTAATCCTGAATTTTTGGTGCGCTCAAATCCGCAGATTATTTTTATTGGGGAACAGTCTGTTACAGACCTTTCGCGCCGCCCAGGTTGGGATCAGATGCAGGCAATTCAAGAAAATAAAATTTGCCGAATTTCGGCCGAAAATTCTGACATTTTGGTTCGGTCTGGCCCCCGTATGGCAGAGGCTGCTCAACTGATGTTGGCATGCCTTCAAAGGGTCTATCACTGATGGGCAGTCGATTTAACCCTGACCCCTCACCACTTGGCCGTTGGTTGATGTTATTGGCCATTGCCATTTTCATGCTGGGCTTGACCCTGGGAAGTGAAGGCTGGGCTTTTTTGAGCTTTGTGGAAGATCGACAACTTGTCATTGATATTCGTTTGCCTCGAACAGTGGGGGCATTTTTAGCCGGCGCATTGTTGGGTTTGGCCGGAGCCTTGGCGCAAGGGCTGTTTCGCAATCCATTGGCTGACCCTTATCTTTTGGGCAGTGCCTCTGGGGCTGGACTGGGGGTCGCCATTGGCCTAATTTTCTTGACGGGAACCTCGTTGGCCCCCTGGGTCATGCGCGTTGGCGTCACGGGCATGGCTTTTTTGGGCGCATGGGGTGCAGTTTTAGTGACATTGATTTTGGCTTGGGGTGTTCAGCACACCCTGCGCTTGTTGTTGGCTGGTGTGGTGGTTGGCGTTGTTTTGGGTGCCTGCGCTTCCTTGTTGGTTTTGCTGTATCCAAAAGTTCAAGGGAGTGCCCAAGCCTTCATGCTCGGATCTACATCATTTGTCGGTTGGCACGGCTGCATTTTGATGGCCGGTACTTTAGTGCTTTGCGGGGCTGTTGCATGGCTAACCAGCCCTGTACTGGATGGTTTGGCGCTTGGCGAATCGACGGCGCAAAGTTTAGGGCTTCCGGTGACTTCTGTTCGCTTAGTCTTGGTGGCGATCATGGCTTTGTGCACAGCAGCAGCCGTGGCGCAAACGGGATTGATTGCTTTTGTTGGACTGGCCGCGCCGCATTTGGTCAGGTCTCAAGTCAAAGCTGTTCATGCAAGAACTTTATTCTTGTCGTGCGGGATGGGCGCGGTCCTCCTGGGGGGGGCTGACTTGATGGCCCGAGCGTTGATCGCACCCCTGGAACTGCCCGTAGGCGTCCTCACCTCCATTTTAGGTGGCGGCTACATGCTGGTCTTGATGCGCAGGTTGTCAAAAGGAGGCAGATCATTATGAGCTCAGCTTCACAACAGTTCGCTTTAGAAGCGCAGCAATTGTCAATTTGCCTTGCAGGACAGGAAGTGGTTCATGGTGTGTCGCTCACACTGCCAAAAGGCCAATGGGTCTCGCTGGTGGGGCCCAATGGAGCCGGCAAGTCTACGTTGCTAAAGGCCTTGGCAGGCCTGATTGAGTTTGAGGGCCGCGTTGTTTTACTGGGGCAGCCTTGGAGCGATTGGACTCGGCGTGCACGCGCACAGCGCATGGCTTGGCTTGGGCAAGCAGAGCCTGGGCAAGACGACTTAACGGTCTATGACGTTGCCATGTTAGGCCGTTTGCCACACCAAGCATGGCTGGCATCGCCTAGCCCCAAAGACCGTCAAGTAGTCGAGGTGGCTTTAAGAACGGTGCAAGCTTGGGACTGGCGGTCGCGAAGTTTGGGGCAACTCTCAGGTGGGGAGAGGCAGCGCGTACTTTTGGCCCGAGCACTGGCGGTTCAAGCAGATGTGCTTTTGATGGACGAGCCCTTGGCGGGCGTGGACTTGCCCCACCAAGCCGACTGGTTGGAGTGGGTTCGCTGCCTGACTGTGCAAGGCACTTCTGTGGTTAGCGTCTTGCATGAATTAAATCTTGCGCTGCAGGCAGATCGATTGTGGGTTATGAGTCAAGGACTTTTGGTGCATGACGGGTTGCCTCACGAGGCTGATACGCACAATGCGCTATCGCAGGTTTTTGAAAATCGATTGCATTGGCAACAAATGGCAGGACAAGATTTGAAAAATCGCTGGATCGTGACGCTGCGATAGCAAGTTCTTTTAGGGGGGTGAGCATTGCAAAATCTTTTGCGCTTGTTTCTTTTCGAGATTTACTCATAAGTCATAGCTGCCATGCGCTTTACGCATGTGTTGGCGGGCTACTAAGGGGTTTCCTCGAGTGGCGCCGGATGATCCATCGGTGGAAACTCGGACTTTGAATATCAAAGATATTTCAGAGTGCCTGATTTCAATGGTGAATTAACGGGGAGAGTGACATGATTAAAAATCGCAAGATTTTGGCGGCGCTAATTTTGGCTATGGCGGTGCCGTTCACGATGACGGCCAGCGCACAGCAGCCTAAACAGATCAAAGTGGGCACGTTCAAGCTGATCCACATGATGGCACCGGTTTGGTGGGAGCGCTTTCTGCCAAAAGACGTCAAGGTCGAAATCGTTTACTTTGCTTCGAGCCTTGACATTGAAAAAGCTGTCGTCAATGGCAATGTAGATTTTGGTGAGTACGGCACCACGGCCGCACTGATCGCAGGTGCTCAAGGTGACCCGCAGGTCATTATCGGCGACGCGGCGCGCAAAGCTTCAGCAAGCAGGCCTTGATGCAAACAAGGACGTTCAGCTCATCAAGATCACTTGGACTGAGATGCCCTCAGCCCTGGAGCGTGGTGACATCGACGCCTATGTAGGCGCTGAGCCGCACCCAACTCTGTCGATCACCGAAGGTTATGGTCGCATTCTGTCCTACCCCTACGACACGCCTATTGGCAGTTTGAACAGTATCTTGGCAACGAACAAGGCCATGGTCGAGAAGGACCCGCAACTTGTCCAGGCCGTTGTTTGTGCACAGATGAAAGCTCACGATCACATGCAGGCAAATCAGGAGGAGTGGTTAGAGACTGGCCGCAAGCTCTTTGGATTTGATACCAAAGTGACCAGGGCATCCATGGTGAACATCGGCATCGGTTGGGAGCTGTCTGACGAATACGTTGCGAGCTTCAAGGCGATGGGCAAGGCTCTGCATGATCTGAAGATGATCGATAAGCAGCCCAACTACGCCGCGATGATCGATCAGCGCTTTTACAAGGTGGCAAAAGGCGGCGGATGCAAGTAGAGCATGGGGTCAATGCCTCAGCGCCATCCGCGCCTGGGCAGGTGACTTTTTTGCATTCAATCTTCCTTAGGGCGGGCCTCGTGTTGCATGCGCTTGCGCTGCCCGCCGTGCTTATTTTGGTGTGGCAGTTGGCGGCGGTCAGCGGCTATCTGCCCCCACGCATGATGCCTTCGCCAGTCAAAGTGGCTGAGACAGCTTTTGATTTCGTACTGGGGAATTCGGACTCGCCGGGGGCCTATGCGTTTTCTGGTAGCTTTATAAAGCACGCTTGGGTAAGTACACTGCGCGTAGCACAGGGCTTTTTGCTGGCCGTACTGGCCGGTGTATCGCTTGGGCTGGTGCTTGGTATGAGCCGAACAATAGAGCGCTTTGTTGATCCGATACTGCAGGTGATTCGGCCCATTCCGATCACAGCGTGGTTGCCGCTGTCCATCATGTGGTTTGGTCTCGGACATCGCGCAACGCTGTTTTTAATTTTCCTGGGTGCTTTCTTTCCTGTCCTCATCAATACAGTGACTGGTGTGAAGCTCGTAGATCGGCGGCTGATTGAAGCAGCCGAGATGCTAGGCACTCGCCGCAGGCAGCTGTTCCACCGGATCTTGCTACCGGCTGCTTTACCCTCAATTCTTGCTGGACTGCGCATTGGCTTGGGCTTTGCTTGGGTCTGTCTGGTCGTTGGTGAAATGACTGGCGTGGGAACTGGGCTCGGATCGGCGATAGCTGACGCGCGGGAACTTTTCCGAGTCGACCTGATCATTGTCTGCATGCTGCTCATTGGACTGATCGGTTACACCTCGGACCGGTTGATTGTTTACAGTTTCAGGCGTGCACTGCGCTGGTCGCCAACCCTCTTTCGCTGATTAGAATTTTTTTAAATTCTCCTAACCAAATATAAGAGTGGTCGCATGACGCAGCACACCCCACATCCAAACACACCGAAAGTCGAAGTTCGCCGGCTTTCAAAAATGTTTGCAGAACCCGGTTCAGCTAAGCATACCGTGGCGTTGTCAGACGTCTCTCTGACCATTGGGCCGCAAGAGATTGTCTGTTTGCTGGGGCCTTCTGGTTGTGGCAAGTCAACTGTTTTGCGCGTAGTCGCTGGATTTGAGCAGGCCAGTGCAGGCTCTGTATTGGTTGATGGCAAAGTTGTGACAGGTCCGGGACCTGACCGCGGCGTCGTTTTCCAGGAGCAAGCTTTGTTTCCTTGGTTGTCGATTTACGAGAACATCGTGTATGGTCCCAAAATTCGCAACCAACCCCGTGAAGCATACGAAGCCCTCGCAGATCAGTTTATCGGCATCGTCGGGCTACGAGGATTTGAGCAACACTATCCTCATGAATTATCGGGCGGGATGAAGCAAAGGGTTGCAATCGCGCGTGTGCTGATGAACACACCGGAAGTGCTTTTAATGGATGAGCCATTTGGAGCGCTAGACGCGCAGACGCGCTCTACGATGCAGGAGTGGCTGCTTGCGCTGTGGCAGACAAGTCCACGCGCGGCGCTCTTCATCACGCACGACGTTGACGAGGCCATTTTCCTTGGCGATCGCGTGTATGTGATGACTTCCCGGCCTGGCTCGATTAAGTTAGAGCGGACTGTTAACCTGCCGCGACCGCGCACGCTTGACATGCTCACGAGCCCCCACTTTATGGAACTCAAGCGAGAAATTTTAGGTTCGATTCGCGTGGAAGCGCACGCTGCAGCGGGTCTTCCGATCGTCTAATCGCAACTCCTTGGCGAAGGTGCAAGGCGCGCTCATTGTGCAGAGCATTCGAGCAAGACCCGTAAATTATGAAGTTCCCATTTGCTTGAAGTCACAAAACGCACTCACAGCGCATTTCTCGCACTGTGGTTTGCGCGCTTGGCAAACGTAGCGGCCGTGCAATATCAGCCAATGGTGGGCATCGACCAAATAGGCTGCGGGAATGCGTTTCAATAAGCCCATTTCCACGTCATAGGGCGTTTTGCCCGGTGCCAAGCCTGTGCGATTGCCAACCCTGAAAATGTGCGTGTCCACTGCCATGGTGGGCTCGCCAAAAGCCACGTTGAGCACCACGTTGGCTGTTTTGCGGCCCACCCCAGGCAAAGCCTGCAGGGCCTCGCGAGTGCGTGGAACCACCGAGCCATGTTGGTCCTTCAAAATCTGGCAGGTGGCCATCAAATGGCGTGCTTTGCTGCGGTACAAGCCAATCGATTTGATGTAAAACTCCAATCCCTCCAGGCCCAGGGCCAATATTTTTTCGGGCGTATTGGCCACTGGAAACAATTGAAGTGTGGCTTTGTTCACGCTCACATCGGTGGCTTGGGCTGAAAGCAAAACGGCTGCCAACAACTCAAAAACTGAGGTGTAGACCAGCTCCGTATTGGGCTGTGGGTTGGCCGCTTGCAGGGTTTTGAAAAAGCTTTCAGTTTGGTCAGGAGTCATGTGAATGCAAAAGGAAGGTGATGCAAATTAAATTCAGGTCAGAATAGCGACAATACATGAATTCAGATCCGAGAAAGAAACCCCATGAACTTGCAATTTGCCGACCGCCTGAACAATGTTGAAACTTCAGCCATTCGTGAACTCTTCAAGTTACTGGGAAAGCCCGGCATCATCAGTTTTGCGGGCGGCTTTCCCGACAGCGCTTTGTTCGATGTGCAGGGCATCCGCCAAGCCGCAGACCAAGCCTTGAGCCAAGACCCGGGCGCAGCTTTACAATATGGCGCCACCGAGGGCCATGGCCCCTTGCGCGAACAACTTGCCCAATTCATGACCGAGAAAGGCGTGAAGGACCTGAGCGCTGATCAATTGATTGTGACCACCGGCAGCCAGCAAGCGCTGGATTTGATGGGCAAGACCATGATCGGCCCTGGCGACAAAGTGATCGTCGAAGGGCCTACTTTTTTGGCCACCATCCAATGCTTTCGCTTGTATGGGGCCAACTTAATTTCTGCGCCTGTGGATGCGCATGGGGTTCAAACCGATGCTTTGGAAAAATTGATCGTCGAGCACCGACCCAAATTTGTGTACATCATCCCCACTTTTGGCAACCCCACGGGCGCACTTTTGAGTGCAGAGCGGCGCAAGCGAATTTTGGAATTGGCCGTGCAATACCAGACCCTGATTGTGGAAGACGATCCTTACGGAGACTTGTATTTTGGCCAAGCCCCACCCCCCAGTTTGTTGGCCATGAGTGCGCAAGTGCCTGGCAGTCGTGATTGCTTGGTGCATTGCGGCTCATTGTCTAAAGTTTTAAGCCCTGGCCTGCGTGTGGGCTGGATGGTGGCCCCACCTCAGTTGCTCAGCCATGCTGTCATGTGCAAGCAGTTCAGCGATGCCCACACCAGCACATTTGCACAGGCCACTGCCGCGCAATATTTATCCTCAGGGCGCATGCCAGAGACTTTGGCAAAAGTGCGCAAAGTCTATGCGGCCAGAGCGCAGACCATGTCAGACGCTCTGCGTCAAAACTTAGGCGACGCGCTGGCCTTTGTTCAGCCTCAAGGGGGCTTGTTCATTTGGGCGCGCCTGACGGGCGCACATGGCAAGGTCAAAGATGGCAATGTCTTTGCCAAAATGGCGATTGAAAAAGGCGTGGCTTTTGTGCCCGGAGCGCCTTTCTTTTGCGCCGACTCTGACCCTGCCACTTTGCGCTTGAGTTTTGCCACTGTGGGTGAAGAAAAAATCCTGGAAGGTGTCTCAAGATTGGCGCAGGCCTTGGGTTAAAACCCATGTGCACAGCAGTTTCAAAGTCATAACGTTGCGCATGTCTGTGCAGACCGCCTCGCGCCGGCAACTGCTGCATTGGGCCTTGGCCGCGGCAGCGCCATGGACACAATCGAGTTCCGCATGGTCGCAAAATTCGCTCAAACACAATCCTTTCAGTTTGGGCGTGGCCAGTGGCTCCCCGAATCACAATTCGGTGGTGCTGTGGACTCGATTGATGCCAGACCCATTGGCTGGCAATATTCATTTTGCGCAAGACCCCGTCTCTGTTCATTGGGAAATTTCTGACGACGAAAATTTCAAAAAAAATGTGCGCACAGGGCAAGTACTGGCCTTGCCAGAATTGGCGCATTCGGTGCATTTGGAGTTGCAGAACTTGCCCAGCGACCATTGGTTTTTTTATCGTTTTCGTTTGGGTGATGCGCACAGCTCTGTAGGCCGCACGCGCACCTTTCCACACCCCGAGGCGCAGAGCAACAAACTGCGCCTAGCCTACGCATCTTGCCAGCGCTGGGAACACGGCTACTTCAGCGCTTATCGGCACATGCGCCAAGAAAACTTGGACCTGGTTTTGTTTTTAGGTGATTACATTTACGAGTACCCCAATGCGGTCAAAGCCGTGCGCGTGCCCACGGGCGGTTGGGTCGTCACGCTGGAAGACTACCGTCGGCGCTACGCTTTGAATAAAAGCGAAATGGATTTGCAGGCCATGCATGCCCATTGCCCTTGGCTGGTGACCTGGGACGACCATGAGGTCTCGAATGACTATGCGGGTTTGGTCAGAGGGCAAAGCGGCAACATCAGCGTAGATTTTTCTGCACAAAGGGCGGCCGCCTACCAAGCCTACTATGAGCACATGCCCCTGCGCGCCAGTGTGTTGACGCGCTCTTTAGCGGGCATGTCCACAGGCGCGGAAATGCGTATCTACGGCCAAGTGCCGTTTGGCCGGTTGGCCAACATTTACATGCTCGACGATCGGCAATACCGTGATCGACAAGTCTGCAACAGAGGCGGCACTTATGGCTCGAGTTGGGTCAATCCTGAAAACTGTGCTGCGTGGACAGACCCGCAGCGAACGCTCTTGGGCGCAGCGCAAGAGCAGTGGCTTGATCAGGCCTTCGCGCAAGCCAAAAGCAGTGCGCGAACTTGGAATGTCTTGGGGCAACAAACTATTTTTGGCCGCCGGGATTTCAAACAGGGCCAAGGCCAATTGCTTTGGAACGATGGCTGGGACGGCTATACCGCAGCCCGCTCGCGCATGACGCAGTCGATGCAAGATCATGCACTGGCAAACCCTGTTTTGTTTGGCGGTGATGTGCATGAAAATTGGGTAGGCCATGTGCATGCCAATCCTGATCGAATCGATTCGCCGGCAGTGGGCGTGGAATTCTGCGGCGCCGGTATCACCGCACGCTCAGGAGGGGACAAGAAACTGGCGGCACGGCTGGCTGAGAATCCGCACTTCATTTTTGCCGACAGTGATCACAATGGCTATGGTGTGGTGGAGTTCACCCCCCAACAAGTCAAAACCCAATTGCGTGTGGTCGACGATGTGCGCCGCAAGGACACGAAAATTGAAACCTTGGCCAGTTTTGTGGTGGAGGCAGGGGAGTCCAAAGTGCGTCGAATTTGAAGGCCACCACTTCGAAGCCTGAATCAGAGCAGAACTTCCAGCAGGCGGTCTAAACCGCCTTGATCAATGGCCACCATGGCTTGCTCGCGCACCTTGGGCTTGGCGTGGTAGGCCACTGAAAGTCCTGCAACGCCCATCATGGGCAAGTCATTGGCGCCGTCTCCCATGGCAATGGCTTTCTTGGGGTCAATGCCCATTTGCGCGCAAGTGTGCAGCAGCATTTTGCGTTTTTCTTCGCCATCGCAAATGTCGCCCCAAGCTTGATCGAGCATGCGTCCGGTCAGCAAGCCCTCCGAAATTTCCAACACATTCGAGCGTGTCCAATCGATTCCTAAGCGGTCACGCACGCGGTCGGTGAAATAGGTAAACCCCCCCGAAACCAGCAAGACCTTCATGCCCGATGCTTTGCAAACTTCAACCAAACGCTGCGCTCCAGGGTTCAGTTGCAAGCGGTGTTGAAAGACCTGCTCGAGGTGCGCGAGGCTGACCCCTTTGAGCAAGGCCACACGTTGGCGCAAACTTTCTTTGTAGTCGGCAATCTCACCTCGCATTGCCGCTTCTGTGATGGCAGCCACTTCGGGTTTGCGACCTGCGGCGTCTGCAATTTCGTCAACGCATTCAATGTTGATCAGGGTTGAGTCCATGTCAAACGCGATCAATTTGAAATCATTCAGTTTCAATGGTGGTGCAAAGCCTTGCGTGATCAATCCAGGTGCAGTGAAAAAAGTCATGTTCAGTCCAAGAACCAAGTCAAGCCGGTATGGTTTCAATTTTGGGTTGGCCCAAGGAGCGCAAAACATCGCGCACCATTTGCGCCCTGGCCTTAGCGTCAGGCAACTCGCGCTCGATTCGCAATTTGTCATTGCCAGCCAATTGAATGTGGCGATTTTTTTGAATCAACTCGATGATTTTCATGGGCTCAACGGGTGGGTTGGCTCGAAAGCTGATCTGTATCACGCTGGGTGCTGCGTCAACTTTGACCACGCCATAGGGTTGACTCAACACGCGCAAGCGGTGCACGTCGATCAGGGTCTGCGCTTGCGGTGGCAGTTTGCCAAAGCGGTCCACAATTTCTTCGAGCAAGCCATCGATTTGATCTGGGGTTTTGGCTGTTGCCAGCTTTTTGTAAAACGACAGGCGCAAATGCACATCACCGCAGTAGTCGCTTGGCAGCAAGGCTGGCGCGTGTAAATTGATGTCGGTGGTGGCTGACAAGGGGCTCAGAAGATCGGGCTCTTTGCCGGCCTTCAAGCAGCGCACAGCTTCATTTAACATTTCGTTGTAGAGCTGAAACCCAATCTCAAGCATGTTGCCGCTTTGGCTCTCACCCAAGACTTCGCCTGCACCGCGAATTTCCAAATCGTGCATGGCCAAATAAAAGCCACTTCCGAGCTCTTCCATTTGCTGAATTGCATCTAAACGCTGCGCTGCGTGCTTGGTCAGGCCGTCAATTTCAGGCACCATCAGGTAAGCATAGGCTTGGTGGTGGCTTCTGCCCACACGTCCGCGCAGTTGGTGCAACTGGGCTAGACCAAATTTGTCGGCGCGCGAGATCACAATGGTGTTGGCCGTGGGCACATCGATGCCGGTTTCAATGATGGTCGAGCACAGCAGCAGGTTGTAGCGCTGGGCCACAAAGTCGCGCATGATGCGTTCTAACTCGCGCTCGGGCAATTGTCCGTGGGCCACCGCAATGCGGGCTTCTGGCAAGAGTTCTTCGAGTTTTTGTTTGCGGTTTTCAATGGTTTCAACTTCGTTGTGCAAAAAGTAAACCTGCCCGCCGCGTTTTAATTCACGCAGTACCGCTTCGCGTATCACGCCAATGCCTTCATTGCGCACAAAAGTTTTGATGGCCAAGCGCCGCTGCGGTGCGGTGGCAATCACGCTCAAATCTCGCAGGCCTTCCAAGGCCATGCCCAAGGTGCGTGGTATGGGGGTGGCCGTCAGGGTTAGCACGTCAACCTCGGCGCGCAAGGCCTTCATGGCTTCTTTGTGGCGCACGCCAAAGCGGTGCTCCTCGTCAATCACCAGTAAGCCTAAATTTTTAAAATGCGTAGATTCGCTGAGCAATTTGTGCGTGCCCACCACGATGTCCACCGTGCCATCGGCAATGCCTTTCATGGCTGCGGTGATTTCTTTGCCTGAACGAAAACGCGAGACTTCGGCCACTTTGACGGGCCATTTGGCAAACCGGTCTTTGAGTGTTTGAAAATGTTGCTCGGCCAGCAAGGTGGTGGGGGCCAAAATGGCCACTTGTTTGCCTCCGGTCACGGCCACAAATGTGGCGCGCAATGCCACTTCGGTTTTGCCAAAACCCACATCGCCGCAGACCAAGCGGTCCATCGGGCGGGGGCTGATCATGTCTTGAATCACGGCGTGGATGGCGGCATTTTGATCGGCTGTCTCTTCAAAGCCAAAGTCGTTGGCAAAGGCCTCATAGTCTTGTGGGCTGTAGCGAAACGCATGGCCTTCGCGTGCTGCGCGGCGAGCATAAATATTGAGCAATTCGGCAGCAGAATCGCGCACTTGCTCGGCCGCTTTGCGTTTGGCTTTTTCCCATTGACCGCTGCCCAATCGGTGCAATGGCGCTTCGTCGGCGCTGACCCCGGTGTAGCGGCCAATTAACTGCAACTGACTCACGGGCACATACAGCGTGGCTTTGTCGGCGTACTCCAGGTGCAAAAATTCTTGCAAGGCGGGCAAGCCATCTGGGGTTTTCTCCCCCAAATCGAGATTGACCAAGCCGCGGTAGCGCCCAATGCCATGCGCGTTGTGCACCACCGGGTCGCCGACATTCAATTCCGAGAGGTCTTTGATCAAGGCCTCTACGTCGCTGACCTGCTCTTGTTTTTTACGTCGACGGGTGCTCGGGCCTGCCGCAAAGAGTTCGGTCTCTGTGACCAAATCAATGCCAGCAGCAAACCAGTGGAAGCCCACGTTCAATGCGGCAGTGGCAATGCCTAGTTTTTCATCGCTGCCAAGGAACTCTTGCAAACTGTCAAACGCTGGCGGCTCTAAGCCACTGGCACGCAAAAAATCCAACAAAGTCTCACGGCGCCCATCGCTTTCGGCCAGCAACAAAACGCGGTGAGGGCAAGTGCGCAAATGCGCTTGCAAGCGCGCCAAGGGTTCTTGCGCGCCGCGCTGCACGGTCAAGTCAGGCAGGCGCTGGGCTAAGGCGTTGTCAGGGGAGTCTTCTACCCCTTGGCGCAAAGACAATTGCGCATGTTGATTGGCGCCACTGTAGAACTGCTCGGCCGATAAAAACAAAGCCTCGGGCGGTAAGGCCGGGCGCTCCGGATCGCCCTGCACCAAGCGGTACCGCTCCTTGGTGTCTTGCCAAAAATGCTGGAAAGCGGGTTCCAAGTCACCATGCAAAACCAAAGTGGCGGGGTTGCCACTGCCTGCGCCCAAGTAGTCGAAAACGGTAGAGGTTTCATCAAAAAACAATGGCAAGTAATACTCAATGCCAGCGGTGGCCACACCATTGCCCATGTCTTTGTAGATGCGGCTTTTGGTGGGGTCGCCGTCTAACAATTCACGCCAGCGGCTTCTGAATTTGGCCCGCGCAGCTTCGTCCATGGGGAACTCACGCCCAGGAAGCAAGCGCACTTCGGGCACGGGGTACAAACTGCGCTGGCTGTCAGGATCGAAAGTTCTGATCGAATCAATTTCGTTGTCAAACAAATCCACGCGGTAGGGCACGGCCGAGCCCATGGGGAACAGATCGATCAAACCGCCGCGAACAGCATATTCCCCTGGGCTTACCACTTGACTCACATGGCTGTAGCCCGCCAATGTCAATTGCCCTTTGAATTTGGCTTCATCAAGTTTCTGTTTGACTTTGAATTGAAACGTGTAGCCAGCCAAAAAGGCCGGGGGCGCCAAACGGTACAAGGCTGTTGTGGCAGGCATCAAAACCAAATCGACACCTTGCTCTTGACTTCTTTGACTGATGCGCCACAAGGTGGCCAGCCGCTCACTGATCAAATCTTGATGAGGCGAGAACGTGTCGTAGGGCAAGGTTTCCCAATCAGGGAATACCGCGCAGCGCAGCGAAGGCGCAAAAAAGGCAATTTCATCGATCAAGCGCTGCGCGTCGCTGGCATCGGTCGTGACCACCGCCGTCAAACGGCCTGCTGCTTTTTCTCTCTCGCCCAGTTGCGCTAAGAGCACGGCATCGGCCGATCCCAGGGGGCGGGGCAGGGTGTAGCGCTTGCCAAGGCTCAGTGGCGGGAGTTGCATGGGAGGGGGTGTTAAAAACGAATTCTGGCCTTGATTTTAGAATGTCTGCTTGCAAGCCCAGTAATTTCTGCTTAATTCACCTTCAACGACATGTCGCAAGTGCCCCTCAAGGAACGCTCCAGCCCCGATGCGCCGCGCTGTTTTGCGCTGATCCCCTGCGCAGGTACTGGCACGCGGGCAGGCACTTCTGAGCCTAAGCAGTACCAGCCTTTGGCGGGTCAGGCCATGGTGATGCACACGGTGCAGGCCCTGGCCGCTGTTGTACGCATTCAAGCGGCTTGGTTGGTGCTCTCCCCAGGTGATACGCATCCATGGCCTCTGGCGCCCGTCTGGCCGGCCCACTTTCATCGGCTTGCATGCGGGGGCAGCAGCAGAGCCCAAAGCGTCTGCAGCGGGCTGCGAAGCCTGCTGAGCCATGCTCCAGAAGTGGTGCGCCCACAAGATTGGATTTTGGTACACGACGCAGCGCGCTGCTTGGTCACCCCTGAGGACATCAACCGCTTGATTGACGCTTGCTGGAGCGACCCGGTGGGGGGCCTGTTGGCCTTGCCCTTGCCCGATACCCTGAAGGTGGCTGTGCAAGGGCGCGTGAGCACCACGCTGGCGCGCGCCGACAAATGGCTGGCACAAACGCCGCAAATGTTTCGCGCGGGCGAGCTGCTCGCCGCTTTGGAGGCCAAAGCCGATACCGGTTTTGAGGGCATCACCGACGAAGCCAGCGCCATCGAGTTGACCGGCCGATCGCCTTTGCTGGTCAGCGCCGGCCCACACAATTTCAAAGTCACTTACCCGCAAGATTTTGCATTGGCTGAGGCCTTGCTCAGGAGTCGTTCATGAACATTCGCATTGGTGAGGGCTGGGATGTCCACGCTTTGGTGGCGCAAAGGCCCTTGATTTTGGGCGGTGTCACGGTGCCGTTTGAAAAAGGTTTGCTGGGCCACTCTGATGCCGACGTGCTCTTGCACGCCATCACAGATGCGCTCTTGGGTGCAGCCGCTTTGGGTGACATTGGGCAGCATTTTCCAGACACCGATGCGCAGTACAAGGGTGCCAATTCGGCCCTGCTCTTGGCCAAAGCGTATCAAAGTGTGCAAGACGCGGGCTGGGTTTTAGGTAACTTGGATTGCACCGTGATGGCCCAAGCGCCCAAGTTGGCGCCCTACATCTTGGCCATGCGCGAGTCGATCGCCAAGATCCTCAAGACCACGTTGGCGCAGGTCAATGTGAAGGCCAAGACCGCTGAAAAAATGGGGCCAGTGGGCGAAGGTTTGTGCATGCAGGCGCGGGCAGTGGTTTTGCTTCACAAGGCTTGAAGGGCATGACCCCTTATCGGTGCTGCCCGTGCTGTTGACGATGTTATTAAATTGATATAACAGTCTGTCTCTTTGAGTCAACTGCGGAGCAGCTTCATGCAAGTCACCATCAGGTCATTTGGAAATTCACGAGGGGTCATCATCCCCAAACTTTTGCTCGCTCAAGTGGGTTTGCAGGATGAGGCGGAAATTGAAGTGCGTGATGGCAGTTTGGTTCTGTGCAAGCCTCAGCCTCGCGTGCGCGAGGGTTGGGCTGCTTCGGCGCAGGCCATTGCGCAAGCGGGTGATGACGAGTTGGTGTTGGGCGATCAAGCCTTGACAGGCGACGAAGACTGGCAATGGTGAAGCGGGGCGAATTTTGATTGATCAATTTCAATCGGTAGACAAGGCCCGTTTGGTTAAAAAACTGGGTCGTCTGCCTGCCAGTACCCAGCAAAAAATGCTGGCGACTTTGGAAGAAATTTTTGCTGAATAACCAAGTCAGCCTAGGGCTTGCTTCTTAAGTTTTATGTACCGCTAAAGAGCAGAAGGCTTGTCCTTTATTGCGCCGCCCAAGCCCCATCCATGTTCCAAGCCACACCGCGCACATTGTTGCCGGCAGCTGAACAGAAAAACACAGCCAATTCACCCAACTCTTGGGGCGTGGTGAACTGCATGGAAGGCTCTTTTTCACCCAGCAGCAATTTGGTGGCGTCTTCGTTAGAGAGACCCAACGCTTGGGCTTTGGCATCAACTTGTTTTTGCACCAGGGGCGTGAGCACCCAGCCAGGGCAAATGGCATTGCACGTGACGCCCGAGGTGGCGTTTTCCAAAGCCGTGACTTTGGTCAAGCCCACAATGCCGTGCTTGGCCGCCACATAAGCGGACTTCTCAGCCGACCCCACCAAACCATGCACCGAAGCAATGTTGATCACGCGGCCCCAATTGGCTTTTTGCATGGCGGGCAAAGCCAAGCGAGTGGCGTGAAAGGCACTGGACAAATTGATGGCCAAGATCGCGTCCCATTTTTCGATCGGGAAATTTTCCACACGAGCCACATGCTGAATGCCTGCGTTGTTGACCAAAATATCGACGCGGCCAAACTTTTCTGCAGCAAACGACATCATGGCTTGAATCTCATCGGGGCGGCTCATGTCGGCGCCGTGATAGGCGACCTGCGTGCCATGAGCGGCAACCTCGGCGTGCGGCCCTGCGTGGTCACCAAAGCCGTTTAAAACGATGTTGGCGCCTTTCGCGGCCAGGGCTTTGGCAATGCCAAGGCCAATGCCGCTGGTTGAACCTGTGACGAGTGCTGTTTTGCCTTTGAGCATGATGTGTTCTCCGAATCCATTACGATGGTCAAAAGTTCATTATCGCGTGCCAGTTTCACATCCAGCTGACAACGTATTTTTTAAATGATTTGCCCATGACCGAACCTGTTCTTGAATTTGTCAGTTGCCCAGACGCCCAAGGCCTTCACCGAATGGCCTACCACGCTTGGGGCGACCCCCAAGCCAGCCATGCCGTGGTCTGCGTGCATGGGCTGACTCGGCAAGGCCGCGACTTTGATACCTTGGCACAAGCCTTGATAGACCAAGCTAAAGCTCAAGGCTTGCCCCCCCTGCGCGTGATCTGCCCCGACGTGGTGGGCCGAGGCAAAAGCGACTGGCTGCAAGACCCACTGGCCTACCAAATCCCGCAATATGCTGCTGACATGGCGGCTTTGCTGGGCCACTTGCGGCAGACCTCAGCCTTGCAAACAATCGATTGGGTTGGCACCAGCATGGGCGGATTGATCGGCTTGGTGCTGGCCGCGCAAGAGCTGCCCCTGCGCATGAAGCATTTGGTTTTGAACGATGTGGGCCCTGCCATTGCATGGTCATCGATTCAAAGAATGCAGCAGTATGTGGGGCAAACGGGGCGATTTGCCAATTTGCAAAAAGCATCCGATGCCATGTGGCAGGTCTCGCAATCTTTCGGGCCGCACACCCCTGAAGCCTGGCTGAATTTGTCGCGCCACATGGTGCGGCCATTGCCCGATGGCGCCGTGACGCTTCACTACGACCCGGCTTTGGGCCAATCGGTGAGAAAAATGACGATGGAAGATGCAGCTGCAGGCGAAGCTCTTTTGTGGCAAATGTATGACCAAATCAAAGTACCCACTTTGTTGATTCGAGGCGCTGACTCCGACTTGCTCAGCCTAGAGACCGCGCGGGCCATGGGCGAGCGCGGCCCCAAGGCCCAATGCGTGGAGTTTGCGGGAGTAGGGCATGCCCCCACCTTGATCGACCCTGGACAAATCAGTGCGGTGCAGCTGTTTTTAAGTCAGTCAGATTGACGCAAAGACATGACTGACCCGGACTTGCTTGCCCTTGACCGAGCGCGTGCTTTTGCCCAGCCTTTTTTGGCCGGCGAAACACTCGACACGGGCGAGAACATCTTGGCCCACGCTGATGGCGTGGTGGCTATTTTGCAAGCCATCGGCAGTGCCCAAGACGTGCAAGCGGCCAGTTATTTGGTTTATGCGTGCCCCCATTTAAGCCGGCCCTACGAGACCATCGCCAAAACTTTCGGTGAGAGTTTTGCCAGCTTGGCCATTGAAACTACCAAGTTGGTCGAAGTCCAGCGGCTTTCCAGAAATGCAGCGCAAACAGCGCAGTTGCAAGACGACCCGCGGGCGCAAACAGAAAACGTGCGCAAGATGCTGCTGGCCTTTAGCCGTGATTTGCGCGTGATCATCTTGCGCTTGGCCTCACGCCTTCAGACGCTGCGCCATTACGCGGCCAGCAAGCAAGAAGTTCCCCTCAGTTTGGCGCGCGAGTCTTTGCAAGTCTTCGCGCCTTTGGCCAACCGCTTGGGCATTTGGGACATCAAGTGGGAGTTGGAAGACTTGTCCTTCAGATTTATAGAGCCGCAAACCTACAAGCAAATCGCCAAGTTGCTTGATGAAAAACGCGGTGAGCGTGAAGAAAAAATGCAAGCCCTGCGCTTTCAAGTCCAGCAGGCTTTGGCCGCGCAAGGCGTGCGTGCAACTTTGCAGGGGCGACCCAAACACATTTACAGTATTGTCAAAAAAATGCGCGGCAAATCACTTGATTTTGATCACGTGTTTGACATTCGAGCCTTGCGCGTCATCGTGCCCAATGTGGCAGATTGTTACGAAGCCTTGAGTTGGGTGCATTCGCATTACGCGCCCATCACCACCGAGTTTGACGACTACATCGCCAAGCCAAAACAGAACGGTTACCAGTCGCTGCACACTGTGGTGCGAGATGAGCAAGCCAGTCCGATTGAAGTTCAAATTCGCACCCAAGCCATGCACGATCACGCCGAGCACGGCGTGGCGGCGCATTGGGCCTACAAAGAAGCAGGTGCCAAAGGGTATGCAGGGGTTACCGCCAGCAGCGACTACGACGCCAAAATTGCTGTGCTTCGGCAGTTGCTGGCATGGGAGCGTGAGCTTGCTTCTGGGTCAGGGCAAGCCAATGCGCACAATGCCAAGAGCCCCCAAGAGGAGGCCCTGTTTGATGACCGCATTTATGTTTTAACGCCAGATGCAGCCATCGTCGAATTGCCGCGCGGCGCAACGCCCATTGATTTTGCCTACAGCGTACACACCAACTTGGGCCACCGCTGCCGAGGCGCCAAAGCCGATGGGGTCATGCTGCCATTGAACACGGCCTTGCAAAATGGGCAGACCGTTGAAATCACCACCGTGAAAGAAGGAGGCCCGTCGCGCGACTGGCTTAATTTGGAATTGGGCTTCATGGTCAGCCCGCGTGCACGGGCCAAAGTGCGCGCTTGGTTCAATGCCCAAATCACGCACGAAAATGCCGTCAAAGGCCGCGAGGCGGTTGAGAAAATTTTGCAGCGCGAAGGCAAGACGGCACTCAAATTAGAAGACCTGGCCAATGATTTGGGATTCAAATCTTCAGAAGCCTTGTTTGAGTTGGTTGGCAAAGACGAATATTCGCTGCGCAACATTGAAGTGTTCCTCAGGCCGCCCGAGCCCGCCATGCAGGCCGACGATTTCGTTCTGCTTAAAAAATCAAAAAACAAACCCAAACAAACCACCTCCGGCGTGTTGGTGGTCGGGGTCGATTCATTGCTCACGCAATTGGCACGCTGCTGCCGCCCCGCGCCACCCGACGCCATCAGTGGGTTTGTGACGCGCGGAAAAGGCGTGAGCATCCACCGGCAAGACTGCAGCAACTTCAAGGCCGTGGCCACCAAACACGCCGAACGTGTGATTGAAGTGCGTTGGGGCCAACAAAAAGCCGGTCAAACTTTGATGTACCCCGTGCAAGTGGCGGTGGAAGCAGTCGACAGGCAAGGCTTGCTGCGCGATATTTCAGAAGTTTTTGCCAAAGAAAAAATGAATGTAATTGGCGTTCAAACACAATCGTCCAAAGGCGCGGCATGGATGACTTTTACCGTAGAGCTTGCCGATGCCGCCATGCTTCAGCGCGCATTGGTGGCTGTCATAACCGTGCCTGGTGTAGGGCAGGCACGCCGTATTTAGGCGGGGGCTGTACGATGCCTGCAGGTGGTTTTGAGGACGCTCGGAAATTTCGATGCTATAATTCGAGGCTAAATTTGTAGGCGCGTAGCTCAGCTGGTTAGAGCACCACCTTGACATGGTGGGGGTCGTTGGTTCGAGTCCAATCGCGCCTACCAACATTCATTGGCTTTACTCATGAGCCATCACTAACTTAAGTCCCCAATTATTGAAAATGTATTGAAACTCAGGTTTTCTGGGATTCGATTCGGCTTATTTTTACTGCTTTAGTTTTGTAATGAAAACGGAAACATAGGGGGGGAGGGGTAACGCACTCTTTCTAGCAGTTGTGGAATTGGCGTTACCATCTGTGTTTCCATCCAGCTATTTTGCACTAACTGGAGCTAAGTGGATACCCCTTACATTTATCCAGTATAGTCAAAAGTGATTTCTTCCATTTGCCAATGGCAGAGAAGCTCCCTGGCACTTCCGTTGCTGGGTGACTGGCGTCAAGGTAGTGGGGATCCCTTGATGGCTATATAATAAAAGTTATATGTTTTAAGGATAACTTCATGCTCTCATTCAAGGTAACCACCGTAGGGTCATCAGAAGGTCTGATCCTGAACAAGGAGGCAAAGCGCATCCTCAACGTTCAAAAAGGCGACACGCTTTATCTGACCGAAGCGCCAGACGGTGCGATGCGCATCACGCCTTACAACCCTGAATTTGAGCGGCAGATGGCTTTGGCTGAATCGATCATGCACGATGACCGCGAGATCCTGAAGGTACTTGCTAAGTGAGCTGGCAATGGGTGCAGCGTGAAACCGTTTTTGCGATTCACGATAAGCAGCTTGCCGTGCATGGCGGCTTGGATGGCATACGCAATCTCGACGCCGTGGAGTCTGCACTGGAGCGGGCCAAAAATATCGATGCTTACGGTAACCCACCGCCAGACGCTGCCGATCTTGCCGTGGCCTACATTTATGGTATCGCCACCGGCCATGGGTTCAACGACGGCAACAAGCGTACTGCTTGGGTGATCGGTCGCTTGTTCTTGATGATCAACAACCAGACGCTAGTGTTCAATCAGGTGGACGCCATCAACTTCATGATGGCCGTTGCTGCCGGAACAATGCCGCAACCGCAAGCCGCCCAATGGATACGGCAACGCCTCAATCCATAGATTTTTTGCAGGCTGGTTCTTAGGCCAGAAACACTTCCCCCGCGAACGTCGCATAAAAATGTTTTGAAGCAATCGCGCGCAAGCTCACGCCATGAGTCTGAGCAGGCCTATTCTGAAGCTCATACCAACTCCCTTGGAGATCTGTTCGCTGGATCACCGGTTTGACAAAATTGCTGAAACAGCTATTATGGCTGTAACACTTAATCACCGAGGCGATCAACATGCTCACTATGACATCTCTTGCTGCCCAAAACCAATTCGGCACGCTGATCGACGCATCCCAGCGCCAGCCGGTCGCGGTCACCCGCAGAGGCCGCCCCGTGGCGGTCGTCCAATCGTACGAGGACTACAAGGCATCCACCCAGACCATTCCGTTGCATGTCGCCGCGCTGATTAGTGAGAACTACCCGCTTCATGGGAAAGATGCGGGGGAGGCGAT
>CAIQBO010000057.1 GCA_903870145.1 uncultured Burkholderiales bacterium | reverse complement strand
TTTTTGATCGATGAAATGGGCGTCACCAAGATCCGCTTCCCCAACACGTCGGGCATCGGCATCAAGCCAGTTTCCAGCGAAGGCACAGAGCGCTTGGTGCGCAAAGCCATTCAATACGCCATTGACAACGACAAGCCCAGCGTGACCATCGTGCACAAAGGCAACATCATGAAGTACACCGAAGGTGCTTTCCGTGATTGGTCTTACGCCTTGGCACAAAATGAGTTTGGTGCTGAGCTGATCGACGGCGGCCCATGGTGCCAGTTCAAGAACCCCAAGACAGGCAAAAACATTGTCGTCAAAGACGTGATTGCAGACGCCTTCTTGCAACAAATTTTGCTGCGCCCCGCGGAGTATTCTGTGGTGGCTACATTGAACTTGAACGGCGACTACATCTCGGACGCTTTGGCAGCCCAAGTCGGCGGCATCGGCATTGCCCCAGGCGCCAACTTGTCAGACACCGTGGCCTGCTTTGAAGCCACACACGGCACTGCGCCCAAGTACGCTGGCAAAGACTATGTCAACCCAGGCTCTGAAATCTTGTCGGCTGAGATGATGCTGCGTCACATGGGCTGGACAGAGGCGGCTGACCTGATCATCAGCTCCATGGAAAACTCCATTGCCAGCAAGAAAGTCACTTACGACTTTGCACGCTTGATGGAGGGTGCAACCCAAGTCAGCTGTTCAGGGTTTGGTCAAGTCATGATCGATCACATGTAATTGCAGCCGGCCTTTTGCTCAACCCCAGTGGAGTTTTTCACTGGGGTTTTTTTCTTCCAAGTTGCCACCCGATTCAAAGCCCCATGTCTGAAGACAATCAAGCGTTTATTCCAGATTCATTCATGGCCTTGTATGTCGATCCAGGGCGATACAAGCCGCGCATCGGCCGCGCAGAAATGATTAGGCGCTATGAATTGTGCGAAGACATGGCCAATATGCTGATGGACACGGCCAGCACCCAGCAGTTTGATTTGGGCATCACGCCAGACGATGTGCTCGAGCGCTGCCACAGGGGCCTGCAGGGCACGCCCGCGCTTGTGACCGAAGAGGAATCTGTCTGGGTGATTTGCCGTTTGGCGGAGCTTTTGAATTGGCCTAGCCCCAAGCTCAAGTAAGATGCTTGGAACAATGACTAACCAAGCCGCTTCACCCCCACCATTGCGCCGCTTGATCGTAGGCATCAGCGGAGCCTCGGGCATTGTTTATGGCGTTCGAATTTTGCAAGCGCTTCAAGGCACGGGCATCGAAACCCATTTGGTCATGAGCGATGCAGCCCATTTGACCCTGGCCACTGAAATGACCATGGGCCTCAAGGAGGTCGAAGCCTTGGCCAGCCAAGTTCACAGTGCCAAAAACATTGGTGCTTGCATTGCCTCTGGCTCGTTCCAAACCATGGGCATGGTGGTGGCGCCTTGTTCCATGAAATCTTTGTCTGAAATTGCTTACGGCATGACCAGCAGTTTGCTCACCCGCGCTGCCGATGTGGTTTTGAAAGAGCGCCGCCGCTTGGTCTTGATGGTGCGTGAAACGCCCTTGCACACAGGGCATTTGCGTGCCATGCTGCAAGCCTCAGAAAACGGTGCAATTGTGATGCCACCCGTACCAGCTTTTTATGCCAAACCCAGCAGCATTGACGATGTGGTCAACCACACTGTGGGTCGCTGTTTAGATTTGTTTGAGATTGAGACTTCGCTGGTCACGCGTTGGCAAGGCGTGGGCCACGACCACGCTCAGCACTCAACGGCCATTTCCAAGAATTGAGCAGCATGCAACAAGACATCTTGATCAACTTCACGCCCCAAGAAACCCGCGTGGCTGTGGTGGAGCAGGGGGCGGTGCAAGAGCTGCATGTCGAGCGCACCTTGGAGCGCGGCTTGGTGGGCAATGTGTATTTGGGCAAGGTTGCACGGGTCTTACCGGGCATGCAGTCAGCCTTCATTGACATGGGCCTAGAGCGCGCAGCCTTCTTGCATGTGGCCGATGTCTGGCAACGCCAGCCCGAGGGCGAGCCTCCTCAAACTGCCCGCAGCGCGCTGCCCTTGGTGCCCATTGAAAAACAAGTCTTTGAAGGCCAATCCTTGATGGTGCAAGTGGTCAAAGACCCGATTGGCAGCAAGGGCGCGAGGTTGTCAACGCAAATCAGCATTGCAGGGCGGCACTTGGTGTTTTTGCCGCAAGACGATCACATCGGGGTTTCACAAAAAATTCCCACCGAGCAACGTGATGCACTGCGTGAGCGATTGAAAAGCATTGTGGGCGCGCAAGGCGGCGGCTTTATTTTGCGAACCAACGCAGAAGACTCCAGCGATGCCGAGCTGTCTGAGGACATCTCTTACTTGCGCAAAACATGGGCGCGCATCAAGGAAGCTTCTTTGCGTTTGCCTGCGCAGTCCATGCTGCACCAGGACTTGACTTTGCTGCAGCGTGTGCTGCGTGATTTGGTCGCAGAATCCACGCAGACCATTCGCATTGACTCCAAAGAGCAGTTTGAAAAACTCATGGTGTTTGCCACCGAATTCATGCCCGCTGCGGCCCAGCGCTTGCAGTTGTATAAAGGCGAGCGGCCCATTTTTGATTTGTATTCGATTGACGAAGAAATTGCCAAGGCCTTGGGCCGCCGAGTTGATCTGAAGTCGGGCGGCTACTTGATCATTGACCAAACAGAAGCCTTGACCACGGTGGATGTGAACACCGGCGGCTATGTGGGCGCTCGCAATTTTGACGACACTGTTTTCAAAACCAATTTAGAAGCCGCGCACGCCATTGCGCGCCAATTGCGATTGCGCAATTTGGGTGGCATCATCATCGTGGACTTCATTGACATGTCGCGCGCGGAGCACCAAGAGGCGGTGCTGGCAGAGTTCCGCAAACAGTTGTCGCGCGACCGCGTCAAAACCATGGCCGGTGGTTTCTCGCAACTGGGCTTGCTGGAGATGACCCGCAAGCGCACGCGCGAGTCTTTGTCGCACATGCTGTGCGAGCCTTGCCCCACCTGCGCGGGCAAAGGCAATGTCAAAACCACACGCACCGTGGTGTACGACATCTTGCGCGAAATTTTGCGCGAAGCTCGCCAGTTCAATCCGCGTGAGTTTCGCGTGGTGGCCGCCCCTGGCGTGATAGAAATGCTGCTTGACGAAGAAAGTCAACACTTGGCCGCTTTGTCTGACTTCATTGCCAAGCCGGTGTCGCTGCAAAGCGAGGCGGCCATGGGGCAAGAGCAATACGACATCGTTTTACTCTAGCGCAAGCCTTAAGCCTTAAGCCGTTTCACCTTTGTTGTGCAAACGTGCATAGGCGCCGCCTGCAGCAAGCAAGTCTGCGTGCCGGCCTTGTTCCACAATCTGTCCGCGCTCCATCACCACCACACGGTCAGCGTGTTCAATGGTTGACAAGCGGTGCGCAATGATCAAGGTGGTGCGCCCTTGCATCAAGCGCTGCAGGGCTTCTTGCACCAAGCGCTCTGACTCGTTGTCCAGCGCCGAGGTGGCCTCGTCCAATATCAAAATGGGGGCATCTTTGTACAAAGCGCGTGCAATGGCCAAGCGCTGGCGTTGCCCGCCCGACAATTGTGTGGCATTGTGGCCGAGCAAGGTGTCCATGCCCTGCGGCAACAACGCAATATGCTCTGTTAAATTGGCTGCATCCAAGCAGCGCTGAACTTTCGCGCGGTCCAAACTTTGACCCAAGCAAATGTTGGCGGCCACACTGTCGTTGAGCATCACCACATCTTGACTGACCATGGCAAACTGCGCGCGCAGGCTGGCTAAATTCCAATCACTCAGCGCTATCTGGCTCACATAAACTTGACCGCTGCTGGGCAAAACAAAGCGTGGCAGCAAATTGACCAAGCTTGTTTTACCGGAACCCGAGGGCCCTACAAACGCAACGGTTTCGCCGGGCTCAATGGTCAAGTCAATGTCGCACAATGCCGCAGGGCCATCGCCTGGGTAGCGCACTTGCACATTTCGCCATTCGATCCAACCTGTTTTATCAGGGTCGTTTTGAGGTGCTTGGGCTTGACCTTCAAGTTCGGGCTGCACATCTTCTAGCAGCATCAAACCGCGCTCTAACGCAGCCAAGCCGCGCGTCACGGGAGTGGCAATGTCGGCCAAGCGTTTGATGGGCGAGACCAGCATCAGCATGGCCGTGATGAAGGCCACAAAGCCGCCCACCGTTGCGCCTTGCAGGCCACTGCGGCTTTGCACCAAGGCCACCACCAGCACCGTTGACAAGGCCACTGCGGCCATCAACTGCGTCAAGGGCGACATGGCCGCAGAGGCAATCGTTGATTTGAGCGCCAAACTGCGCAGGCGTTGGCTCAAGGCCTGAAACCTTCCCAGTTGATTGGCCTGTGCGCCATGCAAACGCACCACGCGATGGGCCAGCACATTTTCTTCCACCACGTAGGCCAAATCGTCTGTGGCTTTTTGAGAGTCGCGCGTGAGCCCATAAAGTCGCTTGGAGAGTTTCTTCATGATCCAGGCAGAACCTGGCACCACAATGAAAACGACCAGGGTCAATTTCCAATTCAAAATTAACAAATACCCAATCAAGGCCAGCAGCGTGAAGCCGTCGCGTGACAAGCCGATCAAAGCTGAAATCAATTGAGTAGCCCCGGTTTGCACTTCATAGACCAAGGTGTTGGACAAAGCGCTGGCCGACTGCTGGCTGAACACCGCCATCTGAGCTTTCATCAAGCGCTCAAACAAGGCGTTGCGAAGGGCCTGCATGCCATCGTTGGCAATGCGGGCCAGTGCGTACTGCGAGACAAAAAACGCCGCCCCTCGCACCAAAAAAATACCAATCACGGCGGTTGGCACGGCCCACAAGGGCAGGGAATTTTCCGCAAAACCTTGGTCCAGCAAAGGCTGAAACAAAGCCGGTATCAAGGGCTCTGTGCTCGCCGCAATCAGGGTGGCCACAAGGGCCAGGAACCAAACACTGCGCTGCTTGCCAAAATACGGCCATAAACGCATCATTCGGTGCTGGAATGAGGCCGCAGGAGCGGCTTGCAGCACGGCTTGAGGCGTTGTTGACAATGGGTCGTGCGGGGTCATGGGGGCTGATTTTACGCAGTCAGGGTGTAAGGCCCAGCAATTTCTTGCCATTCCTGCGTGTAATATTGACGTTGCAGCATCACTTCATTGACTCTCGCAAGGATAATTGCATTGAATTCAACATCCAATTCCGATTTTTTCAACCCTCTGCGCCTCGTTTGGCTTGCTTTGGCCCTTTGCGCTGCGCCGGCATGGGCTCAGTTCAAAGTTGATGTGACCGGCGTGGGCATGACGCAATTGCCCATTGCCATTGCACCCTTCAGAGGGGAAGATCTGGCGCCTCAAAAATCTGCCGCAATTGTCTTGGCCGATTTGGAGCGCAGCGGCCAATTCCGCGGCGTGGACAGCGCTGGCTTGAGCTTGGATGAAAGCAGCCGGCCCGACATGTCCAATGTGCGCCAGCGCAATGCCGATGCCTTGCTGGCAGGCAGCGTGCAGCGCCTGGCCGACGGTCGCTATGAGGTGCGTGCGCGTTTGTGGGATACGGTCAAAGGCCAAGAGCGGGGCGACTACAAAGAGAGTGTCAACGCGGCCGACCTGCGCTTGTCAGCGCACCGGTTGGCTGACTGGGTTTATGAAAAACTCACCGGCGAAAAAGGCGTGTTTGCCACACGCATCGCCTACATCACCAAGGCGGCCAACCGTTACACCTTGTGGGTGGCCGACTCCGATGGCGAGAATGCCCAATCGGCCTTGGCCAGCGCCGAGCCGATCATCTCGCCCTCTTGGTCACCCAAGGGCAATCAATTGGCCTATGTGTCATTTGAATCGCGCAAACCGGTGATTTATGTGCACGAATTGGCCAGCGGAAAACGCAGGGTATTGGCCAATTTCAAAGGCTCCAACAGTGCGCCGGCTTGGGCTCCCGATGGCCGCAGTTTGATCGCCACTTTGAGCCGAGACGGCGGCTCGCAGCTCTACCAAATCGATGCCAATGGGGGGGAGGCTAAACGCCTGACCCAAAGCACTGGCATAGACACCGAGCCGGCCTACTCACCTGACGGATCGCAGATCTATTTTGTCTCTGATCGCGGCGGCAGCCCTCAAATTTACCGCATGCCTTCAGCCGGTGGGGCAGCCCAGCGCGTGACCTTCAGCGGCAGTTACAATATATCGCCTGCCTTGAGCCCAGACGGGCGCTGGTTGGCCTATGTCACTCGAGTGGCGGGGCAGTTCAAATTGCAGGTCATGGAGCTGGCATCTGGACAAGCCAGCGCCATCACAGAGACCACCGCAGATGAACGCCCAAGCTTTGCGCCCAACAGCAAACTGATTGTGTACGCCACTGCGCTGCAAGGCCGCGAAGCCTTGATGACCAGCACACTCGACGGCAAAATCAAAGCCCGTTTGGCGGGCAAGGGTGGAGACATTCGCGAGCCCAATTGGGGCCCGTTTCGCTGATTTTTAATTTGTTATTTTGGAGTTATCAATGATCAAACGCAGCCTCTGGATTTTGGTTTTAACTGGCGCGCTGGCCGCATGTTCGTCTGGCGTGAAGTTAAGCGAAGTGCCTGTTGAAGACAAGAACGCCAGCAGCACGCCCGTGGCCGATCCCAGCAGCAACGCACAAAGCAGCACCGCGCAAAGCAATGTGGCCGCTGTGGTGGCTGACAAGTCTGGCGCAGCAGGCGTTGCACCCGCAGGCGTGAATGTGGTTTATTTTGACTACGACAGCTTCACCTTGAAGTCAGATGGCCGCCCAGTTGTCGAGCGCAACGCCTCACATTTGCAAGCCAACAAACAATATAAAGTGATGCTGGAAGGGCACACCGACGAGCGCGGTGGCCGTGAGTACAACTTGGCATTGGGCCAAAAACGCGCTGAAGCTGTGCGCCGTTCTTTGACGGTTTTGGGCGTGAATGACAACCAGATTGAGGCTGTGAGCTTTGGCAAAGAAAAGCCTGCAGCAGCGGGCTCTGACGAAGCTGCGTATGCCAAAAACCGCCGCGTTGAATTCAAATACTGAAAAGCCAGATGACACTGAAACAGAACCCTCACATTTGGGCTGCGCTTTGCTTGGCTGGCCTGGCCACTGTTTCACAAGCGGCTTTGTTTGACGACGACGAAGCCCGTCGTGCCATTTTAGATTTGCGCACCGAGACGCGCCAACGCTCTGAAGCCCTGAGTCAAAGCTTGAACCAAAGCTTGAACCAAGGCTTGAAGGCGCAAGCCGAGGAACTTGCGACTTTGAAGCGCGCTTTTCTGGACTTGCAGCAGCAAATTGAAAATTTAAAAATCGATCAATCCAAACTGCGCGGCAGCAACGAACAATTGGCCCGTGACTTGAGCGAATTGCAAATCAAGCACAAAGACATATTGCAGTTGCTCGAGACAAGGCTGAGCAAATTCGAGCCTTTCAAAGTGAGCTTGGACGGTCTGGAGTTTCAAGTTGAACCATCTGAAAAGAAAGACTACGACGCGGCCTTGGCAGTCTTTAGAACAGGCGACTTCGCAGGCTCGCAAAATGTTTGGTTGAGCTTTTTGCGCCGTTACCCCACCAGTGGCTATGCCTCTTCGGCCCTGTTTTGGTTGGGCAATGCGCAGTACGCTACCAAAGATTACAAAGAATCGATTCTTAATTTCCGCAAGTTGCTGACCATTGCACCCAAGCACGCACGCGCAGCAGAGGCCACGCTGGCGGTGGCCAATTGCCAAGTTGAGCTCAAAGACTTGAAAGCCGCCAAAAAGACCATGGAAGACTTGCTTCAAGACTTCCCCGGCTCAGAAGCTGCACAAACTGCCAAAGACCGCCTGACGCGCATGCGCTGAATGCTGCGTGCTGGCAACATAAGTGGGTTGAATTGATCATGGATGATGCACAACTCGCACACCTTCAAACTTTGGTTTTGATGGCCGTGGGCCTGATGTCCATCTTCTTTGGCGCCTTGTTGCAGCGCTCGCATTTTTGCACCATGGGGGCAGTCAGCGACATAGTGGTCATGTCTGACTGGACGCGCATGCGCCAATGGGTCTTGGCCATTGCTGTGGCCATTTTGGGTTTTGGCTGCATGACCTTTGCAGGGTGGATAACGCCTTTGAAAACAATCTATGCCACCCCCAGCGCCATGTGGCTGTCGGCCATTGTGGGGGGTGGCCTTTTTGGATGGGGCATGGTGCTGGGCTCGGGCTGCGGCAGCAAATCTTGGGTGCGCTTGGGCAGCGGCAATCTTAAATCTTTGGTGGTCTTGATGGTCATGGCCATCAGCGCCTTGGCCGCCATGAAAGGGCTGTTGGCACTGCCCCGCGTGCTGTGGCTTGAATCTGTGCGTTTAGACCCCGGCCCTGGTGTGTTTGCATCGCAGTGGCTGGCCTTGGCCACCGGATGGGCGTTGCCCCAAGCGGCACTTGCTGCATCACTGGCGATAGGTTTGGCCTTGCTCGCGTGGGTTTTGAGCGAGCGATCATTTATCACGCAGCACAACATGCTCACCGGCACTTTGGTAGGACTGTGCGTGTGTGTGTTTTGGTGGATCAGCGGCGTTTGGGGTCATGGCTTGGAACACCCGCAAACTTTGGATGAATTTTTTCTGGCCACCGCCAGCAATCGCATGGAGTCCTTCAGTTTCACAGGCCCAACCGCCCATGCGCTGGACGCTTTGCTCTATTTCAGCGACGGCAGCAAACGCTGGACTGTGGGCTTGGTCTCTGTTTTTGGCGTGGCCGTGGGCGCGGGCATCAGCGCCCTCATGAATGGCAGCTTCAGGTGGGAAGGCTTTACCAGCAGAGCCGACATGTCGCGCCATATGTGGGGCGGCGCTTGCATGGGTGTAGGCGCTGTGGTGGCCATGGGCTGCTCCATAGGGCAAGGCCTGAGCGGCCTGTCCACCTTGAATGCGGTCAGCTTGTTGGCCACCTTGTCGATCATTGGCGGTGCAGTGCTGGCACTGCGCCAACAAATGCGCGCTTTAGAGCGACAAGCGTGATCGACTCTGGTGTGGCCAACACAGACACATTGGCCCGGCGATTTGGCGGCACGGCCAGGCTCTATGGGGTGCATGGCGCCAACGCCATTTCAATCGCGCATGTGGTGGTGGTGGGCATTGGCGGCGTAGGCTCTTGGACTGCCGAGGCCTTGGCCCGCAGTGGGGTGGGGCGCTTGACCTTGATTGACCTGGACCATGTGGCCGAATCCAACGTCAACCGCCAAGTGCATGCGCTGAGCAACACGCTGGGCCAGTCCAAAGTGGGGGCCATGAAAGAGCGCATAGCCTTGATCAACCCTGCCTGTGAAGTGCGCTGCATTGAAGAATTCGTAGTGCCTGAAAATTGGCCTGTACTGTTATCTGACTTAGCAGATGATCGCTTTGACCGTATTGATGCGCTGGTCGACGCCTGCGACCAAGTCAAAGCCAAGGTGGCCATGGCGCACTGGGCCAAACTGCAAAGCGTTTGCTTTGTCAGCCTCGGTGCTGCAGGGGGCAAACGCCAAGCGCAAATGGTGGAGCTGGGTGATTTATCTGGCGTCACGCACGACCCCTTGTTGGCACAACTGCGTTACCGCTTGCGCAAAGAACATGGCGCGCCCAATGAGGGTAAAAAAATGGGCGTGCAATGCGTTTTTAGCCGAGAAGCCGTGGCCCCGCCCGACCCTTCTTGCCATGTCGAAGGTGACGGCAGTTTGAACTGCCACGGTTATGGCTCCTCTGTCATGGTCACAGCCACCTTTGGCTTGGTGGCAGCCTCGGCAGTGGTGAACTTTCTTGCTGGCAGCTTGGCAAAGGCCGTTAAATAACGCTATAATTTAAGGCTTGTCGGGGTGTTTTTCACCCTAACAAGCCCTGATGGGACGTTAGCTCAGTTGGTAGAGCAGCGGACTTTTAATCCGTTTGTCGTGGGTTCGACCCCCGCACGTCCCACCATCATTTTTGAAATCAACAGTTCGCAAGGGCTGTTGATTTTTTTTCGTCTCAAAATAATTTGAGTCAATAGCATGGCAACACGAGTCGCAATCATTCACCCGCAGACCGGACTGATGAAGTCTGCTTACTTTGGTTTCAGTTGGACTTTGGCAAATCATCATTGCCTTTCTCCACAACAAACAGTACATGACTCGCATGTTGGAGAAGGGGTACGTACTCAAGGACACCGAAGAGGTCAATGAC
>CAIQBO010000056.1 GCA_903870145.1 uncultured Burkholderiales bacterium | reverse complement strand
AGGCAGGTGAGTTTGTTGGCCAAAAGTTTGATGCATGGCCTCTTGAGCGCCGGCATGGGCAACTGCGGCAAACACTTTCCAGGGCATGGCTTTGCCAAAGCCGATTCACACACAGCCATGCCGCAAGACAGGCGCAGTTTGAAGGCCATTTTGTCGGACGACGCTTTGCCTTACGCATGGTTGAACACGCAACTGAGCAGTGTCATGCCGGCGCATGTGATTTACCCGTTGGTTGACAGCCGCCCCGCTGGTTTTTCCAAGCGTTGGCTGCAAGATATCTTGCGCACACGATTGAACTTTGAAGGCGCTATTTTCAGCGATGATTTGTCCATGGCGGGGGCCCGCGTGCTTGACGGGAAACCCATCAACTTCACGCAAGCTGCCTTGGCCGCCTTGACGGCAGGCTGCGATTTGACAGTGCTGTGCAACCAATCTTTGAATGGCAGTGCAGCTATTGACGAGGTGCTCGAGGGCTTGGCCCAGGCGCATTTGAAATCTCAGTGGCAGGCCGACGAAGGCAGTGATGCGCGCCGACGAGCCTTGCTGGCGCAACTGCCGGCTGTGCCTTGGGACGACTTGGTCCGATCTGTCTCCTACCAGCAGGCGCTCGAATGCTTACCTTGATATTTCAATTCTTTGCTTGGGTCTTGCGGCTGATTTTCAGTCTGATGGGCTTGGCATTTGTACTGGGTTTGATCGTGGTTTTTTTGCTCGCCTTGATCGGAGGTGCGCTATTGTCCTTGCTGCGAGGTCAAAAGCCAGAGGTGGCTGTGGTCTGGCAGCGCTATCAAAACATGGCCCGCGCCCGCGCGCCGTTTGGCCGTTGGCCGGGGCAGGCTCAGAATCAAGGAAATGCTGCGGACATTGTCGACGTGCAGGCCAAAGAGATCGGGGCATCGAGCCAGCAGCCGCCCGAACAACTGCCCCCAAAGAAGCCCTGATCAGTCTTGCTCGCGGCGCAGCGCTGGAAACAAGATCACATCGCGAATGCTGGGGCTGTCGGTCAGCAGCATCATCAAGCGGTCAATGCCAATGCCGCAGCCGCCTGCTGGGGGCATGCCGTATTCCAAAGCGCGCACAAAATCGTGGTCAAAAAACATGGCCTCATCGTCGCCACTGTCTTTGGCGTCAACTTGCGCCTGGAAGCGCGCGACTTGGTCTTCTGCGTCGTTCAATTCAGAAAAACCATTGCCAAATTCACGCCCTGTGATGTAGAGCTCAAAGCGCTCTGTCACTTCAGGACGCTCGTCGTTGGCCCTGGCCAAGGGGGAGATTTCAGTCGGGTGCTCCATGATGAAGGTGGGCTCCCAGAGTTTGTCTTCCACGGTCTCTTCAAAGTACAGCACTTGCAAACTGGCCAAGCTGCGGCTTGAGAGTTTGTGCTTGGCATCGCTCATGCCCAATTTTCGCAAGGCCGCTATGAGCCATGCTGCATCGTCGACGTGCTTGCCCGCATCGGTATGGGCCAAGATGGCCTGGCGAATCGTCAAGCGGGCGAAGGGTTTTTCCAAATCAACGGGTTTGCCGCCATAAGTCAAATGCAATTGGCCCACGGCTTTTTGCGCTGCATCTCGCACCAATGCTTCGGTAAAGGCCATCACATCTTGGTAGTTCCAGTAAGCGGCATAGAACTCCATCATGGTGAATTCAGGGTTGTGGCGGATCGAGATGCCTTCGTTGCGAAAGTTGCGATTGATCTCAAAGACGCGTTCAAAACCGCCAACCAGCAAGCGCTTCAAATACAACTCGGGCGCGATGCGCAGGAACATTTGCTGCTCTAAAGCGTTGTGGTGCGTCACAAAAGGTTTGGCATTGGCACCGCCTGGAATAGGGTGCAACATGGGGGTTTCGACTTCCAAGAAATCGTGTTTCACCATGAACTCACGAATGCCGCTGACCGCTTTGCTGCGAGCTGTAAAGCGTTTGCGAGCTTCCTCGTCCATCATCAAATCGACATAGCGCTGGCGGTATTTGATTTCTTGATCGGCCACGCCGTGAAATTTATCTGGCATGGGTCGCAGGCTCTTGGTGAGCAAACGCACGCTGCTGGCGTGCAAGGACAATTCGCCGGTGCGTGTTTTGAACAAATAGCCTTCGGCGGCCACGATGTCACCCAAATCCCAGTGTTTGAATTCGTTGTAAACATCTTCCCCGACATCGTCACGCGCCACATAAATTTGAAATCGGCCGGTGCTGTCTTGCAAGCTGGCAAAACTGGCCTTGCCCATGACGCGCTTGAGCATCATGCGCCCGGCAATTTTGGCCACAGTGGGGGCAATGCCTTCACCTTTGAGTTCTTCTGCGGGTTTGTGCTCGTGCGCCTGTATCAATGTCTGGGCACGGTGCTCAGGCTTGAAGTCGTTGGGGAAAGCCACGCCTTTGCCTTGGGCTTGGGCTTCGCGCAGGGCTTTGAGTTTGCCGCGGCGCTCCGCGATCAGCTGGTTTTCGTCTTGGGAGGGTGCGTTTGGAGAGTCGTCAGACATGGCGTGAGGCTTTGTTTTCAAGGGCGCAGCGCCCCGCAGTGAAAGAACGCTGCAAGCAGCGCGGACGGTGTATTTTACGATTGCGCCACAGGCTTGGCGAAAATTTGAAATGTGAAGCTATCATCGAATCCGTTTTGGAGGGCTTTGCATGCTGGTGCAAATCGTGAATTTTATTTTGGATGTGATCACGGGCATGGTCGGCGGGGCATGCCTGCTGCGCTTGGTGATGCAGTGGCAACGCGTGCCATTTAACAACCCGGTAGGGCGTTTTATTTTTGCAATCACTGACTGGGTGGTCATGCCTTTGCGCCGCATCATTCCGGCTCTTGGCCGCTTGGACAGTTCCAGTTTGATGGCGGCGTGGTTGCTCAAGATGAGCCATATTTTGGTGATGTGGTTGATCATGGGCTCTGAAGGTGCGCTGTGGGGCTTGCCCTTGGCCGGTGTGTTGGGCGTTTTGCAATGGACGGTCTCGGGCCTGAGCGCCTTGGTCTTGCTGTACGCCGTGCTCTCATGGGTGCAACCCAACTCGATCAACATGGCCTGGCTGGCCAGAATGGTCGAGCCTTGGTTGGCCCCTTTGCGCCGCGCTTTGCCCGCTTTGGGTGGGGTTGACCTCTCGCCCTTGGCGCTTTTGCTGCTGCTTCAAATTGCCGGCATGCTACTGTCGAGCTTGCGCTTTAGCTGACGGCGTCAGCAGGTTGGCGCAGCAACATGGCCAAGGTGTTGGCCACGGTTTGCTTGAGTTCACGCCGATCACAGATGAAATCGACAGCGCCTTTTTCCAGTAAAAATTCCGCCCTTTGAAACCCTTCGGGCAAAGTCACACGCACGGTGCTCTCAATCACGCGCGGCCCGGCAAAACCGATCAAGGCTTTGGGTTCGGCAATGACCACATCCCCCATGAATGCGAAACCGGCTGAGACGCCGCCCATGGTGGGGTCGGTCAAGACGCTGATAAAGGGAAGCCCTTTTTTGGCCAAACGGGTCAATGACGCATTGGTTTTGGCCATCTGCATCAAGGACAGCAAGCCCTCTTGCATGCGCGCGCCGCCAGTGGCAGTAAAGCAAATAAAGGGCACTTTTTGCTCTATGGCAGTTTCTACGCCGCGCACAAAACGCTCGCCTACAACGGAGCCCATGCTACCGCCCATGAAATCAAATTCGAAGCAAGCAGCTACCATATTGATGCTGTGAATCGCGCCGCCCATGACCACCAGCGCATCGGTTTCACCGGTGTTGCTCATGGCTTCCTTGATGCGGTCGGGGTATTTGCGACTGTCTTTGAACTTCAAGGGGTCAACAGGCACGACTTCTTGTCCGATTTCATAGCGGCCTTCGCCATCCAAAAAAATGTTCAAGCGCGCGCGTGCGCCAATGCGGTGGTGATGGCTGCAACTGGGGCAAACATTTTGGTTTTGCTCTAAATCTGTTTTGTACAAAACAGATTCGCATTGAGGGCACTTGATCCACAAACCTTCGGGTATCGAGCGGCGATCTGCCGGGTCAGTATGTAAAATTTTGGGGGGCAATAATTTTTCGAGCCAACTCATGGTGTGTTCCTTGGTTGAAAGGCGCTCAAGCGTCCAGCGCTAGGCGAATGTCTCTCAAAAACGCAGCAGCCACAGGGCCCACTTGCGCGCGCGGTTCATTTTCAATCAATTGGATGATTTTGCTCCCAATCACCACGGCATCTGCCACTTTCCCGATCGCCTTGGCGGTTGCGGTATCTCGAATGCCAAAACCCACCCCCACAGGAATGCGCACATGGGCACGTATGCGCGGCAGCATGGCTTGCACGGCGTCGGTGTCCAAGGCGCCTGAGCCAGTGACCCCTTTGAGGGAAACATAGTACACATAGCCGCTGGCCACCTCGGCGACTTGCTGCATGCGCTGCTCGGTGCTGGTGGGGGCGAGCAAGAAAATCATGTCCATTTGCTGGGCGCGCAATTTGGCGGCAAACACGGTGCACTCTTCGGGCGGGTAGTCCACCACCAAGACGCCGTCCACACCGGCCGCGCCAGCGTCTCGAATGAAGCTGTCTTGGCCATGCTGCAAATCGTAGCGTTCAATCGGGTTGGCGTAACCCATGAGCACCACGGGCGTTGCAGAGTCGGCAGTGCGAAAAGTCTTGACCATGCCTAAGACATGGCGCAGGCCAATACCAAACGACAAGGCTTTTTCACCCGATTTTTGGATCACAGGGCCATCGGCTGAAGGGTCGCTGAAGGGCACACCCAGCTCGATCACGTCAGCTCCAGCGCTGACCATGGCGTGCATCAGTTCAGGCGTGATGTCGGCAAATGGGAAGCCCGCTGTCACATAGGGAATCAAAGCCTTTCGCCCTTGGGCTTGGAGTGCTGAAAAGGTGGCGTCGATGCGGCTCATTTGAATACTTTCACGGGCTGCTCGGCCCCTTTGACGCTTTGCCCTTGGCAGCTGGGGCGGCAATAAAAATCGCCTTGGCTCAAATCAGCCACTGTTCCAATGTCTTTGTCGCCCCGGCCTGACAGATTGACCAAAATGGATTGGTCTTGGCGCAGGGTGGCGGCCAATTTCTTGGCGTAAGCCACGGCATGGCTGGACTCTAAAGCGGGAATGATGCCTTCGGTTCGGCACAAATAATGGAACGCGCCCAGTGCTTCAGAATCGGTGATGCCCACATATTCTGCGCGGCCGATCTCTTGCAGGTAGGCGTGCTCTGGGCCAACGCCGGGGTAGTCCAAGCCCGCGCTGATGCTGTGTGTTTCTGTGATCTGGCCGTTTTCGTCTTGCAAAATAAAAGTTCGATTGCCATGCAAAACACCAGGGCTGCCGCGCTGCAACGAAGCCGAATGTTTGCCGCTTTCCAGACCTTCGCCTGCGGCTTCAACGCCGATCAGACGGGTCTGGGGGTGGTCGATATAGGGGTAGAAAATACCCATGGCGTTGCTGCCTCCGCCTACGCAGGCAATCACCGCATCGGGTTGTTGACTGTGCAAACCCGTGCGAGCCAAGATGTGGGGCATTTGCGTCAAGCACTCTTTTCCAATCACACTTTGGAAGTCGCGCACCATCATGGGGTAGGGGTGGGGGCCAGCCACCGTGCCAATGATGTAGAACGTGTTGTCCACATTGGCCACCCAGTCGCGCATGGCTTCGTTGAGGGCATCTTTCAAGGTTTTGCTGCCAGAGTGGACAGGCACCACGGTGGCACCCAATAACTTCATGCGGTAGACGTTGGGGCTTTGCCGCTTGATGTCCTCAGCGCCCATGTAAACCACGCATTCCATGCCGTAACGCGCGCAAATGGTCGCTGTGGCCACGCCGTGTTGGCCAGCACCGGTCTCGGCAATGATGCGCGTTTTGCCCATGCGTTTGGCCAGCATCGCTTGGCCAATGGTGTTGTTGATTTTGTGCGCGCCGGTGTGGTTCAAGTCTTCGCGCTTGAGGTAAATTTGCGCACCACCCACCTCGCGGCTCATGCGTGCGGCATGGTAGACGGGCGAAGGGCGCCCCACAAAGTGGGCCAACTCGTATTGGAACTCGGCTAAAAATTCAGGGTCATTTTGGTAGTGTGCATAGGCTTGGCGCAGTTCAATGATGGCGTGAGTCAAGGTTTCGCTGACAAAACTGCCACCGTAGATGCCAAAGTGCCCTGCTGCGTCGGGTTGTTGGTAGGTGTTCATGGTTTCAACTCAATGGGCGTCGGCGGAGCGTACCGCTTGGACAAATGCTTGGATTTTTCGGGGGTCTTTCAAGCCTTTTTGGCCATCCATTTCAACCCCTGAGCTCACGTCAACGGCCAGGGACAAAGCCCGCGGCCGCACTTGCGCTATGCCTTCGATGACATTTGCAGGCGTCAAGCCACCAGACAAAACGAGGTGAGCGTTGACGAAGAGAGGAAGCTGTGACCAATTGAATGTTTTCCCGCCGCCGCCATAGCCCTGCACATGGGCATCGAGCAAAATGGCTTGGGCGTTGGAGTAATCGTGGGCGAATTTTACCAAATCAAAGGCCTCTTGAGCTTGGGGGGGTATCCGGGCGGCGCGCCAATAGGGCCTTGCGCAGGCCAGAGCGATACTTTGACAGTCCTGAGGCGTTTCATCACCATGAAATTGAAGGATCGCGCCAGGCACCGCTTGGCACGCACGCTGCACCCCCTCTAGCGTCTCGTTGACAAACAGCAAGACCGGTGTGACGTGCGCGGGCAAGCCCTTGACCAGTTCGGCTGCGGTTTGGATGGAAACATGGCGCGGACTTTGGGCGTACATCACAAAGCCAATGGCGTCGACCCCGGCTTGAACTGCGCTGGCCACATCTTGTGGGCGTGTCAGTCCACAAATTTTGATTCGAGTGCGCTCACTGTGCGTCATGGCAGCCAATGAAAGGGCGGGGTTTGGGTGGGTAGGCCCCAATCAGGCGCATAAACCGGCCCTTGAAAATACAAACCATCGGGGGCAAAGGTGGGCGCGGCAGCAATGCGGTTGCGGCTGTCCAATACGGTTTGCATCCACTGTGGGGGGTGAAAGCCTTGCCCAATGCTCACCAAGCAGCCCATGATGTTGCGAATCATGTGGTGCAAAAATGCATTGCTTTCAAACTCGAAGCGCCAGTACGGCCCATTGCGGTGAATGTCGATCCGAGTCAATTTTTTGACGGGCGAGAGGGCTTGGCAAATGCTGGCCCGAAAAGAGCTGAAATCGTGCTCGCCGATTAAATATTGGGCCGCTTGTGCCATGGCCGATTCGTTCAAGGAGCGGTAGACCCAGCCAACGCGGCCAGCCTCCAAACTGGGTCGAACGGGGGACTCCAACAGCACATAGGCATAACGCCGAGCCAATGCGCTGGCGCGGGCGTGAAATTCGGGCGATACAACTTGCACCCATTGAACCGAGATGTCGCTTGGTAAATAGCGGTTGGTGCCGCGCACCCAAGATGCTGTTTCACGCTCAATCAAGGTGTCAAAGTGAACCACTTGCATCAAGCCATGAACGCCCGCATCGGTGCGCCCTGCACAGTGGATGCTAACGCGCGTGGTGCTGAAATCTCGCAGTGCTTTTTCCAAGCAGTCTTGCACGGTCTGGCCCGAGCTTTGGCTTTGCCAGCCTTGGTAGGCCTGGCCGTTGTAGCTGATGCCCAGTGCCAGTCTCACCGCAGCGTCTCGGGTTTCGTTTTCAAATCTAAATCGAGTGCAGTGATCTCGCTTGGCAAACTTTGAGTGCGCTCACCCTCATGGTCCATGTGAGGGGGCCCCACAGGCATGCGCATGGGTTGGAGGGTCTGGGCAGCGCGCACTGCACGCACTCGCAGCCATGCGAAAACACCTAAGACCGTGATCAAGCTCAAAGCCGCCCACACATAAAGAAAACGCTCGGACCCGCCGAGCATGTGGCTTAAGTTCAACCAGCCTTTGGCATTGGCTTGTTCTAGGGTTTTTTCTGCCAATGGTGCTTGGGCGGGTGCTGGGGAAGTGGGGGCGTCGTTAGACAGTGTGCTGTTCAATTCAAGCAAGGCGTCCACATTGAGTTGCAAGGCAGTCAATTGCTTTTGAGCGTCTAGCAAAGCACGCTGCGCGGCCAAGCGGGACTCGGCATTTTGACGCTCAATTTTGGCCTGGGTCAGCTTGAGTTGGTCCACTGGAGTCTGGACGGGTTGGGGGCTGGAGGGTTCTGCGCCAACGGTGCCACTCATTTGCCTTGAAGGCTTGTTGCCATGGACTTGCAAGGCGTTTTGAGCTGCAACTTGCGCATAGGCCATGAAATCTTTTTGCTGCAGGATCAAAAATTTCCGAGCCTCTTCGGGGTCAATGTCTTTCGCCGCCGCAGCGTTGGGTGCGCGCAGAACAACTCCTTCGCGCAGTAAATTCACATTGCCTTGGATGAATGCATGGGGTTGACTTTTCAACAGCGCCACCAGCATTTGATTCATGCTGGTTTTTTCATTGAGCCAGGGTTGGACAATGCGGCTGGCACTCTCACCTTTTTGCACAGTGTGCACGGGTGTGGGGTCCGCCTTAGGCTGGGCTTGCGCCGATGACAAGGAGGGCGGCTGAATCGGTGCGAGTGCAGCTACCGGCTTGGCCGTGCCAAGCATCAATGCAAAAGCTTTGAGCCATTGACCTTTGGGACTTTGCGCTTGAATCAGCAGATCGACAAAGTTCTCAAGCAGGGGCTCGGTGCTGGTGAGCAGAATACTTTTGCGACCATCTGCGCGCTCGAGCAAGTCGATTCGGATGCTGCTGATGGCCGCTTGATAAGTCAAGCCCATTTGAGAAAAACGCTCGGCAGAGGCAATCGTGACTGTCAACCGGGCCCATTCATCAGCCGTGGTTTGCGCCACTTGAATTTCAGCGCGCAAAGGCTCTCCTCTTTGCGACTGAACTTCAATGCCCGCCAAACCCAGTGCATGCGCACTGAAATGCAGGCCCCAAAGCCAGACAAAGAGGGGTGCAAAACGGGCCATCTCTGACGGTTTAAAAATCAGGCTTCTAGCAGAATGCGCAGCATGCGCCGCAGCGGCTCTGCCGCACCCCAGAGCAGTTGATCGCCGATGGTGAAGGCACCTACATATTCTGGGCCCATGGCCATTTTGCGAATGCGGCCTACGGGAATGTGCATGGTGCCGGTCACGGCCACTGGCGTCAAGTCTTTGAGCGTGGCTTCGCGCGTGTTGGGCACCACCTTGACCCAAGGGTTATCGGCTGCGATCATGGCTTCAATGTCGGCCACAGGTACGTTTTTCTTGAGTTTGAAGGTCAGTGCTTGACTGTGGCAGCGCATGGCGCCCACGCGCACACAAAAACCATCCACAGGCACTGGGGCAGAGCCAAAACCTTCGCCTTGGCCCAAAATTTTATTGGTCTCGGCCATGCCTTTCCACTCTTCTTTGGACATGCCGTTGCCCAGATCTTTGTCGATCCAAGGAATCAAGGATCCGCCCAAAGGCGCGCCGAAGTTGGCGGTCTCAGCGCTGCTCAAACTGCGTTGTTTGGCAATCACTTTGCGATCTATTTCTAAGATGGCACTTTTCGGATCGTCCAGCAAAGCTTTGACTTCGGCGTTCAATGTGCCGTATTGCGTCAGCAACTCGCGCATGTGCTGCGCGCCGCCACCGGAAGCAGCTTGGTAGGTTTGCGTGCTCATCCACTCCACCAAACCGGCTTTGTACAAAGCGCCCACACCCATCAGCATGCAGCTGACAGTGCAGTTGCCGCCGATCCAGTTGTTGCCGCCCTTTTTCAAGGCCGCTTGAATCACGGGCATGTTGACCGGGTCCAAAATGATGATGGCGTTTTGTTCCATCCGCAGTGTGGACGCCGCGTCGATCCAATGGCCTGCCCAGCCTGTGGCACGCAATTTGGGGAATACGGCCGTGGTGTAGTCACCGCCTTGCGCGGTGATGATGATGTCGCAGCGCTTTAAGGCATCGAGGTTAAAGGCATCTTGCAATGTGCTTTCGTTTTTCGCCATGGCGGGGGCTTTGCCGCCCGCATTCGAAGTGGAGAAAAACAAGGGTTCGATCAGCCCAAAATCACCTTGTGATTGCATGCGGTCCATCAAGACGGAACCCACCATGCCGCGCCAACCAATCAGTCCTACCCGTTTCATGTCATTGCCCTTTCAGTTTGAGTTTTGGGTTCCGGCTCGTCAAGCCAGAGGGCGTGACGAACGCAGGTTTGTTAGCCCTTGCTTGTTTTCGTGATGGCGGCCACCACAGCAGCACCCATTTCGCGTGTGCTGACTTTGCGGCAGCCCTCAGACCAGATGTCCGATGTGCGCAAACCCGAGGCGAGTACAGACTTGACCGCCGTCTCAATGCGATCGGCGGCCTGGCCTTGTTGGAGTGAAAAACGAAGCATCATGGCAGCAGACAGTATTGTAGCCAGTGGGTTTGCAATATCCTTACCGGCAATGTCTGGCGCGCTGCCGTGGCTGGGCTCGTACAGACCTTGGTTTTCCGTGTTCAAACTGGCCGAGGGCAGCATGCCAATGGAGCCGGTGAGCATCGAGGCTTCATCGGACAAAATATCACCAAACATGTTGCCGGTCACCACCACGTCAAAGCGCTTGGGCTCTTTGACCAGTTGCATGGCTGCGTTGTCCACGTACATGTGGTCCAAGGCAATGTCAGGGTAATCTTTGTGCACATCGGTCACAACGTCACGCCAGAACTGGAAAGTTTCCAGCACATTGGATTTGTCGACGCTGGTCACGCGCTTGCTGCGCTTGCGTGCCGCCTGAAAAGCCACATGGGCAATTCGTTCAATTTCAGGACGCGAATAGCGCATGGTGTCAAAAGCTTCTTCAGCACCTGGAAAGTGGCCATCGGTGGCAATACGGCGACCACGCGGTTGGCCAAAGTAAATGTCGCCTGTCAATTCGCGGATGATCAAAATGTCCAGCCCAGAAATCAATTCAGGCTTCAAACTGGAGGCGCCTACCAACTCTGCATAGCAAATGGCCGGTCGAAAGTTGGCGAACAAGCCCATGTTTTTTCGCAATCCCAAAATGGCCTGCTCAGGGCGCAAGGGGCGATCAAGTTTGTCGTATTTCCAGTCGCCGACCGCGCCAAAAAGCACGGCGTCGGATTGCATGGCCAGTTTCAATGTGGCTTCCGGCAAAGGGTGGCCATGGGCGTCAAATGCAGCGCCGCCCACCAAAGCCGTTTCCATCTCGAACTTCAAATCGAGGACATTCAAAACTTCAACGGCCTGTGCAACGATTTCGGTGCCAATGCCGTCGCCTGGCAAAACTGCAATTTTCATGGTATTTTTTATTTGAAAGGTGGGCTTAAATGGTGTGGGCCAACCACGGCTTGGTGGCCAGTCGCTCCGCTTCAAAAGCTTTGATTTTGTCGGTGTGGCGCAGCGTCAAGCCGATGTCATCCAGGCCATTGAGCAAACAGTATTTGCGAAAGGCTTGAACCTCAAACGCAATTTCTTCACCTTGAGGGCGAATGACCACTTGGCGTGCAAGGTCGATGCTCAGTTGGTAGCCGGGGAAGGCGGCAACTTCGTCAAACAATTGGCTGATCACTGCCTCTGGCAAAACGATTGGCAACAAGCCATTTTTGAAACAGTTGTTGAAAAAGATGTCAGCAAAACTGGGCGCGATCACAGCTCGAAAACCGTATTGGTCAATGGCCCAAGGGGCGTGCTCACGCGAAGAGCCGCAGCCAAAGTTTTTGCGGGCCAGCAACACCGAGGCGCCTTGGTAGCGCGCTTGGTTCAGTATGAAATCTGGATTGGGCTTGCGACTTTCCGGATCTTGCCCGGGGAAGCCGGGGTCCAAATAGCGCCAGGCGTCAAACAAGTTGGGGCCAAAGCCTGTTTTGCGGATGGACTTTAAAAATTGCTTTGGAATGATCGCGTCGGTGTCGACGTTTTCTCGGTCCATGGGCAACACGAGGCCTTTGTGTACAGTGAATTTTTGCATGAGGTGTTCTCTGATGGAGGGTCGATTTTCAGGGGCGTTTTGCGCACTCAGGCAAACTGCCTCACATCGACAAAGTGGCCGTGTATGGCAGCCGCTGCAGCCATGGCGGGGCTGACCAAATGGGTGCGCCCGCCAGCGCCTTGACGGCCCTCAAAGTTGCGGTTGCTGGTACTGGCACAGCGCTCGCCTGGCTCCAAGCGGTCGGCGTTCATGGCCAAGCACATCGAGCAACCCGGCTCGCGCCATTCAAAACCCGCAGCCTTGAATATTTCATGCAGGCCTTCCCGCTCCGCTTGTTCTTTGACCAAACCCGAGCCCGGTACAACCATTGCCAGCTTGACATTTTTGGCCACTTTTTGGCCCAGTTTCTTCACCACGGCAGCTGCCTCGCGCATGTCCTCGATGCGGCTGTTGGTGCATGAGCCGATGAAGACTTTGTCGACATGGATGTCGTTCAAAGCCTTTCCTGGCTGGAGACCCATGTAAGTCAAAGCCCTCTCGATCGCATCACGTTTGTTGGCGTCTTTTTCTTTTTCAGGGTCGGGCACAAGGGCGTCAATGCCCAGCACCATTTCAGGCGAAGTGCCCCAGGTGACTTGCGGCAAAATTTTTGCAGCATCTAACTCCACAACGCTGTCAAAGGCGGCGCCCGCATCAGACTGCAAAGTTTTCCAATAGGCTGCGGCGTGATCCCATTCAACACCAGTGGGGGAGAGCAGGCGGCCTTTGACGTAGTCGATGGTTTTCTCGTCAACGGCCACCAAGCCAGCGCGCGCGCCCGCTTCAATGGCCATGTTGCAAACCGTCATGCGCCCTTCCATGGACAAAGCGCGGATTGCAGCGCCGCCAAATTCAAGGGTATAGCCTGTACCGCCGGCCGTGCCAATTTGGCCGATGATGGCCAACACAATGTCCTTGGCCGTCACACCCTTGGGCGCAACACCTTCCACCTTGATCAGCATATTTTTGGCTTTTTTGGCCAGCAGGGTTTGGGTCGCCATGACGTGCTCGACTTCACTCGTCCCGATGCCATGCGCTAAAGCGCCAAATGCGCCGTGCGTGGAGGTGTGTGAGTCGCCGCAGACAACGGTCATGCCAGGCAGTGTGGCGCCATTTTCAGGGCCAATGACATGCACGATGCCTTGGCGTTTAGACAGAAACGGAAAGAACGCAGCAGAACCAAACTCTTGGATGTTGCTGTCCAAAGTGGTGATCTGCTCTTTGCTGATGGGGTCGGTGATACCGTCGTAGCCCAACTCCCAGCCTGTGGTGGGGGTGTTGTGGTCGGCGGTGGCCACGATGGAGCTGACGCGCCAGACTTTGCGGCCGGCTTGGCGCAGGCCCTCAAAAGCTTGCGGGCTGGTGACTTCGTGCACCAGATGGCGGTCGATGTACAAAACAGCGGTGCCGTCTTCCTCGGTGTGGACGACATGTTCGTCCCAAATTTTGTCGTAAAGCGTGCGTGCCATGGGGCTTTCCTTGAGTCAAGCCAAGCATTTTATGCGCATTGCATGAAAAAAGCCCGCGACCTTGCGCGGGCTTGATTAAGCGCCCTAAGACTTATTTCAACGAAGGCACATCTCTGCGAGGCGAGCCTGTGAACAACTGGCGGGGGCGGCCAATTTTGTATTCTGGATCACTGATCATTTCGTTCAACTGGGCAATCCAGCCCACGGTGCGGGCCAAGGCGAAAACGCCGGTGAATAAATTCACAGGGATGCCAATGGCTCGTTGCACGATGCCTGAGTAGAAGTCGACGTTCGGGTAGAGCTTGCGCGAGACGAAATAGTCGTCTTCCAGGGCGATTTTCTCAACCGCCTTGGCCAACTTGAACAAGGGGTCATTTTCCAAGCCCATCTCAGCGAGCACTTCGTTGCAGGTTTCTTGCATGAGTTTGGCGCGGGGGTCATAGTTTTTGTAAACGCGGTGGCCAAAACCCATCAGCTTGACGCCAGAATTTTTGTCTTTGACCTGGTTCATGAACTCGCCAACTTTAGAGATGCCGCCCATGTTTTGAATGTCGCCCAACATATTCAAGCACGCTTCATTGGCGCCGCCGTGGGCAGGACCCCACAGACAAGCCACGCCAGCAGCAATCGCGGCGAAGGGGTTGGTGCCAGATGAGCCGCACAAACGCACTGTGGACGTGGATGCGTTTTGCTCGTGGTCAGCATGCAAGGTGAAGATGCGGTCCAGCGCGCGCTCAAGCACCGGGTTGACCACATAGTCTTCACAAGGCACGCCAAACATCATGCGCAAAAAGTTGCCTGCATATGACAAATCGTTTTGGGGGTACATGAAGGGCTGGCCCACGCCGTATTTGTAGGCCATGGCCACCAAGGTGGGCATTTTGGCAATCAAACGAATGGCTGCAATTTCGCGGTGCTCGGCGTTGTTGATGTCGGTGCTGTCGTGGTAGAACGCCGACAAGGCGCCAACCAAGCCTGTCAACACCGCCATGGGGTGTGCATCCCGGCGAAAGCCGCGCAGGAAAAACTGCATCTGCTCATTGACCATGGTGTGGTTGCTGACCAATTTGTGGAAGTCGCCACTTTGCTGTGCGTTGGGCAAATCGCCCTTGAGCAATAAAAAGCAGGTGTCCAAATAGTCGCCGTGATGGGCCAACTGCTCGATCGGATAACCACGGTAGAGCAACTCGCCTTTGTCGCCATCGATGTAAGTGATGGCCGACTGGCATGACGCGGTCGATAAAAAGCCGGGGTCATAAGTGAACATGCCGCTTTGCCCGTAGAGCTTGCGAATGTCAATCACATCGGGGCCAATGTTGCCGCTGTAGACGGGCATCTCGATGCTGGGGCTGCCGTTACTGAACGACAGGGTGGCTTTGTTGTCAGCGAGTTTCATGGTTCAATTTCCTCAATAAATCAGTTCTTGTTTCGCACTTCAGGCCAGCATCATGCTGAGCACTTCTCGCACTTCAGGGCCGTCCATTTCGGCTTTCAAAGAAGTACGCTTCATCAACAGGTCCATCAGATCGTTGTCTGACAAGTCCATCAAAACATACATGCCGCGGGCCTGGCCTGCGGTCAATTGTGCAGCATGCCGGTTGAAAAACCGCTCAATGAACAAGTCGTTTTCCAGCAAGCCGCGCCGGCAACGCCAGCGCAATTTGCTCAGAGCCCGCTCACCCGCAAGGGTTTGACGGTCAAGTCCTTCGAGCAGTTCATCTCCCATGTCAAGTCGTCAATTCATCAAACGGCGCGGCGCACCATCATCTCTTTGATTTTGCCAATCGCCTTGGTTGGGTTCAGGCTTTTTGGACAAACATCCACACAATTCATGATGGTGTGGCAGCGGAATAAGCGGTATGGATCTTCCAGATTGTCCAAGCGCTCAGCCGTGCCGTGGTCACGGCTGTCCGCAATGAAGCGGTAGGCTTGCAACAAGCCGGCAGGGCCCACAAATTTGTCGGGGTTCCACCAAAAGCTGGGGCAACTGGTAGAGCAACTGGCGCACAAAATGCATTCGTACAAACCGTCGAGTTCTTCGCGCTCTTGCGGGCTTTGCAGGCGCTCTTTTTCAGGCGGAATGGTGTCGTTGATCAAGTAGGGTTTGATGGAATGGTATTGCTTGAAAAACTGCGTCATGTCGACGATCAGGTCACGCACCACAGGCAGGCCGGGCAGGGGTTTGAGAACAATCTTGCCAGGCAAATTGAGCATGTTGGTCAAACAGGCCAAGCCATTTTTGCCGTTGATGTTCATGGCGTCTGAGCCGCACACGCCTTCACGGCAAGAGCGGCGAAACGACAAAGTGGGGTCAACCGCTTTGAGCTTCATCAAAGCATCCAGCAACATGCGTTCGTGCCCGTCTAGTTCCACCTCAATGCGCTGCATGTAAGGTTTGGCATCCTTGTCAGGATCGTAGCGGTAAATTTCAAATGTACGTAGAGTCATGCTGTGAACCTATGGGGGGTTAGAACGTGCGAACTTTCGGGGGCACGGAGTCCACCGTCAGGGGTTTTAAATTAACGGGCTTGTAGGTCAAGCTGTTGGTCGCGCTGTGCCACAAGCTGTGCTTCATCCAGTTGGCGTCGTCGCGGCCCAGCGGGGCTATAGGATCGTCGGCAGGGCGTTCGTAGTCGCTCACGGTGTGCGCGCCGCGGCACTCTTTGCGCGCAGCAGCAGAGACCATGGTGGCTTGTGCGCATTCGATCAGATTTTCAACTTCCAAGGCTTCAATGCGCGCAGTGTTGAACACCTTGGAGGTGTCTTTCAAAGCGATGGCATTGACCCGCTGGCGAATCTCAGCGATTTTCTGGGCGCCCTCGTCCATGCTGGCTTGGGTTCTGAACACGGCAGCGTGTTTTTGCATGGATGCGCGCATGTCGTTGGCCACATCTTGCGAGTACTCTCCGCCGCGCCCTTCCAGCCTGTTCAAGCGTTCCAAGGTGCGATCTGCGGCATCGGCGGGCAACGCTTTGTGCGCTTTGGTTTTGCTGGCGAAATCGACGATGTGATTGCCTGCAGCACGGCCAAATACCAACAAATCCAGCAGCGAATTGGTGCCCAATCGGTTGGCGCCATGCACGCTGACACAAGAGCACTCACCCACCGCGTACAAGCCATTGACAACAGCGTTGTGCTGCGTGGCTGTTTGCGTGACAACTTGCCCATGGATGTTGGTGGGAATACCGCCCATTTGGTAATGGATGGTGGGCACCACAGGAATCGATTCTTTGGTGATGTCCACGTTGGCAAAGTTCACGCCGATCTCGTAGACCGAAGGCAAGCGCTTGTGGATTGTTTCCGCGCCCAAATGGTCGAGCTTTAACAAAACATAATCTTTGTTGGGCCCGCAACCTCGGCCTTCTTTGATTTCTTGGTCCATGGAGCGTGAGACGAAATCGCGCGGGGCCAAATCTTTCAAAGTGGGGGCGTAACGCTCCATGAAGCGTTCGCCATTGCTGTTGAGCAAAATGGCGCCTTCACCGCGGCAGCCTTCGGTCAACAAGACACCGGCCCCAGCCACGCCAGTGGGGTGGAATTGCCAGAACTCCATGTCTTCCAAGGGTATGCCCGCCCGCGCGGCCATGCCCAAACCATCGCCGGTGTTGATGAAGGCGTTGGTCGATGCGGCAAAAATCCGGCCCGCGCCGCCGGTGGCGAGCAAAACAGTCTTGGCGTGCAAGATGTGCAGGTCGCCGGTTTCCATCTCTAAGGCCGTTACGCCCGTCACGTCGCCTTCAGCGTCGCGAATCAAATCAAGCGCCATCCACTCCACGAAAAAGCTGGTGTTGGCTTTGACGTTTTGTTGGTACAAGGTGTGCAGCATCGCGTGCCCTGTGCGGTCAGCCGCAGCACAAGCGCGTTGCACTGGCTTTTCCCCGTAGTTGGCCGTGTGTCCGCCAAAGGGTCTTTGATAAATTGTGCCGTCAGCGTTTCGATCAAACGGCATGCCCATGTGCTCCAAGTCATAGACGACTTTGGGGGCTTCGCGGCACATGAACTCGATCGCATCTTGGTCACCCAGCCAGTCAGAGCCTTTGATGGTGTCGTAGAAATGGTAGTGCCAGTTGTCGTCCGACATGTTGCCCAAGGAGGCGCCAATACCGCCCTGCGCTGCCACCGTGTGCGAACGAGTGGGAAACACTTTGGACAGCACGGCCACATTCAGGCCCGCGCGAGCCAGTTGCAAGGAAGCGCGCATGCCGGAGCCGCCAGCGCCGACGATCACGACGTCAAATTTGCGCGTGGCGATCTTGTCTTTGGTGTAAGTCATGGTGTTTGAAATCTTATGTAAGAAGGGGCGTTGGGTTCAATGTGGCGGGGTGAAGGCTTTGGGTCAAAGCCGCCACAGCACTTGAATGGCCCACCCCGCGCAACCGATCAGCCAGATTAAACTGGCAACGTGCAAGAAAAGACGCAACCCCAGAGGTTTGATGTAGTCCATCCAGATATCACGCATGCCAATCCAGGCGTGATAAAGCAGGGCGATGATCACGATGAAAGTTAAGAACTTCATCCATTGGCTGGCAAAAATACCAGCCCAGCCCTCATACCCCAAAGGGCCTTGGGTGAAGATAACTTGGAGCAACACCACCAAGGTGAAAGCGGCCATCAGGGCTGCTGTGATGCGCTGCGCCAGCCAGTCACGAATGCCGTAATGAGCACCCACAACGACGCGTTTGGAGCCGTAATTGACAGACATATAAATTGCTCCAGAAATTAATAAAGGCCAAACAACTTGGCGCCCAAAAGTGCGCTCAGGCCTAAGCTGATAGCCAAAGTCAAAATGGCCGAAGTGCTGCCAAATTCTTTGGTCACGTCGTGGTGCGTGTCCATGTACAAATGGCGCACGCCTGCCACCAAGTGGTGCAAATAAGCCCAGATCAAAGCCAAAGCTACGCATTTGATGAACCAACCCGGCACAAAGCCCAGGCCGACATTGAATGCCGCAGCAAACGTGGCGTAGGACAGCTCAGAGGTGACAGAGGTGTCAAAAAGCCAAATGATGAAAGGCATCATGAAGAACAGCATCGCACCACTGGCACGGTGCAAGATGGAGACCCAACCTGCTACGGGCAAGCGGTAACTGGGCAAATCAGTCAAGGCATTGATATTTCGAAATTCAGGCCGCTTGCGGGCAGTTCCGGTCATTTTTTATTCCTCAAGGCTAAGCGCGTGCCCATTTTGGGTGCGCTGATATTGAATTCTATTGCAACGCAGCAAACTGACATGAGGATTTCAAATTAAGCTGCCTCAAAGCATCATTTCTGATTTTTCACAGCGCTTGCCGCTCAATTCAAGCGATTGTGATAGTGGTGGCTGTCTGTTCGGTAAAAACCGCGTCGCAACTCCATCGGGGTGTCTTTGTAGGTGTAGGCCACCCGCTCGACGCTGAGCAAGGGGGTGTTCTGCGGCACATCGAGCAATTGCCCTTGAGCACTGTCTGGCAGCACGGCCTTGATTTTTTCTTCTGCGCGCACCATGCGAACGCCAAATTCAGTCTCAAACAAGGCATACATGGGCCCGCGATAGGCACGCAGGCGTTCAGCAGTCAAGCCTTTGAAGGGGCCGCCAGGCAGCCAAAGGTCTTCCAAAATGGTGGGAATTCCAGCAAAAGACAAAACCCGGCGCACCTGCAACACGCTGTCACCGGTGCGCAAAGCCAAAGAGCGGGCGATTTCTGCCGTGGCTCGAAAACGCTTGCAGTCCACGATGTTGCGCTGTGCAGGCCCCTGACTGTTGGGATCTGCCTGATCGGGCAGCAGTTTCAAGAAACGGTATTGGACCTGCTGCTCGGCGTGCGTGGCCACAAAGGTGCCCTTGCCTTGGCGCCTGACCAAGAGGTGGTCAGCGGCCAACTCGTCGATGGCTTTGCGAACTGTGCCTTGGCTGACCCGGTAGCGCGCGGCCAGGTCCATCTCGCTGGGGATGCCCTCGCTGGGCTTCCATTCGCCGCTTTGCAAACTTTGCAGGATCAAGCCCTTGATTTGCTGGTACAGGGGGCTGAAGGCGGGCGTGAGGGGTTCGTCGTCGTTCGTTCCTGCAGCGTCAATGGAAAAAGGGTGGATGGTCATGGCAATGGCGATCGGTGGATCGGTCAATAGGTGGCGTCATGATATCTTATATAAGACATAAGACAAATTGACAACCAAGGGTTTTCGAGAGTAAACTCGCAAGCTGTTCGTCCGCGTGCATGAGTTGACTTTTGCAGTGTGGTCAGCGACCTTTTTATCATCACTATCTGGAGTTCACGCCATGAGTAAAAAGCCCGTCCGCGTTGCCGTCACAGGCGCAGCAGGTCAAATTGGATACGCCTTGTTGTTTCGCATCGCCTCTGGCGAGATGCTGGGAAAAGACCAGCCCGTCATCTTGCAGTTGCTGGAAATCCCAGATGAAAAAGCTCAAAAAGCGCTCAAAGGCGTGATGATGGAGTTGGACGACTGCGCCTTTCCTTTGCTGGCAGGCATGCAAGCGCACTCGGACCCCATGAGCGCTTTCAAAGACGTTGATTACGCGTTGCTCGTGGGCTCACGCCCGCGCGGCCCAGGCATGGAGCGCGCTGAATTGTTGTCGATCAATGGCGCCATCTTCACCGCACAAGGCAAGGCTTTGAACGCAGTGGCCTCACGCCATGTGAAAGTTTTGGTGGTGGGCAATCCGGCCAACACCAACGCCTACATCGCCATGAAAAGTGCACCAGACCTCAAGCCTGGCAACTTCACGGCCATGCTGCGCTTGGACCACAACCGCGCAGCCTCGCAAATCGCAGCCAAAACTGGCAAAGCGGTGGCGGACATTGAAAAACTGGCGGTCTGGGGCAACCACTCGCCCACCATGTACGCAGATTACCGCTTTGCCACCATTGCGGGCCAGTCAGTCAAAGAGATGATCAACGACCAAGACTGGAACGCCAATGTGTTTTTACCCACCGTGGGCAAACGTGGCGCGGCCATCATCGAAGCGCGTGGCTTGTCTTCAGCGGCCTCTGCGGCCAATGCGGCCATTGACCACATGCGTGACTGGGCCTTGGGCACACAGGGTAAGTGGGTCACCATGGGTATTCCTTCACAGGGCTGGTACGGCATTCCCAAAGATGTGATTTTCGGCTTTCCCGTGACATGTGAAAACGGCGAATACAAAATTGTGGAAGGTTTGGCGATCGACGCTTTCAGCCAAGCGTGCATTGACAAGACGCTCAAAGAGTTGACCGACGAGCAAGCTGGCGTGGCCCATTTGCTGTAATTGGCGGACTTTTTTCGTGAAGCATCCGCGCGATATTCTGTTGGGGTCCCAAGCGGCGAGCCTGAGTTTGCCGGTGTGTGACCATTACAGCGGGGTGGAAGTCCGGATGCGTAAAAGCCTGCAACTGCAGGCCGAAATGACCGAAGAATTTGGCACCTGTGTTTTTGATGTCACGCTGGACTGTGAAGACGGCGCGCCGGTCGGGGGTGAGGCTGAGCACGCCGCTTTGGTGACAGAGTTGGCTTTGGCTGCAGCGCCCCAAGCGAGAGTGGCGGTGCGCGTTCACCCCGTGGGCCACCCCAGTTTTGAATCGGATGTGGCATGGGTTGCGGGCCGGGCAGGCAGCCGTTTAACGCACATGATGGTGCCCAAAGTTGAGACTGTGGGCGATCTCGAGATTGCGGCTCAGGCACTGAACCATGCGGGGGCGGGGCATTTGCCTTTGCATGTTTTGCTGGAGTCGCCAGCTGCAGTGCACCGCGCATTTGACATTGCAGCGCACCCGCGGGTGCAGTCCATCAGCTTTGGGTTGATGGATTTTGTCTCGGCTCACGCGGGCGCCATTCCATCCAATGGCATGGGCGTGCACGGCCAATTCACGCACCCCTTGGTGGTCCGCGCCAAATTGGAAATTGCCAGTGCTTGCCATGCCCACGGCAAAGTGCCCTCGCATTGTGTGGTCACAGAATTCTCAGATGCTCAGGCGATCCAATCTGCTGCAAAAAAAGCTTCGCGCGAGTATGGCTACACGCGGATGTGGAGCATTCACCCGAGTCAAATTAGACCTATCCTTGAAGCCTTGGCGCCCAGTGCCAGCGAGATTGACCAAGCCGCCCAATTGATTGTGGCAGCGCAAGCGGCGCAGTGGGCACCAGTCAGTCACGCCGGCCAATTGCATGACCGCGCCAGCTACCGATTTTTTTGGCATGTGCTAGAGCGAGCACATCAAACAGGGCGCCCATTGCCAAGTTCTGTGCAAACTTTTTTCCAAGGACTGCCATGACAACTTTTTCAAAATGCTGCAGGTATCTGGCTGGCCTGCTTTGGGGGGCGGTTTTCACATTGCAGGGGGCTGTGGCGCAAACACCAGCCCCATCGCCAGCGCAAGCCAAATCCAAGCCTGCTGCAGCCAAGTCCACGAAGCAAGCCGTCAAAAAAGCATCAGAATCTGAGCCCCCCTTGGATTCGCATGAGTTGAGCATTGCTCAGCGCGTGCATATCGGCCAATTGCCCTGTGAATTAGGCGCCAGCGTCAACATGAGTGCGGATGCTGCAGCGCCTGGCTATTTCAACTTGCAAGGCAAGGGCTACAAATACCGCATGCGGCCCGTGGCGACCAGCACCGGTGCGATTCGATTGGAAGATGCCAAAGCTGGCGCGGTGTGGCTGCAGTTGTCCAACAAGTCCATGTTGATGGACCAAATAAATGGCCGACGCTTGGCCGATGAATGCGCTCACCCCGATCAAGTGGCAGTTGCCAACGATATGAAAATCAACCCACCCCCAGCCCTGATTGATACCAGCATGCCTGTGCGTCGCTGAAACCAATATCAGTACTCCAATTTTTACCATTGACTTAGTTAGACAGGAGAAAACCATGTTGAAAGCTTACCGTGAACACGCCGCACAACGCGCTGCAATGGGCATTCCAGCGCTGCCCTTGGACGCGCAGCAAACGGCGGATTTGATCGAATTGATCAAAGCCCCCCCGCAAGGCGAGGACGCCTTTTTACTGGATTTGCTGACGCACCGCGTGCCCCCCGGTGTGGACGATGCGGCCAAAGTCAAAGCTTCCTTTTTGGCCGCAGTGGCGCATGGTGATTTGGCAGTTGCGCTGATCTCCAAAGCCAAAGCCACTGAATTGCTAGGCACCATGGTAGGTGGCTACAACGTCAAGCCGTTGATCGATTTGCTCGACGATGCTGAGCTTGCCAGCGTGGCTGCACAGGGTTTGAAAAAGACTTTGTTGATGTTTGATTTTTTCCACGACGTCGCGGAAAAGGTCAATGCCGGCAATGCGCACGCCAGTGCCGTGATGAAAAGCTGGGCCGAGGCAGAGTGGTTCAGCGTACGCCCCGAAGTGGCGAAAAAAATCACCGTGACGGTTTTCAAAGTACCCGGTGAAACCAACACCGACGATTTGTCGCCAGCACCCGATGCCTGGAGCCGTCCTGACATTCCGTTGCACTACTTGGCGATGTTGAAAAACACCCGCGCTGACGCGGCATTCAAGCCCGAAGAAGATGGCAAGCGCGGCCCCATGGCCTTCATTGAAGAGCTCAAGAAAAAAGGTAATTTGGTGGCCTATGTAGGCGATGTGGTGGGTACGGGTTCTTCACGCAAGTCGGCCACCAACAGCATCGTTTGGGGCTTTGGCGAGGACATTCCCTTTGTTCCCAACAAACGTTTTGGTGGCTTGACGCTGGGCGGGAAAATCGCGCCTATCTTCTTCAATACGCAAGAAGACTCAGGCGCTTTGCCCATTGAAGTGGATGTTTCGAAATTCAACATGGGCGACGTGATTGATGTTTGGCCCTACGATGGCAAGATTGAAAAAAATGGCCAACTTATCGAAAAGTTTGTGCTGCGCAATGAAGTTTTGTTTGACGAAGTGCGCGCAGGTGGCCGTATCAACTTGATCATTGGCCGATCCTTGACAGCCAAGGCGCGCGAATTTCTAGGTTTGCCAGTTTCCACCTTGTTCCGTTTGCCCAAAGTGCCGCACGCTACAAAAGCCGGCTTCACGTTGGCGCAAAAAATGGTGGGCCGCGCTTGCGGTTTGCCTGAAGGCCAGGGCGTTCGCCCCGGCACTTATTGTGAGCCTAAGATGACCACAGTGGGCTCGCAAGACACCACTGGCACCATGACCCGCGACGAGTTGAAAGACTTGGCCTGCCTGGGTTTCAGCGCCGACATGGTGATGCAATCTTTCTGCCATACGGCCGCTTACCCCAAGCCCGTTGACGTCAAAACACATCGCGAATTGCCAGCCTTCATCAGCAACCGCGGTGGGGTGTCGCTGCGCCCTGGCGACGGGGTGATTCACAGCTGGCTCAACCGTTTGTTGCTCCCCGACACCGTGGGCACAGGCGGCGACTCGCACACACGTTTTCCGATTGGCATTTCTTTCCCAGCGGGCTCAGGTTTGGTGGCCTTTGGCGCTGCCACAGGCGTGATGCCTTTGGACATGCCCGAATCAGTGCTGGTGCGTTTCAAAGGACAGATGCAGCCCGGCATCACCTTGCGTGATTTGGTCCATTCCATTCCTTACTACGCCATTCAAGCGGGGCTACTCACCGTGGCCAAGTCCGGCAAGATCAATGAGTTTTCCGGCCGCATTTTGGAAATTGAGGGCTTGCCAGATTTGAAAGTGGAGCAAGCCTTTGAGTTGTCCGATGCGTCTGCCGAACGCTCGGCTGCAGGTTGCACCGTCAAGCTCAACCCTGGCCCCGTCAAGGAGTATTTGAACAGCAACATTGTTTTGATGAAAAACATGATTGCCCAGGGTTACAAAGACAAACGCGCTTTGGAGCGTCGCATCAAGGCCGTTGAGGCTTGGTTGGCCAACTCGGAGTTGCTGCAAGCCGACAGCAACGCGGAATATGCCCACGTGCTTGAAATCGACATGAGTCAGTTGAAAGAGCCCGTCATGTGCTGCCCCAATGACCCCGATGATGCCAAATTGTTGTCCCAAGTTTCGGGTCAAAAAATCGATGAAGTGTTCATCGGCTCTTGCATGACGAATATTGGACATTTCCGTGCAGCTTCGAAATTGCTTGAAGGCAAGCGGGACATTCCCGTTAAATTGTGGGTGGCACCGCCGACCAAAATGGACGCGGCAGAGTTGACCAAAGAAGGCCACTACGGCGTGTTTGGCGCAGCTGGCGCGCGCACTGAAATGCCCGGCTGCTCTTTGTGCATGGGCAACCAAGCGCAAGTGCGCGAAGGTGCCACTGTGGTTTCGACTTCCACGCGCAATTTCCCCAACCGTTTGGGTAAAAATACCAATGTGTATTTGGCCTCAGCCGAGTTGGCCGCGATCTGCTCCAAGCTGGGCCGTATTCCGACCGTGGCCGAATACGCGGCCGACATGACCGAGATCAACAAAGACGGCACGCAGATCTACAAGTATTTGAACTTTGACAAGATCGAAGAGTACGCAGAAGTTGCCAAAGGCGTGACGGCCTGATTGTTGATGGCCTTGAGCGCTTAGAACATCCGTGCAAGCAAGGCCCCTTCCACGGGGCCTTGCAGAGGAATCCAAACCTTCAAGGGGCTGCCTGGGGCCACCGTGATGGTTTGGCCATTTTCATTTTTCATTTGATCCAACTTCAGCTTGCGGTTGCCGCTGGGGTGGATCACTTCCAACGTGTCGCCCACTGAGAATTTATTTTTGGTCTCCACCTCGGCCCAGCCATCCTGCACTGCACGAACTTCACCCACAAATTGGCTGCGGTGGCCCACAGAGTGGCCCGTTTCGTAATTTTGGTAGTCCTGTGCAGGACGGCGCTCCAAGAATCCGCTGGTGTAACCGCGGTGGGCCAAACCATCGAGCTGGCTGATCAAGTCTGGGTTGAAAGGGCGAGCCGCCACAGCATCGTCAATCGCTTGGCGATAGACCTGCGCCGTTCTTGACACGTAGTAAAGACTTTTGGTCCGACCTTCAATTTTCAAGGAGTCCACGCCAATGCGGACCAGGCGTTCGATCAACTCGACAGCTCGCAAATCCTTGCTGTTCATGATGTAGGTGCCGTGCGCATCTTCCATGATAGGCATGTGCTGGCCGGGTCTGCCAGCCTCTTCGATCAAATAAACTTTGTCTGCTTGGGGGTGGCGTGGACTGCCGCCGCAAGCGGCGAATTTTTTTTCTGCCAACGCTTGTTCATGCTCAAAATTGAAATCCGCTTGCAATGTGCTGGCAAGCACTTCGCCGCTGTCGGTGTCATCGGTGCCCTCTGTGCTGCTGTAGCTCCAGCGGCAGGCATTGGTGCAGGTGCCTTGGTTGGGGTCGCGCCGGTTGAAGTACCCCGAGAGCAAGCAGCGGCCTGAGTAAGCAATGCACAAAGCGCCGTGCACGAAAACTTCAAGCTCCATGTCAGGGCATTCTTGGCGAATTTTTTCGATTTCATCTAGGCTCAATTCCCGCGACAAAATGATCCGAGTGATGCCTTGCTTTTGCCAAAATTTGACCGCAGCCCAATTCACGGTGTTGGCTTGCACAGACAAGTGAATGGAAACCTGCGGCCATTTTTCGCGAACCATCATGATCAGGCCTGGATCGGCCATGATCAAGGCATCTGGTTGCATTGCGATGACGGGCTCAATGTCGCGCAGGTAAGTCCGGACCTTGTCGTTGTGGGGCAATAAATTGCTGGTGACGAAGAATTTTTTCCCGCGTGAATGGGCCTCCTTTATGCCTTGGTCAATTTGCTCTAATTTAAATTCATTGTTGCGAGCGCGAAGACTGTAGCGGGGCTGGCCCGCGTAGATGGCATCCGCGCCAAAATCAAAGGCAGCGCGCATTTTGGGCAAAGAGCCGGCTGGCAGTAAAAGTTCGGGAGCTTTGAGGTTTGTCATGTGCAGATTTTCCAATTTTTTCAAAAAGTCCCTTTGAGGTTGCACAATGCAGGTTGTGAAAAAAGAAATTCTCATTGCCGGAGGTGGGATTGGCGGCTTGGCCGCCGCCTTGGCCTTGGCTCGCCAAGGCGTTGATGTGACCCTGCTAGAGCGCGCAGAAGCATTTCAAGAATTTGGCGCAGGCATACAAATCGGGCCGAACGTGACGCGAACTTTGTTCTCTTGGGGCTTGGACGATGCATTGCGCAGCTTGGCCTCATTCCCCGACTCGCTGCAGGTGCGTCAAGCCAAGTCGGGGCAAACCTTGGGCAGCTTGCCCTTTGGCAGTCGAACTACTTTGCGCTACGGTGCGCCTTACGCCAGCATAGCCCGGGCTGATTTGCATCAATTGCTTTTGCAATCGGTGATCGATACAGGCCGAGTTGAATTGCATTTGAATCAAAATTTGATTCGACTCATGTCCAGTCAAGATGGGGTTGAAGTTCATACGCAATCGGGCCAAGCCTTTCTTGCTCAAGCCATGGTGGGTGCCGATGGTTTATGGAGCGTGGCGCGGCAATATTTGCTGGGTGACATAGCCCCCCGCAAGAGCGGTTTGTTGGCTTACCGCACGATGATTGCACAAAAAAATTTGCCGGTGCATCTGCGCAGTCAAGACGTCACGGTGTGGCTTGGCTCCCGCATGCATGCGGTGCAATATCCAGTGCGACGGGGTGAGTTGCTCAACTTGGTGGTGATTGTTCCTGGCTTGGCGCCTGCGCAAGCGCCCCAATGGGACCACGGCGCCCATGCGGCTGATCTTCGCAGTGCCATGGGCGCTGTGCTGCACCCTGCCTTGGAGGCGGTCTTGGACGCGGCACCTTCCTGGCGTTTGTGGCCTTTGTGCGATCGACCTCCCCTTGCAGGGGCACATGAAATGGCCCAAGGGCCCGTTGCCTTGCTGGGTGACGCAGCGCACCCCATGCGGCCCTTCTTGGCCCAAGGCGCAGGCATGGCCGTGGAGGACGCTGATCAATTGGCACAGTGCTGGGCTCGTTCAGATCTGAAGGTGCCAGAGCGCTGGGCCCTGTATGCGAAAAACAGGTGGGAGCGCAATGCGAGGGTTCAGCAGCGCTCAATTCGCAATGGTCAGATTTTTCACGCCTCGGGTCTGATCGGTTGGGGCCGCGACTTGGCCATCCGCCTCATGGGTGAGCGCTTGATGGACGTTCCTTGGCTTTACGGGGGGCCTTGAAGCTCATAAGTGGGTTCGCAAAGTCCAGATTTCTGGGAATAAAACCACGTCGAGCATTTTGCGCAAATAACTCACACCGCCCGTGCCGCCCGTCCCTTTTTTAAATCCAATCACGCGCTCCACTGTTGTGAGATGCCGAAAACGCCAAAGCCTGAAAGCATCTTCCAAATCGGTCAACTCTTCGCCCAATTGGTACAGATCCCAATGGGCTTTTGTGTTTCTGTAAACATGCAACCAAGCTTGTTCGACAGCTTCGCTGGCTTGGTAAGGCAGTTGCCAATTGCGCTGTGTGTGCGTGGCGGGTATGTTGAGGCCGCGCCTGGCCAGTAAGCGCAAGGCTTGATCGTAGAGCGAAGGTGCTTGCCATGCTGCGGTCACGCTGGCCAATAAATCAGGGCGGTGTGCATGGGGTTTTAATTGCGCTGCATTTTTATTGCCCAACGCAAATTCGATGCAACGGTATTGGTAACTTTGAAAGCCACTGCTTTGGGCCAGGAAGGGCCGAATGGCACTGTACTCAGGCGGTGTCATGGTGGCTAAAACGTCCCAAGCATGCACCAGTTGCGCCATGATTTGACTCACACGCGCCAGCATCTTGAAGGCGCTGGGTAAATCGTCTTGCGCCATGCAGCTCATCGCCGCTTGCAACTCGTGCAGCATCAATTTCATCCACAACTCGCTGGTTTGGTGTTGCACGATGAATAGCATTTCATTGTGATCAGGCGAGCGAGGGTGCTGTGCGTTCAATATCTCATCCAGATGCAAATAGTCGCCATAGCTCATGCGCTGGCTGAAGTCCAGCAGGGCAACGCCTTGGACTTGCGCAGTGGCCGTTGAGTCAACTTCGGCTTGACCAGACTCGGATTGAAAGGGGCAGCCCGTCATGTGGATCCTTCAAGTGACAATTTGAATTTGATTGAATTGAGGCTCTTGCCATTCACCGCTTTGAAGCACTTGCCGCAACTGGTCCACAGCATTCCAAACATCGACAAAGCCAACATACAAAGGCGTTAAACCAAAGCGCAAGATGTCAGGGTGGGTGCCACCATCACCCGCCCTGAAGTCACCTATGACTTGGCGAGCAATCAAGGCTTGCACAATGGCATAAGCACCTTCATCGCGTGCGAGGCATACCTGAGAGCCGCGCGAGGAATGTTCAAGCGGCGTGACGCAGCGCAAGCCATGGCCCTGACAATTTTGTTCAACCAATGCGATGAACAAATCGCTCAAGGCCAATGATTTTTTTCGCAAAGCGTTCATGCCGCCTAAGGCCTGGGCCGCGAGCAAGGTGTCAACCCCGCAGTCCAGTCCCACCAAGCTGAGCATGGCTTGGGTGCCGCATTGGTAGCGCGTGATGCCAGCTGCTGGCCTGTAGTCTGGCGTGAACTCGAAGGGCGTTGCATGCCCCCACCAACCCGACAAAGGCTGCCAAAAACGATCGGTGTGCAAGGGGTTGACCCAGACAAAGGCCGGCGCACCTGGTCCGCCGTTCAGGTATTTGTAGCCGCACCCCACGGCAAAATCCGCTTGCGCAGTTTTGAGCTCAAGCGGTACCGCACCTGCGCTGTGTGCCAAATCCCAAATGGTCAATGCGCCATGTGACTTGGCTTGTACGTTGAAGGCTTGCATGTCATGCATAGCCCCGGTTCGGTAATTCACATGGGTGAGCATCAGCACTGCGATGTCAGAGTTCAATGCGCCAAGCAGGTCCTCGGGTTCAACCAGTTGCAAGCGCATGCCGCGCTCTTTGCACAAAGATTCGGCGATGTACAGATCAGTCGGGAAATTGCTGCGTTCACTCAGAACGATGCGCCGCGTGGGGTGGTCTTGCCCAGCCATGTTCAATGCGGCACTCAAGACTTTGTACAGGTTGATCGAGGTGCTGTCCGCAGCCACCACCTCGCCCGAAGCAGCGCCGATCAGCTGCGCAATTTTGTCCCCCACCTTGTGCGGCAAATCGAACCAGCCGGCTTGATTCCAGCTTCGTATCAGGCCTTGGCCCCACTCGTGCTGAACGGTGCGGGCGATGCGCGTTGCGGTGCTGCGCGGCAAAGCGCCCAGGGAATTGCCGTCCAGATAAACCAGTGCCTCTGGGATGTCAAACAGATCTCGCAAGCTGCCCAAGGGGTCTTGCAGGTCTTGTTGTTGGCAGTCTTGCAAAGTGATCATAGGTTGATTTCAAAGTTCCCTGAGAATGGCGCGCACAGGACTGGCATCGGCCTGTGCCAATTTCAATGGCAGTGCAATGAGTTCATAGTCGCCCGCTGGCACGGCGTCCAGCAGCAAATTTTCCAAGACCCGCAGATTGCGCAGGCGCAGCACTTGGTGGGAAGGCAATGTTTGACTCTCAGCCGGGTCGATGCTGGCGCTGTCGGTGCCGATCAACAGCAAACCCATATCGGCCAATCGATTCAAGACATCGGGCGCAATGGCTGGCAACTGCGTGTCGAATTTCAAGCGGGGTTGCGCCGCGTAAGTGCGCAGCAAAAGGCGAGGCGGCAAGTCCTGCGTGATGGCGTGTGCAATGTCTTGCCACTTCACGCAGGCCAGCCCCAATGCGCAATGCACCACGCGGCAAGGTCCAAGGTAGGGCGCCAAGTCGACTTGTCCAATGCTTTGACCTTGCGGGCTGTAGTGCAGCGGCGCATCGGCGTGAGCGCCGACATGGGGCGACAGCGAGATGGCGCTCACATTGACGGGGCACTGCTCGCTCCACTGAGCCGACCATTGCTGCTGGTAGGGCGTATCCCCCGGGAAGACCGGGGAAGTTGAATCAACGCAGGGGGAGATGTCCCAGATTTTTTTCATGAAGGCGCAAAGTTAGCACCCTTGAAAATTTGTGGTGTCGGTTATTTCCAACAAACTCAAAAAAACTTGAAAGCTCTGGCCTTGCCCTGAATGCTCAAACTCGACCGAGCAGCAAAAACTCCATCAAGGCTTTTTGTGCGTGCATGCGGTTTTCTGCTTCGTCCCAAACCACGGATTGAGGGCCGTCGATCACCTCAGCACTGACCTCTTCACCGCGATGTGCTGGCAGGCAGTGCATGAACAAAGCATCGGGTTTGGCCGCTTGCATCATTTCTTTGTCAACGCACCAATCGGCAAAAGCTTTTTTGCGTGCTTCGTTTTCCGCTTCATAGCCCATGCTGGTCCAAACATCGGTGGTGACCAAGTCTGCGCCTTCACAAGCGGCCATGGGGTCCTTGAAGAATTGGGTGCTGGCGGCGCTTCGAACGCCGACCACGGCGGGGTCAACCTCGTAGCCGCTGGGCGTGCTCAAGTGCACTTTGAAGCCCAGTAAATCGGCTGCTTGAAGCCACGAGTTGGCCATGTTGTTGCCATCACCCACCCAGGCGACAGTTTTGCCTTGGATCGAGCCGCGGTGCTCGATGTAGGTGAAGATGTCGGCCAAAATTTGGCAGGGGTGAAATTCGTTGGTCAGGCCGTTGATCACAGGCACCCGGGAGTGGGCGGCAAATTTTTCAATCTTGTCTTGGCCGTAAGTGCGGATCATGACCAAGTCCACCATGCGGCTGATCACGCGGGCGCTGTCTTCGATCGGCTCGGCACGGCCCATATGGCTGTCGCCCGTGGTCAGGTGCACCACCGAGCCACCCATTTGGTACATGCCGGCTTCAAAGCTCACCCGTGTGCGGGTGGAGGCTTTTTCAAAAATCATGGCCAAGCTGCGGTCCGCCAGTGGTTGGAATTTTTCGTAGGCTTTGAATTTGGCTTTGATGAACGCAGCGCGCTGGAACACGTGAGCGTATTCCGCAGCACTCAAATCGGTGAATTGCAAATAATGCCGAACTGGCAAAGTTTGGGCGCTCGAGGCCATCAGGCTTGCTCCGCTAAAAATTGGTGAATCAAGGGCAGCAAAATGTCCGCGACTTCATCGGCTTCGGCCAGCGTCATGATGAGCGGGGGAACCAAGCGAATCACGCTGTCGGCGGTCACGCTGATCAGCAGGCCGGCGTCAACCGCGCGCTGCGTCAAAGCGCCGCAAGGCATGTTCAGTTCCACGCCAATCATCAGGCCCTGACCGCGAATCTCTTTCAGCCCGGCAACGCCGGCCAAGCCTTTTTCTATGCGCTGGCGCAGGTGCGCGCCCACCCGGCCAGCGTTGTCAAGCAAACCGTCTTGTTCGATGATGCGAATTGTCTCAACCCCGGCCCGCATGGCCAAGGGGTTGCCACCGAAAGTAGTGCCGTGGTTGCCGGGTTGGAAAATGTGTGCCGCTTTGGGGCCCGCCACAACGGCTGCAATCGGAACGCCTGAGCCAAGGCCCTTGGCCAAGGGCATCACATCGGCTTGGATGCCGGCCCACTGGTGCGCAAACCATTTTCCGGTGCGGCCCATGCCGCATTGCACTTCGTCAATCATCATCAGCCAATCTTGCTGGTCGCACAGCTGGCGCACATCCCGCAAGTAGTCCATGTGCATGGGGTTGACACCGCCTTCGCCTTGAATGGTTTCAAAAAACACGGCCACCACGTTGGGATTGCCCAGCGTGGCTTTTTTCAAGGCCTCGATGTCATTGGTGGGCACCCGAATGAAGCCTTCGAGCAAGGGGCCAAAGCCTTGCTGAATTTTGGTGTTGCCGGTGGCGCTTAAGGTGGCGATGCTGCGGCCATGAAAGGCTTTCTCGTAAACCACAATCTCGGGCTTTTCAATGCCTTTGTCGTGGCCATATTTGCGCGCCAGTTTGATGGCCGCTTCATTGGCCTCCAAGCCTGTGCAGCAAAAGAACACATTGGTCATGCCCGACAAAGCCACCAATTTGGCTGCCAACCTTTCTTGGTCGGGCACATGGTAGTAGTTGCAACTGTGAATGATTTTGCCAATCTGGTCTTGGAGGGCGGGCACCAACTCGGGGTGGTTGTGTCCCAATGTGTTCACGGCAATGCCGGCCAGCGCGTCCAAATAAACTTTGCCGTTGATGTCCCACACGCGGCAGCCTTGACCATGGCTCAGCGCAATGGGCAAACGGCCATAGGTGTTCATGGTGTGCGGTGAAGTGGCTTCAATTAAAGCAGACATGCAAGGACTTCCTCCAAAAGCAAATCGACCCAAACAAAAGGGTCGCTGAGCTTTATTTTAGGGGCATAAAATGACACCCAAGTCTTATATAAGATATAATACTTGTGCAATGCAGCATTTGGGCGATCCCTGGATGATTTGCGATCTTGCAATCGACACCTCTTACCCTCTATCCGATGGTTTCCAACACTGCCAAAGAAATTTTGATCCAAGGCGTCACCCAAGACGGGCGAACCTTCAGGCCCAGCGACTGGGCCGAGCGTTTGGCAGGCGTGATGGGCCAATTCAGGCCGGGCGGGGTCACCCCGGGCAGCCATTTGAGTTATTCGCCCTGGTGCATCCCTAATACGCTGGGCGGCATCAAATGCGTGGTGGCGCACACTGATTTGCGTGAACACGAGCCCATGGCCTGGGATTTCCTCTTGAACTTTGCCAAAGACAACAACTTGCAAGTATCAGAAGCTTGCTTGCTGCCAGAGCCGCCTCCAAAGACGCAGGCCTGAGGTCGACCCAGACTTTCAACTCATATGCGCAGTCCGTCTGTTCTTCGCCAAATACCAAGCGCCCACAAAAAAGCCGTCTTTCGACGGCTTTTTGCTTTGCTGACAGCGCACCCGTTTCAAACGGCGGCACCCTTTTTCAAGGGGCCGGGCTGATGATCAATTGATCAGGCGAGGGCCAAGGCTTTGACCTTGGTCGACAGGCGGCTCTTATCGCGAGCTGCCTTGTTTTTATGAAAGATGCCTTTGTCGGCTACGGTGTCAACCACCGCTTGCATCTTCGCAAACAGTTCGGTGGCTTTGGTTTTGTCACCGGCAATCACGGCTTTTTCAACGTTTTTCACAGCGGTGCGGTATTTCGAGCGCAGCGAGGTGTTTGCTGCGTTGAGTTTCACGTCCTGACGGACGCGCTTGCGGCCTGAGGCCAGGCGGGGGTTCTTTTTCTTTGGTTTTCCAGAAGCCATTTGTAATATTCCTAGTGTCTGAGGATGTTGTCAGCAAAGCCCTCGATTGTACCAGTCTTCTGGCTTGGCTGAACTTTGCCCCCGGCAGCGTATTTTCGGGGCCGCTACACTCCAACTCGTGAGCCTTCTTAAATCTGCTTCAACCGTATCTTTATTCACACTGGCCTCGCGTGTGACGGGGTTGGCGCGTGAACTGCTGATCGCCTCGACTTTTGGCGCCAGCGCACTGACCGACGCTTTCAATGTGGCGTTTCGAATTCCTAATTTGTTTCGTCGCCTGTTTGCCGAAGGCGCCTTCAGCCAAGCTTTCGTGCCTGTTTTGGCGGCCAGCAAAGCGCAGCAGGGCGAGCAAGCCACACGTGAAGTGATCGACCATGTGGCCACTGTGCTGGCATGGGCGGTACTGGCTTTGAGTTTGCTCGGGGTTCTTGCTGCGCCTGTCTTGGTTTGGGCCATGGCCAGCGGCTTGCAGCAAAACAGCCATGCCTATGGCGCGGCGCTGGAGATGACGCGCTTTATGTTCCCCTACATTGCTTTCATGTCCTTGGTGGCTTTGTCTGCGGGCATTTTGAACACTTGGAGGCGCTTTGCAGTGCCGGCGGCCACCCCCATTTTGTTGAACCTCTGCATGATCGCGGCAGCTTGGGGTTTGGCCCCCTGGCTGGGCCAAAAAGGCGTTGAGCCGATCATGGCCTTGCCGGTGGGGGTCATGCTGGGCGGGGCCTTGCAGTTGGCAGTGCAAATCCCAGCGCTGCGGCGCCTAGGCCTGCTGCCGCGCATCGGCGTGGGCTTTCAGGCCTTGAAGCAAGCAGTCTCGGACCCTGCCACGAGACGCATTGCGAGCTTGATGCTGCCGGCCTTGTTGGGCGTTGGAGTGGCCCAAATTTCTTTGTTGATCAACACCCAAATTGCCTCTCATTTGGCCCCGGGCAGCGTCAGCTGGCTGACCTATGCCGACCGTTTGATGGAATTTCCCACTGCCATACTGGGCGTGGCCTTGGGCGCAGTGTTGATGCCTCAGTTGGCTGCAGCCCGCGCCACGGGAGACAGCCAAGCCTATGGGGCAATGCTCGATTGGGGGCTGCGGCTGGTGTTGTTGCTGGCCTTGCCCTGCGCTGCGGCATTGCTGACTTTTTCGCAGCCCTTGGTCGCTACGCTCTACCACTACGGCGCTTTCACAGACAAAGATGTGCAGCAAACCACCTTGGCCTTAACGGGCTACGGCGTGGGCTTGCTGGGTTTGGTGGCTATCAAAGTTTTAGCGCCCGGGTTTTATGCCAGCCAAGATATCCAAACACCGGTGCGGATTGCTGTGGTGGTTTTATGCGCTACGCAAGTTTTGAATTTCTTCTTGGTGCCCTGGCTGTCCCACGCGGGGCTGGCTTGGTCGATTGGGTTAGGTGCTTTGCTCAATGCTGCTTGGTTGCTGATGAGTTTGATGCGAAAGGGCAGCTACCAACCCCTTGCAGGTTGGGGCCTGTTTGCGCTCAGGGTGCTGCTGGCGACAGCTTTGCTAACGGGCTTTTTAATCTATGCGGCCCAATATCTGCCTTGGTTGGCATGGCGGCAAGAAGCAGGGTGGCGGCTGGCTGCCATGGCCGGTGTGCTGGTGGCATCAGGCATTGTGTATTTTGGCTGCTTGTGGCTCAGCGGTTTGCGCTGGCAGTCCTTTGTTCGACGTTGATGGCTTGAAATTGGAGAGGCGCTCGGCTCATGAATTTGCAATACACATCAGTGACGCCTTTGGCGTATTTCGAAAGCTTGGTTGAATCGGACTTGCATTTCCCCTTGCTCGAAGCAGCGGCCAGTTTGGCGCAAGATGAAGAGCCAGGTCTGGATGTGCAGCAAGTCTTGGCCGATTGCGACAACTTGCTGGCAAGACTCCAGCGCAGGTTCAAATCAGGGGCCGAGCCGATTGCCAAACTCTCGATACTGAATCAATTTTTCTACACCGAGTTGGGCTTTTGCGTCAACGCCAACAACTACTATGCGTTTGAAAACAGTTTATTAAGCGAGGTCTTACGCACCCGAAGAGGCATTCCGATTTCACTGGCGGTGATTTGGTTGGAGTTAGCGCAAGCTGCCGGCCTGGATGCGCAGGGTGTCTCTTTTCCGGGCCATTTTTTGGTGAAAATTACTTTGCCCGAAGGCTTGGTGGTTTTGGATCCTTTGACCGGCGAGTCGCTGGGGCTGGACACCTTGTCAGAGCGATTGGCACCCTTTCGATCTCATTTAGGGGAGCACGGCGACTCTGAAACACCGCTGGGCTTGTTCCTTCAAGCTTGTCCGCCGCGGGATGTTTTGGCACGCATGCTCCGAAACTTGAAAGAAATTTTCAGTAGCCAATCAGACGGCCCTCGTCTTTTGGCGATCTCTGAGCGCTTGGTTAGACTCCTTCCGCAGGCTCACACAGAGCGGCGTGATCGAGGTTTGACCCTGATTGGTTTAGGCCAAATTGAACGTGCCAGACAAGACCTGCAGCATTACCTCCATGCGGTGCCACATGCTGCAGATGCCCAAGACATCGGACACCGTTTGGCCGCGCTGAATACCTAACTGACCACGACTGCGGGGGTGCCTTGGCGCGCTGCGATCAAGCCAATTTCATAAACTTGTTCACCCGCATCACGCAGCGTTTGCGCGCAGGCCTGCGCGTGCGCTGCGTCAATCACCAGCACCATGCCAATGCCGTTGTTGAAGGTGCGGTTCATCTCGGTGTCGTCAATGCCAGCTGTTTTTTGCAGCCATGCAAACAATTGCGATTGCGGCCAACTGCCTTTTTTCAAGTGGGCCGCTGTGCCTTGGGGCAACACACGTGGAATATTTTCCAGCAAGCCGCCACCGGTGATGTGGGCCAAGGCTTTGATCGGGTGCACAGACAAAGCGTTTAAAACATTTTTGACGTACAAACGCGTGGGCGCCATCACAGCTTGCTTGAAGGCTTGCCCATCTAAGCTTTGTGGCAGATCGGTGCCAGCGCGCTCAATGCACTTGCGCACCAAGCTAAAGCCGTTGGAGTGAACACCGCTGGAGGCCAGGCCCAAAACCACATCACCAGGCTGTATGTCATGACCGGTCAGAATTTTAGATTTTTCAACTGCACCCACCGCAAAGCCTGCCAAGTCGTATTCACCATCGGGGTACATGCCAGGCATCTCGGCGGTTTCGCCGCCAATCAAAGCACAGCCAGACATCTGACAGCCCGTGGCGATACCCCCCACCACAGCTGCTGCAGTTTCAATGTCCAATTTGCCGCAGGCAAAGTAGTCTAAAAAGAACAAAGGCTCTGCACCTTGCACCAGCACGTCGTTCACGCTCATGGCCACCAAGTCAATGCCTACGGTGTCGTGCATGTTCCACTCAAACGCGAGCTTGAGTTTGGTGCCCACACCATCGGTGCCAGAGACCAAAACAGGCTCTTTGTAGCGCTTGGGCACTTCAAACAGAGCGCCAAAGCCCCCAATACCAGCCAACACCCCCTCGCGCATGGTTTTTTTGGCCAAGGGCTTGATGCGTTCGACCAGGGCATCGCCTGCGTCAATGTCCACGCCAGCGTCTTTGTAAGAGAGAGGGGTTGTACTCATGGGGGTGATTCAGGGCTTTAAGGGAGGGGCTGGGGCAAGGGGGACTAAAATCAAGGCCTATTTTAAACACTGACCATGGCACTTAACCTTCCCCCCCGTCGCTTTGCCACATGGTTGGGCCTTGGCGTGCTGTCAGTGGCAGTCCTTTGGATCTTGGGGCCTGTCTTGGTGCCCTTTGCCGTAGCCGCAGTTTTTGCCTATGCTTTGCACCCCTTGGTGCTTCGCTTGCAAGCCTTGAGTGGGCACAAGCTGCCGCGGCTTCTTTGTGTTGTGTGGGTTGAGTTTTTGGCCTTGTCTGCTGGGGTGGGTGTGGTCTTGCTGTTGGTGCCGATCTTGACTCGTGAGATCCCCTTGCTGCAGCAGCAGGTGCCAGTTTTATTGGACCAATTGGCCGCCACTGTGAACCCAGCCTTGGCGCAATGGGGTTGGCATTTAACGCTCGATGTGGGCAGTTTGAAATCGCAGCTCATCAAATATTTGAGTGCCAACCGCGAAGACTGGCTGGAGCCTTTGATCTCCTCGCTCAAGTTGGGCGGCAGTTTCGCACTGGCCCTGCTGGGCAATGTGGTGTTGATGCCCGTGGTCTTGTTTTATTTGCTCAACGATTGGGATCGCTGGGTCAGCACCGTCACCGAGTGGGTGCCCCCCGCATGGCGGCCAGCCTACGACAGATTTGTCATCGAGTCTGATCAAGTCTTGGGGCAGTATTTAAGAGGTCAGCTTTTGGTGATGTTCGCGCTGGCGGTTTTCTACGCCACAGCACTTCGCTTGTTCGGCCTTGATTTGGCCTTGCCTATTGGTGTCTTCACCGGCTTGGCGGTGTTTGTGCCTTACTTGGGTTTTGGTTTGGGCTTGATGCTGGCTTTGCTCGCGGGTGTGCTGCAATTTGCATTTTTCAAAGCACTGTTGATGGTTGCGGTGGTGTTCGGTGCGGGGCAAATTCTGGAGAGTTTTTGGCTGACGCCGCGCTGGGTAGGCGAGCGCATTGGCCTGCATCCTTTGGCGGTTATTTTTGCCTTGCTCGCGTTTGGGCAACTGTTTGGGTTTGTGGGTATTTTGGTGGCCTTGCCTGTCAGCGCCGTGTTGTTGGTGGCAATGCGGCGCTTGAAGAAAAACTACTTTGCCAGTGATTTGTACCGAGGTCCTCAGGCATGAAACAAATGGCCTTGGACATTGGCTTGAGCACAGTGCCAAGTTTGAGTAGTTTTTTTGCAGGGCCCAATGCGGCGGCCGTTCAGCATTTGAAATTATGGGCGCAAAGCGCCACGCGCAGCCCTGTTCCCACCTACTTGTGGGGGCAAAGTGGCAGTGGTAAAACACATCTGCTGCAGGCTGTTCACGGGGCCTTGCGCGATCAAGCTGCGCTGGTTGGTTGGCTTGATGCAAGTCGCCAAGCGCCTGTGCCATTTGACGAAGCATGGTCTGCCGTGGTGATGGACGATGTGCACTTGTACAACCTAGAGCAGCAACACACGGCCTTCAATTGGTTTGTCAACGCCTTGACCCCCAAGTCGGGTCAGCCCCGATGGGTTTTAGCTGCTGGCGCTTTTCCTCCTGCCGATCTGGCCTTGCGCGATGATTTGCGCTCCCGCTTGGGTTGGGGCCATGTCTACGCCTTGCAAGTGCTCAGCGATCCTGAGCGCCGCGCCGTTTTGCGGCAAGAGGCAGATGCCCGCGGTTTGTTTTTAAGTGACGAGGTCATGTCCTACGTGCTCACGCGCTTTTCAAGAGACTTGAGCAGCTTGATGCAGTTGCTCGAGCACTTAGACCAATACGCCTTGCAAACGCAAAGGGTCGTCTCTATTCCGTTGATCAAATCGATGCTGGAGAACGAATGAAGTTGGTCTTGTTTGACTTGGACAACACTTTGCTGCCCATCGATTCAGATTACGCATGGGGCGTTTTCAGCATTGAAATTGGTTGGACCGATCCGCAAATTTTTCGCCAGCGCAATGATCGTTTCTATGCCGACTACAAAGCGGGCAGTTTGGACATTCACGATTACGTGCGCTTTGCCACAGAAGCGGTGCGCTTGCGGGGGGCCAACCTGGCTGCTACAGCCCACGCCCGCTTTATGCGCGAAGTGATATTGCCGCAGGTGCGCACGCCGGCGCTGGCTTTGGTTCATCAACATCAAGCCGCTGGCGACCGGGTCATGATCGTGACAGCCACCAACGAATTCGTCACTCGCCCGATCGCTGCTGCTTTTGGTGTGACGGAATTGATCGCAGTCGAATTGGCCCGAGATGCAAAGGGCTGGATCACGGGTGAAATACAAGGCACGCCGTCCTTCAAAGAAGGCAAGGTTGAGCGCGTTGAGCAGTGGTTGTTGGCGCAAGGCTTGCGCTGGCAAGACGTTGAAATGACTTTTTATTCCGACTCTGTGAACGACCTGCCATTGCTGGAGATGGCCCAGCACCCCGTGGCCACCAACCCAGATGCGCCATTGCGCCAACTTGCGAGCCAAAGAGGTTGGCGCATACTCGAACTCTTCTCATGATCAAAAAATTCATACAAAAAATGCTGGGAAAACCCTCGGGCGACTCAGTCAAACCCCATTTTGGCAAGCGCGTTGAAGTGCCGGTTTCAGTCCATAGCATCGACGTTGCCTTGGTCGATGAGCGCGCCTTGAACGTGGTGCTGACTTTGCAAGATGCGGGGTTTGAGGCTTATGTGGTGGGCGGTGCGGTGCGTGACTTGCTGCTGGGTCTGCGCCCCAAAGATTTTGATGTGGCCACCGACGCCACCCCTGAACAAGTCAAAGGCTTGTTTCGCAGGGCGTTCATCATTGGACGAAGGTTTCGCATCGTGCACGTGGTGTATGGCCGTGGACGTGAGCATGAGGTGATCGAGGTCTCCACCTTCCGTGCTTACTTGGATAATACGGCGGCCGAGCAAGTCAGCGGCAACGAGCGAACCAGCAAAAGCGAATTGGCGGGCATGAAGCACGCCGTGGATGCCAGCGGACGGGTGCTGCGCGACAACGTGTGGGGCCCACAAGACGAAGATGCAACGCGCCGCGATTTCACCATCAATGCCATGTACTACGACCCACAGTCACAGTACTTGGTGGACTACCACGGCGGTATGCAAGACGCCAAGAAACGCATTTTGCGCATGATCGGGGACCCTGTTGCGCGCTACCGAGAAGACCCTGTGCGCATCATCCGCGCAGTGCGCTTTGCCGCCAAGCTCAGCCCCTTGGGGTTTAAGTTTGAAAGCAAAACAGGCAAACCTTTGGCCACCATGTGCAACTTGTTGGCCGATGTGCCGCAAAGCCGTTTGTTTGATGAAATGCTAAAGCTCTTGCAAACGGGGCACGCACTGGCCTCGATCGATCAATTGAAACAGCTGGGTTTGCACAAAGGCATCTACCCCTTGCTCGATGTGGTGGTCGAGCGGGCTGATACACCTTTCGTCAAAGCCGCCTTGAGCGACACCGATCGCCGAGTGGGTGAGGGCAAGCCCGTAGCCCCTAGCTTCTTGTTGGCTTGTGTTTTATGGGCTGATGTGCGAAGCGGTTGGGACGCCCGATTGGCTCGCCGTGAGCACGCTTCCCCCGCGCTGCAAGACGCCATTGATGAAGTGTTTGACGCGCGCATTGGCGATGTCTCGGGCCGCGGCAAATTGGCCGCAGACATGCGTGAAATTTGGATGATGCAACCGCGCTTTGAAAAACGCGTTGGCAGCACGCCGTTTTCTTTGGTCGAGCAAGCTCGCTTTCGGGCAGGCTTTGATTTCTTGCGTTTGCGCGCCGAGGTCAGTGAAATCGATGTGGCCTTGGCCGATTGGTGGCAAGAGTTCAGCACGGCGGACGATGCCAGTCGAGAAGACTTGGTGCAACAGGCCAAAGAAGAAAAAGCACCGGGCAGCAACTCGCCCAAAAGCAGACGTGCACCCAGAAGGCGCAAGCCCGCAGGGACGGGTTCTGCTGGTTCTGGCTCCATGGGCTCTGGCCCCTCAAGTGGCGGCCCAACGCAAGGCGCTTAAGGTGCACAAAGAGCACCCTTTGCGCGACCAAGTTGTCACTGCGTATGTTGGACTGGGCGCTAACTTGGGGGAAGCGAAGCAGGCCATTGAAGAGGCACTCAAGGCCTTGGCGCAACTGCCGCAATCCCGACTGCTGGGGCAATCGCATTTGTACCGCAGCGCGCCGCATCAAGCTGTGGGAGCGGATTTCATCAATGCCGTGGCTTGTCTTGAAACGCGCCTGACTGCGCCAGACTTGCTGCTGGCTCTTCAGCGCCTGGAGTCTGCGGCGGGCAGGCAGCGCCCCTACCTGCATGCACCCAGAACCTTGGACTTGGACTTGCTGCTGTATGGCGATGCGCAAATGCAAAGTCCTGCACTGATGTTGCCTCACCCGCGGATGTGGGAGCGTGCTTTTGTGCTGTGGCCTTTGGCCGATGTCGCGCCTGAAAAAGTCCAGCCGCAGGCACTGCAAAGCCTGGCTCACCAATCTGTGCAACGCTTGGTGGACGCGTGAAACGCTGAAATTTTCATATTTTTATGACAATTAAAAGTCAAAATCGTGACAAAGGTTAAACTTCGCCGGTCTCACAAGGCCCAAGTCCGCACCGCCTTTCATTGAAGGAAATCCTTATGTTTTTTGGCAAACTGTTACCCAAAGAAGGTGATTTTTTTGGTTTGTTTAACCAGCATGCCGACCGCATCTTGGAGGCGGCCCATGCTTTTGCAAAATTGGTACTCAATTACAACGACCCGCATTTGCGCGCCAAATACACGCAAGATGTGGACAACGCAGAGCGTTCGGCGGATCGCATCACGCATGAAGTCAACCGGTTGATTCACACCACGTTCATCACACCGATTGACCGCGAGCAAATTCACACCTTGATCAATTTGATGGACGATGTGGCCGACTTGATTCAGGACTCGGCAGAAACCATGTCTTTGTATGACGTGCGAGCCATGACGGAGGAAATCACTCGCTTGACGGACTTGTCAGTCAAGTGCTGCGAGCGAGTGCGCGAAGCCGTCAAGATGTTGGAAAGGGTGGCAGACCCGGCCACGGCCGAGGCTGCCCTCAAAACATGCGAAGAAATTGACCAACTCGAATCCGATGCGGACCGTGTCATGCGAAGCGCGATGAGTAAATTATTTCGCGAAGAGCCTGATGTGCGCGAGGTCATCAAGTTGAAAGCAATTTATGAATTGCTCGAAACCATCACTGACAAATGCGAGGATGTGGCCAACCAAATTGAGGGCATTGTCCTCGAAAATTCCTAATCCCAGAGGCTTCCAGTATGGACACGCAAGCGGCTTTGTGGGTGGTGATGATGTTGGTGGTATTGGCATTGGCTTTTGATTTCATGAATGGTTTTCACGATGCGGCCAATGCCATTGCCACTGTGGTTTCAACCGGTGTTCTCAAGCCCGCCCAAGCCGTGGTTTTTGCTGCGGTGTTCAATTTCATCGCGATTTTCATCTTTCACTTGAGCGTTGCTGCCACGGTGGGCAAAGGCATTGTGCAGCCTGGCATTGTCGACACCCATGTGGTCTTTGGCGCCTTGCTGGGCGCCATATCTTGGAATGTGATCACTTGGTATTACGGCATTCCCAGCAGCTCCTCGCACGCCTTGATTGGCGGCATTGTGGGCGCTGTGATCGCCAAAGCAGGGGCTGGCGCTTTGATCTCCGCGGGTGTGCTCAAGACGGTTGTTTTTATTTTCGTCTCACCTTTGCTCGGATTTTTGCTGGGCTCATTGATGATGGTCTTGGTGGCCAACATTTTCAAGCGCAGCCGGCCCTCGAAGGTTGACAAATGGTTTCGCAGTTTGCAGCTGATCTCCGCTGGGGCCTACAGTTTGGGGCACGGCGGCAACGACGCGCAAAAAACCATTGGCATCATTTGGATGCTTTTGGTGGCCACAGGGTACCTGTCGGCTTCAGCGACCTCGCCGCCAACTTGGACCATCGTGTCTTGCTACATCGCCATTGGTTTAGGCACCTTGTTCGGTGGTTGGCGCATTGTCAAGACCATGGGCCAACGAATCACCAAACTCAAACCGGTCGGTGGATTTTGTGCTGAGACGGGTGGCGCTTTGACCTTGTTCTTGGCCACAGCCTTGGGCATTCCGGTCTCCACCACGCACACCATCACGGGGGCGATTGTGGGAGTGGGCTCAACTCAGCGAGCCAGTGCGGTGCGTTGGGGTGTGGCCGGCAACATCGTCTGGGCTTGGATTTTGACCATTCCTGCCAGCGCATTTGTGGCGGCCATTGCCTATTGGGTCAGCTTGCAAATTTTCTAGTGCTCAGGGTTTGATGGGCGTCTGTGCCCCTTGGCTGATGGCCCTGGCCGCTTCGATTTGGTGTTCAAAGTAGCGCTGAAAACTGAACACAATGCTGGCCATCAGCACACTGGTGCCGACCAGCAATGCGCATGCAACAGCGCCAATCGTCAGCCACTGCGTGCTGCCAGCACTGTGCGTGCTTGGGGCTTGTGGGTTAAAGCGCGCATTCCATTTTTCCATCGGCATCAGCCCGTAAACGATGGCATTGAGTGCGCAGCCCGCAAAGGTAAAGCCTAGCAAGGGAATCAGCAACCAGCTCAACAGGTCGTCCTGACCCATCTCCAAGGCACGCTCGATGCCATACCAGCCCAGGGCAGTGGGAATAGGCAAAAACCAGGCCAGGGTGTCGCCAAAGCCAAACAGATAAAAACGGTGCAAGCCCAAGGGGCCACCCCAAAATGCCAACCAAGCCGCCAGAGTTTTATTTTTCATGGGTCTGATTATTCAGGAGAATTTGAACTGCCTGCGCCCAAGGTTTTTTCCATCATGACAATGTCTAGCCAGCGATTGAATTTCCAGCCGCACGAATTGATCACGCCCACGGGGGTGAAACCGACGGATCGGTGCACCCCGATGGAGGCCTTGTTGGTCGAGTCGCCGATCACCGCAATCAATTTGCGAACACCGACTAGTTCGGCTGATCGGCACAGCTCGCACAGCAAAGCCCGTCCCCAGCCTTGGCCATGGGCGGTGGCATCCATGTAAACCGAGTCTTCCGCAGAAAAGCGGTATGCGGGTCGCGGTTTGAACCAATTGCAGTAGGCAAAGCCCATAATGCGGCTGTTTTCCTCCATGACCAGGTAAGGCAGGCCTTTGCCCAAGACGTCGGACCTGCGGGCCGTCATGTCGGTCAAGCTCGGTGGTTCAATCTCAAATGTGCCTGTTCCGGTCAGGACATGGTGCTGGTAAATGGCCGTGATAGCGGGCATGTCAGCTTCTTGGCTGGGTCGAATCATGGGCATGCTGGAACTCCTGGTTATAATCAAAGGCTTTTCAGTGTGTCACTGGCCGGGTGGCCAGTTGCGTGTCTCAAACGCTGAGAAATTTTGCGGTGCCCCGAAAGAGGCGCCGCCACCACCCTAGGATAAATCATGGTTGTCATTCGTCTTTCCCGCGGCGGCTCTAAAGCCCGTCCATTTTTTAACATTGTTGTGGCCGACAAACGCGTTCGCCGCGACGGCCGTTTCATCGAGCGTATCGGGTTTTACAACCCCATCGCCGTTGCAACCGAAGAAGGCTTGCGCATTGTGCAAGACCGCTTGACTTACTGGAGAAGCGTGGGCGCCCAAGTCTCCCCCACTGTTGAGCGTTTGGTCAAACAAGCTGCTACCAAAGCGGCTTGATCCTAGGGGCCTTGGCTGTGCTGCCCCAACTTGAGTCTGCCGCTTTGCCGGCAGACGCCATTGAGGTGGGCCGCATCGCAGACGCCTGGGGTATCAAGGGTTGGTTCAAAGTCATCACCCACAGCGCCTCTCCTGAGGCGCTTTTTTCTTCTAAACGTTGGTATTTGCTGCCCTCTGATCGCGCGCCACTTGCGCCCCATGCGCAAGCATTGGCTGGCCCTGTGATTTTGAAAATCAAGGAAGCCAAAGACCATTCGGACACGGTAGTGGCCTCGGCCCATGATGTGCCAGACCGCACGGCGGCAGAAGCTCTCAAGGGCGCGCGCGTTTTCATCTCGCGATCGAGTTTCCCCAGCACCGCAGATGGCGAATATTATTGGGTTGATTTGCTCGGATTGGATGTGGTCAACCGTGAAGGTGTGGCCTTGGGGCAAGTCAAAGACCTCATGTCCACAGGCCCTCAAACGGTGTTGGTTCTCTCGGGCGCCCCAGCAGATGGTGACAAACCTGTGGAGCGCATGATTCCTTTTGTTGCCGCGTTCATTGACGATGTGGATTTGCCCGCACGCAAGATCACGGTCGATTGGCAAGCCGATTACTAGAAGTGACAAGCCATGCGCTTTGATATCGTCACTTTATTTCCAGAATTGTTTGCCCCGTTTTTAACGGTTGGCGTGACGCGGCGCGCGTTTGAGTCGGGCGCAGTGCAGGTCAAACTGTGGCCCCTGCGAGACTATGCGCAAGGCCAATACCGCCGCGTAGACGACCGACCTTTTGGTGGTGGCCCAGGCATGTTGATGATGGCCGAGCCTTTGCTGCAATGCTTGAAGGCCATCGGCGCGGACCGACCTGAGCCGGCGCCTGTGATTTTATTTGCCCCGGTGGGCGCGCGCTTGAATCACGCTGTCGTGCAGACTTGGGCAAGCAGTGCCGGTGCGGTTTTGCTATGCGGTCGTTACGAAGGCATTGATCAGCGCTTCATTGACCAGCACGTTGATGTGCAAATGAGTTTGGGCGACTTTGTTCTCTCGGGGGGTGAGTTGGCTGCAATGGCCTTGCTGGACGCTGTGGCCAGGTTGCAGCCGGGCGTCTTGAACGATGCTGAAAGCCATCAGGCTGACAGTTTCAACCCCGCATTGGACGGCCTCCTGGATTGCCCGCACTTCACGCGCCCCGAAGTCTGGCAAGGCCAAGCCGTGCCGCCCGTGCTGATGTCAGGCAACCATGCGCAGATAGCCAACTGGCGGCGCGAGCAAAGCTTGCGTTTAACGGCCATTTCGCGGCCAGATTTGATCGATGCAGCCCGCGCGGGCGGGGGATTGAGCGCGCAAGATGAAAACTTTTTATTGCTTTTGAAGGCGAGAATGACCCCGGATGCAGACTTGGGTCTTACAAAGGGCTAGGCCTGTTGTTTCGAGCTATAATCAAAGGCTTTTCGATCCTCTGTCCGCCGCGGCTGTTGCCGCCTTTCAAGTCAAGCTGTGCTTGGGTTTGAAGGCGATTTGCATAGAAGCCGCCCTTAGCGTAGCGTGAGCATGATCGCATGGAGTCATTCAAAATGAATTTAATTCAAACCCTCGAGCAAGAAGAAATTGTTCGCCTGGCCAAAGTCATTCCCTTGTTCATGCCTGGCGATACCGTCATCGTGAGCGTGAACGTGGTTGAAGGCACACGCAAGCGTTTGCAGGCTTATGAAGGTGTCGTGATTGCCAAGCGCAACCGGGGCCTGAACAGTGGTTTCACGGTTCGTAAAATCTCCAGTGGCGAAGGCGTTGAGCGTACGTTTCAAACCTACAGTCCCTTGATTGCCAGCATTGAAGTCAAGCGCCGCGGTGATGTGCGCCGTGCCAAGCTGTACTATTTGCGCGACCGCAGCGGCAAGTCTGCGCGCATCAAAGAAAAATTGCCACAGCGTGTCAACAAAAAGGCCGCAGTATCAGCACCAAGCACTGCTGCTTGAGATTGGGCGCTCCGCCTCCAAAGGGGCTCATGACTTTGACGTTGTGAGTCGCCATAAAAAAACCGTCAAGGCGCAAGCCAAGGCGGTTTTTTCATGGGCGCTTGAAAATCAACCGCGACTGATCTTCAGAATCTTGGTGCCGCCCGCGCGTTTAGGCCCTTGTCCAGCAGGTGTATGGGGTTTGAAATTGCCCGCACCCACTTGTTTGGGGCCACGTGCAAAGCGATCGCCAGGCCCACTGCGCGGCGCTGGACCACGGGGTGCGCCGCGGTCGTTGCGGGGGTCAAAGCGCTGCTCTTGACGTTGCTCGCCACGGGGCTCGAAGCGAGCCTCATGACGGGGTTCAAAACGTGGCTCAGGGCGAGAATCAAAGCGGTCACCCCCACGGCCTTCAAAACGCGGTGCACCGCGGCCTTCAAAACGGCCACCGCCGCCACCGCCAAAGGGACGACCACGCGGGCCGCTGCGGTCGTTGCGGTCATTGCCGCCGCGACCTGCGCCCATGCGGGTGTCAGGAAAGCGTTGTTGTGGCTCAAGGCCCGCGACCACTTCAGCTTTGAAGGGCTGGCGGGTGTAAGACTCAATGTCCATGATTTTGCGGCGATCGCGAATTTCCGCAAACGTCACGGCCAAACCGTCACGCCCTGCGCGGCCTGTGCGGCCAATGCGGTGGGTGTAGTCCTCGGCCTTCATGGGCAAACCATAATTGAACACGTGGGTGACGGTGGGCACATCCAAGCCGCGAGCGGCCACATCGGTGGCCACCAAAATTTGAACTTGACCGCCGCGCAGTGCCATCAAGCGGCGGTTGCGCAAGCCTTGGCTCAAAGCGCCGTGCAAAGCCACTGCCGAAAAACCATCTTGCTGCAGATCAGCAGCCAAACCATCGCACTCAATTTGGGTGCTGGCAAAGACGATGGCTTGGTCAATCGCGGCGTCACGCAGCCAATGGTCAAGCAGTTTGCGCTTGTGCTGGGCGTTGTCAGCCCAGAACAGCATTTGCTTGATGTTGCTGTGCTTTTCTTGGGGAGAGTCGATCTGAATTTTTTGCACTGCCGAGCCGCCATCGTGCATCACGCGCATGGCCAATTGCTGAATGCGGGGCGCAAAGGTGGCGCTGAACATCATGGTTTGTTGGCGTTGGCTGGTCAACTGGTTGATGTCGGCCAAGTCGTCTGAAAAACCCAAATCGAGCATGCGGTCGGCTTCGTCAACGACCAGGAATTTCACCTTGTCGAGCTTGATTTGCATGGAGCGCTGCAGGTCGAGCAAACGCCCTGGTGTGGCGACCACCAAATTGGCGTTTTGCAGTTTGGCAATTTGCAACTGGTAAGGCATGCCGCCCACCACGTTGGCCACGCGCAGGCCGCGGCAGTGTTTGACCAAGTCGATCGCATCGTGGGCCACTTGCTGGGCCAACTCGCGTGTAGGGCAAACAATCAAGGCGCCCGGCGTCGGGGCTTTGAAGTTGCGTGGGTTGGTGGGGTCTTTGCGCTTGCTGCGTTTGGGCAAAGGCTCGCCTTTGGCTGCAGCCTCGGCGCAGGCGCTGTCAAACGAGGCGCGCTCCTGAGCTTCCTCGTCGGCCATTTCCTTGAGCAAGGTGTGCAATACAGGCAGCAAGAAAGCCGCTGTTTTGCCGCTGCCGGTTTGGCTTGAGACCATCAGGTCAATGTAGGCGTGTGCTTGGCCTTGAGTTTCTTTGGGCAAAGCCAAAGGAATGGCTTTGATCTGCACGGGCGTGGGTTGTGTGTAGCCTAAATCAGTCACGGCTTGCACCAGTTCTGGGGCCAAGCCCATCAGCACAAAGCCGTTGGGTTGTGCTGTGACAGCCTCTTCAGGCGCTTGTGCGGGGGTGTCCTCAAAGGACGGCTCGGCGCCTAAGGATTCAGTGTCAAAGGATGGAGCAGGCGACAAGTCGGCCTGCACTTCAAAAGAGTCAGTCATATTTTTTTCTCGCACGGTCGTCCGCAAAGGCTGCGGCGCTGCCGTTCATGGTTGTAAAAACATCAACCATCAAACGGTGCTCGGTGCTGTTGTGAAAGGCTTTGGAAAAAGCCTTCCCAGTCGAGTGACTCTTATCAGTGAGTCAGGGAATGAAGGGAGATGCACAAGCGCAGCAAATTTGCAGCGCAGCCTTCTATTATGGCACAGATTTTTAATTCGTGCGGGTTTTCCCTGAAATAACTTGATCGTCTCAAAGATGGCCGGCGGGCCAGGGGACTTAGGCGTCCAGCCGGATGAAGTGTTCGCGGTAGTGCACAAGTTCATCAATCGACTCGTGCACATCGGCCAATGCCGTGTGTTTTTGTTGTTTTTTGAAAGCGTTGAAAATCTCGGGCCGCCAGCGCCGAGACAGCTCTTTCAAGGTGCTGACGTCCAAATTACGGTAATGCAAATAAGCTTCGAGCTTGGGCATGAACTTGACCAGAAAGCGGCGGTCTTGGCTGATGGTGTTGCCGCACAAAGGTGAGGCACTTTTGGGCACATATTTGCGAATGAACGCCAGAATTTGCTCTTGGGCTTGAGCTTCGTCTATCTCTGAGGCCTTGACTTTATCGATCAGGCCGCTCTTGCCGTGCGTGCCTTTGTTCCAAGCGTCCATCTGTGCCAACAGCGCGTCGCTTTGGTGGATCACGCACACGGGGCCTTCGATGCGCGGCAGCAAATGCGGTCCTGTCACGATCACGGCAATTTCGATCAAGCGTTCTTTTTCGGGGTCAAGCCCCGTCATTTCGCAATCAATCCAAACCAGATTTTGGTCAGATTTGGCCAAGCTGGCTGCTGGGCTCTCAGGCGCGGGGCTTGAAGGTGGCAAGGTGGCGTTCAAAGGCTTGTTCACAAAGTCGGTCTCATAAGAGGTCAATAACAGGGCGGCCCAGAAGAGGCCATCGGTGAGCCTTGGATTGTCGCCCAAGCCGGCTGATCTACACTTGGCGCCCATGAACCCTTCATTGACCTTGTCCCTTTTGCTGGCGACGGCCTTGTTGGCCAACGTGATGTTGAAACTCTGGCTGAACGCGCGCCAAGTTCGGCATGTGGCCGCCCACCGCGAAGAAGTACCTGCAGCGTTTGCTGCGCGCATTGCTTTGGCAGCGCACCAGAAGGCCGCCGATTACACCTTGGCCAAAGCACGCGTTGCGCAACTGGACATATTGCTGGACGCTGCCATTTTGCTGGGCTTCACGTTGTTGGGGGGGTTGAGCGCTTTAGACCAAGTGATCTTGTCTTGGATCGCGCCGGGTTTGTGGCAACAAGTGGCCTTGGTGCTGTCCTTCATACTGATCGGCAGTGTGCTGGGTTTGCCCTTGTCTTTGTACCAAACTTTTGTGTTGGAGCAAAAGTTTGGCTTTAACAAAATGACGCTTCGACTCTGGCTCATAGATTCAGTCAAGGGCTTGCTGTTGGGCCTAGTTTTGGGCCTGCCTTTGGTGGCCTTGGTGCTGTGGTTGATGCACGCTGGTGGTGCTTACTGGTGGCTTTGGACTTGGGCTGCACTGGTATTTTGGCAGTTGCTGATGATGGCCATTGCGCCCAATTTCATCATGCCCTTGTTCAACAAATTCACACCCCTGGAAGACGAGGACTTGAAGGCCCGAGTCAATGCCCTGATGCAGCGCTCTGGCTTTGAAGCCAAAGGTTTTTTTGTGATGGACGGCAGCCGCCGCTCGGCGCATTCAAATGCTTTTTTCACAGGCTTTGGCGCAAGCAAACGCGTGGTCTTTTTTGACACCTTGCTCAAGCAATTGACGCCCGCTGAAATGGAGGCCGTTCTGGCCCACGAGTTGGGGCATTTCAAGCATCGGCATATTTTCAAAATGCTGCTGACGCACTTTGTGATGAGCTTGCTCGGGCTGGCTTTGTTAGGCGCCTTGAGTCAGCAAACTTGGTTCTACACGGGATTGGGCATCACGCCGAGTTTGAACGGTGGCAACGAAGCGCTGGCCTTGTTGCTTTTCATGTTGGTGGTGCCAGTGTTCACATTCTTTTTGGCGCCACTCTCTTCTTGGCGATCACGGGTGCAAGAGTATGAAGCTGATGCCTACGCCATCTCGCAAACGCCAGCCTCTGACCTGGCCTCGGCTTTGCTCAAGTTGTACCAAGACAATGCTTCAACTTTGACGCCGGATCCTTGGTTCGTGACTTTCTACGCCTCTCACCCGCCGGCCAGTTTGCGCCTGGCCCGCATGCAGCATGCGCCAAACGTCTAGTCGCATCAACACCAAAACCAAGGCTGCGCAGGCCTTGGATGTGACGCACAAGGCGGCGCTCGAAATGGGTTTGGTGGTGGCCACCCACGGGCGTCACTGTGTGGTAGAGACCGAGCAGGGCCAGCGGTTGATTTGCCATCCGCGCGGCAAGAAAAGCCAATCTGTGGTGGGCGACCGGGTGCGCTGGCAAGCGGCCTCCGATGAGGGCACGATTGAAACGGTGGAGCCCCGGCGCAATTTGTTTTACCGGCAAGACGAGGTGCGCACCAAGTCATTTGCCGCCAACTTGGACCAAGTGCTGATTTTGATCGCGGCCGAGCCCGAGTTCTCTGAAACGCAATTGTCACGAGCCTTGATCGCCGCCGAGGCTGAGCACATTGCCCCTTTGATTGTTTTGAATAAAAGTGATTTGGGGCCCTTGTTTGAACAAGCCTGGCAGCGCTTAACGCCGTATCGCTTGATGGGCTATCAGGTTTTGCCTTTGCGCTTGAAGGGGAAATTGCAAGAGCAAGAACCTGATCCCATGCTGCAGCTCAAGCAACACTTGGCCGGGCGAACCACCTTGGTGCTGGGGCCTTCAGGGGCAGGTAAAAGCACCTTGATCAATGCACTGGTGCCAGAGGCAAGGGTGATCACGGGCGAAATATCGCAGGCCTTGAATTCGGGCAAGCACACCACGACGAGTACTTCTTGGTACTGGGTGGATGGCATACCGCCTGATGCAGCCCACCCCGCTGCGCGCACGGCCTTGATTGACTCGCCGGGTTTTCAAGAGTTTGGCTTGCAGCATATTGGTGCGGCGCAATTGGCCGCTTGCATGCCCGACATTCAAGGCCGCGCGCAGGCTTGCCGCTTTTACAACTGCACGCACTTGCACGAACCGGGCTGTGGTGTCTTGGCCGCTTTGCAAACACACCCGCTAGCGCCGCTTCAAGCCGATCAGGTCAGCGCCCGCAGACACCGCATTTACACCCAGTTGTTTGAGGAGCTGAGTCAACACAAGTGGTGATGCTTGTGTCCCCTGAGGTTTAGCCCAATAAATTGGCCAAAGACAGCAAAGCCACCAGCACCAACCACATCACCACGGTGCGCCAAACCAATCCAACCACTTGTGCAAAGTGCGCCAATTCAGGCGGGCGTCCCGGTGTGCTGCTACTGCCAGTTTGTTGGGGTTGCAGCGCCGCGCCGCCCAGTTGAATATTGAGTGCGCCCGAGGAAGACGCCAAAATCACACCGTCGTTGTCATCGGGGAATTTTTGGGCATGATTGCGCCATCCGTCCATGGCATCTTCAAAACTGCCCATGATGGCAAAACCCATGGCGGTGGCACGAGCGGGCATCCAATCAATGGTGTGCCAAGCTTGGCGCGCGACTTGTTGTAACTCGTTGCTGACCAAATTGAGAGGCGTCCAATTGGGGTTGTTCACGGGATCCCAATGGCGTTTGGCAAATTCGGAAACTCGGTAAACAACGGCGCCCACCGGTCCAAGGCCAACAACCGATAAAAGCGCGTAACTGAAGAAGACGCCAAAAACGTGCCGATGTGCAGAGATCACAGAGTGCTCAATCACATGACGTACGATTTCACTGCGCGGCAAATCCAATGTGTCGACTTGCTGCCATTGCGCCAGCAAAGTGCGAGCCAGTTCTTCGTTGCCATCGTTCAAAGCATCTCGAATTCCGGTGAAGTGATGGCTAAATTGCCTGAAGCCCAAAGTGGCGTAAAGCAGGGCAACGTTCCATGCCACGGCAAACAGCCAGCCAAAAAAATACGCCAGCAGCCAATGCACCAAAACCGCCAGTGCGGCGGGCACGCCGACCAACAAGCTCCAAGTGGCCCAAGCACGTGAGCGTTGCCCTGCGTCCATGACAGAGCAAACCCAGTCAGCCCAAAGACGCAACCATCGGTGTAGAAAATGGTTGGGACTCAGAGGCCGGGCTTGTTCGATGACCAAGGCCAAGAAGATCGAAAAAAAGCTCATGGGCACATCATAAAGAATTTGCAGCCAACAGGAAACGGTAGAAGTTGCGCAGCATGCCTGCCGTAGCGCCCCAAATGAAGCGCTCTTGGGCTTGCTGCTGGCCATTGCCAAGGTCTGCCAGCTCGGTGTAGGGCATGGAATACCATTGCCGCATCACGCCATCGCGCAGCCATTCGTGGAACCGGTGGTTCGCTGGGTTCATCAAAAAAGCCAAAGGCACTTCAAACACATCAGCCACTTCATGGGGATTGGGGCGCGGCTCAAACGCAGGGTCGACCAAGGCCACCACGGGCGTAATGACAAAAGCAGTGCCTGTGACGTAGTGGGGCAACGAGCCCAAGATGCGCACATAGTGAGGGTCTAACCCGACTTCCTCCTGTGCTTCGCGCACCGCGGCAGCCTCTGGGCTGAGATCGTGCGCGTCAACCTTGCCGCCGGGAAATGCAATTTGGCCCGCGTGTGTCGACAAGTGTTCGGTTCTTTGTGTGAGCAAAACATGGGGTGCATTGCCGAGCGGGCCGCGCAACACAATCGGAATCAGCACGGCAGCTTGAACCGTTGCCGTTTGCCCCATGGGCAGTTCGCGTATCAACTCGGGCGCCCACACCGGCGGCGAGGCAAAACAGGCGCTCAACTGCGAGGCGCCCAGTTGTGCAGCGTCAATCGCTGGCCAATGCCCTTGATGAGAAGACCAAGGGATTTGGCGCGGGTCAAAATCCAATGTCGGTGGCAGGAGTGGGTCTTGGGATTTCAAAACAGATCAACCAGGTGTTTGCATGGGTGCGCACGGAATTTGAATCCGAAAAACTTCCTCGTGGGGCTGGTTTCTGCCAACGGCTGTGAGGCAACCGCCCCAGACGCAACCTGTGTCCAAACCCCACACATCCGGCCGGTTCAAACTGCCCAAGGTTGACCAATGGCCAAAGGCAACAACTTGATCCGCCGTTTTTCGACCGGGAACATCAAACCAGGGCATGTAGCCTGCGGGGGCATGGCCTGCGCCTTCTTTGGTTTTAAATTCCATCTGGCCTTGCGCGGTGCAAAAGCGCAAGCGGGTTAAGGCGTTGACCACACAGCGCCAGCGGTCCAAGCCTTGCAGTTGATCGTGCCACTGCGTGGGTTCGTCGCCGTACATGTGCCGCAAAAATTCTTGGCTATCAGGGCCTTGCAACAACTGCTCAACTTCCTGTGCCAAGGAGACCGTTTGCGCCGCGCTCCATTGCGGCAAAACGCCGGCATGCACCATCAAGACCTCGTCGGCATGCATTGCCAGTTTTTGGTGGCTCAGCCAATGCAGCAATGCCTCCTTGTCGGGGGCTTGTAAAACGGTTTGCACGGTGTCCAAGCGCGAAGGCGACCTGACCCCCGCAGCCATGGCCAGAAGATGCAGATCGTGATTGCCTAAGACGCATTGAACGCTGTTGCCAAGGCCTTGCAGGCGCCTGAGCACGGCCAGTGAGTCTGGCCCCCGGTTGACCAAATCGCCCAGAACGTACAGACGGTCTTGGCTCGCAGAAAAGTCAATGCGCTCCATCAATTGGCCTAAAGCGGCGTCGCAGCCTTGAATATCGCCGACCCAGTAAACGGACATGGTTGTTGTTTTTCAGTTCGAAGCCGCCATTGTCAGGCCAATTCACAACTTCTTTTCCCCCTCCTTTGCATGAGAATGAACCATCGCCTTCCCGGTCTTGGCACAATCGAGCCCATGGACTTTTTGTTGATTGCTTTTTTGACCCTGGTGAACGGCGTCTTTGCGATGTCAGAATTGGCGTTGGCTTCGAGCCGCAAAGCCCGTTTGGCGGCCATGCAAGAGGCAGGCGACAAGGGCGCGGGTGCGGCTTTGAAGTTGTTGGAAAATCCCACCCAATTTCTCTCGACAGTCCAGGTGGGCATCACCTCGATCGGGGTTTTGAATGGCATTGTGGGGGAGGCGGCATTCAGTCAGGGTGTGGCAGTTTGGCTGGTGGGTTTGGGCATGGCGGGGCCTGCTGCTGGCATAGTGGCCACGGCATTGGTGGTCACGGCCATTACATTCACCACCATTATTTTTGGCGAGTTGGTGCCCAAGCGCATTGGCCAACTTTATCCCGAGCCCGTGGCGCGATGGGTTTCTAGGCCAATGGCTGGCCTGGCCAGCGCAGCCAAGCCCTTTGTTCAATTGCTCTCGCTGACCACGCACGGGGTTCTGAAACTTTTGCGCATTGACACCCGAGGCAACCGCGCAGTGACCGAGGAGGAGATCACGGCGAGTTTGGAAGAAGGGGTGGATGCCGGGTTGATCGAAGAGCATGAGCACCAAATGGTGCGCAACGTGTTTCACTTGGACGATCGGCCTTTAACCTCTTTGATGGTCCCGCGCGGGGACATTGAATGGTTAGACGCCAGCTTGACGCCTTCACAGAGCCTGGCGCAGGCCGGTGCATTGGGCGGAAAACTGGCGCACTCTTGGTACCCGGTTTGCCGAGGTGGCCTGGACGACGTGGTGGGCGTGATCAGCGTGGCGCAGTTGTTGGGCCTGCCTTTGGACGACCCAAGGCCCATTGAACAAGTAGCCCAAGTGGCTACTTTTGTGCCTGAAACGCTCAGTGGCATGGAGTTGCTTGAGCAACTGCGGGCCCGTGCAGGCCGCATGGTTTTTGTGGTCGATGAGTACGGGGTGGTGCAGGGCTTGCTCACTCCCAGGGACTTGCTGGAGGCCATCACGGGTGAGCTGCGCCCGCCCACCTTGTCGCAGGCTTGGGCCACTCACCGGGCCGATGGCTCTTGGTTATTGGACGGATTAATGCCCATCAATGAACTTAAATCACGTTTGGACATCAAGCATTTGCCAGGCGACGATAAAGGCTTATTCAATACACTGGGTGGGTTTATCTTGGCTGAATTAGGCTATTTGCCAGAAGTAGGGGACATTCTGATTTCAAATGAGTGGCAATTTGAAGTTTTGGAATTAGAAGGACGTCGCATTGACAAAGTGAATGCCCAATTAATTTCTTCGGGCAAGGGTTAATAAATTGATAAAAATGATAAATAAGATGTTTTTATCAATGTCTATTATTTTTTGGAATGTGGTATATTAAGCCTTTCCATTATCTCTCATTCAAATCACCATGACCACATCTTACAAAGAGTTACTGAAGCAACGCGACGCTTTAGAGCAAGCCATTGTCGCTGCACGCAAGCAAGAAATCTCAGAAGCAGTTGGCAAGGCACGCGCTTTGGTGGCTGAATATGGATTAACTATGCAGGATGTATTTCCTTCCGGTCGCCCAAGTAAATCTGCTGGCGCTAAATCGGGTTCGGGCGTCAAAGTTGCGCCTAAATACCGTGACACCAGCACCGGCCAAGTTTGGACTGGCCGCGGTAAAGAGCCTAAATGGATTGAGGGCAAAGATCGCAGTAAATTTCTGATTGCTTAATGCTTTCGATTGCATGCACTTGAGGCATGCAAAACGGGCCTCCATAAAGCCGCAGTGATGCGGCTTTATCAATTAGATTGCGCTTGCGCATTCTCTCGCTGGATAATTGGATTATGAGCGGTTCGGGTTTCGTCCTGTTGAAGGCTTTGCCGATGCACGCAGGGCCTAAACATTGTAAAATCCATCATTAACGTGCTCAATTGAGCACTAACACCCCCACCCCATATCTGATCGAATGCCACTTCAAATCAAAGGCGCTACCCCCAAACACATTGGCATTATCATGGATGGCAATCGGCGCTGGGCAAAAAAACGCATGCTGCCATCTGCTTTAGGTCATGCAGCGGGTGCCAAAAAGGTCAGGGCCATTGTGGAGGCCTGCGCCAAAGCAGGGGTCGAGCATTTGAGTATTTTCGCCTTCAGCACTGAAAATTGGCGCCGCCCTGAGGAGGAGGTCAGCTACCTGATGGGCTTGTTTGAGACGTATTTGCAAAAAGAAGTCGACAGCATGAACACCAACGGGGTTCGCCTGAAAGTGCTGGGCAACAAAGATGGTTTTGGTGAGTGCTTGCAAAAGTTGATCGCCGATGCACAGGCGCAAACAGAAAAGAACACCAAGATCACCTTGCATGTTGCCGCCAACTACGGCGGGCGCTGGGACATGGTCCAAGCGGTTCAGGCATGGCACGCGGCGCACCCTGATCAAAGCCTTGCTGAATTGTCAGAGGCCCGGTTATCGCCTTATTTGAGCACTGGCGATGCGCCTGAAGTGGATCTTTTGATCCGAACCGGCGGCGAGCGGCGAATCAGCAATTTCATGCTCTGGCAGGCCGCCTATGCAGAAATGTTTTTTACCGACGATTTATGGCCAGATTTTTCTGTGCAACGTTTGCGCGAAGCCATGACTTGGTTCGCCACCCGGGACCGCCGATTCGGCTCGTCTGCGCTGATTTAAAAGCTTCGCCTGAGCTTGTCCTTCTTGCTGGGTCGCAGCCCTTTGACGCCTCCTGTGGGGTCGGCCACGGGCACAGGCTCCGTGGGCTCAAAGCCAGGCAGCACCTCGAGCTTCAATTGAACGGCATGACGCTTTTCAATCAAATGCCAATGGGCTTGGGTGCTTGGGCTGACAAAGCTCAGCGCATCGCCTGCTTGGCCCGCGCGACCTGTTCTGCCTATGCGGTGGGTGTAGTCAACTGCCGATCTTGGGAGATCAAAGTTCACCACGCATGGTAAATTTTGAATGTCGATGCCGCGCGAGGCCAAGTCGGTAGACAATACCACCTTGAGCCGGCCAGCCTTGAAATCGGCCAAGACTTGGCTTCTTTTACCTTGACTCAGTTGCCCGTGAAAGGGCTCTGCCGAAATGCCCGCGTTGCGCAGTTTGGTGGCCACCATGTCACATGCGTGCTGGGTGGCTGCAAAAACCAAAACTTGGCGCCATCCCTCGTGCGTCATCAAGTGTTTGAGCAGTTGGGTTCTTTGCGTGCGGTCTACCAAGATGGCGCGCTGCATAATCACGCTGGGTTGGGGTGCTTGGGGCATCACATCGACGCGAACAGGCTTGTTCAACAAGGTCTGTGACAGTGTCAACACGGATTCGGGCAAAGTGGCTGAAAAAAACAAGGTCTGCCGCCGCGCTGGCAAAACCGCCAAAATTTGGCTCAGTTCGTCTTGAAAACCAAGGTCGAGCAGGCGGTCGGCTTCGTCTAAAACCAAAGACTCAAGGCCTTGCAATTGAACAGCGTTGTGTGCCATCAGATCCAGCAAGCGCCCTGGGGTGGCCACCAAGATGTCGCAACCGCCGCGAAGGCCCATCATTTGCGGGTTGATCGAGACGCCGCCAAAAACCACGGTGATTTTGCAAGCCTTGGGCAGGTGCACCGCCAAGCTTCGAAAAGTTTGACCAACTTGCACAGCCAACTCGCGTGTGGGCAGCAAAATCAAGGCTTGCGGCGAGGCGCGCGCGCGGGTGTGCGGCGTGTCGAGGTGTGCCAAGCTGGCGCTGATCCAGCGCTGCAAGAGGGGCAAAGCATAGGCAGCGGTCTTGCCTGACCCCGTTGGTGCAGAGACCAGTACATCGCGGCCTTCTAGCACGGGCGGGATGCTTTCAGATTGAACCGGTGTGGGAGCGGGGTAGCTTTTGGGTTTGAGTGCTTGCAGCAACTCGGGCGCTAAGCCCAGGGCGTTAAAAGGCATAGGCCTGAGCATAGACGCATAATCAGGCAAAGCGCAAAGCATCAGCACATGAAAAAAACATTCAAACTTCAACAAGAAGGCCGGCATCCTGACCGTGTCTTGGACGCCGTGAAACACGAAATACGACAATACGTTCGCCGAGAGGGCAGAAAGTCACGCCCTGCAGGCGTTGATTATTGGGACTTTGATTGCAAGATGGGCTTGACGGCTGAAGGCGCTGAAATCTTGAATTTCAGCGCTGTGATGCCTTGGCTCGATGCGGCAGCCAAGGGCGGTGCAATCAGTTTTTATTTGGAAATTTTGGCCAAACCAGGGGTGCGCTTGCCAAGGCCGATCTCCCAAGAGGAAGCTGTGCCTGAGCAGGGCCTGGCACCCTCCGAGGCCGTGGCAAAATAGTGGGTATGAATTCTCGCAAAGGCATTATCTTGGCCGGTGGCTCTGGCACACGCTTGTACCCAGTTACTCAAGCGGTGTCCAAGCAACTCATGCCGGTGTACGACAAGCCCATGGTCTACTACCCTTTGACCACTTTGATGCTGGCTGGCATTCGGGATGTTTTGTTGATCAGCACCCCTTACGATACCCCGCGTTTCACGGAACTCCTGGGCGATGGCAGTCAATGGGGCATGAACATCTCTTATGCGGTTCAGCCCAGCCCCGATGGCTTGGCGCAAGCCTTCATCATTGGCAAAAATTTTGTGAACCACAAACCCAGTGCCTTGGTGTTGGGGGACAATATTTTCTATGGCCACGATTTGGTCAAACTCATGCAAAGAGCCGATGGCATGGCGCAAGGTGCCAGCGTTTTTGCCTACCATGTGCAAGACCCTGAGCGTTATGGCGTGGTGGCCTTTGATGCAAAGCAGCGCGCATTGAGCATTGAGGAAAAACCCCTTCAACCTCAAAGCAATTACGCCGTCACGGGTCTGTATTTCTACGACGAGCAAGTCTGTGAAATTGCCGCAAACATTCGGCCTTCAGCGCGCGGCGAATTGGAAATCACCGATGTCAATCTCCGCTATTTGGAACAAAACCAGTTGCATGTGGAGATCATGGGACGAGGCTACGCTTGGCTCGACACGGGCACCCACGACAGTTTGCTCGAGGCCGCAGGGTTCATAGCCACTTTGCAAAAACGCCAGGGCTTGATGGTGGCCTGTCCGGAAGAAATTGCATTTTCTCAGCAATGGATCAATGCCGAACAATTGGAAAAATTGGCACGTCCTTTGGCCAAGAATGGGTATGGCCAATACTTGCTCGGCTTGCTCAAGTCCAACTGAATGCCCTACACCGTCATTTCCACTGAGTTGCCCGAGGTTTTGGTTTTAGAGCCCAAGGTATTTGGCGACGCGCGCGGCTTTTTCTACGAGAGCTTCAACGAGAGAGATTTTGCACAGGCAACCGGACTGAGCGCTCAGTTTGTGCAAGACAATCACAGCCTGTCAGCGCGGGGTGTTTTGCGCGGTATGCATTATCAAATTGAACATGCGCAAGGCAAACTGGTGCGCGTGGTGCGCGGTGAAGTCTTTGACGTGGCCGTTGACATGCGGCGCAGCTCATCGACATTTGGGCGCTGGAGCGGGGTGCGCTTGAGCAGCGAAAACAACCGACAAATGTGGGTGCCACCTGGTTTCGCACATGGCTTTTTGGTGCTCAGTGAGGCGGCCGAATTTTTGTACAAAACCACCGACTACTGGTACCCTGAACATGAGCGCAGCGTGGGCTGGAACGACCCTGCAGTGGGCATTCAATGGCCTTTGCCTGAGGGCATTCAGACGCCCCTTTTGGCGGCCAAAGATGCGGCAGCCCCGCTGCTGGCACAGGCGCAAACCTTCAGCTGATTTTGGGCAGTACGTAAGACTTGATGACGTTGAGTTGACCGGTGGTCAATCGGTTGCCATGTTGGCTCACCACGGCAGCGGCTGCTTGATTGCCCAAACTGGCCGCTTGCACGGGTGTGAAACCATGCGTGATGGCAAACATGAAGGCGCCAGCAAACATGTCGCCTGCGCCATTGGTGTCAATGGCTTTGACTTTTTCGGCTGGAACGTGCCAAGCATCTTGGGCCGTTAAGACGTCGCAGCCGTCGGGCCCGCGGGTCAGGCAAACTGTTTTTGCCAGCTTGCGCAATTGCAAGCCCATTTCGTCTAAGTCCTCTGTGTTGCACCAGACTTGCGCTTCCTCCAGATTGGCGAATAAATAATCAACACCATCGCCAAGCATGGCTGTCAATCCATCTTTGCAAAAACGAATCATGCTCACGTCGCTCAAGGTCAAGGCCAGTGCTACGCCGGCTTGCACGGCGCGTTGGCGGCCAGCCAATGCCGCTTTGAGGCCGGTGGGGGAGGCGGCAAGATAGCCTTCCATGTAATAAATTTTGGAGCGGTCGATGTCGTGTGGGTGTAAGGCAATTTCATCGAGCTCTGCAGAAACACCTAAAAAGGTGCACATGCTGCGCTCGGCATCGGGTGTGACCAGAACCATGCAACTGCCGGTTTGGCCTTCTTGCGCGCGGGTGTGGTTCAAGTTGGTGTCTACACCACGGGCTTGCAGATCTTTGACGTAGAAGTCACCCAGCTCGTCGTGCGCTACTTTGCAGGAGTAAAAGGCTCGGCCGCCCAGTTGCGCCAGCGCCACCACGGTGTTGCCAGCCGAGCCGCCACCGGTACGCCGGGGGGGGATGTTTTTGACATGCGCTAGCAACTGGGCGCGCCGAGGGGTGTCAATCAAGGTCATGTGGCGTTTGTCGACCCCCATGGTTTTGAGCAAAGCGTCGCTGACTTGGTATTCAGAGTCGACCAAGGCATTGCCAATTGCGTAGAGATCGTAGTGGGACATGGTGGAAGCAGTGAATCTTGAAAGCGACAATTTTAAGGCTTGTCTGCCATGGCCCCTAAAATTTGATTTAGATCAAGAGCTGACTGGGTTGCAGCCCATCAGCATTGTGCAAAGGTGTTCAAAGTTTTAGCATCCATGCATGTTGAAAATTTACTTATCCTTGGGTCTCTTGCTTGGCATGACGACCATGAGCTTTGGGGCTCCTGAGTCACATCCGACCATTGCCGCAGAACAATTGCCACAATCTTTGCAAGTCAGTTGGCAAGCCAACAAGCCGGGTTTAGGGCCCTTTGGCCACTGCGCTGCAGCTTTTGACAGCAGCAGTGACCCGAGCAAAATGGCCTTTGCTTGCTCCATCTATGTCAAGCTGTCTGCCGTGGCGGCGCGCCGTGCTGTTCAGCACTGTGATGAGCAGCGAAAAGCCAGGTCGATCAATGCGCCTTGTCAGGTGGTTCAGTAAGAGCCAATTGCAGCTGATTCAGCGGCCTGCCTCGTACCCTGTGCCGGTATAGACCGTCAGCAAAACTCGGGAAAACCCTTGAGGGTCCTTCATGTGCATGGTGGGGTGAAATGGATTTAGCATGCAGAGTAATCAACGCGCATATTTCAGTTGTTGATCAAGGGAGCTTTTATGCTGGATGGCACCACACTTCGCATTCATTGGACAACACTTCGCAGCCTTGCAATTGTTTGGGCATGGACTTGGCTGATTTGCGGGCATGTCAGTGCAGGCACTGTCACGGTGATCACTTCATTTCCCAAAGAGTTAACGCAGGCCTACAAACAGGCTTTTGAAAAAGTCAACCCGAGCATCAAGCTTGAAATTTTGAATAAAAACACAGTGCAAGGCATGGCCTATGTTCGTGAAATGCCACTGGGGCAACGGCCCGATATTTTTTGGGCTTCTGCCCCCGATGCTTTTGAAGTCATGGCCGGACAAAAGCTATTGGAAAACATTGCTGATTTGTCTAACAAAGCCACGCCAGCCAAAGTTGGCAACTACCCGATCAACAACCCGCAGGGCTTTTACTTGGGGCAAGCGCTTGCCGGTTACGGCATGATGGTCAACACCCGTTACATGGCGGCCCATCAATTGCCTCAGCCTAAGCAGTGGGCGGACTTGGCCAAGCCAGTCTACTTTGGCCACGTGGCCATGAGTTCACCTTCACGATCGGGCACCACCCATTTGACGGTGGAGACTTTGTTGCAAGGTGAAGGTTGGGACAAAGGCTGGACGCAAATTTTGCAAATTGCCAGCAATTGCGCTGCCATCACGGAGCGAAGTTTTGGCGTGCCTGATGGGGTCAACAATGGCCAGTTTGGCATTGGTTTGGTGATTGATTTCTTTGGTTTGGCGGGAAAGTATTCTGGCTTTCCAGTGGAGTTCACTTACCCCGACGTGACAGCGGTCGTACCCGCAAATATTGCCTTGATCACAGGCAGTAAAAATCCTGCAGAAGCCAAAAAATTCATAGCCTACTCGGTCTCTTTGGAGGGCCAACAATTGCTGTATGACACCAAAATTTCACGCCTGCCAATTTTGCCGCCTGCCGCCATGGGAGGCAAAACACCGGTGGGATACCCCAATCCATTTGAAATTGCCAAACGTGCCAAAGTGCAATTTGACTCGGATTTGTCGGAGTCTCGCTACACCGTGGTGTCCTCCATGTTTGACCAAGTCATCACCTTTCGAATCAAAGAGCTGCAAGCTGCAGGCAAGGCGATTCTTGCAGCCGATGCGGTGCTTGCCAAGAAGCCCAATGCGAAGGGTTCAGCTCTTTTGAAAGAGGCCAAAGAGGCCGCATTTTCTTCAGTGCTGAACATGCAAAAAGCTGCCGATAAGGATTTTTTGGCGCTGTTTTCAGCGAACAAAAAAGAAGCAAGTATCAACAAACAAGTCACAGCGCTGGAAGACTACTGGAGCAGTTCGGCCAAAGCCAATTACGCAAGGGCGGTGAATTTGGCGGATCAAGCCTTGGCCACAGCGCGCTGATTTCAACTCCGCGGCGCAATGGCATTGAATACGACTTTGACCAAAGGCCTGTGGGGTTCTGGATACTCGCGTTGGGGCCAGGTGCGGCCTGGCACGTGGCTGACGGGTGCCTTGGTCCTGAGCTTTTTGCTGCTGTTTCTCATCTTGCCGGTGGCCAAAGTTTTTGCGGTGGCCTTTGTCGAGGAAGACGGCAGCATGACATTGGGCCATTTTTCTGCTTTTTTCTCACAAGGCTTGATGAAGGAGTCTTTTTTTGCAAGCCTTTACGTGGCTTTCATGTCCAGCATTTTTGCGGCCCTCATCGCTGTGCCCTTGGCATATTTCACAGTCCGATTTGAATTTCGCGGCGCGCTGCTGATTCAAACACTTGGGGTATTGCCCTTGATCATGCCGCCCTTTGTCGGGGCAGTGGCCATGCAGTTGATTTTTGGCCGCTCAGGCACTGTCAATTTGTTACTCAACGAATATGCGGGTTTTACTGTGCCGATCATGGAGGGCTTGAATGGGCTGATTTTTGTCGAATCCATTCATTATTTCCCTTTTATTTTGATGAACTTGACGGTGGCATTGCGCAACATCGACGGCGCTATGGAAGAGGCCGCGCTGAATTTGGGCTGCAAAGGCTGGCGCTTGTTTCGCCGCGTGATTTTCCCTTTGGCCATGCCGGGATTCGTGGCTGGCACGTCTTTGGTCTTTGTCAAAGTGTTTGATGATTTGGGAACGCCCTTGGTCTTGGGGCAAACCAATTTGCTTGCGCCACAAGCGTATTTGCGCATCACACAAGTTGGACTCGAAGACCCTATGGGGTATGTGATCAGTGTGATCATGATCGTGTTCTCGATTGCTGCAATGGCTTTATCGGCGCGCGCATTGGCGGGCAGGGACTATTCGAGTGTGCAAAAAGGGGGCAGCAGCATCGCCAAGCGCCAACTCAGCGGCGCTGCTTCATGGATGGCATACGCTTGGATTTTTGGCGTGCTGTTGGTGGTCTTGTCGCCGCATGTGGGTGTTTTGCTGTTGTCGTTTGCCAAGGTTTGGAGCTACGCCCCATTGCCAGATGACTACACGCTGGCACATTACCAAACCGTGATTCAAGACGCCAGTGGCATGGTCCAAAACACCTTGCTGTATTGCGGCATGGCTGCAGGATTGGACGTGCTTTTGGGTGTGAGCATTGCCTATTTGATGCTGCGCACGAAGTTGCCAGGACGCAAATGGTTGGACTCGATGGCCACTGCTTCGCTGGCTGTGCCGGGCATTGTGCTGGCCATTGGCTATTTGCGTCTGTACAAAGGAATGCTGGTGCCGGGCACTGAGCAGCTCTTTACCAGCACATGGGTGCTGCTCATGTTGGCTTATGCCGTCAGGCGTTTGCCCTACGCTTTGCGCGCTTGCGTGGCAGCGCTGACGCAAGTGCACGCCTCTTTGGAAGAGGCTGCACAAAGTTCAGGGGCCACACAAATGCGCAGCATCCGCCGCGTGGTGCTGCCCTTGATGGCAGGCGGCATCTTGGCTGGTTTCATGACCAGCTTCATGACGGCTGCGGTGGAGTTGTCAGCCACTATTTTGTTGTCGTCTGCAGAGTCGCAAGCACCCATGAGTTATGGCATTTACCTTTACATGCAAAGCATTGCAGGACGTGGGCCCGGTGCGGCTTTGGGCATTGTGGCCATTGCCGTTGTGGCGTTGGGGACTTATTTTTCACACCGATTGTTGGCGCACAATGACAAGCGATTTGAGCAGCGTGCCGCCATTCAGTTATCGTCTTTGGAGCATTAAATTTTCAAGATTGACATGAAAAAAGTAGCCATTGAGTGCCGCAACATTCACCTCGCGTATGGCCAAACGCAAGTCTTGAAAGATGTGAGTTTGCACATTGCGCCTGGAGAATTTTTTGCGTTGCTAGGCCCTTCGGGCTCGGGCAAATCCAGCTTGCTTCGCTTGATCGCGGGATTCAATCGGCAGCAACAAGGCCAATTGTTGATCGATGGTCAAGACATGAGCCCCAAAGCGCCATGGGAGCGCAATGTGGGCATGGTCTTTCAAAGTTATGCCCTTTGGCCGCACATGTCGGTTTGGGACAACGTTGCTTTTGGCTTGGTGGAGCGAAAAGTAGAACCCGCAATTTTGAAGGCCAAGGTGCTTGCGGTTTTGGAGCAAGTGGGCTTGTCTGAGTTCGCCCAGCGCAGGCCCAACCAATTGTCTGGAGGTCAGCAGCAGCGAGTGGCTTTGGCGCGAACGATAGTGGTGGAGCCGCAAGTTTTGTTGTTAGACGAACCTTTGTCGAATTTAGACAAATCATTGCGCACGCAGATGCGTCAAGAATTGTTGTCCATGCAGCGGCGGCTTGGCTTGACCACCGTGTTTGTCACACACGATCAAGAAGAGGCCATGGCCACTGCCGACCGCATGGCAGTGCTTGACAAAGGGGTGGTGCAACAAGTGGGAACAGCGCAAGCTTTGTACGATTCGCCGGCCAATCGATTCGTGGCCAATTTTGTTGGGACAATGAATGTGCTCACAGTCCAGGCCCTGAGATACTCGACTGGCGAGCTTCATTTGCGAATGGCTGGGCTGCCTGAGGTGACCCTGCCTTGGCCCGAAACGCCCGTGCAAACCGAAGGCGCCGGGCTTTGCTTCAGGCCGCATGCCGTGGACATGGTGCTCGCGCAGCAGTCTGAAAACCCGCAGAGGTTTTGGTTGCCTGGAGAAATCCTCAGCAGTGAGTTCATGGGCAATGCAACCCGCTATCAAGTCAAAGTGGGGCTTGATGTGCTGACGGTGGACCAGGCGCACCACGCAGGTGGGGTCAAATGGGCGCCCCACACATTTGTTAAGTTAGGCTTGCACCCTGAGCAGGTTCAAGTGGTCACTTGAATGCGGCTGGCAGATAGTTTTTTGCAGTCGATGAATCCAAGATGAATCTAAGTTAAGACAAAGATGAAGCAAATATTTTTCAAATTCGGTATTGCGCTGAGTGCTTGCTTGTTCACATGCATGACTTTGGCACAAGAGCAGCAACTCAATATCATCTGCTCTGTGCAATCGGACTGGTGCAATTTGATTCAAGTGACTTTTCCCAGAGTCTCCGGAATCAAGGTCAACATTGTCCAAAGAAGTACGGGAGAGGCCTTGGCTCAAATCGCAGTTGAAAAGGCCAATCCTAAAACTGACATTTGGTTTGGTGGCACAGGTGATCCCCACTTGGCTGCTGCCCAACAAGAATTAACGCTGGTGTACCAATCGCCCAGTTTGAAACATTTGCATCCCTGGGCACAAACCCAAGCGGCCCAATCTGCAGGTCGTTCAGTGGGAATTTACTTGGGACCTTTGGGGATTTTTTACAACAAAGAAGTTTTGGCAAAAAGAAAATTACCAGTCCCCACTTCATGGGCTGATTTGCTGCGGCCCGAATACAAAGGTGAAATTCAAATGGCCAACCCAGGCTCTAGTGGGGCCGCCTATACGGCTTTGGCCACCTTGGTGCAACTCATGGGTGAAACCCCTGCGTGGGACTATTTGACAAAGTTGCATCGCAACATGAGCAGTTACCCAAGATCAGGTGAAGCACCGATCAAAGCTGTCTCCAGAGGCGAAGCAGCCATTGCCATTGGGTTCATTGCGCTGGCGCCAGGAGAGAAAGCCTTGGGGTTTCCAATTGAAGCCTTTACACCGGCAGAGGGCACGGGAGCAGAAATTGGCAGCATGTCCATCATCAAAGGGGCGCCCCATGTGGAGGCTGCAAAGATTTTTTATGAATGGGCTTTGACCCCGCAGGCTCAGCAATTTGCATTTGCAGCGCGGGGCTTCCAAGTTCCTTCGAACAAGCAAACCATTGTTGACCCGCGTGTGCCAGATATCCGAAAAATCAAGCTCATCCAATACGACTACAACAGATATGGACAAACTGCAGAACGTCGCAGGTTAATTCAATTGTGGGAAGAGAAAATTCGCTCTCTGCCTTGATGCAATCCATCAAGCTCAATGATGATAAGCCGTCACGCGATCGACTTCATTTTTGGAGCCCAAAATGACGCTGACCCGCTCGTGCAATTGGGTCGGTTGTAAATCTAAAATGCGAGTCCGCCCATTGGTGGAGGCGCCGCCAGCTTGCTCTACAAGCCAACTCATGGGATTGGCCTCGTACATCAAGCGCAGCTTGCCGGCTTTGTTCGGTTCTCTCTTGTCCCAGGGGTACATGAAGACGCCGCCCCGGGTCAAAATGCGGTGCACATCGGCCACCATGCTGGCAATCCAGCGCATGTTGAAATTTTTTCCGCGCGGACCGTCTTGGCCCAGCAAGCATTCGTCTATGTAGCGCTTAACGGGGGCATCCCAGTGGCGCATGTTGCTCATGTTGATGGCAAATTCTTGAGTGTCTTGGGGGATCTGCAGATTTTCTTGCGTCAAAACGAAGGAGCCTTGCTCGCGGTCCAAGGTGAACAGGGCCACACCGTCGCCTACGGTCAAGACCAAAGTTGTTTGCGGGCCGTAGACGCAATACCCTGCAGCGACTTGATGCTTGCCCGCTTGTAAAAAATCTTGTTCGCTGACTGCTTGTGGACCTTCTGGTTTGATCAGCACACTGAAGATCGTGCCGATGCTGACGTTGACATCGATGTTGCTCGAGCCGTCCAAGGGGTCAAACAACAACAAATACTCGCCCTGTGGGTAGCGGTTAGGAACCAAATAAATACTGTCCATTTCTTCCGAAGCCATGGCCGCCAAATGGCCGCCCCACTCGTTGGCTTCAATCAGAACTTCGTTGGCGATGATGTCCAATTTCTTTTGGACTTCGCCTTGAACATTTTCACTCCCAGCGCTGCCCAGTACGCCGCCCAAGGCGCCTTTGTTGACGGCGTGGCTGATGCCTTTGCAAGCCCTGGCCACCACTTCGAGCAGCAAGCGCAACTGCGAAGGAATGTGACCTTTGCTGCGCTGCTGTTCGACCAAGTAGCGCGAGAGTGAAATTTTTTGTGTCATGGGGAAAGCTCTTTCAATGGCTCGATTCTGCCAGTGCACGTGTGATGACTTCTCGCACATCATTGCTCAAATCTGCCTTGGCTGCAACCCGCTGGATGGCAGTTTGAGCAGCATCGCGGTAGGGCTGGGCCAGCTTGCGCCAGCGGTCCAAAGCGCGGGCCAAGCGGGCGGCCACTTGAGGGTTGAAGGCGTCCAATTCCATGACGCGTTCGCTCCAGAAAACATAGCCCGCTGCATCATGGCGGTGAAAGGCGCCAGGGTTGGCGCTGCAGTAACTGAAAATCAAACTGCGCGCGCGATTGGGATTTTTCAGATGGAAGTCAGCGTGTTGCATCAATTGGCGTACGGCGGGCAAAACATGGCCCCCGTGGTCGGGTGCGCCAGCCTGTAAAGCAAACCATTTGTCGATCACCAGCGCTTCATTTTTGTACATCGCGTGAAATTGCGCCAAAGCTTGCGCTGCCAGTGCATGTCCGCTGCTGACCAAAGCGTTCAAGGCATTGAAGCGTTCTGTCATGTTTTGAGCACCCTGGAATGCCTGCATGGCTTTGTGGGGCCAGACACTTTCGCCGCATTGTTGGGCGGCCAAGCACAGCATGCTCAAGGCCATGCCAGACAAGGCGCGCTTGCCGCTTGAGAGGGCATCGGGTGAATAGGTGCCGATCACTCTGTGCTGCTCCCAAGCCCATTGCCAGTCGCCTAGAAGGCTGGTGGCCAGTTGCGCACGCATGGCTTGGCGCACTGCATGGACTTGTTGTGGATCAACGCTGTCGAGTTGCTCCGAAATATAAGTCTCAGAGGGCAGGGCGAGCGTTAATTCTTTGAAGGCTGCGTCCAGTGTGGGATGGCGCAAAACTGCTCGCATGGCCTGAATGAAGGCCTCGTCCAGTACGGGCGTGGTGGCTGGGTCGTTGTTGCTGACGATGAAACGCAAAGCGCTTTGAAGGGCCAAATGCTGCCCAGCCTCCCAGCAGTTAAAGGGGTCACTGTCGTGGGCCAACAGGGTGAGCCACTGATCGTCTGACAGATCGGTACTCAGCTGCACGGGCGCGCTGAAGTTGCGCAGCAAAGACGGCACTGGTGCATGCTCCACGTGGATGAAAGTAAAGCTCGATTGGGCTTGCGTGAGCACCAGCGTTGTGCTCATGCTGCTGCTGGATTCGCCTTCCAATTGAACAGGCAAAGCTTGACCTTGAGCGCTGAGCAGTCCCATGCGGATAGGAATCACGAAAGGCTCTTTGACGGCCTGATCGGGTGTGGCGTTGCAGCTTTGCGTCAGGCTCAAGGTGTAGGTGCGCGCAGCCGGGTCATACAGGCCTTGTGCTTGCAAGTGAGGCGTTCCAGCCTGGCTGTACCAGCGCTTGAATTGGGGCAGCAAGTTGGCCAAGGGTGAGTCGGGGTTGGCGTCGGCAATGGCTTGGGCAAAATCATCGCAGGTAACGGCCTGTCCGTCGTGCCGCTCAAAGTACAGCTTCATGCCTTTGGAAAAACCGGCGCGGCCATCGTCGTCGGCATTTTGGCTGGTCAAGGTTTGCATCATGCGCACGACTTCTGCGCCTTTTTCGTAAATCGTGACGGTGTAAAAATTGTTGATCTCAACATAGCTGTCAGGGCGCACCGGATGGGCCATGGGGCCTGCATCTTCAGGAAATTGCACAGTCCGCAAAACGCGCACATCTTCAATGCGCTTAACGGCCCGTGCGCTGGGCGTTCCAGCCATGTCCTGACTGAACTCTTGGTCCCGAAAAACCGTCAAACCTTCTTTCAAGGACAGTTGGAACCAATCTTGGCACGTGATGCGGTTGCCGGTCCAGTTGTGAAAGTATTCGTGACCGACCACGCTTTCAATGCCATCAAAATCAGCGTCTGTGGCGGTGGCTGAATTGGCTAAAACATACTTCGTGTTAAAGATGTTCAGGCCTTTGTTTTCCATGGCACCCATGTTGAAGTCGCTGGTGGCCACAATCATGAAGCGCTCCAGGTCAAGGGGCAAACCAAAGCGTGTCTCATCCCATGCCACGCTGGCCATCAAGGAGTTCATGGCGTGCTCGGTTTTGTCTAAATCACCGGAGCGCACAAAGACCTGCAGCAAATGTTCTTGGCCAGAACGCGACAAAATACGCTGCTCACGCGCTACCAATTGACCGGCCACCAAGGCAAACAAATAGCAAGGTTTTTTGTGCGGATCCAGCCATTTGGCAAAATGCCTGCCGTCTTCCAAAGGACCTTGCGCTACCAAGTTGCCGTTGGACAAGAGCACAGGGTACATCCGTGCATCAGCGCGCAGCGTCACGCTGTAACTGGCCATGACATCAGGGCGGTCTAAAAAGTAGGTGATGCGCCTGAAGCCTTCGGCTTCACATTGGGTGAAGAACGAATCGTTGCTGACATACAAACCCATCAATTGACTGTTTTTGGAGGGGTTGCAGGTGGTGAAAATCTCCAAATCAAAGGGCGCATCACCTTCTGGCAAATTCTCCAGAACCAGTTGATTGCCATCCAACTTGAATGAACTGCCAGCGCCGTTGACCAGAACGCGCGACAAGCTCAAAGCTTGGCCGTCTAAGCGCAGTGCTTGCGCAGGAACGTCAGGGTTGCGGCGCACCTGCATTTTATTGAGCACCCGTGTTTTGGTGGGGTCCAGATCAAAGGTCAGATCGACCGTGTCAATCCAAAACGCAGGGGCTGTATAGTTTTCACGGCGTATGGCCGTAGCTTGTACTTCACTCATCAAAAAATCTCCATGTTATGGGGCATCACGCAGGCCAGGCCAGCGCGCTCAGACCCCTTGTTTGAGCGAGGCTTCGATGAACGCATCCAAGTCGCCGTCCAGCACTTTTTGGGTGTTGGAAATTTCAACGTTGGTGCGCAAATCTTTGATTCGACTTTGGTCCAGCACGTAGCTGCGAATTTGATGACCCCAACCCACATCGGTTTTGGTGTCTTCTAATTTTTGTTGCGCTTCCATGCGCTTGCGCATTTCAAAGTCGTACAAACGAGAGCGCAACCGTTTCCAGGCAACATCCCGGTTGCTGTGCTGGCTTCGTCCGTCTTGGCACTGCACCACGATGCCCGTTGGAATGTGCGTCAAGCGCACTGCCGAGTCGGTTTTGTTGATGTGCTGTCCGCCTGCGCCACTGGCGCGAAAGGTGTCTGTGCGCACATCGGCTGGGTTGATGTCGATCTGGATGGAATCGTCCACTTCAGGATAGACAAAGATGCTGGCAAAACTGGTGTGCCGTCCACCTGAAGAGTCAAAGGGCGATTTGCGCACCAAGCGGTGCACGCCGGTTTCTGTTCGCAGCAAACCAAAAGCGTAGTCACCTTCAAATTTGAGGGTGGCGCCTTTGATACCGGCCACATCGCCTGGGGACTCTTCTTCCACGGTGGCTTTGAAGCCTTTGCGCTCGGCGTACTTCAGGTACTGGCGCATCAACATACTGGCCCAGTCGCAAGCTTCTGTGCCGCCGGCGCCGGCTTGAATGTCAACAAAAGCGTTGCAAGCGTCCAGTTCGTTATTGAACATGCGCCGAAACTCGAGCTGCTCAATGATGGCTGCTAATTTTTTGGCTTCAGTGTCAATGGTGACAAGGCCGGCTTCGTCGCCGTCCTCTTTGCTCATCTCGAACAACTCGCTGTTATCTGACAGCTCACTGCTCAAGCTGTCGATCGTGAGCACCACGCCATCCAAAGCTTTTTTTTCTTTGCCCAAGTCTTGGGCTTTTTTGGGGTCGTTCCAGACTGCGGGGTCCTCCAGGGACGCGGTGACGGTTCTCAGGCGTTCAGATTTGGCATCGTAGTCAAAGATACCTCCGTAAATCTTCAGTACGAATGGCCAAGTCTGCCAATTTGGCACCGATTTGATTGATTTGTTCTGCGTCCATGAGATGGGGTTCCGAGTCGATTAAAGACTGTATTTTCTCATGCTTGTGGGGGTCAGGACAAAAAACCCTCCATCAGACTGGCCAAAGCTGCCGCTTGGTCGTGGTGCAGCATGTGTCCTGCGTCTTGAATGGTGGCTTTTTGCAAATTGGGCACAGCTTTGAGGCGCTCTTCAAATTCTTCCTTGGTGTATTTGCCTTTCCACCACTGCGTCAGCGACCCATCAGAGGCCTGCACAACGAGCGTGGGGGCAGTGATGCACCGGTAGAGCTCTAATGTTTCGTCAACTCGGAACAGGTAGGGGTTGACCACTTTGTGTGCAGCATCGCCCAAAATATGCCATTGACCGCTGGCGTCGGGCCGCGCCCATTGAGTGGCCAGCCACTGCGCTTTGTCTGGTGCAAGGCGCTTGTTGGTTTTCATCAGACGCTGAGCCACGCCGTTGGCATCCGGATAGGGTTTGAGGTCTGAGCTGCCCGTTTGAAAGCCTTGCAACTGGTCCAGCCACTGCGTCATGCGTGCCGGGGCTTGCGTGGCTTGAGTGGCAGCCATGCCAAAGCCTTCTAAATTGATCAGGCGGCGAATGCGTTCGGGTCGACTTCCCGCGTAGAGCATGACCACATTGCCTCCCATGCTGTGGCCGACCAAATCCACTGCTTGTTCTGGGCACAGTTGGGTCAGCAGGTTGTCTAAGTCGCCCAGATAGTCGGGCATCCAGTAACTGTCGGTCGGGGGCCCTTGGGTCAGGCCAAAGCCGCGCCAATCGGGGGCCAAAACAGTTCGGTTTTGTGCGAATGCAGGGCTCAATGCGTCGATCACAAATTGCCAGGAGGCGGCCACATCCATCCAGCCATGGGCCAAAACCAAAGGCGGTGAACCTGGCGCGCCCTGGCCCCATTGCCGCACATGGTATTGGAGCCCTCGCACAGACACGAAATGGCTGATGGATTCACGTAAAACTTGGTACATACTGCACGCATCATAAGGAGAGTCGGAATGTCTGTCAGTCACCCGAACGACGCCTACCTGCACCTGCACCGCAGTTTTGGCTGGGAAGTCCCTGCACAATTCAATATGGCCGAGGCCTGTTGTGGCCGGTGGGCGCGATCGCCCCAGCACGCCGCTCAAACGGCAGTGATCGAACATGTGGCGGGGCAGGCGCAGGGGCGCCGCTGGACTTTCAAGCAATTGCAAGAAGCGGCCAATGCGCTGAGCCTGCAGTTGGTCGAACTCGGTGTACGCGCTGGCGAGCGTGTGGCGATTGTTTTGCCGCAGCGTTTTGAAACCGCGGTAGCCTACATGGCGGTGCTGCAAATGGGGGCTGTGGCAATGCCTTTGTCGATGCTGTTTGGCGCCGAAGCCTTGGCCTTCAGGTTGCAAGACAGTCAGGCCAAAGTCGCTTTGTGTGATGAGGTTTCCGCGCCCGTCTTGCGGCCACTTCAAACAGCATGTCCAAGCCTTCAAGCGGTTTTCAATGTCACCACTGATTTGAAAAAAGGCCCACACAAATTAGCGCGATTTGTACCCGTCACAACACTTGCAGATGCCCCAGCGGTGCTGATTTACACCAGTGGCACCACAGGCAATCCAAAAGGCGCTTTGATACCGCACCGCGCCATGATTGGTAATTTGACGGGTTTTGTGTGCAGTCAAAATTGGTTTGGGTTTGATGCCTTGGCCGGTGTCAGTGCCAAGCGAAAACCAGGCCAAGCTTCAAGCACATTGCCAGCAGGATCGAGCGCCGTTTTTTGGTCACCGGCAGACTGGGCTTGGACCGGTGGCTTGCTTGACGCTTTGATGCCATCCCTTTATTTTGGCCGGCCCATAGTGGCTTTCAACGGGCGTTTTAGCCCGGAGATAGCGTTTGAAATATTGCACACACACGCAGTGACGCACAGTTTTTTATTTCCAACGGCTTTGAAGGCCATGATGAAATCTTTTCCACAGCCACGCCAGCATTACAAGCTTCACTTGCAAGCAGTGATGAGTGCGGGTGAGGCGGTGGGGGATGCGGTGTTTGCTTATTGCCGCGACCAAATGGGTGTGGTGGTCAATGAAATGTTTGGCCAAACCGAAATCAATTATGTGGTGGGCAATTGCCATCTTTTTTGGCCCGCTCGCCCGGGCAGCATGGGCCGTTCTTACCCCGGTCATCAAGTGGCAGTGATGGATTCAGCCGGCCGTTTGTGCGCCCCCGGTGAATCAGGTGAAGTGGTGGTCAATCGCTTGGACATGCATGGCCAGCCTGACCCCGTTTTTTTTCTGGGTTACTGGAACAACCCCAAGGCCACACAAGATAAATATTCGGGTGATTGGTGTCACACCGGCGATGTGGCAATGCAAGATGCACAAGGTTATTTTTGGTACCAAGGCAGAACAGACGACATGTTCAAAGCGGCGGGCTACCGAATCGGTCCGGGCGAGATTGAAAATTGCTTGGTCAAGCATGCCGCCGTGGCCAATGCGGCCGTGGTTCCCAAACCCGATGCGCAGCGTGGTGCATTGGTCAAGGCTTATGTGGTGATGTCTGCAGATTGCCTGCATGCGCGTGCAAAGGCCAAGGACCCCGATGCCTTTGATGCTCAAACCAGACAAGACTTGCAACAGCACGTGCGCGGTTTGTTGGCCCCCTACGAGTACCCCAAAGAAATTGAATTCATTGCGCAGTTGCCGATGACCACAACTGGAAAAGTTCAGCGGCGCATCTTGCGTTTGCAAGAAGAAAGTCGTGTAGCCAAGGCTGCTTGAGAATGTGCGTAAACTCAAGCGAATTTGGCTCAAAAAAAGGAGGCTGCTGTGGACCTGTTGATTTCTTTGCTGCTAAGCCCAGTGGGCATCACGCTGCTGTCGTATTTGCTGGGCTCAATGAGTTTTGCTGTGATCATCAGCCGCCTGATGGGGCTGAACGATCCGCGCTCCTATGGCAGTAAAAACCCAGGGGCCACCAATGTTTTGCGATCGGGCAACAAGCCAGCAGCCATTTTGACTTTGTTGCTTGATGCGATCAAAGGCTGGGTGCCGGTGGTGTGGGTCTTGAACCACGGGGCCGCGTTTGACCTGGGCGCGGGCACAGCAGCGGCTGCAGGCTTGGCGGTATTTTTGGGCCATTTGTACCCCGTGTTTTTTCGCTTTCAAGGGGGCAAAGGTGTGGCCACGGCTTTGGGTGTGCTGATGGGGGTCCACCCCTTATTGGGCTTGGCCACAGCGCTGACTTGGCTCATCATTGCTTGGTTTTTTCGCTACTCGTCCTTGGCCGCTTTGCTGTGCGCCATTTTTGCGCCGGTGTACTACGCTTTTGGCGGTGATGTGGTGTGGGCGTTTCAAGGCAGCATTTTGGGCTTGCTCTTGGTGATGGGCGTGCTGCTGATTTGGCGGCACTTGGAGAACATCAATCGCTTGTTTGCGGGCAAAGAATCCAAGTTGGGATCGAAAAAATCGGCCGGCCCCGGCGCTTGAGCGGGGCTGTGTGAAGCTTCAATCACGAAAGTTATTGAAGCTGATTGGCAAGTCGGTGATGTCTTTTCGCAGCAAGGCCATGGCCGCTTGCAGGTCGTCGCGTTTGGCGCCCGTGATGCGCACCGCGTCGCCTTGAATCGAGGCCTGCACTTTGATTTTACTTTCCTTGATTATTTTTTGAATTTTTTTACTGTCTTCTGCAGCGATGCCATTGCGCACTTGAATGACTTGTTTGACTTTGTCGCCGCCAATTTTTTGCACATCGCCTTTGTCCAAGTAGCGGACGTCGACATTGCGTTTGGCCAATTTGTTGCGCAGCACTTCGTCAACTTGGGTGATTTGAAAGTCAGCATCACCAAACAAAGTGATCTCTTTGTCTTTGAGTGCGATGGCTGCTGAAGTGCCTTTGAAGTCAAAGCGCGTAGCGATTTCTTTGGCCGTGGTGTCGACCGCATTTTTCACTTCAACCAAGTTGGGTTCACAAACGGTGTCAAATGAAGGCATGGTAGAAACAATCTATTTTGAGAATGCGACAATTCTCCCATGATCGTGGAGCAAAACGTCCCCCTGCAAACCTGCAACAGCTTTGGCATCGTGGCCAAAGCGCATACTTTGGTGCGCATTTGTACGCAGGACGATGCGCTGGCGGTGCAAAAAGAGTTGCAAGCTCAGGGTCTGGGCCACTGCGTTTTGGGGGGCGGCAGCAACATTGTGCTCACGGGGGATGTCAAAGCGCGGGTGCTCAAGGTTGAAATCAAAGGGCGGCAATTGCTGCAGGACACCGCCAAAGCGTGGATTGTGGAGGCCGGGGCAGGCGAGAATTGGCACGATTTTGTGACCTGGACTTTGGCCCAAGGCTGGCCAGGCCTGGAAAACTTGGCCTTGATTCCGGGCTCTGTGGGCGCCTCACCCGTTCAAAACATTGGTGCTTATGGACTGGAATTGCAAGACCGATTTGAATCACTCGACGCCATCGACCTGAGCACTGGCAAGCTGTTTACTTTGAACGCAGCGCAATGCGCTTTTGCCTACCGTGACTCGATTTTCAAACACCGCAGCAGCGGTGAAAATGGTTTGGGCTTAGCAGGACGCGCTTTGATTTTGCGTGTCCGATTTAATTTGCCCAAGCCATGGCGCCCGGTGCTCGGTTATTTGGAGCTCGAGCGCAAAATAGCAGAGACCGGCATTGCGCAGCCCCATGCGCAGCAAATCTATGATTGGGTTTGCGCCATTCGGCGCACTAAATTGCCAGACCCTGCGGTTTTAGGCAATGCAGGCAGTTTTTTTAAAAACCCCACCGTCACGCCTGAGCAATGTGCCGACATCATTGCGCGTGATCCCAACGTGGTGCACTACCCCATGCCTGACGGCAACATCAAACTGGCGGCAGGCTGGTTGATCGATGTTTGTGGTTGGCGCGGCAAGACCGTAGGCAATGCAGCCGTTTATGAAAAACAAGCATTGGTGCTGGTCAACCGCGGCGGGGCCACGGGCGGCGAAGTGGTGACGCTGGCCAAGGCCATACAGACCAGTGTTTATGAGCGTTTTGGCATTCTGCTCGAGCCCGAGCCGGTGGTGATTTGAGGCTTTATTTGCTGCCTTCGAGCTTGAGCATGTCAGCACCTTCACCCAAAGACAACAAACCCGATTTGGCGTAAATGCCCAACTTGGCGCGGGTGTCCACAATGTCCAGATTGCGCATGGTCAACTGGCCAATGCGGTCAAGCGGCGTGAACACCGACTCGCCTTTTTCCATGGTCAAGCGCTCTGGGTGGTAAGTCAGATTGGGCGATGCAGTGTTCAAAATGGTGTAGTCGTTGCCGCGGCGCAATTCAATACTGACTTCGCCCGTGATGGCCCGGGCCACCCAGCGCTGCGCCGTCTCGCGCAGCATGATGGCTTGCGAGTCAAACCAGCGCCCTTGGTACAGGTAGCGGCCTAGTTTGCGGCCGTTGTCGCGGTATTGTTCGATCGTGTCTTCGTTGTGAATGCCGGTGATCAAACGCTCATACGCAATGAACAGCAAGGCCAGGCCGGGGGCTTCATAAATGCCGCGACTCTTGGCCTCGATGATGCGGTTTTCAATTTGATCGCTCATGCCAAGGCCGTGGCGCCCGCCGATGATGTTGGCTTGCAAAATCAACTCGGTCAGGTCGCTGTAGTCCACGCCGTTCAAAGAAACGGGCCGGCCTTCTTCAAAGCGAACTGTGACCTCTTCGGTTTGGATGGCGCAATCTTCACGCCAAAAAGGCAGGCCCATGATGGGCTGCACAATTTTCATGCCGCTGCTGAGAAACTCCAAATCTTTGGCCTCGTGGGTGGCGCCCAACATATTGGAGTCAGTGGAGTAGGCTTTCTCGGCCGACATTTTGTAGCCAAACCCGTGCTGCGTCATGAACGCAGACATTTCAGCGCGTCCGCCCAACTCATCAATGAACAATTGATCAAGCCAAGGTTTGTAAATTTTCAAGGATGGATTGGCCAGCAAACCGTAACGGTAGAAACGCTCAATGTCGTTGCCCTTGAAGGTGCTGCCATCGCCCCAAATGTTCACATCGTCTTGCTTCATGGCAGCCACCAGCATGGTGCCCGTGACGGCCCGCCCAATGGGGGTGGTGTTGAAGTAAGTCACGCCTGCGGTGGAGATGTGAAACGCGCCGCATTGCAGGGCTGCAATGCCCTCGTGCGCCAATTGCGCGCGGCAGTCTACCAAGCGGGCTTTTTCTGCACCGTATTCGGTGGCGCGCTTTGGGATGTCTTCGTAATCGGGTTCGTCAGGTTGGCCCAGATTGGCTGTGTACGCGTAGGGGATCGCGCCTTTTTGGCGCATCCATAAAAGAGCTGCGCTGGTGTCCAAGCCGCCTGAAAAAGCGATGCCGACTTTTTGACCCGAGGGGATATTTTGAAGAATGGTGGCCATGTGTTTTCTTTAGAACTTAGCCGAAGTGGCAGATGTAGTGGTAGGCCTGCTCAACCCGAATTTCGAAGCTCGATTGGCCTGGAACGCTGAAGGTTTGCCCAGGCTCAGAGCGCAGCCATTGCGGGCTGCCAGCCAGTTTGTATTCGCAAGCACCGCCCACGCATTCCATGATTTCAGGTGCGCCGGTATTGAAAGTTAAAGAGGAGGGCAATACCACCCCAACTGATTTTCGGGTGCCGTCGGGCAAAGTGATGTTGTGGCTGACGCACTTGCCGTCAAAGTAAACATTGGCCTTTGCAGTAACGCAAACGTTGTCGATTTTTTCAGTGCTCATGGTTTGTCATTCCGGCCACACAGCAGTGGCTACAAACCTATGATTTTAGGCGATGAACGCCTGTGGCCCGTTTCAGCGCCAGTGGCGATGGCGGGGGGAGCCGATGTCGATGTTCAAAGAGGTGGAAAAAGGGTAGGGGGAATAGGAGCGGTAGTAAGGGCTTGGCACATAAACCACTTGAGGCGAAGCGCTGTAGACCCGATTGACCAAGGTCTCGCGAGTTTGCGTTTCTGCCATCACAGTTGTGTCGGCAGGGGTGCCCGATGGTGCTTGGCTGATGGGCGTGATCTGTAATTTGATGGTGGGGCCGGGGTCTTGCGGCAATTGCACGGTGTACTGCTTGCCGCTAAATTCATAGACCACATTGAAGCCGATCAAACGGTTTTCGTAGACATTTTGTGTGGTGCAAGTTTGCTGTGTATGGGCCTGAGCAGTACCTGGGCTTTCAATCTTGTCGCCCGCAATGGCGCCGCCAATCACACCGATCATGGTGGCCAAAGCACGCCCCTCGCCCTTGCCGATGGCATTGCCAAGGGCACCGCCTGCAACGGCGCCCATGACCGCGCCTGCGCCAGAGTTTTGTGCGGGCACGAGGACCTGCGACTGTGTGCAAACTTGTCGCGGCACGGCCACTTGTTGGTACACCGGTGTTCTGGAGATGACCTGGCCAATTTCTTGGGCCTGCACGGCGCTGATCCAGCCCACACAAGTCAATGCGGACAAAGACATCAGAGCCTTGGAAAAGGTGGTATTTTTCATAATGGTCTCGATTCAAACGGGTAAAAGGCTGACTGCTATTTTAAGGAGTTAAGACATTGCGGTAAACCAAGAGCAGGTAAAGAATGTGTAATTTAAAGCGCTGCCACAAGGTCTTAACGCGCCAGACAGCCAATCGGTTGAACGTCTAAGCGACAATTCAAGCCATGAAAACATTAGCCCAATGGCTTGCGCACTGTGAGGCCCTGCACCCCCAAGCCATTGACATGGGTTTGGCGCGGGTGGCACCTGTGCGTCAGGCCATGGGGTTGACATTCGAAGTCCCCGTGATCACAGTGGCCGGCACCAACGGCAAAGGCTCTACCTGCGCCATGTTGGAGGCGATTTATTTGCAGGCGGGATACCGCACAGGGGTGTACACCTCGCCGCATTTGGTTCGTTTTGAGGAACGCTGCCGGATCCGCGGGCATTCAGCCGATGCTGCAGCCTTGGCGCAGGCGTTTGAGCACGTCGAGCAGGCCAGGCAAGGCATTAGCCTGACTTATTTCGAGTTCAGCACCTTGGCCATTTTGTGGTTGATGTCTCAGGCAGACTTGGATGTTCTGATTTTGGAGGTGGGCTTAGGCGGGCGCTTGGACGCTGTGAATTTGATCGACACCGACTGCGCCATCATCACCAGCATTGACCTGGATCACACCGCCTTGCTGGGCATGGACCGCCAGAGCATTGGCATGGAAAAAGCGGGCATCATGCGCGCGGGCAAGCCAGTGGTGATCAGCGATCCGATGCCACCCGCAAGTCTCATGGCACAGGCTCAAACTGTGGGTGCCGATGCTTGGCGTTTGGGCCAGGACTTTCATTTTTCGGGAGACAAACTGCAATGGTCTTGGGCGGGCAGGGGCCGGCGCTACGCTGGCTTGGCCTATCCAGCCTTGCGCGGCGCCAATCAGCTGCTCAACGCCTCGGGGGTGCTTGCGGCAGTAGAGATTTTGCGTCCGCGCTTGCCTGTGACGGCCCAGGCCATTCGCAACGGCCTGGCGATGGTGGAGTTGCCAGGGCGCTTTCAAATTGTGCCGGGTGCACCCGTGCTGGTCTTGGATGTGGCGCACAATCCGCATTCAGTGGCCGCTTTGGCGGAAAATTTAGATGCAATGGGGTTTTATCCATGCACCCATGCGGTTTTTGGCGTCATGGGCGACAAAAATGTGAGCACCATGATGGCGCGTTTGGAGCCTTTGGTGGAGCGCTGGTATTTCACCGATTTGCCCGTGGCCAGAGCCTGCACGGCCCTTGAGTTGGCGCAGAAATGGAAGGCCTCCAACCCCGGGGCCGACACTTCATGCAACACCTACGACAGCCCGCAGCAAGCGCTGGCTGCAGCCATACTGGCCGCTGACCCCGCTGATAGAATCTTGGTCTTTGGTTCGTTCTACACCGTGGGCGGGGTTTTGCAAGAGGGATTGCCCAAATTGCATGCCAAACACCTGAGTACTTGAGTATCCACTGCATGGCTTTTTTCAAGCTTCGAATTCCTGGGCGAAATGCCACCGCCAATGCGGGCCATGACGCCATCTCCGCAACGCCCGCGCAGAGCGTTGAGATCATTCGCAAACGAGCGCGCCATCGCTTGATTGGTGCTGTGGTTTTGGTGCTGACTGCGGTTGTGGGTTTGCCTTTGATTTTTGACAGTCAGCCAAGGCCTGTGGCGGTTGACACGCCCATTGTTATTCCGGACCGAAATCGGGTTGCGCCGTTGACAAATCCGGGTGTGGTCGCCAAAGCCCCCGCCCTTGCCGTGCCCGTGCCTGTGCCCGTTCCTGTGCCTGCACCTGCTTCAGTGCCTTTGCCAGTGCCCAGCCCAGTGGCATCAACTGCTGCGCCCAATCCAGCTGCCACACCTGCACCTTTGCCAGCTTCAGCAGCATTGGATGCCAATGAAGAAGTGGTGGGCAAATCGCCGACAAAGGACGCAGCGCCTTCACCTGTGAAAGCCAAACCTCAGCCTAAATCAGATGGGGACAAAGCCAAGGCTTTGCTCGATGGCAAAGACTCCCCCAAAGCGGCTGACGGCGCAGCGCGCTTGGTGGTTCAGGTGGGCGCATTTGCAGACGAGTCCAAGGCCAAAGAAGCACGCGCCAAGGTGGAAAAGGTGGGCCTTAAAACATACACGCAAGATGTTGAGACCAAAGAGGGAAAAAGAACGCGTGTGCGAGTAGGGCCTTTTGCGAGCAAAGAAGAAGCCGACAAAGCGGCAGAAAAAATTCGCAAACTCAATTTGCCCGCGACGGTATTGAAGCTCTGAAAAGGTGGAACACATGTTCACCACCGATTGGTTTTTATTGGGTATCTTGCTGATCTCATTGCTGCTGGGTGCATGGCGCGGCTTGGTCTATGAAGTGATTTCGGTCTTGGGCTGGATTGCCGCTTTTGTGTTGGCGCAGTGGTTTGCGCCTGAAGTTGCTGAGCGATTGCCCATGCAAGGCTCGAGTCAAGCGTTTCGGTATGCGGCCGCCTTTGTTTTGATTTTTGTGCTCAGCGTGTTTGCATCAGGCTTGTTGTCGGCGCTGGTGCGCAAAGTGATTTCTGCAGTAGGCTTGCGGCCCGTAGACAGAATTTTGGGCGCCGTGTTTGGTTTGTTCAGAGGCTTGATTTTGTTGCTGGCCTTAACCGTGGTGATTCACATGACGTCCATGTCGCAAAGTGACTGGTGGCAAGAGTCTCGCGGACGCCCTTTGCTGAGCACATTGATCAAGGGTTTGAAGCCCATGCTGCCCGTGAAGTTTGGGGCTTTTTTACCCGATGGACTGGACTGAAGTATGTGCGGAATCGTTGGCGTTGCAAGTAGCGCACCTGTGAACCAATTGATTTACGACGCTTTGCTGTTGTTGCAGCACCGCGGGCAAGATGCCGCGGGCATTGTGACGCAGTTGGACCGCAAATTTCACATGCACAAAGCCAAAGGCATGGTGCGCGATGTTTTTCGCACGCGCAACATGCGCTCTTTGCCTGGCAACTGCGGCTTGGGTCAAGTGCGCTACCCCACCGCCGGCAATGCCTACAGCGAAGAAGAGGCGCAGCCTTTTTATGTCAACGCACCCTTTGGATTGGTGCTCGTTCACAACGGCAACTTGACCAACGCCCAAACCTTGAAGGCAGAATTGTTTTCAACAGATCATCGGCATATCAACACCGAAAGTGATTCGGAAGTTTTACTCAACGTCCTGGCGCACGAGTTGGAAAATGCCACACGGGGTTTGCCGCTCACGCCAGCCGATGTGTTCAAGGCAGTGCAAGGCGTTCACCGACGCGTCAAAGGCTCTTATGCCGTGATCGCATTGATCGCTGGACATGGTTTATTGGCTTTCAGAGACCCTTTCGGCATTCGACCCTTGTGCATTGGCAAAGGCAAAGACGGCACCTACATGGTGGCCAGTGAGTCGGTTGCACTGGAAGGCACGCTTCATCAACTTGAGCGCAATGTGGCGCCCGGCGAGGCTATTTTCATCGACCTTGCGACCCAATTGCACAGCCAGCAATGCGCTGATGCGCCGCAACTGAACCCGTGCATTTTCGAGTTCGTTTATTTGGCTCGCCCTGACTCCATCATGGATGGCATTTCGGTTTACCAAGCGCGCTTGAATTTGGGCGAAACTTTGGCCAAACGCGTGATCTCCACGGTGCCGCCAAGCGACATTGATGTGGTCATTCCAATTCCGGAATCAAGCCGCCCCAGTGCCGCACAACTGGCGCAGTTGCTCGGTTTGCCTTACCGTGAAGGCTTTGTCAAAAACCGCTATGTGGGTCGCACCTTCATCATGCCTGGACAATCGGTTCGAAAAAAATCAGTGCGCCAAAAATTAAATGCCATTGCCAGTGAATTCAAGGGGCGCAATGTGCTGCTGGTGGACGACTCCATTGTGCGCGGCACCACCAGCCGCGAGATTGTGCAAATGGCGCGTGAAGCCGGTGCACGCAAGGTCTACATGGCCAGTGCTGCACCGCCGGTGCGCTTTCCCAATGTGTATGGCATCGACATGCCAACCACCGACGAATTGGTGGCGCACAACCGCACACTCGAGGAAATCCGCCAAATCATCGATTGCGACGCTTTGATTTACCAAGACGTTGACGCCATGAAATCTGCCGTCGCCAACGCGGCAGTGCCTGGCGCCATTGCCTTGAAGGGGTTTGATGCCTCCTGTTTTGATGGTGTTTACATCACAGGCGATGTAACACCTCAAGACATAGCGCGTTTGAATCAAAATCGCCCTGTCCAAGAAGACGAGTCTGAAGCCGACTCAGACTCAGACCGCTCACGCTTGGCATTGCCCAATGCATCTGAATGAAAATTGACCATGAGCCAAAAACCTTTGCCTGAAAACTTGCACATCGACACGCTGGCCGTTCGTGCAGCGGTTGATCGCAGCCAATATGGCGAAAATTCTGAAGCGCTGTATTTGACCAGCGGCTTTGTGCAGCCCGATGCGCAAACCGCCGCACGCCGGTTTTCGGGAGAAGAAGAGGGCTACACCTACGGCCGTGTTGGCAACCCCACTGTGAGCAGTTTTGAAATGCGTTTGGCCGCCCTGGAGGGCGCGCAAGCTTGCATTGCAACATCAACAGGCATGTCGGCCATTTTGTTGATGTGCTTGGGGCTTTTGAAAAGCGGCGATCATGTGATTTGCTCGCATTCGGTGTTTGGCGCGACCATCAAATTGATTGGCAGTGAGTTCGCGAAGTTTGGCGTGCAAACCAGTTTTGTCTCGCAAACCGATGTGGCTCAGTGGCAGGCGGCCATGCAGCCCAACACGCGCTTGCTGTTTGCTGAAACGCCCACCAACCCCTTGACGCAGGTGTGTGACATCCGCGCCTTGGCCGATGTGGCCCACGCAGGCAACGCTTTGCTGGTGGTTGACAATTGTTTTTCGACGCCGATCTTGCAGCGCCCCTTGATGTTGGGGGCTGACTTGGTGGTGCATTCGGGCACCAAATATTTGGACGGGCAAGGCCGCGTGATGGCTGGCGCTTTGTGCGGATCAGACCAGTTGATCAACGAAGTGCTGGCCCCCGTCATGCGCAGCGCTGGCATGACTTTGTCGCCCTTTAACGCTTGGGTGGTTTTGAAGGGCCTTGAAACATTGGGCATACGCATGAAAGCGCAGTCGCAGCAATGCTTGGACTTGGCGCAGTGGTTGGAAGCTCAAAAGCAAGTGGCGCGTGTCTACTACCCGGGTTTGAGCAGCCATCCGCAGCACGCTTTGGCCATGGCTCAGCAGTCGGGTTTGGGCGGGGCTGTATTGTCATTCTCGATGAAGGCTGACTCACCCGAGCAAGGCCGCGAGCGTGCTTTCCAATTCATGAACGCCACACGCACCGTGTCTTTGTCTACCAATTTGGGCGATGTCAAAACCCTGGTTGCACACCCGGCCAGTACATCGCATGGGCGCTTAGCGGAAGAGCAGCGGCAATTGGCCGGCATTGAGCAATCCTTGATTCGCGTGGCTGTGGGCTTGGAGCACTTGGACGATTTGAAAGCCGATTTTGTGCGTGGCTTTGACGCTCTTTGAATTTAAAAATACATGTCATCTGATAAGACCATTCGCACCCGCTTTGCGCCTTCTCCCACGGGCTTTATTCACTTGGGCAATATCCGCTCGGCCTTGTACCCGTGGGCGTTTGCACGCTCGCAAGGAGGGGTGTTTATTTTGCGCATTGAGGACACCGATCTGGAGCGCTCCAACCAAGCCTCGGTCGACGTGATCTTGGAGGGCATGGCTTGGTTGGGATTGAATCCAGACGAAGGCCCGTTCTATCAAATGCAGCGCATGGATCGCTACAAAGAGGTCTTGGCGCAGTTGCAAGCTGCGGGCCAAGTCTACCCCTGCTACATGAGCATTCAAGAGCTGGACGCCCTGCGTGAGCAGCAAATGGCCGCTAAAGAAAAGCCGCGCTACGACGGCACATGGCGGCCTGCGCCAGGCAAAAATTTGCCGCCGATCCCACAGGGTGTCAAACCTGTTTTGCGTTTTAAAAATCCGCAAGAAGGCGTGGTAGCTTGGGACGACAAAGTCAAAGGGCGCATTGAGATCAGCAACCAAGAGTTAGACGACTTGGTGATTGCGCGGCCCGATGGCACACCGACCTACAATTTTTGTGTGGTGGTGGACGACATCGACATGCAAATCACCCACGTGATTCGCGGTGACGACCACGTCAACAACACGCCGCGGCAGATTAATATTTTCAAGGCCCTGGGCAAAGACGTTCCGGTCTACGCGCATTTGCCCACCGTGCTCAACGAGCAAGGCGAGAAAATGAGCAAGCGCAGTGGCGCCAAACCGGTCACGCAATACCGCGATGAAGGCTACTTGCCCGATGCCATGGTGAACTACTTGGCGCGCCTTGGCTGGAGTCACGGCGACGAAGAAATCTTCAGCCGAGAGCAATTTTTGGCGTGGTTTGATTTAGACCATTTGGGCCGCAGTGCGGCGCAGTTCGACGAAGCCAAATTGCGCTGGGTCAACGCCCAGCATTTGAAGGCCACTGCAGACGCTCAACTGGCCCTGTGGGTGGGTGAGTTGCTGGTCAAGCGCGGCATTGCGCCAGACGATCGCTTACCAGCCCTTTGCGCTTTATTCAAAGACCGCTGCGACACCTTGTTGGTCTTGACAGATTGGGCTGCCGTTTTTTATGGCGAAGTGAGCCCCAACCCTGAAGAAAAAGCCTTGCACGTGACCCATGCGGTGCGGCCTGCTTTGCAGATGTTGGCTTTGAAACTGACTGACTGCGCGTGGGAGAAAACCTCGATTTCTGCGGTCATCAAAGAGGTCTTGGCGGTGCAGGGACTGAAAATGCCGCAACTGGCCATGCCGGTGCGCGTCTTGGTCATGGGCACGGCGCAGACACCCTCGCTGGACGCTGTTTTAGCCCTGTGCCAGAGGGAAAAAGTTTTAGCGCGCTTGAAAAGTGCGTGAAAACCTGTCTATAATCGATATCTCGACACCTGCGGGGGGTGGCTGCTTATTTTGCGTGTTCAACGCAAGTTTGGGGTTATCACGAAGGGGGTATAGCTCAGCTGGGAGAGCGCTTGCATGGCATGCAAGAGGTCAGCGGTTCGATCCCGCTTACCTCCACCAAAGTGTCGGTATTTTTTGAAGCAATTCAAAACCATTCTAGGATTTGACCCTATCGTCTAGAGGCCTAGGACATCACCCTTTCACGGTGAGTACCGGGGTTCGAATCCCCGTAGGGTCGCCAAGTTTGTAGCACTTGGCTTCAACTGAAGTTGAAGCAGAGCTATCTACCAGGAGTGGTAGTTCAGTTGGTTAGAATACCGGCCTGTCACGCCGGGGGTCGCGGGTTCGAGTCCCGTCCACTCCGCCATAAAGCTAGTAAAGATGCGCCTTTGGGCGCATTTTTCGTTTATACCCACCAATTTACCCACCACTGAAATTTGTATGCTTGTGGATAGGCGCTCTGGTTTTGCAAACAGTTCGTATGAATTGCATATTGATCTGATGAGCGACCCAAAGGGTTCACCATGCAAGTCGGAAAAGAGAAACTTCTCTGGATGTACGAGAAGATGGGTAAGCTCACTCAGTATCCAAAGCTTTGTTGAATCTTTGCGCGGGCGGCTTCGCGCCGCCTTAATTACGCCAATTCGATGGACACTTCGCGCTTTGCTTGAGCGCATCGATCAGGCCTTCAGCAATCGGCGTCAAACGGGCGTCTTTTCGTCGTACGATACCAAGCTGACGAAAGACCGCAGGGTCCTTCAAGGGGCGGGTGACCAGCTCTGGATTGCCCCTGCCTGAAATGGCCAGGCGCGGCAGCACCGTGACCACTGAGCCTTGTTCGGTCAATCCCAGCGCGCTTGAGAAATGGTATTCAACCTCGTGAAACCACTTGAGCTTGACGCCGATTCGCTCCAGCGTGATGTCCATCAGCAGGCTGGTGCCGCTGCGCAGGCCAACGCGGGCCACGGGATGCTTTGCGAGTTCGCGCCAAGTCACACTGCGGCGCCGCGCTAGGGGATGCTCGCGATGGCAGACCACCACCAGCGGATCGTCGAATAAGAGCTCGAATGCGAGATCGGTCTCGGGCCGGCTGAAGAATCCGACGCCGAATTCGGCGGATCCGTCGGCCACCGCCTGGATCACCCCTAGGGAGCTTGAGTCCAGCAATCGCACCTGGATGCTGGGATGTGTTTTTTCGTAATGGGCAATGGCGTAGGGCAGAAAGTGTGCGGCGGCGGTGGGAATGCAGGCAATGCTGGCACGGCCAGCCCAATCGTGGGCGGCGTCGCCCAGCTTATTGGCTGCTTCGCGCAGGTCCATCACCAGGCGCTGGGCCAGGGGGAGCCAGGCCTTGCCAACCTGTGTGAGTTCCACGCGTTGCGTAGTGCGTTCCAGCAGCCGCACGCCGGTAACTTCTTCCATCTTCTTGAAGCGCCTCGAGAGAGCCGACTGCGAGATGTGCAAGGTCGCCGCAGCGCGATTGAAACTGCTCAGCTCTGCGATCACGACAAAGGCCTCCAGGCCGTCCAGGTCCAGTTTCATGCAACTCCAGCAGTGAGCTTATCGATCCTTGCACTTTACACCAGAGCGTGGGATTGATGCGGTTTACGCAATAAACGCTACTTTATTTGCAATTTACAGATGACCGCTTGTAGCGCAAGATGGGGGTTTAAACAATCGTCAATCTACGGGGGTAAAGCGTGAAGTCCATATTTGTTCAGGGTGTCTTGACGAGAGCCGCGCACATCGCTGCTTGCGTTGGATTGTTCGCAGGGCCCATGGCCGGAGCCAGCGCCCAGGAGTATCCCGATCCAGCCAAGCAGATCCGCATGGTCGTAGCCTTCGTACCCGGTGGCGGTACCGACTTGGTGGGGCGGCTCGCAGCCAAGGCGATCGGGGACGTCACCGGCGCCAACGTCATCGTCGAAAACCGGGCTGGTGCAGGCGGGACCATTGGCACCGCCGCGGTTGCCAAGGCCGCGCCGGACGGCTACACGCTGATCACTGGCGGAACCGGTGCGCATGCCATCAACCCCGCGCTGTACGCCAACATTCCTTATGACCCGATCAAAGACTTCGAGCCGGTGAGCCTGGTGGCGACCTCGCCCTACTTGATGCTGGTCCCCAAAGACTTTCCAGCGCGCACGGTCAAGGAGTTCATCGACTACGCCAAGGCGCGGCCCGGCCAGCTTGCTTTGGCCTCTTCGGGCAGTGGCGGCATGCCACACCTCACGGGTGAAATGTTCCAACTCATGACCGGGACCAAGCTGAACCACGTTCCCTACAAGGGCACGGGCGCGGTGTTCATCGACCTGATCGCAGGCCGCGTGCAGGTGACTTTCTCCGACATTGCTGCTGCTTACCCACACGTGGCGTCGGGCAACCTGCGCGTGCTGGGCATCACCTCACCGCAGCGTTCCAAGGCCTACCCTGATATCCCCACTGTGGCCGAGGCCGGCGTGCCCGGCTTCGATTCGGTCGGATGGTTCGGTGTCTTCTCGCCTGGCGGGACACCCGCCGTCATCAACCGCCGCTTGAGCCAGGCCATTGCCACCTACGTCAAGCAGCCTGCCGTGCAGGACCAGCTGAACAAGCTGGGCGTTGAGCCCACAGCATCGACGCCAGAAGCATTTCGCACCGTATTGCGGCGCGACCTCGACCGATGGGCCAAGGTCGTCAAGGACTCCGGCGCCAAAGTCGATTGATCCCAGTGGCGGGCTCGCACCCGCCATCCATCCCATCAACAAGCCCCGAAAAAGAAGTGCCATGCAAGCCAGAGACTACGGACCTTTTCCCTACCTTCCGATCCACCAGCGGCCCAAGGTGAGCTTTCCAGGCGGCGCCCGCGTCGCTCTGTGGATCATTCCCAACATCGAGTTCTTCTCGCTGCGGCACGGCTTATCGGGCCATCCCACTGAAGCCAAGGGCAACGCCCCCACGGTGCGGCCCTGGGCCCAGCGGGACTACGGCAACCGCGTGGGCATCTGGCGCATCATGGACTTGCTGAACAAGCTCAACCTGCGCGCCTCGCCAACCTTGAACACTGACATCTGCGAACACCACCCGCAGATCGTGCAGGAAGGCATGAAATTGGGCTGGGAGTTCCTGGGTCATAACAAGACCAACACGCAGCGCCTGACCGAGATGGACGCGGCGACGGAGCGCCAGACCATCGAAGATTGCGCCCGTCGCATCGAGCAGATGACGGGCGTGCGGCCCCGCGGTTGGCTGGGGGCTGGGTTGGCCGAGACCTGGAATACGCTGGACAACCTGATCGACTCAGGTTTCCAGTATGTGGCTGACTGGACCAATGACGATCAGCCTTACACCATGACGATGGATGACGGCAGAAAAATCACTTCAGTGCCGTATTCCTACGAGGTCAACGACTCGCCTTTCCTGTATTACCGCAACGGCACCATCGATGAGTTCGAGAAACTGATCAAACGCCAGTTCGACGTGCTGTACGAGGAAGGTGCGCATTCGGGCCGGGTCATGGCCATCTGCCTGCACCCCTACATCATCGGCGTACCGCACCGCATCAAGGCGCTGGAATCTGCGCTGCGCTACATCCAGTCGCATGACCAAGTCTGGTACGCGACCGGCAGCGAAATCGCGGCCCACCACGTTAGCAGTGGAGTCAAGATGTGACGCTTTCAGGACAAGCCGGCGGGCAAGCTGAGGCCCAAGCGCTGCCGGGCTGGCGCGATAGCGTGGCGTTCGCGGCCGACGTGTTCGAGCAGCTGCGAGCCCAGACCAAGGGCGAGGACGGCATCCAACGGCCGTCGTACGGTGCAGGCGAGGACGCCGCGCATGCCCTGATGGGCCGGCTGGGCATTTCGCTGGGCATGGAGCACAGCATTGACGACGCTGGCAACCTTCACCTGACGCTGGCAGGCGCCCAGCGCGAGCAGGACCGCTGGATCACCGGCTCGCACCTGGATGCGGTGCCCGACGGCGGCAACTTCGACGGCGCCGCGGGCGTGGTCGCCGGTCTGGCGGTAGTGCATGCTTTGCGTGCGGCTGGCCGCACGCTGCAGCGTGACCTGACCGTCATCGGATTCAGGGCCGAGGAGGGCAGCAGCTGGTTTCGCGGGCAGCACAAAAGCCACTTTGGCAGTCGTGCGCTTTTGGGCCAACTCGGTGCCGCCGAGATGCGGGAGGCTTTGTCGGTGGTCGACGGGCGCACGCTGTGGGAACACATTGAACGCGCGGGCTTTCGGCCTGACCGTATCAAGACCGGCCTGACACACCTGCAGACTGCACGCGTGCATGCTTTTGTCGAGCTGCACATCGAGCAGGGGCCGCTGCTGGTGGACAGCGGCATTCCAGTGGGCATCGTGAAAGGCATCCGCGGCACGCTGCGCGGGCGCAACTGCCGCACGCTGGGTGAGTATGCGCATTCGGGCGCGGTTCCGCGCGAGAGTCGGCACGATGCTCTTTTCGCCACCGCCGAATTGGCTGTTGCGCTGGAAAACGAATGGGAGCGCTGGCTGGCGGACCAGCGCGACTCGGTGTGCACGATGGGACGCTTCTCAACTGACCCGAAACGGCACAGCCTGACCAAGGTGCCGGGGGAAGTGCAGTTCAGCATTGATTTTCGAACGCTGGAGGCCCCGCTTCTCAATGAGGCCCGGACGTTTCTGGTTGACGCAGCAACGCAAATCAGCGCGAGGCGCGGTGTGGCCATCGAACTCGGTTCGCTAGACATCTCGCCGCCCAGCCTGATGGACACGCGGCTGCAGGCGCGGCTGCGCGAATGTGCCAATGCGCTGGACATTCCCGCTGTGATGATGGCCAGCGGCGCGGGACACGACGCAGCCAATTTTTCCGAGGCAGGGGTGCCCACAGCGATGATCTTCGTGCGCAACGACCACGGCAGCCACAATCCTCACGAAGCCATGGATATGGCTGACTTTTCCCTCGGTACGCGCGTGCTAGCGGAATTCCTGATGAGCCCATCGCCTTGGTGAGTGCGGACGCGGCAGCAGCGAGGCCATTTTTGCGAGAATGTCGCAGTTTCAAAGCGCCAACCAACTCTGGGGTTTCATCAGCCCAGCCAAATACCCTTGCAGCCATTGCACATCAAGCGGCTTGCGCATGAATTGACAGTCTTTTGGCAGGAAGGCTTGGGCTTGAATTTGCTTTTGTGACAGGGCTGAAATGACCAGCATGGGAAGTTGTTGGAACATCAAATTTTGTCGCACAGTCTTGACCCATTCACATCCGTCAACCCCTGGCATGTGCAAATCTACGATCAATACATCAGGTTGAATTTGGTGCATTTCCATCAACGCCTCCAGCCCTGAGGCCAATGCGGTGCAATGCATACCCAGATCATTGCGCGTGCATGTGTCATGGACCCAATGGCGTGTGACGGGGTCATCGTCAACCACCAGAACTTTCAAACGCATGCCGCGCAGCCGAGTCAAGGCGGGCAGCATTTGATTTTGGGTTTGGTAATTCAGGATGGATTGCATGTCTATGCGACGATGTCCCCCTTGAGTTTTCCACGCTCTCAGTTGTTTTCGCTCGACCAAGCTTTGGACGGTGCCCACCGACAAATGCAGCAACTTGGCCGCTTGGCTGGTGCCACAACACATGGGAGTCAAGGGTGCAGTTGCTAAGATTTCAGAGGCTTGTGGGTTTTCAGTGCTTGTGGGAGAGTCCATAGGGGTCATCAAATCAAAAAATTCAATTTAAGGGCAAAGAAGCTGCCAGCGAGTTGCAAAATCTTGCATTTCACAGGGTAAAGTGCCTGCTTAAAGTGTGCCCGCAAGGAACGGGTCAGGGCCCCTGCCATGCGTGACTGACAGCTGAGTTTGAATGCGAGAAAGCGGCATAGCGCTGCCTCGTGCAAAATCAAGCCTCGTATTCCCCGTTCAGGAAACAGACAAAGATGCCAGCCCACACCGCTTTTTGGCCCCAAAGACTGCCCTATGCGATCACGCCGCCGGTGACTTCTTTGTGGGTCAATTTGCAAGTCAGCACCATGCGCTATCCCAACAAATTGGCCTTGGTGTTCATGGGCAAAGCTTGGACTTACACCGAGCTGATGCAGGACGCAGAAAAACTGGCATCGGCATTGCGCCAGTTGGGCGTTCAAAAGGGTGACAGGGTAGTCTTGAACATGCAAAACTGCCCGCAGTGGGTGATTGCGCATTTCGCGATCTTGCGCTTGGATGCGGTGGTGGTGCCTGTCAACCCCATGAACCGCATGGAAGAGCTCAAGCATTACATTTTGGACCCTGATGCGCGTGTGGCGGTGACCAGCGCAGACTTGGCGCCAGAATTGGCCGCGGCCAGCAACGCACTTGAGCCGTCTTTGCGCTTGAAGCATTTGCTGGTGACTCAATTTACCGATGTGTTTGCTGCGGCCAACTTAGGGCCGGATGAGATGCCGCCGGCTTGGCATGATTGGTTGCTGCCTGTGCGTGACTTGCCTGTGTTGCAAGGCGGCCAAGTGCATGCTTGGGCGCAGGCTTTGCAAACCCCAGTGGAGTTGCCGCCCGTTAGCGCGAACAGTGATGACTTGGCGGTGCTGCCCTATACCAGTGGCACCACGGGTTTGCCCAAGGGTTGCATGCACACGCACGGCAGCATCATGCACAACGCGGTGGCCAGCGGCCTTTGGTCCAACAGCACTCCGGAGAACGTCGGCTTGGGTGTGGTGCCGATGTTTCACATCACGGGCATGGTCAGCGTGATGCATGCGAGCATTTACATTGGCGCGACCTTGATCTTGATGCCGCGCTGGGACCGGGAGTTGGCTGGGCGTTTGATCTCCAAATGGCAAGTCACGCATTGGACCAATATTCCCACCATGGTGATTGATTTGCTGGGCAGTCCCAACTTGTCGCAATTTGATTTGAGCAGTTTGCAAAACATTGGCGGTGGTGGTGCGGCCATGCCTGAGCCGGTAGCGCAGCGTTTGATCGACCAATTCAATTTGCGTTACATCGAAGGCTATGGCCTGACTGAAACGGCGGCCCCTTCACACAGCAACCCACCCGATACGCCGAAAAAACAATGCTTGGGCATTCCCTTCATGAGTGTTGATTCGCGCGTGGTGGACCCAGAAACTTTGCAAGAATTACCGCAGGGCCAATCAGGTGAAATTGTCATGGCCGGACCGCAAATTTTCAAGGGCTACTGGAAACGGCCCGATGCTACAGCTGCTGCATTTTTTGAACGTGATGGCAAATCTTTTTTTCGATCAGGCGACATGGGGCGAGTGGATGAAGAGGGCTACTTCTTCATGACCGACCGGTTAAAGCGCATGATCAATGCCAGCGGTTTCAAGGTCTGGCCTGCCGAAGTTGAAGCGCTGATGTTTCGCCATCCTGCCATTCAAGAGGCTTGCATCATTGCCACCAAAGACGCTTACCGCGGCGAGTCGGTCAAGGCTGTGGTGGTTTTGCGCAGCACACACCAAGATCAGGTCAGTGCGCAAGACATCATGGACTGGTGCCGAGAAAATATGGCTGTGTACAAAGTTCCGCGAAGTGTGGAATTCATAGACGCCTTGCCCAAGAGCGGCAGTGGCAAAGTGATGTGGCGCATGCTACAAGAAGCAGAAATGGAAAAAAATCAATGAACACTTTGCGATTGTCGATATTGGACCAATCGGTCGCGGTGGCGGGGCGCGCGCAAGACGAAGCCATTCGCCAAACGTTGGCTTTGGCGCAGCAAGCTGAGGGTTGGGGCTACTCTCGATTTTGGGTCAGTGAGCACCACAGCCACCCGAGTATTGTGGGCACTGCGCCTGAGATGCTGATGGCCGCTATTGCGGCGCGCACACACAAAATTCGCATCGGCAGCGCCGGTGTGATGCTGCCGCACTACGCGGCCTTGAAGGTGGCTGAGCAATTCAGAGTGCTCGATGCTTTGGCCCCAGGCCGCATTGACTTAGGGGTGGGGCGCGCGCCGGGCAGCGATGGCAAGACGGCGCAGTTGCTCAACCCGGATCGTTACGCCAGTGAAAATTTTCCGCAGCAAGTCATGGAACTGCAAGCTTGGGTCCAGGGCGAGCCTTTGCCTGCGAGCCACCCTGGGCACGGCGTGTTTGCCTATCCGCAGTCAGCCACTTCACCCGATCTGTGGATGTTGGGCAGCTCAGACTACGGCGCGCAGTTGGCGGCGCATTTGGGCTTGCCGTATGCGTTCGCTTGGTTCATCACAGATGGTCAAGGGGTGGAGCAAGCTTTGCAAATTTACCGCGAAACTTTCAAGCCCAGCGCGCGCTTGGACAAGCCCTTGGCAACTGTGTGTGTCTGGGCTTTGGCAGCCGAGACCGATGCGCAAGCTTGGCATTTGTTTGAAAGTCGCGCCCGCTGGCGCATGGATCGCAACATCGGACGCATTGGCCCCATGCTGCCCCCAGAGCAGGCGCTGCGTGAGTACTCCGCCCAAGAGCATATGGCCTTGAAAGCCATGAAGGCCAACGCTTTGGTGGGCAGTGCCAAGACGGTCGCACACAAACTGCAAGACTTGGCCGATCGGCTTGGTTTGGAAGAATTGGTCGTGATCACCTGGACACATGACCCCCAAGCGCAGGTGCATTCGTACAGCTTGTTGGCGCAAGAATTTAATTTAAAACCCTGAAATTTTTTTAAGGAGACTTTGGATGTTTGATACCGCAATTGCAGGCAGTTTGCCCAAGCCTGAATGGCTGGCCGAAACACAAAAACTATGGCCTCAATGGAAGGCGCAAGGCGACAGCTTGAAGCAAGCCAAGGCAGATGCCACATTGCTGTGGATCAAGACGCAAGAGGATGCGGGCTTGGACATCGTGGGCGATGGTGAGCAGTCGCGCCAGCACTTTGTACACGGATTTTTGGAGCAGGTGGAAGGCATTGATTTCGAGCACAAAGTGACCATGGGTATTCGCAACAATCGCTACGATGCGCAGGTGCCGCAAGTGGTGGCTCCACTGCGTTTGAAGGGCCGAGTGCATGCGTTTGAGGCGCAATTGGCGCGCGCACACACCCGTAAAAAACTGAAGTTCACCTTGCCCGGCCCCATGACGATTGTCGACACCGTTGCCGATCGTTTTTATGGTGACAAAGTCAAAATGGCCATGGCCTTTGCCGAGTTGTTGAACCAAGAAGCCTTGGCTTTGCAAGCCGATGGGGTGGACATCATTCAGTTTGATGAACCCGCATTCAATGTCTACATGGAAGAAGCCGCCGACTGGGGTGTCAAAGCGCTCGAGCGTGCGGCGCAGGGCTTGACCTGCACCACGGCAGTTCATATTTGTTATGGCTATGGCATTCAAGCCAACTTGGATTGGAAAAATTCACTGGGCCAGGAGTGGCGTCAATATGAAAAAGTTTTTCCAGCCTTGGCCAAGAGCAGCATCCAGCAGGTCAGCTTGGAATGTTTTCACTCGCATGTTCCGATGGACTTGATGGCCTTGCTGGAAGGCAAAGATGTGATGGTGGGCGTGATCGATGTGGCCAGCGACATTGTGGAGACACCCGAAGAAGTGGCCGACACCATTGGCCGCGCCATTCAGTTTGTGCCCAAGGCGCGCATCATCGCTTGCACCAACTGCGGCTTGGCGCCGATGAGCCGCGAAGTGGCGCAAAAGAAATTGCAAGCGCTGGCCGACGGCGCTCGCATTGCCCGCGAGCGCTACGCCTGAGGCGCTTGCGCAAAGTTAAATCCGCTCGAAAATGGCGGCAATGCCCTGGCCGCCGCCAATGCACATGGTCACCAAGGCGTAACGGCCTTGGATGCGTTCCAATTCGTACAAGGCCTTGACTGTGATCAAGGCGCCAGTGGCACCAATGGGGTGACCCAGCGAAATGCCTGAGCCATTGGGGTTGACTTTGGCGGGGTCAAGCCCCAAGTCGCGCGAGACAGCGCAAGCTTGTGCGGCAAAGGCTTCGTTGGCTTCGATCACGTCCAAGTCGTTCACGGTGAGGCCAGCTTTTTTCAAAGCCAATTGCGAAGCAGGCACGGGGCCAATGCCCATGTATTTGGGGTCGACACCGGCGTGTGCATAAGCCACCAAACGGGCCAAGGGCTTGATGCCGCGGGCTTTGGCTGTGCCAGCTTCCATTAAGACCACGGCAGCTGCGGCGTCGTTGATGCCCGAGGCGTTGCCGGCAGTGACCGTGCCGTTTTCTTTCAGGAAAACAGCTTTTAACTTGCTCAATTCATCCATGGTGCAACCGGGGCGGAAATGCTCGTCGGTGGCATAAGCCACTTCGCCTTTGCGGCTTTTGAGCATGACCGGCATGATCTGCGATTTGAAATGGCCGGCCTGCGTGGCGCGTTCTGCGCGGTTGTGGCTTTCAACGGCCAATTTATCTTGGTCTTCGCGTGTGATGCCCCATTTGGCGGCGATGTTTTCGGCCGTCACGCCCATGTGAATGTTTTGGAAGGGGTCGTGCAATGCGCCCACCATCATGTCGATCATTTTGGTGTCGCCCATGCGAGCACCAAAGCGCGTGGCCAAACTGGCATAGGGCGCGCGGCTCATGTTTTCTGCACCGCCGCCAATGGCGATGTCGGTATCGCCCAGCAAGATCGATTGACTGGCGGAAATAATGGCTTGCAAACCCGAGCCGCACAGGCGGTTGACGTTGAAGGCGGGCGTGCCCTCGGCGCAGCCCCCGTTGATGGCGGCCACGCGGGACAAGTACATGTCTTTGGGCTCGGTGTTGACCACATGGCCAAACACCACATGGCCAACGTCTTTGCCATCGATGTTTGCACGATGGAGTGATTCGCGCACGACTTGTGCAGCCAAATCGTTGGGGGCAATGTCTTTCAAACTGCCACCAAAAGTACCAATGGCGGTGCGCACACCGCTGACAACCACAACTTCACGGCTCATATCAGTCTCCAATCAATTGATCTGTAAATTAGCCTTTAATTCTGAGGGCACAAAACTACAGGAGGCTGACAAATGGTGACTGCGCCGGGGCCTTGATCAGGCTTTATGCATCGCGCACGTCGCCCACGGGGTTGTTGCCGAAGTCTTCGCGGGCCAAGTAGGTCAGGATGCGCTGGGCCGCCTCGGCGGGGGAGGTCAATTGCCCTGCGGCTTTGAGTTGAATGAAGCCGCCTTGGTCAGGAAAATCAACCGATGCAGCGCCGCGCATCTGCACTTGCATGTCGGTGTCGATCACGCCTGGTGCGAGCGAGCAGACTTTGGCGCCATGGGGCTTGAGCGCCTCTTCCAATGCCAAGCAGCGGGTGAAGTGGTCCATGCCTGCTTTGGCAGCGCAGTAGCCCGCTTGCGAGGCCATGGCACGCCTGCCAAGGCCTGAGGAGATGTTGACAATCTTGCGCGGGAGGCTCCAGCCGTCAGTGGCCTTCAAAAAGGCGGCGCAAATTTGCATGGGCGCTTCCAAGCCTACGCGCAAGGCATGGGCCAAGTCATGAGGGTCCGCTTGGCTCATGGGGCCAATGCGGGGAATCACCCCAGCATTGTTGATCAAGGTGGCGCTGGCGAACGGGTTGGGCCCTTGCTGCTGGAGCCACTGCTGCAAATGCTCGCTGGCAGTTGCGCCCTGTGCCAAATCGTGTTGCCACTGCTTCAAATGCGCGCCAGCGCCTTGGGCCGCAACCGTCAGGCTGGCTTGTGTGTTACGTGAAATGCAAATCAAGATGTTGTTGGAATCTAGCAATTGCTCGGCAATGGCCAAGCCCATGCCGCGAGAACCGCCAGTCAAGATATACAGGTGTTTTTGCATTTGGAGATTCCTGAAAATTCAATGGGCGAGTGGGTTAAAAAGGAACAGTGCTGTGCAAGTCTAACGATTGTGCCGTGACAGGGTGCACAAATTGCAATCTGCACGCATGCAGCAGCAACCGAGGTGACAGGGCTTGCACATCGGCGGGCGCATACAAATTGTCGCCCCAGATGGGGTGACCGATGGCCATCATGTGCAGGCGCAGTTGGTGGGTGCGGCCAGTCACGGGCTGCAAGCGCACACGTGTGGCGCTGCCAGAGCTATTTGGGTGGGAGGATGCAGGGATCACTTGCCACTGTGTGTGACTGGGTTTGCCTTGCTGCCAATCGATTTTGCTGCGCGGGCGGTTGGGCCAATCGATAGACAAGGGAATTTGGATATCGTCCCAGCCCTGAGGTGATTGTGTTTTTTGCAGCAAGACGCCTTGCACAATGGCTTCATAGGTTTTGTGAACTTGTCTGCTTGCAAAAGCCATGCTCAGCGTGCGCTGCATGTCAGGGCCGCGCGCCATCACGATCAGACCTGAAGTGGCCATGT
>CAIQBO010000055.1 GCA_903870145.1 uncultured Burkholderiales bacterium | reverse complement strand
CTTTGGTGGTCACAGACACCGACACGGCCGGAAACATCAAGTCCGCCAGTCTGAGCTTCACGCTAGATACAACGCTGGCCAAGACCGTGGTCAGTTTGCTCACCGACAGCGGCACTGCAGATGACAACATCACCAACTCGGGGCAATTGTTGGAAAGTTCAATTGCAAGCGACGTCACGCGCACCTATGCCATCAACGGCGCGGCTGCCACGAACAGTTACACCGCTCCTATTTACAACGGCGCATACACCGTTCTGGTTGTGGATACCGACACTGCAGGCAACACAGACAGCGCCAGATTGAGTTTCACCCTAAAGGGTGCGCAGGAGCCTGTTGGCAAATCGATCAACCTCCAAGCCTACAGTTGGTCAAGCCACACCTTGCTCAATGATGTACTCATCGACGACGGCACGACGAAAAGTACGACAGTTGCCGGACAAGCTCAATGGACTGTGGCAACGCGCACGCAAGTTACATTAAGCGCCGCAATGGACACGTCTGCCATTGGACCAGCAGCAATTGCGGCAAGCAGCGCCGCAGTTAATTTGCAAGACGCCATCGCCATTCTCAAAATGATTGTGGGGCTCAATGTCAATGGTGTAAACAAACCACTCTCACCCTATCAAGTCTTGGCGGCGGACACGGATGGCAATGGATCCGTCGAGCTCAATGACGCCATTGGCGTACTCAAGTATGTGGTTGGCTTGACGCAAACGCAGCCAGCTTGGCATTTTGTGAGCGAGCTCGATACCAGCGTGGTGGCCATGGAAAACTTGAAACCGGGCAAGCCCACTTCCAGCATCGTTGCCAGCCTAGAGAGTGCAACGCCGGCGCACATTGGCTTGGTTGCTTATCTCACGGGCGATGTGGACGGCAGCTATACGCTGGGATCCAACCATCTGACGCAAGACTATTTCACAACCCTGGTAGGCAATCACCCGAATGAGCTGAGCCTGTCACAGTTTGGGATATACACCTGAGCTTTGGATGTGGGCCCTCAGCTGACCTCACGCAAAAAAAAGACTGCAAGCCCTAGAGCTTGCAGTCTGATCAAAGCTGGTAGAGCAGGCGGTAATAAGTTACCGCTGCGTCAGCTTGAAAAAATTATGGTGTACCGAAACGCAGGTCGTCGAAGTAATAAGTACGAGCTGCAGGCATAGAGCCATAGCCACCGTTACCCAAGCCAAAGTCGAAGAAGATCGAAGCCTTGTCATAGGTCTTGGTCAGGTCCAACGAAGATGTAGGTTTGGTGGTGTCCAAAGGTGGGCTGTAGCCAGGGTTCGCAAAGTTGAAAGTCAGTGTTTCCCAAGCATCCGCCTTTGTGGTCAATGCATCGGTTTCGCAGGAAATAGATGTGCTGGATGAATTTTCAACCTTCAAGCGAACACGAACACCGACTGCAGGGCTCCATACCCGCACACTCATTGTTTTAGCGGTGGAGGTAAATGGTATGACGCCAACTGCACTGGTTGCTGAAATGGTCACCACAGTGGTGCCAGCCCATTGTTCAGAGGCGGTATATTTGAAAATCTTGGCGACCTTGTTGGTGCCGCCAGCTGGATCATTTGCAATCAGGGGGCCGGAGCCATTTGTCCCAAACTCTGTCAAACCAGGTGCTGTTGTCTCGTCAAAGGTGACAGTGCTAAAGGCCACTGGGGTAGGCGTAGTGCCTGAACCAGCTGTGTACTTCAATTCGTCTACATAGTACGTTTTGTCAACCTGCGTCATGAAGCCTGGGAAAATACTGACCTTCGTATAGCTTCCTGCGATAGCGTATGTGAAGCTCAAAGTCTCCCATTCGCCGGCTTTGGTTGTCGTTGCCTGTGCTTCTTGGTCAGCAGCCCCGGTAGCACCTTCAAGTTTGACCATGATTTTTTCACCAATGGCCGGCGAGTAAACACGCAGTGTGACCCCTTTGCTGGCGTCAATGGAAGTGATGGTCTTAGCTGTGCCGTCTGCATAGACCGTTGCGCCTGCCCATGGCTGACCTGAAGCAGCTTTGACGAGTTTTGCAACCTTGTTGCTTGCATCCACAGGGTCGTTCACGACTGTGGCAGATGCAAGACCTTCGAACCCTTCAAGTGCAAGGCTTGCTGATGCAAAATCAAGGCAAGGCGATGCAGTGCATGTGCCAGTTTTACCCGATGCAACGGCAGTCGCAACCGTGATCGTATTGGACACATTGGCTGCAGCACTGTAATTGGTGTTGCCTGCTTGGCTGGCTGTGAGGGTACAAGTACCAGCACTTACGAGTGTCAGGGCGGTGCCAGCGACCGTGCAAACGCTAGGCGTGCTTGATGCAATGCTGACTGCAACGCCGGAGTCGCCACCAGTGGCACTCAAGGCAGGTGGTGCTGTGCCAATGGTCTGATTGCCTGGGGAGGCAAAGGTGATTGTTTGTGGAGCTTGCGTGACAGTGAAAGTGTTTGTTTTATCGGCTGCTGCAGCGTAGGTTGAATTGCCCGCTTGGCTGGCTTTGATTTGGCAAGAGCCGGGTGCGACCAAGGTCAAGGAGGTGCCACTGACCGTACAGACGCTGGTAGTCAGTGAGCTGAATGTCACGGCCAGCGAGGAGGAGGCAGTTGCAGTCAGAGTAGATGCAGTTGCACTGTAGGCCTTGTCTGCAATGGTGGCGAAGGTCAATGTTTGTTCTGTCAAGGAGCTACCGCCTCCGCACGCGCTGAGCACGAGAGTGGCAGCCAGCGAGCAGGCGGCTAGTATTTTTGATCGGTGAAGTTGTCTCATGCAATATGCTCCTGAAGGTGGTGGGGTGGCTGAGAAAGCGTTTTCTGAAAGCGCTTTCAAGCAGATTAAATTTTAGGATTTAAACCAGGGTTGAGGCACTAGGGCTTTCCCTTATTTTTGACCAATAGATTGCTGCAATTGAGCCGGCGCAACTTGGAGCACATGGCCGTCGCTGAATGTCACGGTCAGGGGTTCGCGCGTGGCGTTGTAGGCCAGGTAGGTTTTGCGGCCTGAGGGTGATTTGAAAACGCTGTAGAACAGGCTGTTGGCAGTCACGCTGAAATCGGGTGTGCCCATGGTTTGCAGACTGTTGAGCCAGTGCAGTGTGTGGCTGCGCGTGTCGCCCAGCTCAAAGGAGCCCCAGCGTTTCCATTGCGCCATGGCGTTTGCAGGCTCCACCAGCGCCAGGTATTTGGCAAAAATGTCTTGCCATATGTCGGGGGGCTTGGCGTACTTCCCGCGTGAAGCGTAAAGCGCCATTTCTGGCGCAAGCGCTGCCATGCTGCGGCGTACATGCTCGGGCTTGAGTGCCAGATAAGTGGAGGCTGTGGTGATGGGCAATAAGTTGATGCCTTTGATCTGCCGGGGCTCGTCGATCCACCATGTGTTGTGAGAAATTTTGCCGCCAAACAGCATGCTGACTTCAACGTTTTGATATTCTTTGGGCAGCACCAAGCCCGAGCTGTCAAACCAGTAGTGGTGTATGGCTTGAATTTCTGTGGTGTAGAGGTACAAGCCCAAATCGCGCAAGGCTTTGTTGCCGGTGATCTCGCCCCACATGATGAGACCCGCCCATGCATTGACAGCTTCCGACGAAGACTCTTGGTTGTTGCCATCTGCCCCAAGGCCAATGCCCGAGGCCCAAGAGTGCCCTTCATAGGGGTCAAAGTTGCGCAAGAATGGAAAGTCCGCTCTGCCCCGCTCGGTGGTGGCGATATCGGCAATCAGTAAATTCACTATCGCGCCCCATTTGGCAGGGCTGGCCCAAACTGGGTCGCGCAGCGCAATGTCTGCCATGGCGCGAATCCAGTAGCCGTAATGGAAATGGTGATCGTTCATTTGCGCAATGCTGAAATACTCTTCGGGGTAGGCGGTCACGGTGCCCAAAGTTTTGTCCAAATGGAAATAAGTTTTGCTGTCATTGCCTGAAAACCATTGTTCAATGCGCGTTTTCATGAGCGCCAAAAGTTGATCGCGTGATTCCAAATCGCCTTGCTGCTCGACCACGTCCATCAGCTTGGTGATGCGCTGCAAGCCCTTGCCTTGCCAGTAAGGGCCGCTGCCTTCTTCGAGCATCATGCGCCGTGCATTGCGCACGTCGGTTTTCATCACTTCGCGCAGCTCTGGCGCTTGCAAGGCGGGCGCTATACCGGGCCAAAAAGGCACAAACCCATGGTAGGTGCTTGTTGTTTTGAACTCTGAGGCGGCCAGTATTTTGATGGGGCCACGCAGCGTGTTGTAGCTGGCCTGCAGGCGATCTTGGACGCTGGCATTTTGGTGCCAGTGATGGGGGTACAGGCCGAGCAAAGGGGTGGCGCTTGCGCCCGGCTCCATGGCTTTACTTTGAACTTCAAAGCGTGACTCGACCTGGCTGGCTGCGGGGTTGAATTGCCAGCTGACCTGGGTGTCTGTAATGAAAGCGTAGGCGTGGTTTTGGATCAATTGGAATGCTGAAGCCGTGGCGTCTGGCAGCGCTGCCACGGACAAAAACCCTTTGCCTTGCGGCAGCCGGGCCCGCCATTCTTGGGGGCTCACGCGTTCCCAGGCAACACCCGTGGGGCCAAACAAAGCAAAGACTTGGCCATTGAATTCCAAGGCCAGCACGCGGGGGTCTGCAGCGTGCTCAAGGCGCTGCCCCGGTGCCGGCAGTTGGATGCGCACATCGCCCCGGCTGAGTTGAAAGTAAACATAGGGGCTGCCGTGCGTGACGGTGGCCAAGAACGAATCAGTGCCGTTGGCTTGACTGATGTCAATTGACCAATCGCTGGCGCGCGCCAGTTTGGATTGCCCGGGCTCAAAGGCCAGCGGTGAAATCAGCACAGGCGCTTTGTGCGGGTAATGTATTTCGACATCTTTGCGCTCGGTGGGGACCGCCAACTTGCGAGGAAAGGCCACTTCAATGCCTGCACGGGTGGCTTTGACGCTCAAGGGGTGCGCATAAATGGCTTCAGGTTGCGCATTGAATATCAGCGTGGAATACCACTGGTTGGTGGGGGCGGCTTTGCCCAGCATGTCTGCCGTGCGAAAAGGCGCCAGGGGAGGGCGGGCGTCACTGCCTTTGGGTTGGCTGGTGTAAGCACCGGCGCCCAGTGGGACGATTTGGGCTTTCACAGCGGCACTGCAAGACAAGCACAGGGCAAATAAAATGTGGAAGTATTTCACGGCAATATCAGGTCAAAAGGCTGAAGAAGTTGATCCGCAATCGTAATGAAAGCGCTTTCAAAAATCAATTCGGGTTTTCCCATCGTGGTAAATTTCAATCTGGCAAGGGTAAACCAGATGCAAGTCCTCTTGACAGTCTGTACACCCTGAAATAGAATTTTGAAAGCGCTTTCAAGAAACATCCAAACATGACTCCAATTAATTTTCAACCACTGCGATCTGTTGTACTGGCCTTGACTTTGTCTGCTGCTGCAAGCAGTCAGGCCATCGACTTTGGCCCTGAGGGCATGTTCAGCTTGACCGGGTTTGCCAAGGCTGAAGTGCAACGCGGCAGCAACCATTGCCCTGATTGCCAGCAATACCCCACAGAAGACAAGCAGCGCCAGTGGGCCGATGCCTTGGTGCCAGGGCGGCCCTACGGCACCAGCAACACGCATGTGACCTTGGTTCAACCCTGGTTGGGCGCCAAATATGATTTGGGCAACGGCTTCAAACTCAATGCTTTACTCAGTCAGCGCTGGCGAGACAACGCCACCGACATCGCTGGTTTTTGGTATGAAAGAAATATCGCACTCAGCCACGAAGAGTATGGCAGTGTGCGCATGGGGGCCATGACCACACGGGCTTGGAGCATTGCCGACTACCCTTATGGCACGAACATCGGTGTGGCCGATGTCTGGGGCTCCAGCGGCGCGGGTTATGGCCTGATGACACAGGCCTTGCGCTATACCTCGCGCCCCTTGGATGTCGCACAAGGGGACTTGGTGCTGGAGGCCACCTATGACCAAGGAAGCCGCGATTTCAAAATTCACAAACCACATTTTTTAGAGATTTTTGCGCAGTACCACAAGGGTGATTTGGTCATGGACTTCATGTACCAAGATGGCCGCAATGGCAACCCACAAGCTTGGAGCCACGGGCCCTTTACCAGCTTGTCCTATTCAACAGCAGACGACAGTAAATTGAGCGACGCAAGCCAGTCTATTGCCATGTTGATGGCACGCTACCAAGTTGACGCACGCATCGAAGTCTCAGGCGGCGTGCGGGCCAATCGCTGGAGTGGGGCCAATGCGGTCATCCTCCAGCCGGGCATTCAGGCCCAGTGGAACAACATGTTCAACGTAGACTGGGGCGGCCAGCGCAATGGGGTGAGCAACCCAGGTTATGCAGCCTCATCCAACGACATGATGTTGGGCGCACGTTACCGCATGGGCAAGTGGACCGGCAGCACTGGGCTGGTCTATTTGGGTCAGGCCAAAACGGACAATCCGAGCGATCGCGGGCAACTTAACTCAGCGCTGGTCAACACCTTAGGGTTGACCTATGAGGTATCACCCGGCTTTCAAATTTACGGCATGGCTGGTCAAATTCGCTTTGCACGTTTAGGTCTCTCGCCCATGTCCATGCCTGGCAATGCGGCATTCACCAACGTGGATTCGCGAGTCACCCGTTCGGGTAACTGGGCTGGCCTCGGTGCGGTTTACGTGTTCTAAATTGAAGAGGAACACTTTCATGAAACAAGTTAAGCAAAACACCATGTCCTCTTTGATTGCGCGTTGCCTCTTGGTAACTTTGTCGGCATTTTTGGCTTTGTCCTTGGCCTCCTGCGGCGGCGGCGGGGTGGTGCCTCCCAACGGCGTTGAATTGCGCGCTTTGAGTGCCGACTTTGGCAGCCGCAAAGCGGTTTCGTACTCGCCTTTTAGAAGCGCCAACCGGGACACCGAAATTATCACTCCAGACCGCGTGCTGCAGGACCTGCAGCTGCTGTCTGATGGTGGTTTCACACTGATTCGATTGTTTGACAGCTCCGATCGGGTTGCCAAACTGGTGCTTCAAACCATTGTCTCCAACAACCTCAACATGAAGGTGATGCTGGGCGTTTGGATCGCATCGGGCCAAGACGCTGCCAACAATGCTGAAATTGCACGTGCTGTGGCATTGGCCAACACTTACCGCGGCACTGTGCTGGCGCTCAGCGTGGGCAACGAGACCATGGTCAGTTGGTCGTTCAACAAAGTCACGCCGGCTGACATGGTGAAGTACATCAAATCGGTTCGCAGTCAAGTCACGCAACCCGTCACGACCGATGACAATTGGGCGTTCTTTGCCATGGCCACGGGCAATCAAGATCCTAAAACTGTTTTGAATGCCATCGATTTTGTGGCCATGCACACCTACCCTTTGGCCGACAGTGTGTATGACGCCAACAAATGGAACTGGCAACAAAGCCAGGTGGCAGCGTCTGCGCGTGCGGCGACCATGATGGACGCCGCCATCGGCTCCGCGCAGAGTGATTTTGCTGCCGTGCGTGCTTACATGGACAGCATTGGCTTGAACACCATGCCCATTGTTGTGGGCGAGACTGGCTGGAAAGCGGTGGCGTCGGGTGGCGAGCAGTACCGCGCCCATCCCGTCAATCAAAAGATGTACTTTGACCGCTTGACGACTTGGCTGTCTTCTTCCAGCAAGGTAAAACCACAAGCGATTTTTTACTTCGAAGCATTTGACGAGCCTTGGAAATTGGCCGACGACAAGTGGGGCCTGTTCAATGTGAACCGTGAGCCTCGGTATGTGGTGCAGTCGCTGTATCCTGCCGCCACTTGGGAGGCTGGTGCCTACACCGCTAGCAGCGCGGTGTATTACATACCCACCCAAAGCAACGGTTCAATTTCAGCCAGCCGTTACACCATTTTTGCGGATGCCACCCCCACGGGTGAAGTTCGTCCGACCGAGACACCTCTGTGGGTGGGTTGGAACAGTCCTGCCACCGCTTATGCCGGTGAAAACACGGCCAACTTCCTATCAAGCGATGGGCCTAAGTCGATGGAGATCACGCCTGCGCCCACCAGTTGGGGTTGGGGCATGATTGCCGCGTTGTCAACCACGTCTGACGATTTGTCGCAATTCGCGACAACAGGGTATTTGAATTTCAGCGTCAAAACCACTTACCCGGGAATGATCGAAGTCGGTTTCCTCACTGGCACTCCGACAGCAGGCAGCGCCTACGATGTTTACTTGGGCATTGACCCGGCTAACAATACCTATGGTTATGTGAACGATGGAAATTGGCACACAGTCTCGATCCCCATCAGCGCCATCACTGCCAAAGGTGCCATGGCCTACGGCATGACCGATCCATCCAAATCCAAACTCGACCTGACCCGTGTGACCAACCCGTTTGTGTTGGCAGACCGTTACGCCAACACAGGCAAAGCCACGAACTTGGGCAATGTCACCAAGTTCTACATTGACAACGTGTATTGGTCTAAGTGAAAAAGTGAAGGGGCCTTGACTGGCATCGCCCAGTCAAGGCCCCTTGAACTTTTGGGGGCGGCGGCTCAATGCATGCACTTGCCCAGGGCATCAAAGGCAAGCAGGCCTTGTGCTTGAACTTGCAAACCCACTTGATCGCCGGCCTTCAGGCCAGGGGCTTGACTGAGCTTGGCATTGAGCAAGCCTGGCAAACCTTCAACTTGGCAGTAGTAAATCGATGAATCGCCTAAGTGCTCTGCAAGCACAATGGTGGCAGGCAAACCGGCACTGGGTTCTGTCAGCAGCAAATGTTCAGGTCGAATGCCAATGCGATGCGGCACATGCGCAAGCGGCGCGATCAGCGTTTGCCACCAAGCACGCACCTGTGCAGGGCCTGTATGGACGTCTGGCGCGTCAATCAAATTAATTCGGGGCGAACCCAAAAAAGACGCCACAAACTCATTGACCGGTTGCTGGTACAAAGCCATGGGAGCCCCCAGTTGTTCGATACGGCCTTGATTGAATACAGCAATGCGGCTGCCCATGGTCATGGCCTCGACCTGATCGTGCGTGACATAAATCATGGTGGTGCCAAGCTCTTTGTGAAGCCTTGACAACTCGATGCGCATGTTCACTCGCAAAGCAGCATCCAGGTTAGACAAGGGCTCGTCAAACAAAAAAACTTTGGGCTTGCGCACGATAGCGCGCCCGATGGCCACGCGTTGACGTTCACCGCCTGAGAGTTCTTTGGGCAAGCGCTCGAGCATGTGATCGATGCGCAAAACCTCAGCGGCGCGGCGCACTTGTTTGTCCTGCTCGGCTTTGCTCACTCCTGCCATCTTCAACGAAAAGGCCATGTTCTGACCAACGGTCATGTGCGGGTAAAGCGCATAACTTTGAAACACCATGGCCACGCCGCGCTGGGCAGGGTGAATGTGCGTGGCCTCTAACCCGTCAATCAAAAGCTCGCCCGATGTGATGCTCTCCAAGCCCGCAATCATGCGAAGTGTGGTGGATTTGCCGCAACCTGAAGGGCCTACAAAGACAAGAAACTCACCGTCATGGACTTCCAGGTCAAGGCCACGAATGACCTCTTGCTGGTCGTATTGTTTGTGTATGGCGCGCAATGAGACGTGTCCCATATCAACGATCTCCAGTAGCCGTTTGTTTCTCTGCAGCCAGAGATTTTTCTGCAGGCCTGTCCAAGTTTCTTTGAGCTTTTTGTGCAGTCAAAAATTCTCGATACCAAATGGCGCTGTCTTTGAGTGTTCTTTGCTGAGTTTCATAGTCAACATGCACAATGCCAAAACGTTTCGCATAGCCGCTGGCCCATTCAAAATTGTCCATCAAACTCCAAACCATGTAACCGACAACGGGCACGCCTTGCTTCATGGCACTGGAGACGGCGGCAATGTGCTGACGCAGGTACGAAGTGCGTTGAGTGTCCTTGATGCGCCCATTTTGGAAGTCATCGACAAAGGCGGCGCCATTTTCTGTGATGACGATGGGTGGAACGGGGTAATCTTTTTTCAGGCGAAGCAGCAACTCTGTCAAGCCTTGGGGGTAAACCTCCCACGACATGTCGGTCAAAGGAAGTCCACTTTGCTTGACATCCCAAGTGCCTTTTGCACTGACGACAGAGCGCGAGTAGTAATTCACGCCCAAGAAGTCAAGAGTCTGGCCGATGGCGGCCAGATCACCGGATTGAATCTGTGGCGCATCGCGGCCCAAGTGTTCCAATACGTCCTCAGGATAAGCGCCATTGAAAATAGGGTCCAGATACCAACGCAGCAGCAGGCCATCTTCCAATTTGGTTTTGGCTTGGTCCTCGGCGGAATCTGTGGCCGGGTGCATGGGTGCCAAATTCAAAACAATGCCCAGTTGCGCTTGCTGCCGATCAGCGCGCAAGGCTTGCAGCGCAAGTCCATGGCTGAGCAGCAGGTGGTGGGAGACTTGTGATGCCGTTGCACGGTTCTTGATGCCTGGCGCAAAAATGCCCGATTCATGACCTAAATGGGCCACGACCCAGGGCTCGTTGTGTGTTGTCAATGCGCTGACCCTGTCGCCAATGCGCCGGGCCACGCCTTGTGCGTATTCCACAAAATGATGAACTGTTTCCCGGTTGGCCCAGCCCCCAGTTTGTTGCAAAGCATCTGGCAAGTCCCAGTGGTTCAAGGTCACCGATGGGCTCACGTTGTGGGCCAAAAGAGCGTCAACCAAGCGGTCATAAAAATCCAAGCCCTGGGTGTTCCAAGCACCTTGTCCAAGCGGTTGAACGCGTGGCCAAGAAATGGAGAAACGGTAGGCATCAACGCCCAGGCCATGAATCATTTTCACATCGTCTTGCCAACGATGGTAATGGTCGCAAGCAACCAGGCCATGACTGGCATCAGCGATGACATGGGGTTGCTGGCAAAAGCGATCCCAAATGGAGGGGCCTTTTCCATCGAGCTGCGCGCCGCCTTCAATCTGAAAGGCGCTGGTGGCGACACCCCAAACAAAATCAGGCGGAAAATTTTGCGGCATAGAAGAAACTTGCAAGTCAGTCATGGTTGGCGGGCTTTGGCAGGGTTTGTAAAAATTATTCTTTGACAGCACCAGTGGTCAGACCGTCAATAAGCCGTTTGGAAGAAAAAGCAAACAGCACGAGCAAGGGCAAAGTGGCAATGGCAGAGCCCGTCATGAGCGCTCCCCATTCAGTGTTCACGGGGCTTTGCATGCTGCGCAGGGCAAGCGGCAGTGTGTACATTTCAGGCGTGCGCATGACCACCAAGGGGCCAATGAAATTGTTCCAAGACGCGATGAACGTGATCAGGCCCAGGGTGCCCATGGCGGGTTTGAGCAGCGGCAAAACAATGCGGGCGTAAATGCCTAACTCTGAGCAACCATCCATGCGTGCGGCCTCGAGCATTTCTTTGGGGATGCAAGCACTGACGAATTGGCGCATCAAAAAAATACCAAATGCGCTGGCTGCGCCGGGTATGAACAGCGCTCGAGGTTGATCTATCCAGCCCAGTGCGTCCATGATCATGAAGCTGGGAATCATGCTTAAAAATGAGGGGATCAGCATGGTGCCCATGACCAATGCGAACAGCGCCTTTTTGAATTTGAACTCAAACATGGCGAAGGCGTAACCGCCCATGGAGCAAAATACCAAAGTCAGCGCAGTCGAGGCCAAGGCAACATACAAGCTTAGCCCCAGGCTGTGCCAGAAAGGTATCTTGTCAGTCAAAATTTTCAGGTTTTCGAAGAATGCAGAACCCGGCAGCAAAGGCGGCGGAAGATTGAAAATTTCGACGCGAGTGTGCGTGGCAAACACAAACATGAAGTAGAAAGGCGCCAGCATGATCAAGCCGCCCAGACCGACAATCAAGTAGGCGCTGAGCTTCGAAGTTTTGGATGCGCTCATGCTGAACCACCCCTGGATTTGAAGGCGCAGTTGGTCAGCCACGTGAGTAGGGCAACGCACAAAAACAGCAACCACGATAAGGCACTGGCAGTACCGAAATCATTGAATTCAAAAGCCGTTCGGTACATGTACATGGCCGTGGTCATGCCTGATTGATCGGTCCCCCCAGTGCCGTTGGTGAGAATGAAGGGCTCTTCAAACAGTTGCAATCCACCAATCAGGCTCAATGTCACGCCAAAATAAATCATGGGCTTGAGGTTGGGCAGCGTGATGTACCAAAACTGTTGCCAGCGATTGGCCCCGTCCATGGTGGCGGCCTCGTACATGTACTTTGGAATAGTTTGCAGTGCAGCCAAATACAAGACCGTGTTAAAGCCGACATAGCGCCAAAACACCACAGTGGCAATGGCTGGTTTGATGTTTTGTGCGCGGCCCAACCAGTCGGTAGCTTGATTGGGGAACAGCTCACCGACAAAGGGCAGCTGAGAAACCAAGGAAAGCGCTTGGTTGATCAGCCCATAGTCGGTTGAGAACAAGGTGCTGAACATCATGGCAATGGCCACAGTCGAGGTGATGTAGGGTAAAAAGTAGGCGCCTACAACGGCGTTGCGCGTTCGCTTGAATGACGCATGGATCACGCATGCCAGTGGAATGGCGATCAGGTGTTGCGGCAAACCAGAGACCAGGGCGAGCCAAAAAGTGTTTTGAAGAGATTTCCAAAACCACTCGTCTTCCAGTGTGAAAATAAAATTTTCTAAACCTACAAATTGCATCGTTGCCAAGCCCGAAGTTGGCTCCCAAGTTTGAAACGCAAGAAACAATGAAAAGCACAGTGGAAACAAACCAAAAATTAAAAAAAGCAGAATAAAAGGTGCCAGCAAAACATAAGGAACCTGGTTGGGCGTAAGACGCAAGTTGGCTATTTTTTTCAAATCAGTGGACTGTGTGGGTCGCATCATTTCAACGCCGCGCTCGGCGCTCCAGCAACTTTTGGGCATCTTTCAAAGCCAGGCGAATGTCTTTGCCTTGGTCTAAAACTTTGTCCAACTCTGTGTTGACCACTTCCTCTGCGAAAGGGTCAAGTTTGTGAACTTGCGTGGCTTGGATGTTTCGAGCAGACTCACGCCATAAAAGCCGCGCTTTTTGGCCACCTAAAAACTCAATGGGCTGCTGTAGAAACGGGTCGTCGTGCACGCTGATCAAAGCTGGAAATGCGTCTTGTGATTTGAAGGCACTCAATTGCTGTGCTGGATCCAAGGTCATGAGCTGTATCAACTCCCAAGCGAGTTTTTTATTTTTAGCGCCTTTGGGAATGGCATAAAAACTGCCGCCCCAAGCTGCCCAGGTGTTTTCCGGCAGTTGTGCGGCGCGCCACATGCCGGTTGTGGCGGGCGCCAGCCAATTGTTCAAATGGCCGGCCAGCCAAGCCCCAGACATTTGCGTGGCCACATGGCCACGGCGAAAACCTTCGGCCCATTCGTTGGACCAGGAGGCGACCTTGGCATCGAGTTTGTTGTCTCGGATTTGTTTGGCCAGCTCAAATGCTTTCACAAATCGATCGCTGTCGACCAGCACTTTGTTTTGAGAATCAAAGTACAGACCTTCTGTGGGCTTGCCTTTGCTTCGAATGATCAGGTCTTTGATGTCTCGGGCATGCGCAATCAGGTAGGCGCCAGTGTGTTTTTTCAAGGTCAAGCCAGCGCTGATGTAGCTGTCCCATGAGCGGGTCAAGTTTGATTCTTCAAGCCCGGCTTTTTCCAGCAAATCTTTTCGGTACAACAACGTGCCGGGCCCAATGTCTGCAGGCACCGCAACCCATTGGCCTTTGGGTGACATGGCTTGTTGCAAGGCAAATGGCACAAACTTCCCATCATGGTTTTGCAGTCCATAAGCGGACGACCCCAAATCTTCAAGCCCACCGCCCGTGGCAAACCGTGCAACATAGCTGTACTCCAAAACCATCACGTCGGGCGGCTCAGACGAGGTCGCCAGCGCAGTGGTCATTGCAGTATGGTGATCGGCATAGGCGCGGCTGATGATCTTGACTTCGACGTTGGGATGGGTTTTTTTCCAAGCCGGCAGTGCTGATTTGACAATGCTGTCCACCGCAGGGTAGGCCGCCACGGTGATGACATTTTGGGCCTGCGCAAAGCGCTGACCCAGCAGCAGCATGATCATGACGACGTAGGCAGTGCAGAGTCGAAAGAATGAATGGGCCACCAAAAAAACCTGTAAGTTGGACTTGAAAAATGCTGGAAAACTGCTTTATGAAAGCGCTTTCAAGAATTATAGTCACAGACCAACTCTGGGGCCTAAAGGGTTATCCCTAGGCTGAAATCAAGGGCGTGCGGAGGAGTCGCGGGCAATCAGCTGAGGCGCCGGTAAGGAGCCCGTCGGCTTTTTGCCAGCAAGCATTTGGAGCATGGCGGTTGCGGCCAATTGCCCAAGCTCATAGGCCGGTTGGTTCACCGTACTCATGGGCGGGATGACATACAAGGAGCGAGCCAAGTTGTCAAAGCCAACCAACGACATATCTTCTGGAATGCGCAGGGAATGCTGGTGCAAACTCAAGGCGGCACCAAAGGCCATTTGATCATTGGCAGCAAAAATTGCAGTGAATTTTTGACCGCTGTCCAACAAGTGATTGGTCGCTTGGACCCCGGTGATTTCTTGATAATCGCCTGACATCACCAAGCGGGAGTCAAATGCAATACCGGCAGCCTGCAGCGCCGACTTGTAGCCGCGAAAACGTTCTGTTGCGTCAGGGTGCAGAGGGTCGCCTTTGATGAACGCGATGCGCCGATGGCCCAATTTGATCAAATGCTCGGTTGCGAGCACGCCGCCAGTGAAATTGTCAAAATTCAGTGAGAACAACCCCGGCCCTTTGATGGACCGGCCCGTGATCACGATGGGCAAATTTTTCGAAGTATTTTTGAGTGCCTGATCGCTTAAGCGGCCGTGCAGCACGATCAATCCATCAACGCGCCTTGAGCGCAGAACGTCAATGCAACGCGCTTCTGAGGCAGCGTCCCAATGGGCACTGACAAACAAGGGGCTGTAGCCGGCTGTGTCTAGCTCTTCCTCTATGCCGCGCAAGGTGGGCCCATAAAATGGGCTGTCAATGGCTTGTGTGACAACACCAATGCTCAGCGTTCGCCCGCCCGCCAATCCGCGTGCAACGGGGTTGGGGACAAAGCCCAGGTGGGCAATGGCATCTTCCACGGCTTTCTTTTTGGCTGTGCTGACGACGGCAGAGCCATTCAATATGCGAGAAACTGTGCTGGGAGATACACCCGCAAGATCTGCCACACGCTCGAGCGTGACAGGTCCTGATTTTTCAATGTCCGAGCGTTTGATTTTCATGGGTGTGCGCAATAAGTTGATTCCTCCAAAGAGAAATTCAGGAACAGTCAATTAGGCGGCATTGTAAAACGGTCCTGCTCCATGTGCCAAACGACGGGCCTTGTGCTTATGTTGGAGAGCTTGCGTGCTGCATGCGTTGGTTCACGTAATGCACAAAATTAAAACGCAAACCAGAAGCAGAGGTGTGTGCTTGACGTGAGTGCTCCTGCCAATCTGGCCCCAGGGTGGGGGCAAATGCGTCGCCCTCAAAATCTTGTTCAATTTCAGTCACGAGCGCTTCGTCGGCCACTGCCTGAGTTTGTGCGTAAAGCTCAGCGCCGCCAATGATCCAAAGATCGCTACCAGGGGCGCTGAGGGCCAGTGCCAAGGCCATGCCTTCTTCGATGGTGCTCACTCTGTGCGCGCCCTCGGCATGCCAATTTTTTTGCCGCGTCAAAACCAAATTGGGCCGGCCTGGTAAAGGCCTGAACTTGGCGGGCAATGCTTCCCAAGTTTTGCGCCCCATGAGAACCGGGTTGCCCAGAGTGTGCTTTTTGAAGTGTGCCAAGTCTTCCGGCAAATGCCACGGCAATTGTTGATTGGCCCCGATGACTCCGTTGGCGGCGCGTGCGTAAATTAATTTCAGTTTCATGGCAGGCTGAATGGATGCGGAAAATCAAACAGCCACAGGCGCTTTGATGGCGGGGTGGCACTGGTAGTCGAGCACTTGAAAGTCTTCAAATTCGTATTCAAAAATTGAAGCGGGTTTGCGCAGAATATTCAGTGTGGGATAGGCCATGGGCGCACGGCTGAGCTGCAAGTCAACTTGCTCTTGGTGGTTGCTGTAGATGTGGCAGTCGCCGCCAGTCCAAATGAAATCGCCGACTTGCAGGTTGCACTGCTGGGCAACCATGTGGGTGAGCAGGGCGTAACTGGCAATGTTAAAGGGCACGCCTAAAAATATATCGGCACTGCGCTGGTACAACTGGCAGCTCAATTGACCTTGCTCACCAGGGCTTTGTGCGGGTGCGACATAAAACTGAAAGAAAGCGTGGCAGGGCAACAAGGCCATTTTGGAGAGTTCTGCCACGTTCCAAGCGCTGACAATGATGCGGCGTGAATCGGGGTTGTTTTGCAGGGTTTGAATCACCTGCTTAATTTGATCAATGTGGCCACCATCGGGCGTGGGCCAACTGCGCCACTGCACTCCGTACACGGGGCCTAAATCGCCATCGGGGCGGGCCCATTCGTCCCAAATGGAGACGCCGCGTTCACGCAACCAGTTGTTGTTGGATGATCCAGTCAGGAACCACAGCAGCTCTTGAATGATAGAGCGCAAGTGAACTTTTTTGGTCGTGACCAGAGGAAAGCCCTCGTTCAAATCAAAGCGCATTTGATGGCCGAACACGCTGCGCGTACCGGTGCCCGTGCGGTCGGATTTGAGCACGCCTTGTGTGTTCACATGGCGCATGAAATCTTCATATTGACTGCGGACAGGTCGATGGTGCATGAAGTGGGCTCTTAAAGTTGGAGTCAGGGACGGGGCCTGAGGGCTAAATTTTAATCACCCTGCCAGGGTTCAAAATATTGTGCGGGTCGAGCGCTATTTTGATCGCACGCATCAGGCCCAAGGCGACAGGGTCTTTGTACAGGGGCAGTTTGTCCACCTTCAAGCTGCCCACACCGTGCTCGGCGCTGATGGAGCCGTTGAATGCGGCAACTTGATCAAACACCCACAGGTTGACTTGCTCTTCGTAATCCTGCAAAAAAGCAGCACCATCTGTGCCCTCAGGTGCTTGAACGTTGTAGTGCAAATTGCCGTCTCCTAAATGCCCGAAATTGACCAAGCGCACACCCGGTATTTTTTGCTTGAGCAGGTCATCGGTTTCTTCAACAAATCGAGGGATCAATGAAACCGGTACGCTGATGTCGTGCTTGATGTTCAGTCCCTCATCGGCTTGCGCCAAGGGAATGGTTTCTCGAATTTGCCACAGCGCTTGGGCTTGCCCCAAACTCTCGGCAATCACTGCATCGGTGACCCAAGTTTGTTGCAGCGCAGCTTGCAGTAAATTTTCAAATTGCGTGCGGGCGTGCGCTTGAGATTCGTGGTCTGAATTTTCAAGCAACACACACCAAGGGGTATCGCGGTACAAAGGCACGCGCAATTGCGGATGGTGCTTGTCTACCAAGCTCAGAGCAAACTGCCCCATCACTTCAAAGCCTGTCAGGCCAGCGCCTAAGTGTTGGTGGGCCAGCCCCAGCAAAGCCACGGCCGCAGCCATGCTGGGCACTGCAGCCCATGCAGTCAATTGCGCTGCAGGCGGGGGGTAGAGCTTCATGGTGGCCGCGGTGATGATGCCCAAGCTGCCTTCGCTTCCGATCATCAAGTGGCGCAAGTCGTAGCCGGTGTTGTCTTTGCGCAGGCCGCTCAAGCCGTGCCAGATTTCACCGCTGGCGGTGACCACTTCCAAGCCCAAACACAGGTCGCGTGCATTGCCAAAACGCAGCACCTGCGTGCCCCCGGCGTTGGTGGCTAAATTGCCACCTAAGGTGCAGCTGCCCTCAGAAGCCAAGCTCAAAGGAAATAAATAGCCTGCATTTTCTGCGTGCGTTTGAAGGTTTTGCAAAATGCAACCGGCCTCCGCGACCATGGTTAAATTGTGAGGGTCCAAAGATCGAATGCTGCACATGCGCTGCAAGCTGAGCACAATTTGTTGCCCAGATTCATCGGGCACTGAGCCCACCACCAAGCCTGTGTTGCCGCCTTGCGGCACGATGCTGGTGAAGTCCTTGGCACATGCTTGCACCACTGCTGCCACCTCTTGCGTGTTGGCCGGCCGCACCACAGCCAAGGCTTTGCCATGGGCGCGTTTGCGCCAATCTCGCTCCCAGGCGCTCAGGTCAGCACCAGGCTCTTCGTGCGTGAGGACATGGGCTGCGCCGCAAATGCTGCGTAAATTTTCAAGCAAAGCGTTCATGATGCAGTCATGGCCTTGGCCATTTGAAAGCGCCAACGCACATGAAGAGCGCAGGCTATAAATAAAATCATGCACATTGCGGTTTGCCCCATGGCCAAGCTTGCGGACAAACCTGAATCACTCCAAGCGCGCACCACGCCTTCGGTGAAATACAGCCAGATCATCAAACTGACCCAGCGGTAGGTGTACATGCGATTTTTGAGCAGACCCGCCAAGGGCCAGCAAAGGGGCAGCACTTTCAAGGCCCACCAAGAACCACCCGGGCGCAGAGGCGCCAGCCAAAGCTCCCAGGCCAGGCCTAAAATAATCAAGCCGAGCAAGCACCCGACGGCAAAAAATCGAGTCAAAAAAATGGAATGGAGAGAAATTTTCATGTCGATGGCATCATACCGGTCATGAACCCCATGCAAAGTGTGCAAAAAAGTATGCACGAATTGATTCAGTTTCCTTGGCGGCAAATGTTTCAAACCCTGCTGCGCAGGTTCGGGGAGGTGCGTCTGGGCATGTCTGCCAGTTCCTTGACCTTCACCACCGTGTTGGCGCTGGTGCCTTTGTTCACTTTGGGCTTGGCCATTTTTACGGCGTTTCCAATTTTCGCCAAAGTGCAAGACCAATTGCAGCGCTGGTTGGTGGAAAGCCTGGTGCCTGAAAGCATTGCGCGGCAGGTGCTGGGTTCGTTAACGCAATTTTCTCGCAAGGCCAGTCAATTGGGCGCTGTGGGTTTGGTTGCTGTGGTGGCCACTTCGCTGGCCTTGCTGGTGACCATTGACCGAACCATGGGGCAAATTTGGCGAGTCTCTAGGCAAAGGCCGTGGGCCCAGCGCGTGTTGCTTTACTGGGCTGCCTTGACTTTGGGCCCCCTCTTGTTGGGTGGCAGTCTGGCCATCTCTTCATATTTATTCACGGGCTATTTGGGAATTCTGGGAGACTGGATTCCAGTGTCTGTTCGATCGCTTTTGGATGTGGTGGAGTTTGGCTTGTTGGTGGCTTGCGTGACGGGCTTGTATTACTACTTACCCAACACCCGGGTCCAATGGCGGCATGCTTTGACGGGTGGTTTGCTGGTGGCCTTTGGTTTGGAGTTGGCCAAAAAAGGTTTGACTTTTTACTTGTCGAAAATGCCAACCTATTCGGCTATCTATGGTGCGTTTTCAGCCTTGCCGATTTTATTGGTGTGGATTTATGTGGCCTGGATTGTGGTGTTGCTCGGCGCCGTGGTGGCCGCCAGTTTGCCTGAAATTGGCCGCCAAGCTCGCCGGCCTGCGGACGGTCCTGGCTGGTCTTTCCGATTGGCTTTGGAGGTCTTGCAACTGTTGCAATTGCAAAGACCTCTTGCGCCGCAAGGGGTGAGCTTGAGCCAAGTGGCCGATGGCCTGCACATTGAACACCGCCACGCTCAGAGGGTTCTAGAGAGTTTGCTGGAGCTGCAGTGGATTGGCCGCTTAGAGCAAGCCGAGGTCAAAGCCGAAAGCCGCTGGATTTTATTGGTTGATTTGTCACGAATTCCCTTGGCGCCCTTGGCTGAAAAACTTTGGTTAGCCCACCCAGAAAACACGCCAGAGCTTTGGCAGAAAACACAATTGCCGAACTTGAAAGTCTCAGACGTGCTTTGAGGGGGTTGGATGCGAGGCCTGTGGCATGCTCATGCAATTGCAAACGGTGCTTTTAAAAAGCCACGAAACCGCGCGCGTCCGCCTCGCACTGGTGCTTGTGTGAGCCGGTAGTTTGGAAATTTTTGAAGGAAGCGACCCATGGCAATGCGGCCCTCGAGCCTGGCCAAACTCAGGCCGGCACATTGATGAACACCAAATCCAAATGACAAATGCCGATTGTCTGTGCGGCGTAAATCAAGTGTTTCAGGGCGATCAAATTGCACCGGATCGCGGTTGGCAGCGCCAATGCACAAAGTCAGCAATGCCCCTTCGGGCAGGGCAACGCCTGCAATGCTGCAGGCTTTCATGGCGCGCCGATTGCCCAGTTGGTTGGAGGCTTCAAAGCGCAAAAATTCGTCCACCGCCAAGTCCAAAATGGCATCCTGCGCAGAGGGCGTAGGGGCTTGTGCCAAGTCGGTCAACAACTGCAAACGGCTTTGCGGATGCTCTTGCAAAGTCAGCAGGGCATTGCCGATCAAGTTGGTCGTGGTTTCGTGGCCTGCATTCAAAAGAAACACACAATTTTGCAGCAGTTCGACTTCACTCAAAACCTCTGCGCCATTGCTGGCATGGGGTTCGCCTTGAATCAAACGGGTCAAGACATCTTGTTCGGGGTTGCCTGGCTTGCGCCTTCGCTGCGCAACCAAATCTTTCAAATAAAGCAAAAATTCTTGAACACTTTGGTGCCCAAGAGCCTCTTGCTCAGGGCTCAAGCTGGGCTCCAAGGCGCCCAAAATGGCCAAGGACCAGCCGCGCAGTGGGCCGCGATCAGCGTGTGGCACGTCGAGTAAATTGCCAATGATTTCGACAGGAATGGCGCAGGCAAAATCTTCGATCAAATCGCCCCCGCCTTGCTGCTCGATGCGCTGGAGCAAGCTGGCCACAAGCAGCTCCAAGCCTGGCGCCATGGCATCGATCGAGCGACGCGTCAAAGCGCCCATGATCAGTTTGCGAACGCGTGTATGAAGAGGCGGGTCGCTGAAGACCAAGCTGTGTGTGTGATGCTCAAATAAGGGGGAGTTCTGGCCGCTCTGCGCATAAGGGGGCAGGTTGAAAGGGGGATGGTTGTATTTCGGGCCAAATTCCACTTTCTTATCGGAGCTGAAAGCCGCAGCATCTCGGTACACGGCTACCAAATCGGCATGACGGGTTAAAAAATAACTGCCGTCGGGCATGCGCTTGATGGGCTGGCTTGCACGCAGTGCGGCATAAACGGGGTAGGGGTTGGCCAAAAAATCTGCAGGCAGCGCGCGCAAATCAAATTGATTGGCAATTTCTTGCGCGCGCACTTTATGGATGGCCGGTGTGATCTGCTGAACAAGGCTCATTTTTGGGTAAATTCAAACATGGCGGACAACACTGCATCAGGGGCTTCGGTCATCATTTGATGGCCGGCATCGATCAACACCACTTGTGCGTGCGCTGCTTTTTGAATCAAGCTCTGCGCCGCTTTGGCGGGGGTCATTTGGTCTTTGCTGCCCAGCATGAACAAGATGGGGCAAGTTACTTTGGCAATAGATACCTCTCCCAGATCGTATTGGTCGCAAGCTATGAAACCGCGGTGAAAAATATTCACTTGGGTGTTGCTGGCCAGAACCTTGCGCATCAAGGCTTGCGAGCCACCATGCAGCCAAGTGCCTGGGCCCAGGGCGGAGGGGGGAGGCGCCATGCTTGAGTGCGAAAAAACATTCACCATGTGAATGGCTTTGGCAGGATTTTTCAAAGAATTTTCCAACAATGCGGGTGAGACTCGCATGGGGTACGCAATTCCCACCAGCACCAATTTTTGAACGCGCTCAGGATGGCGCGCGCTGGCTTCTAAGGCAATCAATGATCCGAAACTGTGCCCCACCAAAACGGCTTTGGCAACGCCTGCGGCATCGAGCAGTGCGATCACCGCATCGGCCGCTTCTTGAACAGTTTGGGGCGCTTGGCCTGCACTGCGGCAGTGTCCTGGAAGGTCGATGGCAAGTACATTCCAGCCGTGATTGGCAAAGTAGCGGCTTTGCAAAATCCAAACGCTGTGGTCGTTTAAAACGCCATGAATGAAAACCACCGTGGGCAGCTCGGGCTTGAACTCTTTGCCGCCGGTATAGGCATAAAGTGGCGCACCTTGAACTTGGTAAATCATGCTGCACCGCCTTCTTTTTGGGGTGCTGGTGCGGTGTTCAGAGGGGCGGCTTTTTCTGCTGCTCGCAAAGCTTTTTTCAAATCGTCGATCAAGTCCTCGGGATCTTCCAGGCCAATCGACAAGCGCACCGTGCCAGGCCCGATGCCGGAGGCTTTCAAGGTCTCATCGTCGACCCGAAAGTGTGTGGTGCTGGCAGGGTGAATCACCAAAGACCTGCAATCGCCCACATTGGCCAAGTGGCTGAAAAGTTGCAAACTCTCAATGAATTTTTGACCTTGAAGCCGCGTGCCTTGAATGTCAAAGCTGAACACAGAACCTGCCCCACGTGGCAGCAGTTTTTGTGCCAATGCGTGGCTGGGGTGGCTGGCCAGCATGGGGTGCCCGACGCGGCTGACCATGGGGTGTTGGGCTAAGAACTGAACCACTTTTTCGGTGTTGCTGATGTGCCGCGCCATGCGCAGGGGCAGCGTCTCAATGCCCTGCAAAATCAGCCACGCTGTATGCGGGCTCATGCAGGCGCCAAAATCACGCAAGCCTTCGCGCCGCGCGCGCAGTAAAAAAGCGCCTACGCTACTCTCTTCATTGAAGATCATGTTGTGAAAGCCGTCATAGGCCTGCGTCAACTCTTCAAATTTGCCGTGGGTGTTGGGGCCAGCCCAATCAAAGCTGCCCCCGTCGACCAGCACGCCGCCCACCACGGTGCCGTGGCCTGATAAAAATTTGGTGGCCGAGTGCACCACCAAATCGGCGCCGTGTTCGAGGGGCTTCATCAGCCAAGGCGAGGTCAAAGTGGCATCCACCAACAAGGGCACGCCGGCTTCATGGGCGATTTGGCTCACACTGGGCAAATCTAAAACATCCATGCCGGGGTTGCCCACGGTTTCGCCAAAAAATAATTTGGTGTTGGGGCGAACGGCTGCGCGCCATGCAGCCAAGTCGCCAGGCGCTACAAAGGTGGTTTCGATGCCAAAGCGGCGCAAGGTAAAGTGCAGCAAATTGTGCGATCCGCCATACAAGGCACTTGATGCCACGATGTGCGAGCCAGCCCCCATGAGGGTGGCCACCGCCAAATGCAAGGCAGCCTGGCCACTGGCTGTGGTGATGGCGCCAATGCCGCCCTCCAGGGCGGCAACGCGTTGCTCTAGCACCGCGTTGGTGGGGTTGCTGATGCGGCTGTAAACATGGCCGGCGCGCTCCAGATTGAACAGTGCTGCGGCTTGGTCGCTGGACTCAAAAACAAACGAAGTGGTCAAGTAGATCGGCACTGCGCGCGCGCCCGTGGTGGGGTCGGGGGCGGCGCCTGCGTGCAGGGCCAATGTGTCAAAGCCAGGGTCAACGTAGCCGGACATGTTTGATCTCCATCAAGAAAAATTGAAAGTTTGGGGCAAGCGCTTGCATCTATGATTAACCAGCATTGTGGGCTATATTGAGCGTTTAAAAGCCGTGTTTGCAAATCCTCAAGGGAGACCGCTATGAAAGTCAGTGACATCCTTCGCGTCAAAGGCAACAGCTTGATCACCGTCACCCCTGACGAGCCCTTGTCTTTGGCCATTCAAATCATGTCCGACAAAGACATCGGCTCGTTGGTGGTCATGGAGCATGGTGACTTGGTTGGCATGCTGACTTTTCGAGAAGTCATTCAAACCATCAACAACAACGGCGGGCAAGTGGGTAAAACCTTGGTGCGAAAAGCCATGGACGATGCACCCATGACATGCACCAGCGAAACCGCCATGGACGAAGTGCGGCGCATGATGCTCAACCGCCACACACGCTACATGCCTGTCATGGACAGCAACCGACTGATGGGTGTGATCAGTTTTTACGATGTCGCCAAGGCCGTGGTGGACAGTCAAAATTTTGAAAACCAAATGCTCAAAGCCTACATACGAGATTGGCCTGAGCCTGACGAGAAAAGCCCCGCCAAAGCCTGAAACAGGCAATTTTGCGCCCCTTCTCAGGCTCTGGGATAATCCAGTGCATGAGCGGTAATACTTTCGGCACACTTTTTTGCGTCAGCAACTTTGGCGAGTCACACGGCCCGGCCATCGGTTGTGTGATTGACGGCTGTCCTCCAGGCATGAACTTGTCAGAAGCCGACATTCAGCCCGATCTGGACCGGCGCCGCCCAGGCACTTCCAAATTTGTCACGCAGCGCAATGAAAGCGACACGGTTCAGATTCTATCGGGGGTCTACCAAGGCGTGACCACCGGCACACCCATTTGCTTGCTGATTCCCAACACCGATCAGCGCAGCAAAGATTACGGCGATTTGGTTGACACCTTTCGACCTGGCCACGCCGACTACACTTACTGGCGTAAATACGGCCTGCGCGATCCGCGCGGGGGTGGTCGGTCTTCAGCCAGATTGACCGCGCCGATGGTGGCTGCAGGCGCTGTGGCCAAGAAATGGTTGGCGCAGCAGCACGGCATCACATTTCAGGGTTGCATGACCCAAATTGGAGAGTTGCCGATTGCTTTTGAAAGCTGGGCGCATGTGCACAGCAACCCCTTCTTTGCCCCGCTGGCCGATGTCTCGGCTTTGGAGCATTACATGAACGACTTGCGCAAAAGTGGTGATTCTTGCGGTGCACGTTTGCGCGTGGTCGCGCAAGGCGTGCCGCCCGGGTGGGGCCAGCCTTTGTTTGACAAGTTAGACGCTGACATTGCCTACGCCATGATGGGCATCAATGCGGTCAAAGGTGTGGAAATTGGCGCCGGTTTCAGCGCTGTGACGCAAAAAGGCAGTGTGCATGGTGATGCCTTGACGCCCCAGGGTTTTATCGGCAACAACGCTGGCGGCGTGCTGGGCGGCATCAGCACAGGGCAAGACATTGAAGTGTCCATTGTGGTCAAGCCCACCAGCTCAATTTTGATTCCCAAGCCCTCCATCGACACGCAAGGCCATGAAGTGCAAGTGCAGACCAAGGGGCGCCACGACCCCTGTGTGGGCCTTCGCGCCACCCCGATTGCGCAAGCCATGCTGGCCTTGGTCTTGATTGACCATGCGTTGCAACACCGCGCGCAATGCGGCGATGTGCAACACGCTTTGCCGCCGATTCCTGGCCAGCCTTGAAGGGCCCACTTAGCCCATGAATGCTTTGGTCCGTAGACGGCAGCTGCTGCCTTTTGCAGCCGTGTCTGCCAGTTACTTTGCGCACATTGGTTTTTTCAACCCCTACTTGCCTTTGTGGTTGAAAGAGCTGGGCTATGGCCTGCTGGCCATCAGCGTTCTCACATCCTTGCAAGCGGCTACGCGCTTGTTTGCGCCTTATGGGTGGGGGTGGTTGAGTGACCATACGGGTGAGCGTGTCAAGTTGTTGCGCTATGGCGCTACTGTGGCTTTGCTGTGCGCCACCTTCCTGTGGTTGGAGCCAGGACCCGTTGGCTTGGGTGTGATTTTGTTGGTCATGTTCACCCACACCAGCTCCATGATGCCCATGAGCGAAGCGGCAATGGCCCATTTGGTCAGCCAAGGCGGAGCCTTCGATGCCAAACGCTACGGCCGCGTGCGGCTGTTTGGTTCGCTCGGATTTTTGATCACGGTGTTCATGGCGGGCGCGTGGTTTGAACATTTTTCAATGCGCGATTTTCCAGCTTGGACTGTTTTGACTTTGCTGGCTGTGACCCTGAGCGTCTGGCTTTTGCCAGATTTGAAAGAGACCGTGCCCAACCATGATGTCAAACGTCAAGTCGGGCCGGTGCTGCGTCAGCAGCAAGTTCAGTGGTTTTTCATTGCGGCATTTTTTCATGTGTTGTCTCACATGGGTGTGTATGTGTTTTTCTCTTTGTTTTTAGACTCATTGGGCTACAGCAAAACATGGATTGGCCTGCTATGGGCAGTCTCGGTGGTGGTGGAGATTTTTTGGTTTTACACGCAGTCCAAATGGATGCCTAAACTTCCATTGACCGGTTGGTTGTTGGCGTGTTCATTGGCCATGTTGCTGCGCATGGGTTTAACAGCGCAATGGGCGCATGTTTTGTGGGTCTTGCTGATTGCACAGGCACTGCATGCATTGACTTTTGCGGCGCACCACACAGCATGCATAGCGCTTTTGTCGCACCATTTCCCGGGCCGTTTGCGTGGCCGAGGACAAGCGCTGTACACCGTGGTGGCCTATGGCTTTCCGGGCGTCATCGGCGGCCTGTTGGGGGGCTTGCTCAGTGACCGTTTGGGTTTACAAAGTGTTTATTGGGCATCCATGGGCACAGCGTTGCTGGCCAGTGTTGCTTCTTACAAAGTTTGGCGCATGCAGCATCCGGCTAACTCGAACCGGCTGAACTGAAATGCAGGTATGAGTCCTATTCAGAAAGGCGAACCGATCACGCTGGAGCCGAACATCCGCGCGGCCTTGCCAGGTGATGTCGCCCAAGTGCTGGCTGGGGGCGTTCAATACGTCACGCCCGGCGGCATGGTTTGGCATGGCTTTGGACCGGTAGATGCGCCGGCCTTGATTTTGTTGCATGGTGGCAGCGGCAGTTGGACGCATTGGGTTCGCAACATTGCCCCATGGGTGGCCAAAGGGCGGCGTGTTTTAGTGCCTGACTTGCCCGGCTTTGGCGATTCGGCAGCGCCCCCTAGCGGTTGGGATGCCGATGCCATGGTCGCGCCTTTGCAGCAAGGATTTTTGGCACTGAAACAAAATGAGCAAACGGATGTGGTGGGGTTCTCCTTTGGTGCCATGACAGCAGCCTTGTGGTTGGCCCAGCACCCAGGTGTTGCAAAGCAGTTGGTCATGGTGGGGGCGCCAGGCTTGGGCTTGACGGTACCCGATCGCGTTGCTTTGAAAGCTTGGCGGCATCTGCGCACTGCGCCAGAACAAGAGGCTGCGCATCGACACAATTTATTGACCTTGATGTTGCACAAGCCTGAACGCCTGGACGCTTTGGCCATGGCGGTGCACACAGGCAACGTGGTGCGTGATCGGATGCTCCGCAGGCGCCTGTCACAAACCCTGATCGTGGCCGAAACCCTGCCGCTGCTGCCATGCATGGTTCATGTGATTTATGGTGAGTTCGATGCGTTGTACCGCGGCCGCTTGAACGAGGTTCAAGCGCTGATGCGTCAAACTGTGCCACGGTGGGGTTCCTGGCAGGTTATTGGGGGTGCGGGCCACTGGGTTCAATTTGAAGCCCCAGAGGCCTTTCACGAGGCCTTAACGCAGGCCTTGCTTTAAGCCTTGAGGTTGTGCACTGCCGCAACGGCAGCGCGCAAGCCCAGCAGATAACTGTCAGCGCCAAAGCCGGCTATTTGGCCTTTGGTCAACTCTGCAATCACCGAGTGATGCCGAAAGGCTTCGCGGGCATGGATGTTGGACATGTGCACCTCAATGATGGGGCACTTCAAAATCGCCAACGCATCGCGAAGGCCGTAGCTGTAGTGGGTCCAAGCCCCTGCATTGATGATCACGGCGTCGACCAAATCGCTGTGCGCTTGATGAATGCGTTCGACCATGGCGCCTTCAAAATTGGTTTGAAAGCACTCCACTTGTGCGCCTAATTCTTGGCCTAATTGTTGGAGCTGTGCGTCAATCTCAGCCAGTGTGATGCTGCCGTATTGCGCCGGATCACGTTTGCCAAACATGTTCAAGTTGATGCCGTTCAAGGTCAAAATTTTCATGGTTTTCCTCATCGATGGGCCTTGGTGTTTGTGAGCATACCTGTTTAGCACAGCTTGATTTTCCAATATTTGCTGCAATATCTGTGTTTTGCTGCGAAAATTTAAGCATGAGCACACATTTAAAAATTGATTTCGTCTCTGACATCGCTTGCCCCTGGTGCGCTGTGGGTTTGGGCGCTTTAGAGCAAGCCCTGCAGCAACTCGAGGGGCAAGTGCAGGTGCAACTGCATTTCCAGCCCTTTGAACTCAACCCCCAGATGCCCCCTGGTGGACAAGATTTGGGTGAACATTTGACCCAAAAATACGGCTCCACGGCCCAGCAGCAAGCCCAAATTCGCGAGACCATTCGGGCCCGAGGGGAGGAGGTTGGGTTTGTTTTTAACCCGGGTGGTCGAGGCCGGGTCTACAACACATTCAACGCGCACCGACTTTTGTATTGGGCTGGCGCACAAGGCCCCTCTGGCAGTCAACATGCGCTGAAAAAAGCATTGTTGCAAGCCTACCAAGGCCGCGCGGAATGTGTGGAATCCGATGAAGTCTTGTTGGCTTGTGTGGCACAAGTGGGCTTGGATGTGAGTCAAGCGACAACTATTTTGGCTGAGCAAACTTATGCGCAAGAGGTTCGTGCGCAAGAGAAGTTTTACCAGCAAGCGGGCATCCATTCTGTGCCTGCAGTGATCATCAATGACCGTCATTTGATCTCGGGCGGCCAACCCGCTGCCGTGTTTGAGCAAGCCTTGCGACGCATTGCAACAGAAGAATCCTAAGCCTGTGATCGATTCTCTACAAGCTTCGGTCGGCAACCTGATGCCGGTTTTGTTCGTCTCGCACGGCGCCCCCACCTTTGCTTTGGAGCCTGGCAGCACGGGCCCTGCCTTGACCGCTTGGTCCAAGCAATTGCAGCAGCGCACAGGCTTGCCCAAGGCAGTGGTGGTGATGACGCCGCATTGGATGTCCAGCGGCTTGCGTGTGATGACGCAGTCAAAGCCCCCGACATGGCATGACTTTGGTGGTTTCCCACCGGCACTTTATGAACTGCAGTATCCAGCACCTGGCCAGCCCCTGTTGGCTGCACAGGTGTTGGACTTGCTCGCGCAAGCTGGCTTGTCTGCACAAGCCGATGCGCAGCAAGCTTTTGACCATGGCGCTTGGGTTCCCATGATGCATTTGTTTCCTGAAGCCCAAGTGCCCATGGTTCAAGTGTCATTGCCCAATGGCGCTGGCCCTGCCGAGGTCTATGCCATTGGACAAGCATTGGCCTCATTGCGTGCCCAAGGTGTCTTGCTCTTGGGCTCTGGCAGCATGACGCACAACCTGTCGGAGTTTCGCAGCAGCTCGGGCAGCGCCGCTCTGCCTTATGTGCTGGCCTTTAGCCAATGGATCGAAGCGGGCTTGTTGGCCAGCGACAAAGAAGCTTTGCTCGATTACCGCCGCCGTGCGCCCTATGCGGTGCGAGCCCACCCCACCGATGAGCATTTTTTAACTTTGTATTTTGCTTTGGGAGCGGCCGCTTGGGGCGCAAATGCGAATGTGCAGATCAACTACCTCAGCCGCGAGGTGATGTTTGGCATGCTGTCCATGGATGCATTGAGTTTGAATTAAGCCAGCGCTTTGGCAATTTTTTGCCGCGGCACGCTGCTTTTGGGCAATTGATTTTTTGGAAAATCAAACCAAGTGCGAACGTCTTCTTCGATGCCAACGCCGTGCATGTAGTTGTAAATTGCTTTTTTCAAACCCAGCCCTAAACGGTCGTGGTCAACGCCGGTGGGGTCTACAAAGCCCACATCGTTCTTGGCAAATGTCACGGGTGGCAGAGGCAGCAATTCAATGCCGTAGTCTTGGGGGTTCAGACCCACGGGCGAGTGCACGGTGCAGGTGAAGCGGTGAAAAAAGCCACTTTGTATGCAGCCGTTTTCAAACAACTGACGCACATACTCCAAGGCGTCTACGGTGTCTTGTACGGTTTGTGTTGGAAAGCCGTACATCAGGTAGGCGTGTACCAAAATACCCGCCTGTGAAAAACTTTGAGTCACTTGCGCCACTTGCGCAACCGAGACGCCTTTTTTCATCAACTGGAGCAATCTGTCAGAGGCCACTTCCAGGCCGCCAGACAGAGCAATGCAGCCGCTTTGTGCCAACAGTTCAGCCAACTCGGGTGTGAAAGTTTTCTCAAACCGAATGTTGCCCCACCAAGAAATATGAACCTCACGGCGCAGCAATTCTTGCGCCAAAGCTTTGAGTACTTTGGGCGGGGCAGCTTCATCTACAAAGTGAAACCCTGTTTGCCCAGTTTCTGCCACGATCTGTTCAATGCGGTCGACCAGCAAGCTGGCAGACGCCGTTTCGTAGCGCTGGATGTAGTCCAGGCTGACGTCACAAAAACTGCATTTTTTCCAGTAACAACCATGGGCTACTGTCAGCTTGTTCCAGCGGCCATCGCTCCACAAGCGGTGCATGGGGTTGAGCATGTCCAAGAGCGACAAATACTTGGTCAGTGGCAAGCCTTCCCATGTGGCGGTGCCGACTTCTTCAAAGGGCACATCGGGCTCTGACCAATTCATGAGTTGTACGCGTTGGCTGCCTGTGCTGACGCCGGGGCTTTCGTTTTTTCGAATGAATGTGCGCACCAAACGCGTTGCAGAGCGCTTGCCCTGCAGGTGTTCAAGCAAGGCCAACAAGGGGCGTTCACCTGAATCCAATGTCACGAAGTCGACGAAGTCAAACACGCGCACATCGGACAACTCACGCAACTCGGTGTTGACAAAACCACCGCCTAAAGCAATTTGGATTGCGGGAAATTGTGCCTTCAAAGTTTGTGCAATTCGCAAGGCCGCATAGACTGCGCCCGGAAACGGCACAGACAACAAAACCAATTGCGGTTGGTGTTTTTCAATGGCGGCCACAGTCAAGGCGTGAAGATGCGTGTCTATCAACGTGGGCGCTGCTGCCAGGGCCTTGGCCAGGGGATCAAAACTGGCTTGGCTGCCAGCCAAAGATTCAGCGTAGCGCACAAATTCAAAACGCTTGTCTACCGCATCGCGCAGCACATCGGCCAAGTCGTTCAAATACAAAGTGGCCAAATGGAGCGCCCTGTCGTGCTGACCCAAGGCGCCAAAGGCCCAGGCCAACGGGTCGCCTGAATCTGCGTCGTCGTATGCCTCTAAAGCCATGAAACGCGGGCCTTCCGGCAAAAAATCGCGGCTGGCAATGCGGTGGCTCAAGGTGTTGTCGCGCCCTTGCAAAAAGGCAATGGCCAGCGAGATGCTGCGTTGGTAGCGAGGGAAAAAATCCAAGAAAAAATTCACACTGGCCGAGCGTGCAGCTTCTGGCATGGCCTTGGCGCATTGTGCAACTTGAGCCAATCCTTCTGGTGTGAAAAGACCCAAAATCAAGGCCAGAGCCAGATCTTCCTGCACGGCGTCCACCCCGCGCGAGCGCAAAAACCCCGTCAAATAAGCGGTTGACGGGTAGGGGGTGTTCAGCTGCGTCATCGGCGGGATGATGCTGAGGACGCGAAAGTTTTCAGAAGTCATGCAAGTCGAGACTTTACAGCCACTTTTGCATGAACTGCGCTTGTCCTGCGTTGGGGTCGAGTTCGTATTGGGCAAATCCAAAGCGGCGGTAGCTTTGCAGCGCGGGGTGATTGCCGCTTAAAACTTCCAATGTGAGCTTGCAGCAGCCGCGCGCGTGGGCATGGTCTTGGGCGGCTTGGAGCAAGGCTTGTCCAACCCCTTGGCCCCGAAATGCGGGCAAAACGGCAATGTCGTGCACATTGAGCAAGGGCTTGGCTTTGAAGGTGGAATAGCCTTCAAAGCAATTGATCAAACCGATGGGCTCAAGGGCCAGTGAGGTGCTCGTTTGTGCCGCTGCCCCAGATGCAGGCTCAGCCGCCGAGGCTGGAAGTTGCCAAGCGATGAAGCTGACAGCGCCAGAAATTTGGGCCAAGTCAGCGCACAGATGCGATGAGGCTTCTAAAGATAATGCTTGCCCACCGCCCATGGGGTCTAGTGCATAAGCATTGAGCAAAAAAACCAAAGCCTTCGAATCTTCAGCGCTGTGGTAGTTGGCCGGCTTGACTTGAAATTTTTTCATGAAGCGTAGTCTGACATGGGAACACAACTGCAAAATAAATTGCGGTCACCATAGACATTGTCAACACGGCCAACCTGGGGCCAAAACTTGACGCTGCTAGGCGGCCTGCCTGCTTGCGCTGCGCCCACTTCGCGGGAGTAGGGGCGGACCCATTGGCTGGTCATCAAACTCGCTGCAGTGTGCGGCGCATGTTTGAGTGGGTTGTTGTCTTGCGGCCAAACACCATTTTCAATGTGGCGAATTTCATCGCGTATGGCAATCATGGCATCGATGAAGCGGTCAAGCTCTTCCAGCGTTTCACTCTCAGTGGGCTCGACCATCAACGTATTGGCCACTGGAAATGACAAAGTGGGCGCATGAAAACCATAGTCCATCAAACGTTTGGCCACATCTTCGGCCATCACGCCGCTGCTGTCCTTGAGGGCGCGCAAGTCCAAAATACATTCGTGCGCCACATGGCCGGGCTTTCCATCGTGTCCTGGACTGGCGTACAAAGTGGGGTAGTGATCTGCCAATCGGTGGCTGATGTAGTTGGCTGCCAAGATGGCCGCTTCGGTGGCGTGCTTCAGGCCTTTCGCGCCCATCATGCGGCAGTACATCCAGCTGATGGGCAGCACGCCTGCGTTGCCCAAAGGGGCTGCCGAAATCGCCCCCACGCCATGGACACTCAAGCCTGCGGTGGCGTGCCCTGGCAAGTAAGGGACCAAGTCTTGCACCACGCACACAGGGCCCACGCCTGGCCCGCCCCCGCCGTGCGGTATGCAAAAAGTTTTATGCAAATTCAAATGACTCACATCGCCGCCAAATTCACCTGGTGCTGCCACACCGACCAAGGCGTTCATGTTGGCGCCGTCCACATACACGCGCCCGCCATGCTGGTGCACCAAGGCGCACAATTCTTTGACTTGTGTTTCAAAGACCCCGTGCGTGCTGGGGTAGGTGATCATCACAGCAGCCAAGTTGGCGCTGTGCAGCTCGCACTGGGCTTGCAAGGCATGCATGTCCACATTGCCCATGGCATCACAAGCCGTGACCACCACTTGCAGGCCTGCCATTTGCGCGCTGGCGGGGTTGGTGCCGTGTGCACTGGAAGGAATCAAGCAAATGTTGCGATGACCTTGCCCGTGGGCTTGATGGAAGGCTTTGATCACAAGCAAACCTGCATATTCGCCTTGTGAGCCGGCGTTGGGTTGCAGGCTGATGCCGGCGTAACCGGTGGCCTGACACAACCACTCGCGCAATTGCGTATCCAGCAAATGGTAGCCCTCTAATTGATCGGCCGGTGCAAAGGGGTGGATGTTGGCAAACTCTGGCCAGGTGATGGGAATCATCTCGCTGGTGGCGTTCAATTTCATGGTGCACGAGCCCAGTGGGATCATGCTGCGGTCCAGTGCCAAATCTTTGTCGCTCAGTTGCCGTATGTAGCGCAGCATGCCGGTTTCGGAGTGATAACGGTTGAACACCGGGTGCGTTAAAAATGGGCTGCTGCGCCGCAGATGCATGGGAATCAAACTGTCCCGGCCTTTTTCGAAAGCAGCCCACTGTGGGAGTGCTTGAGCGTCCGAAGCAAACACAGACCAGAGTTGCTGCACGTCACTGCGGCTGGTAGTTTCGTCCAAAGATACTGACACAGCATGGACGGATACTTTGCGCAAATTCATGCCTTGATGCAATGCTTTGGTGATCAGCGCATCGGTGTTCTGATCGGTTTGAATTTCCAAAGTGTCAAAACCATATTTGTGCACCAGCGTGCAGCCAAGCTGCTCCAAACCTTCGGCCAAAATGGCAGTGAAACTGGCAATGCGCTGGGCCATTCTTTTCAAACCCACAGGGCCATGGTAGACCGCATACATGCTGGCCACCACGGCCGGTAACACCTGTGCAGTGCAAATGTTGGAGGTGGCTTTCTCGCGCCGAATATGTTGCTCGCGTGTTTGCAAAGCCAAGCGGTAAGCGGGGTTGCCGTGCACATCCACACTCACGCCGACCAAGCGCCCTGGCATTGAGCGCTTGAACTCATCGCGGCATGCCAAGTAAGCGGCGTGCGGCCCGCCAGCGCCCATGGGCATGCCAAAGCGCTGCGTGCTGCCAATGGCAATGTCTGCATCGATCTCGCCGGGCGGCACCAGCAGGGTCAAGGCGAGTAAGTCAGCAGCCACAATGAAAGCTGCTTGGTGTGCGTGCGCTTGAGCAACCATGTCTTTCAGGTCATGGACCATGCCTGTGCTGGCCGGGTACTGCGCGATCACGGCGAAGTAATCATGCTTCTCCATCAACTGTGCAACTGACCCCGCCAGCACTTGCAACCCCAAGGGCGCAGCGCGCGTTTGAATCACCTCAATGGTTTGCGGGTGGCAGTCAATGGCCACAATGATTTTGTTGCTTTTGGATTTGACTGAACGCTTGGCCAACGTCATGGCCTCAGCAGCAGCAGTGGCCTCGTCGAGCATGGAGGCATTGGCCATGGGCATGCCGCTCAAATCGCAAACCATGGTTTGGAAGTTGACCAAAGCTTCCATCCGGCCTTGGCTGATCTCAGCTTGGTAGGGTGTGTAGGCGGTGTACCACGCTGGGTTTTCTAAAATATTGCGCAGAATCACACCCGGTGTGTGCGTGCCGTAATAGCCTTGCCCGATGTAACTTTTGAGAATTTTATTTTTCTCAGCCATGGCTTTGAGTTCAGCCAAGGCTTGAGCTTCAGTGACGGGCGCAGGCAACTGCATGGCCTGGCTGCGCGCAATCGATGCGGGCACGATGCTGTCAATCAGTGTGCGCCGAGAGGCTTGCCCAATGGTTGAGAGCATGTGCTTTTCGTCAGCCTCGCCAATGCCAATATGACGCGCAGTGAACTCGCTGGGGTTCTCAAGATCAAGCAAAGGGGCGGCAGATTGCATCAGCATTTTGTTGTCATCTCAAGAAGCGTTAGAGAAAGTGGTGTAGGCGGTCTCGTCAAGCAGTGCGTCGACTTGCGCGGGCGCTGTCAACTTGACTTTGAAAAACCAACCCGCCCCCAAAGGGTCGGAATTGGCAAGGGAGGGGTCGTCACGCAAAGCCTCGTTGACAGCCGTGACTTCACCACTCACAGGCATGTACACATCGGCGGCAGCTTTGACGGACTCCACCACACCGGCCACGGCTTGCTGCTCAATCTGGGCTCCAATCTCTGGCAACTCCACAAACACCACATCGCCCAAGGCGACTTGCGCATGGTGCGTGATGCCCACTGTGGCAATGTCCCCCTCCACCAAAATCCACTCATGGTCTTGCGTAAATTTCATGCTCATTTATTTCTCCTAAAAAATTTAAATTGGGGTCAGTTCACAATTAATTTCAACCGCGGTGGTAGCGGTTGGCCACAAAGGGCATGGCGCTGACGGTCATGGGCACTGCTTTGCCACGCACCATGGCGTGTACAACTGTTCCCAGAACTGCATATTCTGATTCAACGTAGCCCATGGCCACAGGTTGATTGATGCTGGGGCCTAAGAGCCCACTGCTGACCTGGCCAACGACTTGCCCAGACTGATTTTTCAGGACCACATGCTCACGCACCGGCACACGCTCTTGTGCAATCAAACCAACCCGTTGGCGGCCCAATGCAAGCGTTCCATCAAGCTGTGCCAAGACGATGGATTCGCCAGGAAAGCCACCGGCCCGTGCGCCTTGGCTGCGCCGAACTTTTTGCATCGCCCAGTTCAATCCGGCTTGAACGGGCGTGGTCTGGGTGTCGATATCGTTACCGTACAAACACAGGCCGGCTTCTAAGCGCAAGGAATTGCGAGCCCCTAAGCCAACAGGTTTGACCTCAGGCTGCGCCAGTAAAGCGCGTGCCAAAGCCTGTGCCTGCAATGCCGGCACTGAAATTTCAAAACCATCTTCGCCGGTATAGCCTGAGCGGGTAATGAACAACTCAGCACCTTGCCAAACAAAGGCAGCGCCCGTCATGAAAACCAGTTTTTCAACGCCTGGCAGCAAGCGCGTCAAGGCAGCCACCGCCAGAGGCCCTTGCAGCGCTAACAGGCCGCGTTCAGGCAGGGGAATGACTTGGCAGCGCTGGCCAATGCGAGATTGAATGTGGGCGATGTCAGCCACTTTGCAAGCACCGTTGACGATCACAAAAATATCGGTGCCGCGGTTCACAAACATCAAGTCGTCGATGATGCCGCCGTCCTCGTTGAGCAGCAAGCCGTAGCGCTGCTTGCTAACGGGCAAGTCGATCACATCCACGGGCATCAGGGATTCAAATGCAGCCTTGGCATCGGGCCCCAACAGCTTGAGTTGCCCCATGTGCGAGACATCAAACAAGCCGGCTGCAGCGCGTGTGTGCAGGTGCTCAGCCATCAAACCCATGGGGTATTGCACGGGCATGCTGTAACCCGCAAAGGGCACCATGCGAGCGCCCAATTCAAGGTGCAGTGCATGCAAGGGGGTGCTCAAAAGTGATGCAGTGTCAGCAGACAAAAAATTCTCCAAGGGCAATGAAACACCACGGCCGAAACCATGGGCTGCCCTCGCTGTCCGCTTTACCTGAGAGATTCGCCGGGCAAGTCACTGGAAAGTGACTCACTGCGGGTTGCTCCTTCGGTGGATGGCATGGCCTGATGACCTGCCACCTCTCTCCAGTGAGGTAACGCCCTGAACTCAAGACGCTTGTCAGTCCTTTTGCCTGAGCGTTCAGGGCTTGTTACCAAGCCTCCTGCGCCTTCGGCGGCTTGGCAACACCGTGAAGTATGGCCAAACGCTCTCCTGACAAATGCGATTCTACTATTTTGCGCGGGCCTCACCCAGCAAGCCGAGATAAATCAAGTTGGCGTGGCTGAGAAGTGTCAACGCGTCCATCACATCCCCGCGTAATTGGGGCCCCCGCCGCCCTCAGGGGTGACCCACACAATGTTTTGCGAGGGGTCTTTGATGTCACACGTTTTGCAATGCACGCAGTTTTGTGCGTTGATTTGCAGGCGGTCAGTTTGGTCGTCATTCTGAACGAACTCATAAACCCCAGCGGGGCAGTAGCGTGCTTCAGGGCCTGCGTATTTGGCCAAATTAAGTTGAATGGGCACGCTGGCATCTTTGAGCGTCAAGTGCGCAGGCTGATTTTCTTCGTGGTTGGCATTGCTGATGAACACGCTGGACAAGCGGTCAAAAGTCAGCTTGCCATCGGGTTTGGGGTAGTCGATGGGGGGGCAATCTGCCGCTGCTTTCAAGTAGGTGTGATCGGCTGCTGCTCGGCGCAAAGTCCACGGAATATGGCCGCGCAAAACAAATTGCTCAATGCCCGTCATGAGCGTGCCCATGGTGCGGCCCTTTTTGAACCACTGTTTGAAATTGCGCGACTTGTTCAACTCAGTGAACAACCAACTGGCTTCAAAGGCTTCGGGATAGGCACTGAGTTCGTCGTGCGACCTGCCCTCTTGCAAGGCGTCAAATGCAGCCTCAGCAGCCAGCATGCCCGTCTTGATGGCCGAGTGGCTGCCTTTGATTCGGCTGGCATTGAGGTAGCCCGCTTCACACCCAACCAAGGCACCACCGGGGAAAACGGTTTTGGGCAACGACAATAAACCACCCGCTGTGATGGCCCGCGCGCCGTAACCTAAGCGCTTGGCCGGGCGCATGCCTTTTGCTGCGTCTGACTCAAGATACCAGCGAATGTTAGGGTGCGTTTTAAAGCGCTGAAATTCTTCAAAGGGACTCAGCCATGGGTTGGTGTAGTCCAAGCCCACCACAAAGCCCACGACCACTTGGTTGTTCTCCATGTGGTACATGAAGGAGCCGCCATAAGTGTGCTCATCCAGAGGCCAGCCAGCGCTGTGCAAAGCCAAACCTGGCTTGTGACGCGCAGGGTCTATTTCCCAAAGTTCTTTGATGCCAATGCCATAACTTTGCGGGTCTTTGCCGTGGTCCAATTTAAAGCGTTCAATGACTTTTTTGCCCAAGTGGCCGCGTGCGCCTTCGGCAAAAATGGTGTACTTGGCGTGCAGCGCCATGCCCAATTGAAAACTCTCGCTTGGCTCGCCATCTTTGCCCACACCCATGTTGCCAGTGGCCACGCCTTTGACTGAGCCGTCTTCCATGTACAAAACCTCGGCAGCGGCAAAGCCAGGAAAAATCTCGACCCCTAAGCCCTCGGCCTGCTCGGCCAGCCAGCGCGTCAAACTGCCCAGGCTGATGATGTAGTTGCCATCATTGTGAAAGCAGGGCGGCAGACCGAAATTGGGCAGGCGTGTGGCGCCGTTTTCAGTGGTCATCAAGAAAACATCTTCCGTCACGGGTTGGTTCAAAGGGGCGCCCATGGCCTTCCAGTTCGGGAACAACTCGTTCAAAGCAATCGGGTCCATGATGGCACCCGATAAAATGTGGGCGCCTGGCTCGGAGCCTTTTTCAAGCACCACCACGGACACCTCTTTGCCCTGCGCCACAGCCAATTGTTTCAAGCGTATGGCCGTGGACAAGCCGGCAGGGCCGCCCCCGACCACCACCACGTCATAGTCCATGGATTCACGAGGGCCGTGCTGACTCAAGATCTGTTCGGGTGTCATAGCGAGACTCTTTTTCAAGTGAGGTTAAAGTCGATTGTTGCGCAGCATTTTCCATCTTCAAAATTGTGCTTGCAGTGGGATCATGCCGGGCAGATGACTTATTTTAGGCCTTGAGCACAGGCACAATAGAATTTTCAGCAAACCCAGCCCGCCAGCCGTCAGGCCGCGCTGCGCTGCTAGGTCACCACAGACGACGAAGGATCAAGTGCATGAAATTTGAATTGCCAGAAATAAAAAAGAAAGTCCATGAGTTGCAAATCCCTATTCGGTGGGGCGACATGGACGCTATGGGGCATGTCAACAACACGCTTTACTTTCGCTTCATGGAAACCATTCGGATTGATTTTTTTGGCCGCATTGGCTGCTTGCCCAACCCGCAAGGTCAAGGGCCTGTGATCGTCAATGCTTTTTGCAACTTTTACACACAGCTGGAATACCCGGGCGACGTGCTGGCCAAAATGTATGTGAGCGACCCTGGCCGCACCACTTTTGAAAGCTGGTGCACGCTGGAGCGCGTGGACCAGCCCGGTGTGATTCATGCGGCTGGCGGCGCCACCACCATTTGGGTGGATTTTCCGCAGAAAAAAGCCGTGACCATGCCCGATTGGATGCGAGAGTTGGTCAGCCCTTGAGCCGCACCTGTTATTTTTGTTTGGGCACGCGGCCCATCAAATAAAACTCGGGGTTGGGCATCATGCCGCTGAAACTGGCCATGCGGTTGGACAATCCAAAAAAGGCCGTGATGGCCGCAATGTCCCAAATGTCTTCGTCGTTAAAGCCATGGGCTTGCAGTGCGGAAAAATCCGAGTCGTCAATTTCGTCGCTGTGCTGGCATACCTTCATGGCAAAGTCCAGCATGGCTTTTTGCCGCGCTGTGATCTCAGCCTTGCGGTAATTCACCGCCACTTGATCGGCCACCAACGGTTTCTTTTCGTAAATACGCAAGATTGCACCATGCGCCACCACGCAATACAAACAGTTGTTGGCAGCGCTGGTGGTGGTGACAATCATCTCCCTGTCACCTTTGGAAAGCCCCGATTCGGCGCGCAGCATCAACGCGTCGTGGAAAGCAAAAAAAGCACGCCACTCTGCCGGCCTGCGCGCAAAGCCCAAAAAAACCTGCGGTATGAAGCCGGCTTTTTCTTGAACCTCTAATATTTTCAGCCGAATGTCCTCGGGCAGGTCTTTCAACTCAGGAGCGGGGTAACGGGGCGTGCTGGTGGACATGGTAGTTCCTCATTTCTGGGATCATTCTAAACAGCCTTGAGGAAACAAGCGCCTGTGCCGCTACACTTGGTGGTTTTGAATCTTTCCTTTCTCAGGAGACCTGTGTGAACAAGATTTTCCCCTCTGCAGCCCAAGCGCTGGCAGGCGTTGTGGCCGATGGTCAATTGATGGCTGTTGGCGGCTTTGGCTTGTGCGGCATTCCTGAGGCTTTGATTGATGCTTTGCGCCAGACAGGTGTGAAAAACCTGACCGTGATTTCCAACAATGCCGGTGTGGACGGTTTTGGTTTGGGCATCTTGCTTGAAAGTCGTCAAATCAAAAAAATGATTTCTTCCTATGTGGGCGAGAACAAAGAATTTGAACGTCAATTTCTGGCCGGTGAGTTGGAACTGGAGTTCACTCCTCAAGGCACGTTGGCTGAGAAATTGCGTGCTGGCGGTGCGGGCATTCCGGCCTTCTTCACCAAAACCGGTGTGGGCACTGTGGTTGCCGATGGCAAGGAGCTGCGGGACTTTGACGGCGAGACCTACGTCATGGAGCACTCGCTGGTGCCTGACATTTCCTTGGTCAAAGCATGGCGCGCTGACAAATCGGGCAACTTGCAGTTTCGCTTAACCGCTCGCAACTTCAACCCCGCGGTGGCCATGGCTGGCAAGCTTTGCATTGTGGAAGTCGAAGAGATTGTGGAAACTGGTGATATGCAACCAGACCATGTGCATTTACCCGGCATTTATGTGCACCGCTTGATTTGCAATCCAAACCCCGAAAAGCGCATTGAAAAACGCACCATCACAGAAACTGCAGGAGTTTGAGCATGAGCTGGAACCAAGACCAAATGGCAGCGCGCGCGGCCAAAGAATTAGAAGACGGCTTTTATGTGAACCTGGGGATCGGCATACCCACCTTGGTTGCCAACCATGTGCCCAGCAGCATAGAGGTTTGGTTGCAGTCTGAAAACGGCATGCTGGGGATCGGCCCTTTCCCCAAAGAAGACGAAGTCGATGCAGACATCATCAATGCGGGCAAGCAAACTGTGACCACCATCAAAGGCTCGTCCATTTTTGGCAGCCATGACAGCTTTGCCATGATCCGTGGTGGCAAGATCAACTTGTCTATCTTGGGCGCCATGCAAGTGAGCGAAAAAGGTGACCTGGCCAACTGGATGATTCCTGGCAAGATGGTCAAAGGCATGGGCGGCGCCATGGATTTGGTGGCTGGCGTCAAGCGCGTGATCGTTTTGATGGAGCACGTGGCCAAGAAAAAGGACGGCAGCGAAGACATGAAAATTTTGCCTGCCTGCAATTTGCCATTAACGGGCGTGTGCGTGGTGGACCGCATCATCACTGACTTGGCCGTGATGGACGTCACGCCCCAGGGGCTACAGGTTGTGGAACTGGCCCCAGGCGTCACGCCTGAGTTTTTGAAGAGCAAAACGGCTGGCAAATTGATTTTTTAAACGCACCCAAGCTGCGTTGAGCGCTCAGGCCTGCATAGAAACCACCTTCGGGTGGTTTTTTTTGCCACACCAACACACTTCATTAATTAATTGTTTTGTATTCAGAATTTTCAATTATTTCATCACTAGTGTCCCAACGTTTGCCATCAGACTTAACGTAACCCCATGATTTATTTAAATAAATCTGACTTTCCCCTTGTCCACGATTTGAATCGTTTTCCGGACTTGGGGCATGCTCGGCGGATCTCATCTGCTGGGGACAGG
>CAIQBO010000054.1 GCA_903870145.1 uncultured Burkholderiales bacterium | reverse complement strand
GCGGTGGCAGCTTGCTGCATGATTTGTGTGCGGGCTAATTCTGTGGAAGCAGAAGCGTAGTCAGCGTCTTCGATCTGGCTGCGAGAAGCTTCAGAGTTCATGACCACATTGGTCAAGTTGTCGATCACGTGCTCCAAGCGGTTCATGACAGCGCCCATGGAGGCGCGAGTTTTGGCAATCATGTCCAGCGATTTGTTGACCGATTGCGTGACATCGTTGGCCGCTTGCACTGTCAAAATATTGGTGGGGGCTTGGTCACTGGTGATGGGGCCTGTAATGTCACCGTTCTTGCCGAAATCTGCAAAATCAATGGAGATCAATTGATCGGGTGAAGGGCCAACTTGGAAACTCAGGCGGCCAATGTTTTTGGGGTTGATGGTTCCAGAGTTGAATCCCAAGGCTGAGAAGTTGGCGTAAGTCGGGTCTGACCCATTTAATGCGTTAGCGCCTGGTTGAACCGTGAATGCACTGATGGATGTCAATGTGACTGTTCCATAAACCGTAGAGGCTGCTACGGACGCTGCGCTTGTCGCTGCAGGCCCCCCTGCAATACCTGTGACCCCTACTGGATCAGATGTGGTTGCTGTGTCCATGCCCAAACCAAAGTCAGAACCGTGGATGCTGCTGGTGTTGTCATACCAGAGGGACATATTGCGTCCGTCAATGGTCTTGAGAGAAAGCCCCCCATTGCCACCATCACCTGCAGTCACGCCGTGGGTGGAAGTGAGCGCGTTGATGCTGTCGATCACATACTGACGGCGTTCACTTTTGGTTTGCCCTGCTGTCAAACTTAAAGGAACTTTGGTGCCGTTCACGTACAAATCAGTTTGTATCGAGGTGGTTCCCACTGTCGTTTTATTGGCTTCAATGACAGCACTGTTGGCAGTTGCATTCACGCCAGTATCTGCAATCCTGGCATTGATGGCTGCGGCAATGGCAATGGCACTTCCGGCTTTTGAGCTGGAGGTGGCAACGGTGCTGCTTTTTGTGTCGTCACCTGCATCGGATGCACGGATTGCATATGTGCCATTGGCAGTGGCAATGTCCAGATCGCCCGCGATAAGGGTTTTGCCAGTGGCCGAAGCGCTAACACCAGCCCGAAGGTCGGTTGTCGATACGGGCGTCCCAACCGGCGTTCCAGCCTTGCCGTTCAAAATTGGGAAACCATTCCATTCGTGGGTTTCCGAAATTCGCACAATCTCTTGTTTAAGTTGCTGAAATTCTTGGTCCAAATACCCGCGCTGCTCTGTGGAGTAGGTGGAATTGGAGGATTGAACCGCCAACTCGCTCATGCGCTGGAGCATGGTGGTGATTTCGTTGGTGGCACCCTCGGCCACTTGGATCAAGGAGATCGCATCACCCGAGTTGCGGATGGATTGATTCAAGCCTTGAATATTCTGCGTCATCCGCGCAGCAATGGCCAGGCCCGCCGCGTCGTCTTTGGACGAGTTGATGCGCTTGCCGGTGGACAATTGCTGCATGGCCACTAGGCTGGCACGTCCGGACTCTTTAAGAGCCGCCTGCGTGTACAGAGCTTTGATATTGGTGTTGATCACAGTCATTTGAGGACTCCTTGGGTGCTATTGCCGCATGGTATTGCCGGTAGGCAAGATGTTGCCGCTTCGCTTAATTGCCGCTATTGCCGCTAACGATTTAGGGGTTAATGGGGCTCTGATCAGTTGGACTGAGCAGGGGCTGACATGACATCTTGGGCCAGCGTCATAGCGCTTTTTTCTTGCTCAAGGGTGGGGTCGTTGGGCCAAAGCTTCAAAGCTTGGTCCAGCACTTGGTGCGCTTCGGCAATGTCTAAGTTGCAAGCCAAAGCGCGGGCCAACATTTGGCACGTCATGGGTTGCACGCGGTCTTGCTGCAGGGTTACCAAATCTTGCAAAAGCTCAATGGCCAGGAGCCAGTCTTCGCGGGTCATTGCCAATAAACCGGCAATGGCCAATATGTCTTCACTTTGTGGAAACAGGGCCAGGCCTGCTTCTGCCAGAGCCTGGGCCAAGGCAGGTTGTTCTTGCGCAACGAGCCACTGCACGCCGTGGCGAAAGTCTACCGGCGTGAAGCGAGAGACCTCTTTCAGTGTCAAAGTTTGGGCGCTGACCAGCTGTTGCATGGCTTGCTGAAGTTCGATGTGCATAAATCACTCCTGAAGGTAAATGGCGTCGGAAACACGATTGATCCCGATGCGATGGACAGGAATAAGCAAGACCGATGCCAGCTTTTGTTTGCCGCTGTGTGTCAAAAGCTTGACTGTTGGCGGCAAAAAAAAGCCACCCAGTTGCCTGGGTGGCTTGTTAGAAAGGGGCAGGGGTCAAAGACCCCTGCCTCCTTGCAGTGGCAGAAAAGCTTACTTGAGCAGTGCCAGCACCGACTGGGCGGACTGGTTGGCCTGGGCCAGCATGG
>CAIQBO010000053.1 GCA_903870145.1 uncultured Burkholderiales bacterium | reverse complement strand
CGTCGTCAAGGCAACGACTTGCGCGCTCGTCAGCGCTGCAACTTGCGCCGTCTTCAATGCCGCAGCTTGCGCAGTAGTCAATGCAACGACTTGATCAGTCGTCAAGGCTGCTGCTTGGTCTGTCGTCAAAGCGCTGATGCGCCCTGTCGTGATCGCGGCTAAATCGGCAGTCTCAAGAGAGGAAAGCTGCAAAGTGGACAATGAAACTAACTGCGCCGTAGTCAAAGCAGCAACCTGTGCTGTCTGCATTGCGTTAAGTTCACGTGTGCTGATCACAGCCAAGTCAGCTATCTCAAGCGCTGCAATTTGCGCAGTCGTCAGTGCAGCAATTTGCGCTGCCGTTAGAGCAGCCGCTTGCGCCGTTGTCAAGGCACTGATGCGAGTTGCAAGAACAGAAGCTAAGTTTGCTTCGCCAAGCGCCTCCACTTGCGCGGTTGTCAATGCGGCAATCTGTGCAGTAGTCAGTGCTGCTGTCTGAGCCGTCGACAAGATGGCAACCCGTACGACGGGAAGCGCAACCAAGTCCTCAGTTTCCAAGGCCGCAATTTGCGCCGTTGTCAAAGCAGATAAGTGGGCAGCGGATATTCCCGTCAATCCAGTCATGTCGGCTGTGGTCAGCGCAGCAATCTGCGCAAGCGGCAGTGCAGCAACTTGAGCTGTGGTTAATCCGGAAAGAATTGAGGGCATGATTTACACGATTCGTACTTTTAAAGGGCCTGTTTTTTGACGTAAAAAAGTTAGGTTATGAGAGGGTTCTCTATCTCTGATTCGTCAGCTTAACTATCTTTTTTAATAATTTGTTTTTTGATTTGCTTGTTTTTATTGATTTAAATACAAAAGTATTAATTAAATTAAATTTAGTTTTCTATTTAATTACTGTAATACGTGTAAACTTTTTGACTCTCTCAAAACACCTTTGAGGCACATTCGCATCGCATTTCTTTGCTTGTTTTTATAATTGTATCCACTGAATGTGTATATATGGAGACACCTAACCCCCGCTTGAGTCGCGTTTGAGCACGCAGCGGTGCTCATGAATGCTGGAAAAATGGTCAAAATTTTGACTCCTCAAGTGGGTTGGACAGAACTCAAGGAGGATTTAAGCAACAAACGTGCCGGCAAAATCTTGCCGCAATGGCCGATCAAGCCATCAAAGCCCTGCCCGCGAGTTTCCCCTAACCCGCCAGAGCAGCCCCAGCACAATGGCCAAGTTCAGCGCATTCCACACCACGCCATTGACAAAGGCGGCTTGGTAGGAACCCGTTAAGTCAAACACTTTGCCCGACATCCAGCCCCCTAAGGCCATGCCGACCATGGTGGCCATGATCACCGTGCCCACGCGTGCGCCAGCTTCTTTGGCCGGGAAATATTCACGCACGATGATCGCGTAAGACGGCACGATCCCGCCTTGAAACAGCCCAAACATGGCCGAGATCACATAAAGCGAGGCCAAACCGTCAAATGGCAAGAACATCAGCAAGGCCACGCCCTGAAGCACCGAGCCCAGCACCAAGGTGCGAAGACCGCCAATTCGGTCACAAACCATGCCTGAAATCAAGCGGCTGACAATGCCGCAGGCCAGCATCAAAGACAGCATTTCTGCGCCCCGCGCTGCGCCAAACCCCAAGTCTGTGCAATAGGCCACGATGTGGACTTGCGGCATGGCCATGGCCACGCAACAAGCCACGCCGGCCACGCACAGCAAGGTTTGCGCTTGCGAAATAGACAGCCCAAAGGGCCGCTCAGAGGCCAGACTAGGCGCACCTCCAGGCACTGCGGCAGCCAGCAAAGGGGGGCGCCGGCGCATCAAAAAGCTCAATGCCGCCATGCCCAACCCGCAAACCACACCCATCCACATGTATGTTTCACGCCAGCCCAGCAACTCCACCCCGCGCTGGGCGATGGGTGGCCAGATCGCGCCCGCCAAATAGTTTCCACTGGCACAAACCGCCACAGCGATGCCTCGGCGCTTATTCCACCACAAAGAAGTGTCTGCCAGCAGGGGCGCAAAAGTCGAAGAGCTGCCAAACAAGCCCAAGAGCAAACCATGGGCCAACGCAAAGAGCCAAATGCTGGAGGCAAAGCCGGCCACCACAAAACCGCCGCCCACCCCCACAGCGCCGATCCACAATGCCACATGCACACCCATGCGGTCGGCCAATTTGCCCATGGCCATCCCGCCAAGGCCAAAGCCCAGCATCATCAAGGTGTAAGGCAAAGAAGCATCTGCCCGAGAAACGCCAAACTCCTTCTGCACCACTGGCAAAACCACCGAAACCACGTACATGCTGCTGCTGCCCAAAGTCATGAGCAACAAAGTGATGAACAAACGCCGCGCCGCATAGCGCGAGTCAATCAGGCTCGTAAAGGGGGTAAAGGGGACGCTACCCTTTTTCACGCTACCCTTTTTCACTGCTCTGCCATCGCCATGCATCCGTACACATGGCAGTCAAGTCACGCTCTGCACGCCACCCCAGCAGACTCAGGGCCAGAGATGGGTCGGCGTAGCAAGCCGCAATATCACCCGCGCGGCGCGGCGCCACCTGATAGGGCACGGGTTTACCACTGGCCTGCTCAAACGCACGCAGCATCCCCAAGACGCTATAGCCCACGCCGGTGCCCAGATTGATGGCGCGGCATTCAGCATGCAACGCAAGACGCTGCAAGGCCTTGAGGTGGCCCAGCGCCAAATCCACCACATGAATATAGTCACGCACCCCAGTGCCGTCCGGGGTGTCGTAATCGTTGCCCCAAACGTTCAAAAACGCTCGCCGCCCCGCAGCCACTTGGGCCACATAGGGCAGCAAATTGTTGGGCGTGCCCTGAGGGTCCTCGCCAATCAAACCGCTGGTGTGGGCCCCCACCGGGTTGAAGTACCGCAAGATGCTGATGCGCCAAGCTGGGTCACTGCGGTGCAAATCACGCAGCATCTCCTCAATCACCAGCTTGCTCTGACCATAAGGGTTGGTTGCCGACAAAGGGTGATCCTCCGTTAACGGCAAGCGCTGCGGGTCACCATACACAGTGGCCGACGAGCTGAAGACCAAGGTTTTGACATCACATTTCGTCATGGCCTGCAGCAAGCGCAGCGTGCCAAGCACATTGTTGTCGTAATAGGCCAGGGGGTTTTGCACCGACTCACCCACCGCCTTGAGCCCCGCAAAATGGATCACCGCCCGAGCGCCACTTGCGCGCAAGGCCGCTTCCAATGCAGCGCTGTCGCGAATATCACCCTGCACCAGCGTCGGCGCTTTGCCCGTGATGCGCGCCACGCGCGTCAAAACATCGGGCTGACTGTTGCAAAAGTTGTCAAACACCGTGACATCAAGCCCCGCATTGATCAACTCAACACACGCGTGTGACCCAATATAGCCCGCACCACCCGTCACAAAAATCATTATGTAGTCTTTTAAAAGCAATAAAGGGGACGAATAAAGGAATAAAGGGGACGTTACCCTTTTACAACCCGTTTACACCTTTTACATCCAAATGTGCATCAATGCTTCGCTGCCGGTTTTGCAGCAGCCGCCGGCGCGATCAGGCACACAATTTTTCCTGACGACGATTTGAATTCATATTTGGTGCAGCTTGGTTCGCCCCCGCCCTTACCACCGGCATCTGAACCACCTTTGATTTTGTGCTGCGGCATTTCAGAAACAGGCGCTGCATGTCCCTTGTCATCCGCCTTCTTCGCATCGGAAGATGCGCTCGCATTGAACGCGACCATCAACATCAAGAACAACAGATATTTCATATTAACCTTTTGATTCAACAACTGAGCCGTATTTGATTTTGGATGCATTTTTAGATTCCGCCAACATGATAGACGGCGCATGATAGACCGCGCAACCCAGCTTGGCGGCTCTGGCGCACAAAAACTTCAAAATCAAGCAGATCGGCCGGGCACTTGAATCTTTGCACCGCCCAGATGCATGCCCCCATCGAGCTGCAACAACTCACCGGTCATGGTCCGTGCGCCGGTGGTCAGCCAAACGATGGCTTGCGCTACATCTTCGGGTGTGCTCTTGTAGCAAACAAATCTTCAAACGCAATGTCTTTAATGTCGTCCTGATTTGCGTGTAGCCGTTTCAGCACATCAACAGCCCTGTGTTTAGCAATCAGCCAACGCCCACCTGTTTTCCCATCAACCCATATACGCAAGTAGCGCACACCATCCTTTGTGTGCCACTCTATGTTTTTCCATCTAATGCCCATTGCTTCCGTGCCGTGCCTCATTCCTGTTAGTAACAACATCTCAACTTGCGTTCAGCAAAGTAAGGCAGAAAGTATTTCTCAATACACGAGATGTAGTCGTGATAAGAAGTTTTGCCACTTATCGCATCAACTTGTTGTCTCAACTCTGCCAATACGATGTTCGCTATTTGTGCGAAAAAGTGTGTTTGGTGTGCTAAACCCAAGCGTTGTCTGTATCTGGCTTCGTCGTAAATGTCGCAAGCACGGGCTACGGCGTGTTCTACGCTTGCTTTGCCTGTCGTCTGCCTAACCCAACTTCCGTCAGTAAGTTTGTAGCGACATTGATACAACAGGCTACGAGTGCGCCTATACACGACAACTTCACCGTCGCGTAGATAAATGATGTGGGGTTGGGCTGGCGTTAGCGCCGCAAGCAAGCGTAGGCGCTGTGTAGGCGTAGGCGTCGGGGCTGTGTATTGACTTTGTGGGAACTGCTGGCGCTTGGACATTTAGCAAGCACTACAGCGTGGGACAAAGCAAGCACAGCGTGAGTGCGTGTGCTTTAGTAGCGTCCTACAAAAAGAAACACCGTAAGCATTTGAGTACTTACGGTGTAAATTTGGTGGCCTGGAGTGGAATTGAACCACTGACACGCGGATTTTCAACTCAACTGGCACTGATATCGCTAGCGTTTATGCGGTTTAGCGGGCATTTTCGTGTAACGTGTTACAGAGCGTGTTACAGAAAAAACACATAATTTCGTAACACGTTTTCAGTTTTTTCACTCGTAAAAAATTATTCAATGTCCATTTATACCATAGT
>CAIQBO010000052.1 GCA_903870145.1 uncultured Burkholderiales bacterium | reverse complement strand
TGAAAGCCAACGACGTGGTGGACCTGCGCGTGGGCTACGGCTACAGCGACCGTCAAACCACAACCGATCCTTATGCGATAGGGGCATTCATCGGTACCAACGGCGCTGTTCCTGGCCCTGTGCCATCACCCAACCTCACGCCCAAAGGGCAAAATGCGGGTGACTACTACGGCTTTTATCCTTTCTTTGAAGCCACACGTCAGCAGCAATCTGTCAAGGGCCAAGTTAACTGGGAAGCCACAGACCAACTTGCACTGGGCTTGAGTGCCAAATACACCGAAGACAAATACGGCAGCTCTACCTACGGGGTGCAAAACGGCAGCACTTGGAGCTTCAATGCAGACAGCAGCTACACCTACCAAGAAAATGGTTCTGTGTATGCCTACGTCACCAAACAGCACCGCGAGCGTGAGTTGACCAGCGCACAGCGCAGCACCGTGACAGCTTCTGCCGCATCAGCCACTGCGATTGGCATTCCAGCCGTGGCCACTTGGACCAACTTCTTGAAAGACAACGACACCACGGTGGGCGTGGGCATCAAGCAGTCTGGCCTCATGGGCGGCAAACTGGAGTTGTCGGGCGATGCCACTTACTCCTTGGGCGCTGGCATTTACTCAACCATGTTGAACTATGCAACCACGACCACCGGCGGCTTGACTTGCGCCAGTGCGCCGATCAGCTCATGCGGACAGTTGCCCGATATCAAAAGCACCATGGGTCAAATCAAGCTGACTGGTGTTTACCAAGTTGACAAAGTAACCAAAATTTCATTGCGCTATGCCTACCAAAAATTGGCCAGTGCTGACTTTTATTACAACGGCTACCAATATGGATTTTCACCCGCTACTTTGATGCCAACCAACCAAGTTGCTCCGAGTTATGCGGCCAATGTGATTGCCCTGAGTTGGGTCCACAGTTTCTAAACCAAGGATGACGTGATGGACAATGAAAAAACAGGGCTGTTCAAGCGCTTGTGGGCCAGTTTGAACAAGCCCGCCAAGTATTCTTTATTGGCCATTTCGTCAGTATCGTTTGTGGCAGGTATTATTTTCTGGGGCGGCTTTAACACCGCCATGGAGATGACCAATACCTTGGAGTTTTGCACCACCTGCCACGAAATGCGCGACACGGTCTACAAAGAGTACAAGGAAACCATCCACTACAGCAACCGCACGGGTGTGCGGGCCATTTGCTCAGACTGCCATGTGCCCAAAGACTGGGTTCACAAGATGATTCGCAAGTCACAAGCCAGTCTGGAAGTCTGGGGTAAGTTGACGGGCAGCATCGACACGCCTGAGAAATTTGAAGCCAAACGCATGCAACTGGCCACCCATGAGTGGGACCGCATGAAAGCGAGCAATTCACGCGAGTGCCGCAATTGCCACAACTTTGACGCCATGAGCGCTGAGTTGCAAAAGCAAACGCCTTACAAAAAGCACATGAAGGCCAAAGAAGAGGGTAAAACCTGCATCGATTGCCACAAAGGCATTGCGCACCAATTGCCCAAGGAGTACGAGGAACCTGAGTAATAAGCGGAAAAGTTAAAATCAGTGGGCAAAGATGTCATCTTTGCCCATTTTTTTGACTTGCGTCAATTTTAAATGGGCCTGTTCTGCGATGATTCATGCCCATGTTCAGTGTTTCCAACCTTTCTTGCTCCCGCGGCGACAAGCGCTTGTTTTCAGGCGTTCATTTCGCTATTGAGGCGGGCCAATGGCTGCACCTAGAGGGCGACAACGGGGTGGGCAAAACCAGTTTGCTGCGCATGGCCTGTGGCCTGAGTTCGGTGGCCGAGGGCGAAATCACTTGGCAAGGCCAGTCGATTGCCCAATTCCCAGATGCGTTTCGGGCTGATTTGGCTTACTTGGGCCATCAATTGGCGCTCAAAGAAGATTTAACCCCCCTTGAGAATTTGCTGACCGATGCACACATGGCCGGTCAAAAATTGACCCCAGCCAATGCCATGGCGGCTTTGGCGCAACTGGGTTTGCGCGGCCGCGAGCACTTGCCTGTGCGCGTGCTGTCTCAAGGTCAAAAAAGGCGTGCAGCTTTGTCTCGGTTGTTGGCGCGAAAAGCGCGCTTGTGGATTTTGGACGAGCCCTTTGTGGCGCTCGACGCAGCTGCCCAAAATGCGCTCACCCAGGTGATCAATGCGCACTTGCAGGCCCAAGGCTTGGTGCTGCTGACCAGTCACCAAGCGGTCAGCCTGCAGGGCCAAGGCTTGTCGTACAGGCTGCAAGCATGAGTGCGTTTGTGGCCATCGTTCGACGTGATCTGGTCTTGGCCTTGCGCCGCAAAAATGAAGTGATCACCTCGGTTTTTTTCTTTGTGGTGGTGGCTGCATTGTTTCCCTTGGGCATTGGGCCAGAGATGAACACCTTGCGTTTGGTGGCCCCGGGTATTCTGTGGGTGGGCGCGCTGCTGGCCAGCATGCTTTCTTTGGGGCGCATGTTTGCCGCTGACCATGCCGATGGCACGCTGGAGCAGATGGCTTTGTCGCCCACTTCGCTGCCCTTGCTGGTGGCCGCCAAAATACTGGCACATTGGCTTTTATCGGGGCTTCCCTTGGTTCTTTTGGCGCCCATTTTGGGTTTGCAATTTGATTTGAGTGCAGATGCTTTGTGGGTGCTGACATTGAGCTTGTTGATTGGCACGCCTTTGCTGTCTTTGATTGGCGCTATTGGCGCGGCTTTGACATTGGGTGTGCGCGGGGGCGATGTCTTGCTGTCCTTGTTGGTCTTGCCTTTGTATGTGCCAGCTTTGGTGTTTGGCGCTGGTGCGGTGCAAGCGCAGATCAGCGGTTTGGGCGCTTCGGCGCATTTGTCTATCTTGGTGGCCATGGCGTTGGTGGCCGCTGTTTTCAGTCCTTGGGCCAGTTCGGCCGCATTGCGCATTGCGCTTGAATAAATGAACAACAAGATCGGTCATTGGTTTTACTTTGCTTCGCCGCAAAATTTTTACCCCTTGGCAGGACGCATGTGGCCTTGGTTTGCCGCATTGGCTACCGCCTTGGGCTTGGCAGGTTTGTGGCTGGGCATGTTGGTGGCACCTGCAGATTTCCAGCAGGGTGAGGGCTATCGCATTATTTTTGTGCATGTGCCGGCCTCTTGGATGTCCATGGTGATTTATCTGGCCATGGCTTTTTGGGCCGTGCTGGGCTTGACTTTCAACACGCGCTTGTCGGGCATGATGGGCCGGGCGTTGGCGCCCACCGGGGCCATGTTTGCTTTCTTGTCTTTGTGGACCGGTGCCTTGTGGGGCAAGCCCATGTGGGGGGCTTGGTGGGTTTGGGACGCGCGCTTAACGTCTGAATTGATTTTGTTCTTTTTGTATTTGGGTTACATCGCTTTGACTTCGGCCATTGACGACCCGCGCCGCGCTGACAAAGCGGGCGGTATCTTGGCCTTGGTGGGCGCCTTGAATGTGCCGGTGATTTATTTTTCAGTCAAATGGTGGAACACCTTGCACCAAGGCGCATCGGTGTCTTTGACCAAAGGCTCGAGCATGGCGCAAACCATGTTGTGGGCCATGCTGCTCATGGGCTTGGCGTTTTGGATGTACTCGATTGCCGTGGCTTTTTACCGCGTGCGCAGCATCATCTTGGAGCGCGAGCGACACACCTTGTGGGTGGCGCAATTGCCCGAGGTCGCGCAAGCGCCTGCCACTGAGGAGAAATGGTCATGATTTGGAACAGTTTTTCAGATTTTTTGGCCATGGGCGGGTACGGCCTTTATGTTTGGGGTAGCTTTGGGGTCAGCGCTTTGTTGATGGCGCTGGAGGCCTTGTTGTTGCGCCGTGGACGGGCCGCCGCGATCGATCAAGTTAGACATGAAATAGCAGCCTCACAAGTGGGCAAGGATTGGCACTGATGAAACCCAGACACCAAAGATTTTTATGGATTTTCGCTGGCGTGGCCGTCTTGGCCATTGCAGGCATGTTTGTCTTGAACGCCTTCCAAAGCAATTTGGTTTTCTTCTTCACGCCCACGCAGGTCTCCAAAGGTGAGGCGCCGCAAGGCCGCGCCTTTCGTGTCGGCGGCATGGTCAAAGAAGGCAGCTTGAAAAAAGACGGCGAGAAAGTTGAATTTGTCGTGACCGACACCTTGAATGAAATTCCCGTGTTTTTTCAAGGCCTGTTGCCCGACTTGTTCAAAGAGGGCAAGGGCGTTGTAGCCCAAGGTAAATTGAACGCGCAAAATCAATTCATGGCCGCTGAAGTGCTGGCCAAGCACGACGAAAACTACATGCCGCCTGAAGCCAAACACGCCATGGACCAAGCGCAAGCAGCAAAGGCAGCCCAGACGCTCAAGCCTTGAGGCACCCTTGATATTTTGAAGCACCTGAAAAAGAGAAATTCATGATTGTTGAACTTGGGCACTTTGCCCTGATTCTGGCGGCCTGCGTGGCTTTGTTGCAGGGTGTGCTGCCCTTGGCCGGTACATGGGGAGATCGCCAGCGTTGGCAATCTTTGGCCAGGCCTGCAGCCACACTGCAATTTTTACTGATTGCTGCTTCTTTTGCGGCCTTGGCCAATGCCGCGTTGACCAATGATTTTTCGGTGAAATATGTGGCCAACCATTCCAACTCTTTGCTGCCTGCGGCCTACCAACTGGCCTCGGTGTGGGGCGGCCATGAAGGCTCTTTGCTTTTGTGGGTGCTGATGTTGGCCGGCTGGACTGTGGCAGTGGCATGGTTTTCGCGCAGCTTGCCCCAAGTCATGGTGGCCCGTGTGATTGGGGTGCTGGGTTTGATCTCCACAGGTTTTCTCACCTTCATCTTGACCACTTCCAGCCCGTTTGAGCGCTTGCTTCCGGCAGCGGCCGATGGGCGTGATTTGAACCCCTTGTTGCAAGACCCCGGTTTGGTCATTCACCCGCCCATGTTGTACATGGGCTATGTCGGGTTTTCTGTGGCCTTTGCGTTTGCCATTGCGGCCATGCTCTCAGGCCGCTTGGATGCGGCTTGGGCCCGCTGGTCCAGGCCTTGGACGGTGGTGGCCTGGGTCTTCATGACCGCAGGCATTGGCCTGGGTTCATGGTGGGCCTATTATGAATTGGGTTGGGGTGGCTGGTGGTTTTGGGACCCGGTTGAAAACGCCTCTCTCATGCCTTGGCTGTTTGGCACCGCATTGATTCACGCCCTCATGGTGACTGACAAACGCGGCGGCTTCAAAGCCTGGTCGGTGCTCTTGGCCATTGGTGCATTTTCTTTGTCTTTGCTGGGCACATTTTTGGTTCGCTCTGGCGTATTGACTTCGGTGCATGCGTTTGCCGCCGACCCCAAACGCGGCGTATTTGTGCTGCTGTTTTTGGCCGTGGTGGTGGGCAGCTCGTTGACCTTGTTTGCACTGCGCGCTCCCAAGGCCACGCTGGGCGGCAAGATCGGTTTGGTCTCGCGCGAGTCCATGCTGCTGATCAACAGCGTGCTGCTGGTGGTGGCCACAGGCGCGGTCTTGTTGGGCACGGTTTACCCCTTGGTGGTCGATGCGCTGAATTTGGGAAAACTCTCGGTGGGCGCGCCATATTTCAACACCGTGTTTGTGCCCTTGATGGTGCCTGTGGTGTTTTTGATGGTGCCTGGCGGTATTGCCCATTGGCGCGAAGCCCGTTGGGCTGAGTTGAGCCGGCGCCTACGCGTGCCAGCCATTGGCGCTTTGCTGGCTGCAGGCTTGATGCCTTTTGTCATGGAGACATGGTCGTGGTCCGGTTTGATGGGCATTGCCCTGGCCACATGGGTGGTGCTGGGCTTGCTGCTGCAAATTGTGGATCGCTTTCAAAAGCCAGGCCGAATTCCCATCTCGTTTTGGGGCATGCACTTGGCCCACTTGGGCATTGCGGTGGTGGTGGTGGGCATCACCATGGTCAAGGGTTATGAGGTCGAGCGCGATGTGCGCATGGCCAAGGGCGATACGGTCAGCATTGGGCCTTACAGCTTTGAGTTAGGCCCCGTCATGGAGGTGACAGGACCCAATTACAAAGCGGCTAGAGCAGAAGTCAAAGTGACAAAAAATGGCAGCACGATTGAAATCTTGCATCCTGAAAAACGCCGCTACTTCTCTTCGGCCATGCCCATGACTGAAGCAGCCATTGACTCAGGCCTGTTTCGTGATCTGTATGTTTCGTTGGGTGAGGCCATTGAAAGTGATCCGCCGCAGTGGAGCGTTCGGGTGTTTTACAAACCCTTTGTGTCTTGGCTTTGGGCCGGCGCTTTGCTGATGGTGCTGGGCGGAATTTTGGCAGTCTGTGACAGGCGTTATCGCAAGGCAGAAAAATGAAAAAGTTTTTAATTCCATTGGCATTGTTTTTTGGCTTGGTGGGGTTTTTGGCCGTTGGGTTAAACCGCGATCCGCATGAAATCCCATCGCCCTTGATCGGCAAACTAGCACCTGAATTTGCGCTTTACACTTTGGCCAAAGACGAGCAAAAATTCTCACCCAAAGACATGCAGGGCAAAGTGTGGATGCTCAATGTGTGGGCCACGTGGTGCGTTGCCTGCCGCGAAGAGCACCCCGTGTTGGTGGCGTTTGCCAAAGACAATCAAGTGCCCATTGTGGGGTTGAGCTACAAAGAAGTTCAGCCGCAAGACGAGCCTGCTGGCAAAAAATTCAGCCCTGAAGCCAAGCTGCAACTGGCCCGTGAGCGCAGTGCCATTTGGCTGGCTCGCCACGGCAACCCGTATGTGTTGTCGGCACTGGATTTGGACGGACGAGTTGGCATCGACTACGGTGTGTATGGTGTGCCTGAGACTTACCTGATCGACAAATCCGGGGTGATTCGCTACAAACGCGTTGGGGTGGTCACGCCCGAATTGCTCAGTCAAACCATTTTGCCTTTGATTCAAAAACTCAACGCGTCTTGATGCTGTGCATCGCTTTCCTACGAAGACCCTCATGAAATCAATTTGGAAATTTCCCCTGCACGTGCTGGCGCATGTGATCTTGTTGTTGGCCTTTTGCATGGCCCCAGTGGCATTGATGGCCAAAGAGGCGGCGCCCATGGCAGAAGACCCCGTGGTTGAAAAGCGAATGGTCCACATTTCAGAAGAACTGCGCTGCTTGGTGTGTCAAAACGAATCTTTGGCCTCTTCACGCGCCGAGTTGGCCACCGATCTGCGCGAGGAAGTTCGCAGTTTGATTCGACAAGGCAAGAGCGATACGCAGATCAAAGAATACTTGGTCACGCGCTATGGTGACTTTGTTTTGTACCGCCCTGAAGTCAAGGCCTTGACTTGGATTTTATGGTTTGGCCCTTTCTTGTTGCTGCTGGCAGGCGTGGTGGGCATGGCGCTGTACCTGCGTCAAAGGCAGGCTGAGCAAGTGCAAGCAGAGGATCAAAATTTATCCGAAGAAGAGCGACGCCGAGTCGCCCAGTTGTTGAAAGAGGGTGACGCGTCGTGAATTCAAATACTTGGTTTGTATTTTTTGCTTTGGCATTGGCAGCACTGGTGGTGGCGGCGCTGATTTTTGTGCTGCTGCGTTCGCGCACAGCGCCCAACCAGGCCAGTCAAGAAAAAGCCAATGCGCGGGTTTACCGCGAGCAAATTGCCGACCTGGACCGTGAGCATGACAGCGGACACATCAGTCAGGACGAGTGGCAACTCTCGCGCGATGAATTGAGCCGGCGCTTGTTGGAAGACACCGCCATGGTGGACGACCCCTTGGCCAAACAAGAAAAGCCGGCGATGTGGACAGCGGTGCTCATTGCCATGCTGCTGCCTTTGACCGCCATGGGCATGTACTTGTGGCTGGGTGAGCCCGATGGCCTGAACCCGCAAGAAGTCAAAGCGCCTGCACAGGCAGATCAACATGAACTCGATGGCATGGCCAAAGCGCTGGCTCAAAAATTAGAGTCTGATGGCGGCAACGTTCAGCGCTGGGTCATGCTGGCGCGCACTTACCGTACTTTGGGAAAATTTGAAGAATCAATGCGAGCCTACCAACGCGCGTTGAAACTGTCTGCAGACGACGACATTGATTTGGAACGCATAGAAGTCATGGCCATGCAAAACAATGGCAATTTTGAAGGTGAGCCTTGGCGCGTGATTCGCGAAGTGTTGAAAAAAGACCCTGAACATTTTGTGGGTCTGTTGATGGCAGGCAGCGCTTCTTTTGCCCATGAAAAATATGCCGATGCCTTGCGTTATTGGCAGCAAGCGCGCAAACCCTTGCAGCCAGGCCATCCGGACCTGCCAGGTTTAGAGGAAGCCATTGGCTCGGCCCAACAAAAATTAGGCTTACCAGTCACAGTGCCAGCGCCTGCTCCTGCACCATCTGCCAAGGCTGTGCCACCAACTGCGCCTTCTGCGTCTGGGCCAGTTGCATCTTCTGCGCCAGCCTCGCCGCCTGGCGCCAATGTGTCTGGTCAAGTTGACTTGGCGCAGGCACTCAAAGGCAAAGCCAGCCCTAACGATACGGTGTTTGTTTACGCCACGCCTGCCAATGGTGAGCGCATGCCCTTGGCTATTCTGAAAAGCACAGTGGCCCAATTGCCTTTGAGCTTCACGCTGGACGACAGCTCGGCCATGAGCGCAGAGAAAAAAATCTCTACAGCCGGTGAAGTCTTGATCAAAGTCAGGGTTTCCAAGACGGGCAATGCCGTGCCGCAATCGGGCGACCTGGTGGGCAGCATGGGCCCCGTGAAAGTTGGCGCTAAAGGTTTGAAACTGGAGATCAAGGACCAAGTTCCTTGATGCAAAGCAAGACTGAGCAAGAGCGTTGCGGGTAGTCTCAAGTTCCAGTATTTAACTGGAATCTGAGACCCTCATGGCACTTGACAGCAAACTCCATCTTGCCCCTTCCCCTGTTTTTTCTGAACAAGAAATCTCTCGCGATATTTTGTTGGAAAAATACGCTAAAGAGGGCGAAAGTTGCATTGCTGACGTCTACCAACGTGTGGCCCGCGGCTTGGCCAGCGTAGAAGCACCAGAATCACGTGCCAAATACGAGCAAGTTTTTTTGAACAACTTGCACGCAGGGGCCATCGGTGCAGGGCGCATCATGAGTGCGGCAGGCACGGACATTCAATCGACCTTGATCAACTGCTTTGTGCAGCCCGTAGGGGACTGCATTCAAGGGGTCGATGACGAGGGCTACCCCGGCATTTATGAGGCATTGAAACAAGCCGCAGAAACCATGCGCCGAGGAGGCGGTGTGGGTTACGATTTTTCGCGCGTCAGGCCCCGCGGTGCACGCGTCAAAGGCACAGCCTCTTTGGCTTCAGGCCCTTGCAGTTACATCAATGTCTTTGACCAATCGTGCTCCACGGTGGAAAGCGCAGGTTCGCGGCGCGGCGCGCAAATGGGCGTGCTGCGCATTGACCACCCCGATGTGATGGAGTTCATCACCGCCAAACGCACACCGGGCCGCTGGAACAACTTCAACGTCTCGATTGGCGTGAGCGACAGCTTCATGCGTGCCGTGCAAGAAGATCAAAACTGGCAGTTGGTACACAAGGCAAGGCCCGGCAGTTTGCTCTTGGAAAAAGGCGCCACACAGCGCTTGGATGGTCTGTGGGTTTACTGCGAAATGCCAGCTCGCGAAATCTGGCACACCGTAATGCAGTCGGCCTACGATTTTGCAGAACCAGGCATTTTATTTTTAGACAACATCAACCGTGACAACAACCTGGCGTATTGCGAAACGCTGGAAGCCACCAACCCCTGCGGCGAGCAACCCTTGCCGCCCTACGGTTGCTGTGATCTGGGCCCTGTGATCTTGCCCAAATTTGTGCGCCACCCTTTCGGTTTAGATGGCACTGCGCCCAGCTTTGATTTCGATGCTTTTGTTCAGGCCGTTTTTTTACAAGTCAGGGCCTTGGACAATGTGCTGGACTTGACGCATTGGCCCCTGCCAGAACAAGCCATGGAAGCGCAAGCCAAACGCCGTATCGGCGTGGGCTTTACCGGCTTGGGTGACACCTTGGTCATGCTGGGCTTGCCCTATAACAGCCAGCAAGGGCGCGAGGTAGCAGCAGACATTGCACGCGTCATGCGCGATACGGCTTATGCCGCTTCTGTGGAACTGGCGCAAGAGCGAGGCAGCTTCCCTGCGCTGGATGTCAACGCCTATTTGTCGGGCGAAGGCTTTGCCAGCCGCTTGCCGCATGAGCTGCGCCAAGCGATTGCCAAATTTGGTTTGCGCAACAGCCATTTGCTCTCGATTGCGCCCACTGGCACCGTCAGCTTGGCCTTTGCTGACAACGCATCCAACGGCATCGAGCCCGCATTTTCTTGGACTTACACACGCAAAAAACGCGAGGCCGACGGCAGCACCCGCGAATACACCGTTGAAGACCATGCGTGGCGTGTTTACCGTGAATTGGGCGGCGATGTCCATGCCTTGCCGCCCAGTTTTGTCAGTGCGCTAGAGATGTCGGCGCAAGATCACATCGCCATGATGGCAGCAGTGCAACCCTTTGTGGACACTGCCATTTCTAAAACAGTCAACGTGCCTGCAGAGTGCCCTTTTGAAGATTTTGCGCAACTGTACATGCAGGCTTGGGCCGCCCACTTGAAAGGCTTGGCCACCTACCGACCCAATGCAATTTTGGGCTCGGTCTTGCAGGCTTCTCCTACCCCTGTAGCAGACCCGACTGCAACTGCGTCCATGCCCTTGGCCAACCTTGACCCGTTTCGCGCCGTGGTGGATCGCAGGCCCGATGGCGAACTGCCGGCAGTGGCTGAGAAAATTAATTATTGGACCCAGGATGGGGCTAAAACGCTGTACTTGATCATTTCTTTTTGCCCCATAGAGGGCGTGGTCAAAGGCGAGACAGTCACAGTCGAGCGAGCCATTGAGTTTTTCATGCCGGTGGGTCAAAACGGAGAATCGCAGCAATGGATCACCTCGAGCATGCGCTTGCTTTCTTTGGCCGCGCGCGGCGGATTTTTGGCCCGCGCGTTGCAAGACATGCGCAAAGTTGCTTGGGACCGCGGCCCTGTACGTTTGGGCACCATGCGCAAAGACTCCGGCGTTGAAGTGCCCATGTGGCACGACTCCGAAGTGGCTGCAGTGGCCTACGCAATTGAGCAAATTTTAGAGCGGCGTGGCAACCTGGCAGCGCCGGTTGCAGCCTCACAGCAAGCACAGCCGCAAGGCAGCGTTTCTCACGGTGTGATGGCCGGAAAAAAATGTCCAGAATGCGGCGCCCATGCCTTGATCAAACGCGATGGCTGCGAGTACTGCACCAGTTGTGGTCACTTGGGAACGTGCGGATAATTTCATGGACTTTTCAGTTTCAGAAAATGCCAAAGCTTGGTCGCAAAAACTGGAAAGTTTCATGGAGCGCTATGTGTTGCCGCACAACCCTGCGTGGCACCAAGCTGTCTCGCAAGGCCAATACCCACCCGCATTTTTAGAAGACTTGAAAGCACTGGCGCGTGAAGAAGGTTTGTGGAATCTTTTTTTGCCAGAGCTGCGCGCAGATGAACCTGGCACGCGCTTGAACAATTTGGATTACGCCGCCTTGGCTGAAATCATGGGGCGCCTGCCTTGGGCTGCCGAGGTGTTCAATTGCCAAGCGCCTGATAGCGGCAACATGGCACTGCTGCATCAGTTTGGCACGCCCTTGCAAAAAAGCACGTGGCTTGAACCCATGCTGCGCGGTGAAATTCGTTCTGCCTTTGCCATGACCGAGCCCGATGTGGCGTCGTCTGACCCTACCAATTTGCAAACGACTGTGCATGCAGATGGTGATGACTGGGTGTTGAATGGGCGCAAATGGTTCATCACCGGTGCGGCGCACCCGCGTTGCAAATTGTTGCTGGTGATGTGCCGCAATGCCCCGTTGGAAAACGCGGCTGGTGAGTTGGGTGAAGCAACGCATGCGAATGGCGCACAAGCGCATCATCAGCACAGTATCGTATTGGTACCCTTGGACACACCCGGAGTGCAAGTGCTGCGCAATATTTCTGTGGTGCATCACTTGGCACCTGAAGGCCATTGCGAGATTGTTTTGCGTCAAGTGCGTGTGCCCAAATCAAACTTGCTGGGCCATTGGGGAGAGGGTTTTCGCATGGGCCAAGTGCGATTGGGGCCTGGGCGCGTGCACCACTGCATGCGCAGTTTAGGTCAGTGTGAGTTGGCATTGGCCATGGCCGCTGAGCGCTGTTTGGAGCGTGAAGCGTTTGGCCAGCATTTGTCAGATTACGCCAGCGTGCAAGAGTGGCTTGCGTTGTCGCGCATTGAAATTGATCAAGCCAGGTTATTGGTATTGCAAGTGGCTTGGTTGCTTGACCAAGGCCATGCGCAGCATTCAGATTTAACGGCCAAGGTGGCAGCCATCAAAGTGGTGGTGGCACGGTTGCAAGTGCGCGTGGTTGACCGCGCTATGCAGATATTTGGTGCCATGGGTTTGTCGCCGGACACGCCCTTGGCTTATTTTTGGACTTGGGGGCGGGCTCTGCAATTGATGGATGGGCCCGATGAAGTGCATTTGCGCACTGTGGGTCGGCATGAACTGAAACAAGCTCGGACAAACTTGGGCGCGTCCACTAACTACTTTACTACGCCTGAGCAAATGGCCAGGTTGCCAAACATTCGATAACCAGGTTTGACGGCTCATTTCTCTGACTACCGCCCCTTGAAATCGGGCTTGCGTTTCTCGTTGAATGCTCTCACACACGAAGCCCTTGTCCTTGAGCGCCTGTGCCATATCGGTTGCATCATTAACCGGATTCTTGAGGTGTGACGACTTATAGGCTGAGTTCCCTATTCAACATCAACAAGAATAAAAATGCTTTGTGCATGAGCACCCGAAGGGTAATTCTGAATTTGACAAGTGTGCGGTAAAGTCTATCCTTTAAAGCTTAAGCATTAAAACAAAATAATAGTACCTTATTATTACTAAAATCATGAAATATCTTTGGCTCATCACTGCACTGCTGGCATCTCAAACGGCATGGTCACAGCAATCATCAAACAGAGCAGCATTGATCATAGGTATTGGTCAGTATTCCGAAGCCTCCAACACCGACACTCTTCACGGCGTACCTGTTGATATGTTAAATGCTAGGCGAATGGCAAAGGAAATGGGCATTTCAAATGACAACATCGTGGAGTTGCGTGACAGTCAAGCTACCAAAGAAAATATTCAAAGAGAATTCAAAAAACTAGCTGAGAAGGTTAAAGAAGGTGACCGTGTTTTCATTTACCACTCAGGACATGGCACTCGTTACCAACAAGCTAATAACTGCCTCCAAGGATTACAAACTTATACAACAGGAAAATTTACAGTAGCAGACATACTTACTGAGTCTGAGATCGCCGCTTTCACAAAACCTATTAGTGAGAAGGCAGATAAGGTTGTCGTGATGATTGATGCTTGCTTTTCAGGTGGAGTTATCAACCCTTCTACACGGTCAATTGGTGACAGACTCAATATTCGGCCTAAGTTCAATGACAACAGCAGTCAAAGCTGCGAAAACATTGGTGTAAATAAGATCAATACTCGCAGTTTATTGAGTGAGATAAAACGCTTTGGTGTACACGAAGAGAACTTTGTCCAAATCGCAGCAGCTAATAACAATGAAGTCAGTTGGGATACCAAAGAAATGGGGGGGATTGCGACCCACGCCATGACCCAGTGTCTAATGGGTGAGGCATCTGACCTGAATGGAAGTGGCGCAATTTCACTTGATGAAGTAAGAGCCTGTGCACAAATTAAATTGAATGCCTTGATGAAGCCGCATGAAAAATTGGGATATTTACCATCAACAATCCAAATTAAGGGCAATAGAAATCTCATCCCGGTCGCTGTCAAACCACCACCTGTGGTCATTGCACAAATTCCAGTTAATCAACCGCAAGTTCCAATAACTATTGCAGAAACAGCGAAGCCACCTATTGCACCCCCCCCGGCATTTACAGCACCAATTATTGAACTAGCAAAGCCTCCGACTGCCACACAACCAGTCAATCAGACAGTTGCGGTTTCACCGCCACAATCGGAGCCAGTAAATCCAAGTATTGAGCAGAGTAAACCTGAGTCAACAAAGCCTACGAAAGTAAATGCTGTACCGCATGTTGAACCTGCGCTGGCTTCACTGGCAACCCTAAAGGATATTGAGCAACAGCGTAACCCCAAAAGAGTGGTTGATGTTAAGGCTAGCAAACCCAACCTGACAATTGGCAAAGACAGCCTTCAGTTAAGTATCAAGTCAAACCGCGATGGTTACGCTTACGTCGTTATGCTTGGAAGCGATAAGAAGAGCTTTTATATACTCTACCCCAACGGATTAGACAAAGAGAATAAGATCAAAGCTGGGCAAACACTTCAATTGCCAAAGCCAGATTGGCAGATAAAGGCAACCGGCCCAGTTGGTACTGACAACATTCTTGTCATAGTGTCAGATAGCGCACGGAAACTAGACACACTGAAGATGGCTGAACCTACCGCAGCAGAGCCGTTCACATATGCACTGAACGATATTGGTGGACGCACGGCTTTGGTTAACTTCCTGACCAGTTCAGGAATAGACGGGAAGTCCGAGAGCTTTGGCGCAAAACTTCTTGCAATTCAGGAGGTCAAATGAAGCGACTTTTAGCCCTTCTTCTGGTCAGTTCAGCGATGGGGCAAACACCCATCCAAAACGCAACAGTCAATGATTTAGTTGAAAAGCTTGCCCCAGAGCAGCCTAAAACTCGGAGTCTAGGAAGTCGGAATCTTCAACCAAAACCCAAAAGTATTGATCTGGTCATTCAATTTGATCTGGACTCGGCCAAACTCAAAGAGCCGGGCAAACCTTTGCTAGACAACTTGGTTGCTGCGATGCAGAGTGATAGGCTGATGAATATCAAATTCAAAGTTGAAGGCCACACAGACGCACAAGGCTCACAAGAGCACAACCTGAAACTTAGCCAAAGTCGCGCTGACTCTGTGATTGCGTACATGTCAGGGCAAGGCATTGATAAAGAGCGTTTGGCAGGTGAAGGCAAAGGGTTCACTGAACTCCTGCTCCCTGATAAGCCCAAGGCTGCAGAAAACCGCCGTGTCAGAATAACCACGCAGCCATGAAAAGAATTCTCGTCACTGCCTTGATGGCAATCAATGCAACTGCATTCGCTGAATTGCTCGTCTCAATTGAGGAGATGACAGCCTCTAACAACGCCCCCCCGCCATTCACAGCCAAGTCAGCGCCGGTCAAAAATGCTCCAGTGATTGAACTGACTATGCCCAAACTGTCTGCACCCATTATCAGCCCGACTGCGATTGAATTGAAATTTCAGTCCACAGCACCCAGCACCGTCAGGCCAGACAGCTTTAAGGTCTTGTATGGCTCGTTTGAAATAGATATCACCAAGCGTATCCTTAACGTAGCGAAAGTTTCTGAACAAGGTCTCTTGGTTCAAGAAGCCAGCCTTCCTAAGGGTAAGCATAAGCTGCTAATGGTTGTGGAAGACAGTTCCGGCCGTAAGGGCAACAAGGCTGTTGAGTTTGAAGTGAACTGACATGACTAAAAAACCACTACTGCTCAAAGCAATAAAGTTGATTGTTCTTTCAATTATTTTTGCTACTAATGCAGCAGATGCACAAGAATGGAAGTTCGCATACCAAGTGCGCAACAATATGACTACAGCGCTTATGTCTGGCGAATATTCTCAGGCAAACATATACTTAACCCAAAAAAATGACGGTTATTATTTTGGCTTAAGTAGTACAAGCCAATGTTTGCGCATGCGCGCTACTAAAGTTGAGTACACGAAAGAGTATTTAATAATTACTCCTACAAATCGATTGCAAAGTTTTTGCGACATAGATAGATTCATAATTAGGCTAGATGGAACTGGAGGAGCCGAGGAGTTTTACAGTAAGGAAAGTTGGATACCGAGTTCATCAATCATTGGTTACCAGAGGAAGTTAAACTATTTGGGTGGAGCTTCAATTGCAAGTTTAATTAACGACCTAAAAGAAAAATCTAACGAAGCTGTCCTTCAAGCTCAACACACAGCAACAGCAAATCCCAATAGTTTGAATCCAGTTATTTCTCAAGTAGCCCAGGAGAAGAAAGAAAACAGCGTAGCCACTATTTCTGAAACAGCAAGATCTGAGCAACAACGCATTGCTGCCGCCCTTGAATCTCAGCAAAAGGAGCAAACACGAATTGCTCAAGAGACACGACTGCGTGAACAAGACAGGCTTCTGGCTGAACAGAAAGCTAGTGATCTGAAACGATTGGCTGAAGAATCCAATCTCAAAGAGCAACAACGCATAGCCCTTGAATCTCAGCAAAAGGAGCAAACACGAATTGCTCAAGAGACACGACTGCGTGAACAAGAGCGAAGTACCCAACTGAATAGAATTAAAGAGCTTGAAGCCATTGCAGAATCTGCGAAGTTAAAAGACCTTGAACTTGCCAAGCTTAAAGAAGAGTTGGCAATTACAAAGCTGAAAAAAGACAATGCCGTGCTTGCAACCTCTACACGCAAAGCGTTGGTTATCGGTAACGACAACTACTCCAGCGTCACCAAACTGTTAAATGCACGTCACGATGCCAACGCCGTTGGAAAAACGCTGACTGAGATTGGCTACAAAGTGGTGATCAAAAATGATCTGAACGAAAAAGAGATGAAGGCCACATTGCGCCAATTCAAGAATGATATTGAAGGTGGCGATGAAGTTGTGATCTTCTATGCAGGTCATGGAGTGCAGATTGGTTCTACCAACTACCTTTTGCCTACAGACATCAAAGGCGAGAGTGAAGATCAAGTACGCGATGATGCCATTCAGCTTCAGCGAATTCTTGACGATATGAATGAAAAGAAAGTCAAACTGACACTGGCGATCATTGATGCTTGTCGCGACAATCCATTTCCTAAGGCCGGTAGAAATATGGGAAGTCGAGGTTTAGCACCAACCACCGCAGCGACAGGTCAGATGATCATTTTCTCAGCGGGTTCGGGTCAGCAGGCCTTAGACAAACTTGGCCCTAATGACAAAAATCCTAATGGCTTATTCACTAGGATGCTTTTAAACGAAATGAAGACGCCAGCTATACGAGTTGATAGCATGATTCGTGAGGTGCGCCGAAAGGTAGTTGAAGCAGCAAAATCTGTTGGGCACGATCAAGTACCGTCAATTTACGATCAAGTAGTTGGTGATTTTTACCTCAACAATTGAACTGCACGCTCTTTTATGCGTTAGTGCTATCCAATAAAAATTTTCAATCCTGAATAAACAGCAGTGCCAGCTGAAACAACAGGCGCAATTAGGGCAGCAATGGTTTGCACCTGTTCAGAAATGCCAGTAATCTTAAATTGCCCCTTGCTGTCTTTTTCCAATAACAAACTGAGGTTGATTTTTCTTCTTGAACTGCTCTGTTGAAAATGCCGCCAATTTTCAATCCAGTACCCTGTAAAAAATCCTGCGCAAATTGAAAGTGCATATTCAGAGGCCTCACGCCAGTCTCTTGCAGTCTCAGGCAAGAAAGACACGCCATCTATTGCTGACGTGACATACAACATGCATAGAACTGAAAATACTCCTAGAAATGTTGAGCCTACGAAATTGATGACCCAATGAACTCTAGCAAAAGAAAGGGTAAAAAATCCGAAAATTAATGGGAGTGACACTGTAACAAGCCGCAGGACAATTGGGGAGACGTCATAGACAAATAACAATAGCCAATGCGAAAAGATCAAAGTTGCTAGGCATAAAAATATCGCACCCAAAAAAAAGAAATATTTGACTACTCCAGCATTACCATTGCTTGGAGTAGCCGCATGCTCGCCAATAGTTTGGGGCAGGCAAACTTCATTCATTGCCAATGAAGCCTTGACTGCACTGACGCTTTCTTTTAAATCAAGTATTTCACTTCTCTGAAGAGCTACTTCTTCGGAAAGACGATTCAACTCAAGAATCAGCGGCTTCAAACCAACCAAGTCTCTAGCGCAGTGACCACACACAACGGCTTGTTGCGGCACTTCAAAGCAGCAGAACGGGCAAGTAAAAACGTCAGTCTTCACTTAGCCTCCAACGAAATTACAGTGGATGCATCTCTTCCATCAGTATCCTTTATGGACACCTTCAGCGCGTGCAATCCAATTGGAACACTTGCCTTTGTAATTTCAATTTGAGCGCCATTGAATGCTGACTTAAACCTATCTGTTAAGTCAATCACAGGCTCTTTTAAGTATTCAACCTTCAGGCTTGCAGGTATGATTTTTGAACCTCCTCGCGGCTCGATCATCAAATTGAATGCAAACGATTTGGCATCGACTGTTGCGTTGGACAATAGCTTGATGCTAGGGCCTCTGGTAATTCCGCGAGTCAACTTAAGCGGAGAATCAGGCCGCTGCGCCTCTTCCGCTGTAATCAGCGCAACTTGACCACTAGAAGTAAGCGGAAGCGCCATAAAAGCTAAAAGCACAAGGCTCTTAAACTTCAATGAAAATTTCAAAAATTTCAAATTTATTTTCATGGTTTTTGCCTAGGATCCTCTTTTAAAACTAACCAAATCTCTAACCAAGATATCAGGGGTGCTGCTTCCAATAGTGCGAAATTCAATCCTGTTCCTGATTCCAGCACCGATGGAGGGGTCAGTCCAAACAGTGAGTTTCAGCCTATTGCCATACTGATATTGCAAGTCAACGACCACTTTGAAAGTGTCAAACTTTCCAGCAGGCACATCAATAGTTTCTCGACTAACCACTTTTCCAGAGACATCTACCCATTCCGGCTTATTTGTTCTGGCACTCGTAAATTTAGCTCGGGCATGCCATTTGTATCCAATCTGAAATATGCCAGCAGGCATCAAAGTGACTGGCGGGTCAAATTTACCGCTGTTATCACCGTGTTGCGCCCCTGCATGAGCAACTCTAAATGTCCAATCAGGCGTGTTACTTCTTACCCCTTGAACGTCAGCGCCTTCATCGTCAACTTTCAAAACAGTAAATTTTTGCTTCCACACAAGAGCATTGGTGTAGCCATCTTTTGCAACAAATTCAAACACATCATTCTCTACATATCTTCTCGGTGCAAATTCTTGAACTCGCCCTAATTGATCTGCCTGCGGCTTAATTTGAGCTTTGTCTAAACGCTCCAATTTTGCGTTGGCTAACTCGCTAATGTCTCCACTGGGATATTTATTAAGGAAGGCGTATAGCTCGGCCTTTATTAAACTGTCCTTGATCTTGTCCCAATCCGCTTTTTGAATCTCAAACTGTTTGTCAGCAGTCTCTTTCTTAAGCCTACCCTCAAGCTCAACTTGTACCTTGGCTTGTTCTAGCTCTTTGAGTCGTTGCGCTTCTGCCAACTTTGCTTTCTCTAAAGCCACAGTTGCCTCTTGAAATTTTTTCTTTTCAGATTCGGCAGCAATTGCCAACTGGCGTTCCCTTTCTTTTGCTTCGGCATCAGCCTTTATTCTGGTTTGCTCCAACTCCAGTGTTTTTTTCCTTTGTTCTAGTGCCGCCTGCGCCAGTTGATGCTCTCTTTCCTTGGATTCGGATTCAGCCTTCTTTCGGGCTTGAATTTCTTTGATCCGCTGAGCCTGAGCCAGATTTTGACGCTCAAGCTCTTGCTGCTTGGCGATCTCTATTTCTCTCTGTTTTTGGGCCTCTGCTTCTTGCTCTCTTCGCTTTTGATCTTCAGCCAACCGAATTTTTTCTTGCTCTCTTTGCTTGGCTATCTGAAGTTCTCTTTGCTTGGATGCCTCAGCCTCAGCTTTTAGCCGCTCTTCTTTTTCTTTAGCTTCTTTTGCTTCACGAATCAAATCCTCCGGATTGAAGGTGTGCTTGCTGCCGTCATTGAATGCGAAGTCCTCCTCCAAGCTGCTGGAATCCCAAGGAATCTGGCGGCCTTGGCTCTTTTGGCGCACCTGCAACCTGACGCGCTTAAAGACATCTTCAATTCTTGCCGGCCTCTGCAGTTCCTTAATTAGAAATTGCGTAAACAGCCCATTCCCGCTCTCTGGATCACCATCTGAAGCCACATTGCCAGGACTCGTGGCAAAGGCCAGATAGGTTCCGGGTGGCGCATCAAATTGAGCCAGTCCCTTGCCACTGGATTGGCTTTCAAATGGGCTGTCACGGCATGCATCCAAGACGATGATGTTCATCCTTGTGTTTGCAGCCTTGAATGTTGCAATTACAGTCTCAATGTCAATCGTCTGCAGCGGAACATCCTTAGAAGAGTTCAACTCGGCATCAACGGGAACCATGTAGTTGTGCCAATCCAGTTGCAACCCATGCCCAGCGAAATAGAGCATGGCTACGGCTTTTTGCCCGTTCAGTTGAGCCTTCATTTGCTCAATGGCTTTGGTCATAGAAGCTTTATCGCCATCAATAACGTCAAAGACCTTAAAACCCAGCTTTGCAAGGATCGTAGCCATTGACTTGGCATCATTCTTTGAATTGGCTAAGGCTGGCACATTCACATAGGCCGAATTGCCAATGATCAATGCCACCCTAACATCCAGAGGGGCTTGCGCCAAAGCAGTGAAACCGGCTAAGGACACACCCAAAAGCGCCGGCCTAAAAAAGGCAAGCTTGCTCCTTAGGAATGCGGCAAGGTATTTTGCGAGCTTGTAACTGGTACTTGTCTTCATGCTTGTTGGCGCCGATTGAATTTTGACCACCCCTTGTGCCGATTCAAAATTGACCAGGGGCTTTTGCTGGTTTGATTCCTTCCAGCTGTGGATAACTATACCTGTTTCCTGTTTTCCTTTCTGTTTTTTCTAACTGCCAACGCGTAGGGCGTAGCCCGTAGCGCTGGCTTTCTTTTAAATTATTCAGAACGGCTCATCTACCTGTAGCTCTGTTGGCGCCGATTGAATTTTTGACCCCCAAGTGATCAATTTTCGGTCGGCGTCAACAATTGATAGCCGCTTCTGCTTGTACTGATGCCATGTATGAAGGATGTTTGCGATTGCTGGAAATCACAATCGTTACAACTTAGCTTGCCGTGTCCGCCCATATATTGAAACTTCAGGCCTTTATGTT
>CAIQBO010000051.1 GCA_903870145.1 uncultured Burkholderiales bacterium | reverse complement strand
CCTGATGGCCAAGCCTATATGGATTGCGTGCAACGCCACGCCACCCGAGACTGATGTGCTTCAGCGGAACTTCGATTGCGGCACTGTTTTGAGTTCGGAGTCCAAAGAGCCCACATAGGCCGACAAAGTCTTCAACTCGGCGTTGGTGAATTGCTTGGCAATACCGCCCATGACACCGTTTGAGCGGCCCCATGTCGACATGTTTTCTGCTTTATACGACTTCAAAGCCACAAACAAAAAGTCTTTGTGCTGGCCAGCGATCTTGGGGTAGCTTGGGTCAATGGGCTTGGAGAAATTCTCGCCGTGGCATGAGACACAAGCGCCTTTTTTCAGCAATTCGCCCACTTTGTTGTCAGAAGCACGGGCTGTGACGGGGGCTGCGCCCTCGACTTTGCCGTGCTGGGCGTAGTAGGCAGAGATGTCAGCAATGTCTTGGTCGGTCAAACTGGCTGCAATGCCGCGCATGGTGGGGTGCTTGCGATCGCCTTTTTTGTAGGCGTTCAAGGCTGAGGCAATGTATTTGTCGCTTTGCCCAGAGATCATGGGCACGCGGTAAACCTCTGGGAAGCTGGCTTGGTAGCCCTTGATGCCATGGCAACCGATGCACATGGCAATCTTGGACTCGGCCGCTTTGGCATTGCCCTGCACATCTTGCGCATGGGCGGAGAAAACGGTCACAGAAGCGACAGTCAGGGCAATGAGAGAAGATAACAAGGTGTTCATTTTTCGCGCACAATCAAAGAGAGATTGATAAAAATCAATGCCGCATTATATCGAGGCCGTTAACTCGTTCCTGATATTGCGCTTTTTAAATACCATTTACCCCTTTTTTGCATTCCGATTATGAAATTTCAAGGTACCCAGAACTACGTTGCCACCCAAGATTTGATGCTGGCGGTGAATGCCTCCATCACCCTGAAACGGCCTTTGCTGGTCAAGGGCGAGCCCGGCACCGGCAAGACCATGTTGGCCGAGGAAGTGGCGCAAGCTTTGGGCTTAAATTTGATCCAATGGCACATCAAATCAACCACCAAAGCGCAGCAAGGTTTGTACGAATACGACGCCGTGAGTCGACTGCGCGACAGCCAGCTGGGCGATGAAAAAGTCAAAAACATTGAAAACTACATCATCAAAGGGGTGCTGTGGCAAGCCTTCACCTCCAACGAGCCCGTGGCCATTTTGATCGACGAGATTGACAAAGCAGATATTGAATTTCCCAACGATTTGCTTCGAGAAATTGACCGCATGGAGTTCTACTGCTACGAAACGCGGCAGTTGATCAAAGCCAAAACGCGCCCGGTGATATTCATCACATCGAACAATGAAAAAGAATTGCCCGATGCGTTTTTGCGCCGCTGTTTTTTCCACTACATCAAGTTCCCAGAAGCCGACACCATGAAGCAAATCGTGGACGTGCACTTTCCTGGTTTGAAAAAAGAGTTGCTCGCGGTGGCCTTGAAAAACTTCTATGACGTGCGCGGTTTGCCTGGCCTGAAAAAGAAACCCTCCACCAGTGAATTGCTCGATTGGCTGAAATTGCTGGTCGCCGAAGACATTCCACTGGAAGCCTTGCAAAGTGCCGACCAAAAGGTCAGCATCCCGCCTTTGGTGGGCGCCCTCTTGAAAAACGAACAAGACGTCAGTTTGTTCGAAAAGCTGGTGTTCATGAACCAGCGCAACCGCTGAGAAGGCAGGCCCCGTGAGTCGCCAACTTTTGCTCGAAGGTGTCTCTGACGCAGTTGGTTTCGTGGGGGGTGCTTTGATCGGATTTTGGATCGGGCGTTTGTTGGGCTGGGATATTTTTGCCCAAGGCTACGGCGCCGACAGCATTGGCGGCATTGTTCTGGTGAGTGTGGGAGGCGGCTTGGGCCTTCAAATCGCACGGCGCTGGCGCGCCAAACAAAATCAAAAGGACGAATTGTGAACGCCTTTACCCAAGACACATTTCTCAAAGGTCAACATGCGGAGTTGGCACCTTTGACACAGCAGCACCATGACGATTTGGTGCAAGCTGTTTGCGACGGCGCTTTGTGGAATCACTGGTACACCGCCATTCCGACAGTGGAGAATATGTCGGCAGAAATCACGCGCCGTTTGAATTTGCAAAAACAAGGCAGCATGCTGCCCTTTGCAGTCATCTCAAACAGCAAAGCAGTGGGCATGACGACTTACATGAACATCGACGCGGCCAACCGCCGAGTGGAGATTGGCTCGACTTGGTACCGCTCCAGCGTGCAGCGCTCAGGGCTAAACACCGAGTGCAAGCGCATGCTGCTGGCCCATGCTTTTGAAAATTTGAACTGCATTGCAGTTGAATTCAGAACACATTTTTTCAATCAACAAAGCCGCCGCGCCATTGAGCGATTGGGCGCCAAGCTAGACGGCATTTTGCGCAGCCATCAAATCAACACGCACCCTATGGCACAAGGGGCTTTGCGTGACACATGCGTCTACAGTATTGTGGCAAGCGAGTGGCCTTCGGTGAAAAGCCATTTGGATTACCAACTCAGCCGCCCAGCACACGCCTGACAATTTTCAACTTCACTCAATTCAAATAACGGCCATGTTGATCGATTTTTTCTACACCTTGCGCGCAGCCAAAGTGCCGGTCTCGGTGCGTGAATATTTGAGCTTGCTTGAGGCCCTCCAAGCCAACGTGGTGGGGCCGGCTTCTGACGCTTGCAGCATCGATGATTTTTACCACCTCAGCCGCACGGTGATGGTGAAAGATGAAAAACATTTCGACAAGTTTGACAAGGCCTTTGGCGCCTACTTCAAAGGCGTTGAAATGCTGACCGACTTCACCAAAGAGGTGCCGCTGGACTGGCTGCAAAAAATCTTAGAAAAAGAACTCACCCCAGAGCAAAAAGCTGCAATTGAAAAAATGGGCTGGGACGAGTTGATGGAGACTTTGAAAAAGCGCCTGGAAGAGCAAAAAGAACGCCACGAGGGCGGCAGCAAATGGATCGGCACTGGGGGCACCTCACCCTTTGGCAACGGCGGATACAACCCGCAAGGCATTCGCATTGGCGGCAAAGGCGGCAACAAAAGCGCGATCAAGGTGTGGGAGCAACGCGCTTACCGCGACTACGACGACACGCAGGAGTTGGGCACACGCAACATCAAAGTAGCGCTTCGGCGCTTGCGCCGATTTGCCCGCGAGGGCGCGGCTGAAGAGCTTGATTTGCCCGACACCATTCGCGCCACAGCGGCCAACGCGGGCTACTTGGACATCAAGATGGTGCCCGAGCGTCACAACAATGTGAAGGTGTTGTTGTTGATGGATGTGGGCGGCACAATGGACGAGCATGTGGCTCGTGTGGAAGAGTTGTTTTCTGCGGCCAAGGCAGAGTTCAAGCACTTGGAGTTTTATTATTTCCACAATTGTGTCTATGACTTCATGTGGAAGAACAACCGGCGCCGCTATGCCGAAAAATTTGCCACTTGGGACATCTTGCGCAAGTACAACAAAGACTACAAGTTGATTTTCATTGGCGACGCCACCATGAGCCCGTATGAAATTTTGCAAACGGGTGGCAGTGTGGAGTACAACAACGAAGAGACCGGTGCAGAGTGGTTACAGCGCTTGACGCACACTTTCCCCAAGTACGCTTGGATCAACCCAGAGCCGCAAGGGGTGTGGCAATACCGCCAGAGCATTGCCATCGTGCAGCAGCTCATGAGTCAGCGTATGTTTCCGCTGACTTTGAAGGGCTTGGGGGATGCGATGCGGATGCTGAGCAAGTAAGCTTTGTTTGGTTTCTGGGGGCTACGGGTCAGGCAGGAGGGATGCCCTGTTCCGCTCATGTCCCCCGATTTGGGCTGCGCCCAAATCTCCTCCTTGACTTCGCTGCACAGGGTATCCCTCCTGCCTGACCCTTTGGGAGCGCGGAAATCATTGTTTTCCAAGGCGCCTGTAAAATCGAGCGAATCCGCCGCCGTAGTTCAATGGACAGAACGAGTGCCTCCTAAGCGCTAGATACAGGTTCGATTCCTGTCGGAGG
>CAIQBO010000050.1 GCA_903870145.1 uncultured Burkholderiales bacterium | reverse complement strand
TGGCGCCTATTACGTGATGGACAAGGCGTATGTCGACTTTGCCAGGCTGCACCAACTGCATACCGCCAGAGCATTCTTTGTGACCCGCGCCAAAAGCAATATGCAATTCGTTGTGGTTCAGGAGTTTCCTGTCCCCATCAACACGGGCTTGGTAAGCGATCAGCACATTCAGTTGACGGGGTACACATCTCACAAACGGTATCCAGAGCTGATTCGGCAAGTGACCTACACCGATCCCGAAACTGGCAAGACACTGGAGTTCCTGACGAACAACATGACGCTTTCTGCGTTGACTATTTGCGCACTTTACAAACAGCGCTGGCAAGTCGAGTTGTTCTTCAAATGGATCAAACAGCATCTGCGTATCAAGGCCTTCTTTGGAACGACAGAAAACGCGGTCAAGACGCAAATATGGACTGCTATCGCCACTTACGTGTTGATCGCCATCGTCAAAAAGCGTTTGAACTTGGATCATTCTTTGTACGAAATTCTGCGAGTGCTGGACCTGAATATGTTTGAAACCACGCCAATATCAACCCTGCTGGGCAAACTGCAGGATGGGCCTGAAATCGGCCAAGACCCTATTCAACAAACCCTCTTCCCAACGTTGGGACACTAGTGTTATTTCATAAAGAGTTATCAATTTGCCCTTTAGTGTTGGGACATTTCACCGCGGATCGGTTAAAACACAGTTGATTGTCTTCGCTGATTTCCCAACTCGGAAAAGCCCATGCCTCATCGCTCGTCAGATTCGGTGCAAGGAGAACGTTTGCGTGCTTTGCGCCTTGCCAAGCACTTGGACGTGGTTGTGCTTGCGCGCAAGGTGAATCTGTCCTCGGCCCAGCTCAGGCAATTGGAGTCGGGTGAGCACAGTTTGTTTTACTCTAGCGCCATTCGGCTTCACGCGATACGCAAAGTCTTTGCCGAACTGGGTGAGAAGGTAGAAGTGCCTGAAGCGCCGCTTGAAATTCAAAACCCACCTGCGCAAGAAGTACCCGCCACATCACCCAAAGACGATGGCAGCTCTGCATTGAGTTTGAATTTGAATCGTCCAAACTTTTTCTCCAAAATTTGGAAGCTGCTCTTTCTTGCTGGCCTATGTTGGATGTCCATGCTTTGGTGGTTCAACCGTGTTCAAAGTCTTGATGACAGCATGGCGCAGAGTATCTCGGCCCCTGTGCCAATTGCTGTTGTGCCTGAGCCAATCATTGCCGCTGCCCAAGTGATGCAAGCCCCAGCACCTGTCATACCCCCAGAGTCAAAGCCACTTCAGCAGCCCAAGACCCTTGCTTCATGCACTTGGAAGGCGAGCGACGATGCGGCGGTCGTTATCAGCCCCCAATGGCCGACCAAAAAGGGCGACATGGTTTATCTGCAAGCGCAATCAGATGCGCGTATTTGTGTGATGGATGGCACGGGCCAATCGTGGCAGACACTGCTGCAAGCCGACCAAGGTAGAAGCTTTTATGGTGCAGCACCTTGGCGAGTTTTCAGCCCTGATTTGCAAAACACCGTGATCTATTTTCAAGGCCAGCGCATTCGATTTGATGCGCAGTCTTTGGTCTTGAATGAAGCCCCAGGGCCTTTTTGAGACTAAATCGCTTCGAAGCCGATCACTCGGGTGATGAACTGGTTGAACAAGTTCATTGGGCACTCTTAAGGAAAGCGCGCCCCTCGGCCATTCGGCGAGCGGTACTCAAAATTCCCTTCGATTCGACCTTTTTCAAAGCACTCAGCAGTTGTGGCGCTTTAATGCTATTAATTGGTAAATGGCCAATTACGGGGAGCAGGTAAAGTTCGTTCATGCGCAGCCATTTGGTTGAAGGTCCCTCGCTCCACCCGTCCGACTTGATGGCGTGAAACTCTTTGGCTACCAGTTCATAAGTATTTGCATTGGCAAGTTCCGTAGCAAACTTGTTTTCTTGTTTTGTTATGTTGGGGTCAAAGCCATCAGACAGGAGTTCCTTGGCAGCATCTCGCCCCCTTCTTGCCTCTAGGAGTGACACGATGGGGTAGACACCTAGAGCCAGTGTCTTTTGCTTACCAGCAAACCTGTAATTCAGTCGCCAGTACTTGCCTGATGCCTTGACATGGCGGTAAAGGCCGCCACCGTCACTGTACTTTTCACCAGACGGACGGCCTTTTCAGGAAGGTGTCGTTCAGTGCCATATACCAACACAACTACCAACAACTTGTTTGTATGTCATGTTACCAACTGAGACGGTACAAGGCAATGAAATCAGGGCTTTCAGGCCTAAACAAAGGTTATTGAGAGGCTATGATAGAGCCTGAGATAACCCAGATGGAGCGGGCGATGGGAATCGAACCCACGTTATTTGCTTGGGAAGCAAGAGTCCTGCCATTGAACGACGCCCGCAGAATGCACTGATTGTAGCTGGGCCTTACTTCAGAATATCGCCCATGCAC
>CAIQBO010000049.1 GCA_903870145.1 uncultured Burkholderiales bacterium | reverse complement strand
TTGACGCACGAGCCGCAGCGCCAATGCGTGCGCGAGATTGCTCAAATGTGTTTGCTGAACTCTGATCCAGATTTGAATTTGATTTTAGAAACCACAGTGAAAGCATTGCAGCCATGAGCCACATTCAGTCTGTTCGAGCCCGTTCTGTTTGGGACTCCAGAGGTTGTCCAACGGTTGAGGTGGTTGTGCAGTTGAGCTCAGGGGTGCAAGCCCGTGCCATTGCACCTGCCGGCGCTTCAACAGGGGCAGGAGAGGCCAAAGAGTTGCGCGATGGTGGGCATCGGTTCAAAGGCTTGGGCGTTGACCGTGCGGTTCAAGCAGTCAACGAGGTGATCTCTCCCGCTTTAAAAGGCATGCTGATTGCAGATCAACCGGCCATTGATGCGGCCATGTGCTTGGCCGATGGCACGCCTGATAAATCGCGTTTGGGCGGCAACAGTTTGACCGCTGTTTCTCTGGCCTGTTTATGGGCGGCCAGTCAACAAGCTGATCTTCCTTTGTGGCGCTACCTGTCGGGCAGCGATGAGGTTGGCTTGCCTTTGCCTGAAATTCAAATCTTTGGTGGCGGCGCGCATGCCAAAGGCAGCGTAGATCTGCAAGATTTTTTGGCCATTCCCAATGGGGCAACAAGCTTCACCCAATCGCTGGAGTGGGTGGCCGAGGTTTACCACGCCGCTGGCAAGGCCTTGACGCAGCAAGGCAAGAACTTGGGCGTGGCAGACGAGGGCGGCTTTTGGCCACAGTTCGGCTCGAACGAGGCGGCCATTGAAGCCTTGGTTAAAGCCATTGAGGCAGCAGGTTTTCAGCCCGGTCGCGATGTGTCCATTGGCTTGGACTTAGCGGCCACGCAATACCATGCCGATGGTGTTTACCATTGGCGCAGTGAGAACAAAATCTTTGATCGAGACCAGCTGCTGCAGATCTATGCGCGCTGGGTCAACGATTACCCCATTATTTCAATGGAAGACGGATTTTCTGAAGATGACATCCAAGGCATGCAAGCCATGACCCAACTGCTGGGCCATCGATTGCAAATCATCGGCGACGATTTTTTTGTGACCCATGCATCGCGAATCAAAGAGCGTGCGGAAATGGGCGCATGCAATGCGGTATTGATCAAGCCCAATCAAGTGGGCACTGTGAGCGAAACATGGCAAGCGCTGAAGGCTGCCAAGGGCCTGGGCTTAGACAGTATTATTTCAGCAAGATCGGGCGAGACCGAAGATGTCAGCATCGTGCACTTGGCGGTCGGCTGGGGCGTGCCGCAACTCAAGGTGGGCAGTTTCTCACGCTCAGAGCGCATGGCCAAATGGAATGAAGGTCTTCGCATCGAACAAGATTTAGGGCGCACTTTGCCTTACCCGCGAAAACATTTGTTTCCCTGGCTGAGCAAGCCTTGAAAACCCCGATGAAGGTCTTGTTTCACTTCAACGTCAACCCTGCTTTGCAAAAGTGGTTGCGCCAACATGTGCCCGCTGATTGGGAGCTGATTTGCTGCCCTGAAGGTGACGAAACCACTTTCAACAAGCACTGGCCTGGCACGACCGTTTTGTGGCATGTGCTGGAGCCAGTGACTGCGGCGCGCCTGAAGGCCAACACGGCATTGCGCTTGGTGCAAAAAATTGGTGTGGGTGTCAACACCATCGACTTGAATGCTGCCGCCACTCAAGGTGTTTCAATTTGCAATATGCCAGGTGTTAACAGTCGCGCCGTGGCTGAAATGACTCTGGGCTTGATGTTGATGGCCTCGCGGCGTTTGGGCACTGTGGGCAAGCAACTGTGTCAAGGCGTTTGGCCCATCGAGCCTTCTGTACAAGAAAAATTGTTTGAGCTGGGCGGTAAAACTGTGGGCTTGATCGGCACCGGCCATGTGCCTCGCATCTTGGCACCATGGTTGGTGAGCATGGGGGTACGGGTGATCACGCACAGCCGCAATCCACCAAGTGATTGGCCATATGACCGTGTGTCTTTGAGCGAGTTGCTGAGCACCAGCGATGTGGTCAGTTTGCATATTCCATTGAGCGAATCCACACGCGGCATGTTCAATGCACAGCGATTTTCTGCCATGAAGCCTGGCGCTATTTTCATCAACACCGCACGCGGAGAACTTGTAGACGAAGCTGCCTTGACTGCGGCTTTGGACAGTGGCCACTTGTCACTGGCTTGCTTGGACGTGTTCGCACAAGAGCCTTTGCCCCCCGGGCATGCCCTTGCCCTGCGACATGATGTGATTGCCACGCCGCACATGGCCTGGCTCACCCAAGATATGTTTCAACGGGCCTTGAGCATTGCCATTGAAAACACTCGGCGTTTGGGCGTTGGATCTGCACTGCTGCATGAAGTCCATCGCTAGGCCCTCAATGACTGAAAAGTAAGCGATTTAGTCTGATGGCTGAAATCCAGCTTCGCCCATTTGCCAGAGCATGAAAGACAGCATGTCAGCAGAGCGAAGATGCCCTTGCTGTGGGCTCGAGCCAGCACCATGTCCGGCTTGGTAGTCCAGTCGCAAAAGAACGGGCTGCTGGCCTTGCTGAGCAGTAGCCAGTCGAGAGGCGAACTTCAGGCTTTGCCAAACATCCACCCGAGAGTCATTGACCCCATGCATCAGCAGGGTGGCTGGGTATCGCACACCATCGCGCACGGCATGATAGGCGCTGCTGCGAAGCAAAGCATGAAATTCTTCTTCAATTTTCACACTGCCGTATTCAGGAATATTGGCCACGCCGTTGGCACGCTGCTCTGAGCGCACCATGTCCAAAACTGGCACTGAGGGCACAGCAACAGCAAACAAATCCGGACGCTCAGTGATGGCTCGACCGATAAAAATACCGCCTGCACTGCCGCCATACACCCCCAACTTGGCAGGGCTGGTGTACCCATTGGCGATCAGCCATTGCGCAGCTGCAATGCCATCTTTCCATGTGTTGTGTTTGGTGGTCTTGCGGCCAGCATCATGCCATTGGCTGCCAAAGGCGCCGCCACCGCGAACATGAGCGATCGCATAGATGCCCCCACGCTCGACCCAGGCCCTTGCTGCCAAGCTACGGCTTGGTTCTTCCGTGGTTCCGTAGGCGCCATAGCCATACAAAAGGGTTGGGTTTTTGCCGTTGAGAACGACGTCTTTGCGAGAAATGATCGACAGCGGCACCATCACGCCATCGTGACTGGGCAGCATAACTTCACGCGAAACGGTGGTAATTTTTTCATCGATGAAGTTGGGTGCAACCCAATTGAGACGATAAAATTTACCGCTATCGGGGTCATAAATGTGTCGCTCAATGGCCTGAGTCCAACCGCTGAGATTGACCAGCAAGCCTTTATGGTCAAGGCTTGCGTTCATAGTGACATTGCCAGTAAAGGGCAGTGTGATCGAGATGACTGGCACCTGTGCTGAAGATGGGTTTGTGGTGGAGTTTGTTAAGTGCTGCGTAGAAATTTTCAGCAACACCGAATTGACGCCTTCGCGTCGTGTGATGTACAGGCCATCTTGGCCAGCATCGATGGCCCGGATCACACCGTCAGTTTCTGGCAATAAGACCTGAGCTTGTTGCATGTCAAGCGCACTCAATGGGAGTCGCAAAACTTTAAATCGTGGTGCGTTCAAGGCGCTGCGCAGGTAGAGGTTGCCATGGGCTATGTGCACTTCACGAACTTCATGCGACAGATCAAAAATCGTGCGCCACTTGGCTTGGCCGCGCATGACTTCGTTCTTCGGCGCCACATGCAGAGACAAACGGCGGTCAACACCATAAGAGACCACAAGAGCGATCAGCTCAGTGCCTGGCAGTTCGCGCAGGTAGCCGCTCGCATAGGGCGGCAGTTGGAGTTCTGGGTGGCGTGAAGCGTTGAAGATCAGGCGCTGTGGATCAGGAGAGCTCAAGTCGAGAAAGTATCTGCCTGTGTCTGCGAATCGCTCGGTCGCTTTCATGGATTCATAACCTGGGCGCAAGCGAGAAAAAAAGAATCCAGAACCATCGTTTAGCCAAGCCACACTGGCGAATCGAATGCGGTCAATCGGGGGGATCACTTCTTTGCCAGTTGCAACTTCAACCAGGTACAGGCTGCCAATCTCTGAGCCTGAGGCATGCAAGCCATAGGCCATCAACTTGCCGTCGGGAGAGGGGTGAAAGCTTTGAATTGCATGGGGGAGTGCCCCTTTTTTTGCAATGGCTTGTGGGTCCAGCAGCAAGTGCTCTGAGCCCTGAATGCCATCACGCCACATCAAGGTGGCTTGGGTTTGAGTGCGGCCACGTTTCAAATAGAACCACCGATCTCCTGCAGTTCTGGTGATGCCAGACAAGGAATCGCCTGCTGCTTCGTCCATTGCAGAGAAGCGTTCCAATAGAGATTGACGTCCCGGGATTTTTTTCAAGATCGAATCGCTCGCTTGCGCTTGAAGTTGCATCCATTGAACAACAGCAGGGTCTTTGACGTTCTCCAAAAATCGGTAGGGGTCACTGACACTGACACCCCAGTGCACTTCGCGTACATCCATTTCGGGTAAAGGCTTGGGGATATTCACTCCAGCAAAGCGGTAGGCCAGTTGCTCGTTGGCTTGTGCAGAAAAAATCCAGAAAAAGCCCAGCAAGGCCAGAGCTTTCCAGTTTTCGTGTAATCGTAATTTTGGAAAATTAATCGCTGTAAGCGTGGAGATCTTGGTCTTCATAGGCCGGGTTCCATATAGCGTGCAGCCAGATTGTGAAAAGCTTCGCGTCTGATAGGCGCCGTGGTTTCTGACTCGATGACATCGGCCACTGCTGACATGCTCTGCTGAGCTGCCTTGGCATCTAGAAACAAAAGTCGATTGCGCCGCGCAAGAACGTCTTCTACGGTGCGGGAAAATTCATGACGAACAGCAAAGCGGACCATCGCCTCTGTCAAGTCAGGTGCTAGCAAGCGGCCTGCGCCGGGCAACTCATTGACGCGATCTGCTTCGCTGCCATATGAATGCATGCCAAACGCGTTACCAAGCGATGGGGTGCCAATACAGTCAGCACCCAGCAAAGGCGTGGTGGCCGTCACGCAGGGGCAGCCAAGCGGCAACAAGCCTGCATCAATGCACTGGTCCAACACATCTTGCGCCATGGATCGGTAGGTGGTCCACTTGCCACCCGTGACGGTCACGAAACCGTCGGCAGACGTCAGCACTGTGTGCTCACGACTGATTGATTTTGTATCTTGCGCTGAACCCTCAAGCCCCGTATTGACCAGCGGACGCAAACCCACCCAGGTGCTCAAAATGTCAGATTTTTTGGGAGGTACATCGAAAAAATCAGCGCATTCACGCAGCAAGTAATCAACTTCGCCCGGCAAAGGCGAGGGTTCGTGCGGCACATCGGTGCGAGCAGAATCGGTGGTGCCCACGATGGTTTTGCCTAACCAGGGAATGGCAAAAAGCACGCGTCCATCACGCGTTCGAGGCCAAAAAAGTGCGGACGTTCCGGGCAGGAGTGAGCGGTCAAAGCTCAGGTGAACACCTTGACTTGGCGTGACAACCCGCTGCTCGCCTTGATGTGATGCAGTTCGACGCAACTGATCGACCCACACACCTGCTGCATTGATGACGCAGCGACTGCGAATTTTGAATACACGACCCGATTCTCGGTCCACCACTTCGACGCCTGCGGTCGCACCTGCATCGCCAAGCACACTGCGAACCTCGCAGTAATTGGCCAGAACGGCGCCATGATGCTGCGCGGTTCTAGCGATCGTGATGGCCAATCGTGCATCGTCAAACTGAGCGTCCCAATAAGAGACGCCGCCCAACAAGCCTTGGAGCCGCACTGTGGGCAGCATGTTTTGCACGCTTTTCGGGCCAATCCAGTGTGAGGCACCTATTCCGGCCTTGCCTGCCAACGCGTCATAGGCCTTCAGGCCAATGCCATAAAAAGGCATATGCCACAGCTTGAAGGCAGGTAAAACGAAGGACAGGGGTTGTGCGATATGGGGCGCGTTGGCCAAAAGATTTCCACGCTCGTGCAGTGCTTCGTAGACCAAACTGAAATCACCTTGCTCCAGGTAGCGCACACCGCCGTGTAAAAGTTTGCTCGAGCGCGAGGAGGTGCCCTGTGCGAAATCGCCACGTTCAACCAGTGCGACCTTGTAGCCCCTGAGCGCAGCGTCTAGCGCAATGCCGACGCCTGTAGCACCGCCGCCTATGATGATGGCGTCAAAACCTTGTTGACTTGACAGGGCCTGCAGGGTCTCCTGTCGCTGTGCGTCGGCAGCATGCATGGGCCAGTTTCTTTTTTGCGTATTATCTGTGTAATTATAGAAGCTTGTTGCGTGAGCGCAGAGTGCAGCGCCTGTGCTTTCATGCCAACCCTCATATAGGAAATTTCAAATGCAATACCGACGCCTTGGCCGAAGCGGCCTGCAACTGAGCGAGCTGTCATTGGGCTCTTGGGTCACTTATCACAATCAAGTAGACACCCACGCAGCCACTGAAATGCTGGCCGCTGCCATGGGCGCTGGCATCAACTTTTTTGACAATGCAGAAGGCTATGCACAAGGTCAAAGTGAAGTGGTCATGGGCGCAGCTTTCAAGGCGTTGAAATGGGCGCGCTTGGATTTTGTGGTTTCGACTAAATTTTATTGGGGTCTTGAGAGCCAAGGAAGCAAAGTCAATCAGCGCAACACATTGAACCGCAAATACTTGACGCAGGCCATTGATGGTTCTTTAAAGCGCATGCAATTAGATTTCGTGGACCTGGTGTTTTGCCATCGGCCTGACCCGCACACGCCGATTGAGGAAACCGTACAAGCGATGAGCGACATGATCACGCAAGGCAAAGCGCTTTACTGGGGCACCAGCGAGTGGAGCGCTACCGATATTCAAACGGCCTATGACATTGCCGACCGTCACCACCTGCACAAACCAGTGATGGAGCAACCTCAGTACCACCTTTTTCATCGTCACCGTGTAGAAAAAGAGTACGCACCGCTTTACGAAAGCATGCAGCTGGGCTTGACCACATGGAGTCCCTTGGCCTCTGGGCTTTTGACGGGTAAGTACCAGAGTGGCGTGCCGCAAGGCAGTCGAGGTGCTATGCAAAGCATGAGCTTTTTGCTCGCTGGCCTGACCGATCCTGCTAAAAATGCCGCCGTGGCCAAATTGGCCGAGGTGGCGGCTGATCTGGGCGGCAATGTGGCCCAATTGGCCATCGCATGGGCACTTCACAATTCGCGCGTGAGCACCGTGATTTTGGGCGCCAGCCAGCTCAGTCAGCTGCATGACAACTTGGGCGCATTGGCGCTGACGCCCAAACTCACGCCTGAGGTGATTGCATGCATGCAGGCGATCACGCAGCCGTTGCAGGCAACCTGAGGTGCTGGTTGACTTTAGGGTAAAGCAGTATGGCTGCCTTTAGAAAATTCTGTTTAACTTCGGACGCATGAATACATCTGTTCATGAGCCCGAACCAAGCTTCCCTTCACGCAGGGGTGTGAACAAGCCCTTGCCAGTGAAAAATCCCAAATCTAAAGATCGCTCAGCCGAGCGCTCCAGCAAGCGCCAAGATTTGGTTCGCTATGGAACAGAACTGCTGACGGAACAGGGTTACCAAGCCACGGGAATCGATCAGGTACTCAAAAAAGTGGGCGTGCCCAAAGGGTCCTTCTACCATTTCTTTAAAAGTAAAGATGAATTTGGTTCGGCGGTGATTGAAAACTATGTTGATTTTTATGCAAAAAAAATGGACAAAATTTTCAATACGCCCAGTACTGAACCCCTTCAAAGGCTAAAAAATTTCGTTGAAAAGGCGAAATACGACATGGTCCGGTTTGAGTTTCGACGAGGCTGCCTGATTGGCAATATGGGCCAGGAACTGGCCAGCATCAATGACGGATTTCGAGTGCAACTTGAGGAGGTCTTGGTGTCGTGGGAAATCAAGGTCACTGCCTGCCTTCAGGAGGCAATTGACCGGCTAGACATTTCTGGACAGACCGATGCGGCAGCCTTGTCGCGGTTTTTCTGGATCGGGTGGGAGGGGGCTATTCTTCGGTCAAAGCTGACTAAAAGCGTCCAACCGATAGACCATTTTGCTGACCTTTTCTTTAGCAAAGTAGCCAAATAAGCCCCACAATCACCTTAGCGTCATGTAATTAAGAGGGTAAATCCCAATTTCTAGACGACCGGTCTACTAGAACAATTCAGCCATGGCAAAAATATTGCTCGAATTAAATGAAGTTGATAAGCATTTCGGCGGTGTGCAAGCTGTCAAAAATCTTTCCTTCGCAATTCACGAGTCAGAAATCGTTGGACTCATTGGCCCCAATGGGTCTGGCAAGTCGACAACCGTTAATTTGATTTCCGGAGCGCTTGACGTGTCATCTGGGGCCGTAAATTTTGATGGGCACACATTGAGTGGACTGTCCACCAGCCAGCGTGTGCCTTTGGGGCTGGCACGAACTTTTCAAACGACCACGCTATTTGCTGAATTCACAGTCTGCGAGCAAGTGATGGTGGCTTGTCATTGTCGATATCAGTCAGGTCCTTGGCAATCAGTTTTTCGAACCAAGGCAGGGCAGAAGGAAGAGAGTTCGGAACAAACAAAAGCCATGGAAATAATTGAGTTTGTGGGGCTTGCAGCCGTTGCCAACGTCAAAGCATCATCCATTTCGTCAGCCCAGCAACGTCTGCTGATGATTGCGACGGCCCTTGCGACACAGCCCCGACTCTTGCTTTTGGATGAACCTGCTGCAGGCATGGTCGCAAGTGAGCGCAAAGAATTGGCGAAGTTAATTATGAGCATTCGCGATAGCGGAGTTGCTGTGCTCGTCATTGAGCACCATATGGGCTTGATCATGGAGGTGTGTGAGCAAATCGTGGTTCTTAATTTTGGACAGAGAATTGCGCAAGGCATTCCCTCTGAAATACGCAATCACAAAGCCGTTATTGATGCCTATTTAGGGGGCACACACTGATGTTGCGAGTTGAAAATCTGCGCTCTGGTTATGGAAAGGTTGATGTTTTGCACGGCATCAGCCTGAATGTTGAACGCTCAGAATGCGTTGCGTTGGTTGGCGCAAATGGGGCTGGGAAAACGACAACGCTCAAGTGCATATGTGGGATCAACCCGATACGCAGTGGGTCCATCACGTTTGAAGGTGAACCCATCCATGGCCTGCCTGGGCATTTGATTGTGAGACGAGGAATTACCATGTGCCCAGAGGGCCGGCAAGTTTTTTCTGAAATGACGGTTTTGGAAAACTTAGAAATGGGCGCTCATTCCCGTGTGGATGATTCACAAACTAAAGATCTTGACGAAATGTTTGAATTGTTTCCTGTCTTGCGGCAAAGAGCAAAGCAAAGTGCTGGCACTTTATCAGGCGGGGAGCAAGAAATGCTCGCCATTGCAAGAGCATTGATGGCACGCCCCAAACTGTGTATTTTCGATGAGCCGTCACTTGGGTTGGCCCCAAAAATTGTAGAAGAGGTCGAGCAAACTTTGGCCCGAATTAAGGCAATGGGAACGACCATTTTGCTGGTTGAGCAAAACGCTGCCATGGCTTTGCGCTTGTCTGATCGAGCGTATGTGTTTGAAGCTGGAGAAATCGTTTTGCATGGCACGGGTCAGGAGTTACAGAATCATCCCGAGGTCAGTAAGGCTTACTTGGGGTATTAATCAGAAGTTAGTTGTTTCAATCTTTATCAATCCAATAGGAGATCGCGTTATGAAGTCATTTAAGTTCAATTTTTCTATAGTTGCAGCGGCGAGTTTATTTGCGTTGGCCTTTCCAGTGAGTTCCTTTTCTGCTGAAAAAGAGCTGCTACTTGGTATCAACGATGCGCTGACCGGCCCTGGCGCTGTCTATGGGCTTCCACAAGCCAATGCAGTTCAGATGGCCATCGAAGAGATCAATGCACGCGGCGGCATTAAAGCAGGCGCAGACAACTACAAACTCAAAGCTGTTAGCAACGACGATAAAGCAAATCCGACTGAGGCAACGAACAGTGTTCGCAAGCTGATTGACCGTGACAACGTCAAATACCTGGTTGGATTTTGCTGCTCGGGATCAACGAGTGCTGTGGCCTCATTTATTGCCAAAGAAAATGTGGTGATGTTGGTTGGAAATGCGGCTGAGCGGGCTATCACTGCGGCTGGAACACCTAATTTGTTTCGAACACGCCCTCCAGCAGATTTCACGGGGGCAGCAGCAGGGACGTTTGTTGCCAAGCGTGGGGCTAAAAATATTGCCGTGATCGGTTCACTTGATGTGTCTTTTTACACCCAATATTTGGATGCATTTGAGCGTGAAATTGTCAAAGCCGGCGGAAAAATTGTAGCCAAAGAAACCTTTGGCCTCAAAGACAGAGACATGACGCCCCAGTTGACAAAAGTTAAAGCGCTTAACCCCGATGCGTTGTTGGTGCTGGGATATGTTGAGCCTGCCGCATTTGTTTATCGCCAATCAGTTGAGTTGGGAATGAAGTTGCCGCGCTATGGATTCACAAGCGGCAGTGAAGAACAATTTCTGAAAGTTGCCTCCAGCGACCAGATGGAGGGCGTGTGGGATCTGCGGCCAACTGAGCTGACAATTGAAGCATTGGACGCTAACGCCAAAACTTATGTCGCAAATTACACCAAGAAATTTGGAACACCTCCATCGCCAAGCTCACCTTATGCGTATGACCAAGTGTATGTTCTCAAAAATGCAATTGAAAAAGCGGGTGGCGCTGAAGACATCAAAAAGGTGATGAATGAAATTGGCAAAATTTCGGTGCCCAAGGAGGCTGTCATGAAGTACTTGCCAACCGATGGAACAATGTTTGACGTCAATGGCCAAGCCTATACTTCAAACGGTGCATTCCAATGGCAAAAAGGAAAGTGGATTTACGTATCGGATTTGCCTTCAGATACGAAAACATACTCCAGCTTCTTGCGCAGTTTGCGCAAATAATTGATGCACCTCTTTGCAATGTCAATAGTGTATTTTCGCCATGATTGAAGTTCTTCAACAGATACTCAATGGTGTAGCCATTGGCGCTGTGTACACATTGATTGCACTGGGGTTGACAGTTGTATTTGGCATACTGGGGATAGCCCACTTCGCACATGGTTCTGTTGCCATGTTGGGTGGGTATCTCACATTCATGCTGAGCGAAAAGTTTGCATTGCCATTTTTTGTTGCAATGTCGATGGCCATGGTGGTTGGTGCGGTGGCTGGGATGCTCATCGAGCGCTTAGCTTACCGACCAGTTCAAAATGCGCCGCACATCAACGCATTCATCATTGCGCTGGGCTTGACGATGATGATTGAGGGCTTTAATTTATTGGTCTTTGGCGCTGATCAAATCGTGATTCAAACGCCCTATCGGGGGGTGTATAACATCGGCGGTCTGGCTGTCGCAGAGTTGCGGTTGATCGTTATTTTGACGGCGGTTGTCTTGATAGGGGTCATTTCAATTTTAATTCGCAAAACCAAGACGGGTAAATCTATACGAGCTGTTGCGCAAAACCGTTCTGCTGCAATTTTGATGGGGGTTAATGTCACCCAAGTTTCATTGGTTGTTTTTTCAATCTCTTCCGCTTTGGGCGTTGCCGCTGGTGCTTTGATTGGCGCATTGCTGGCCATTGCGCCAGGAGTCGGTGAGGGGCTTGCGGTCAAGGGATTTGCGGTGCTTATTTTAGGAGGCCTGGGTTCTATACCGGGGGCAGTTGTGGGTGGCATGATTTTGGGCGTTAGCGAGGCCATGGCGGCAGGTTTCATTTCTTCCGCCTACAAAGATGTCATTGCATTTCTGGTCATGATTGCCGTTTTACTGTTAAGGCCACAGGGCCTTTTGGGTAAAAGATGAAATCCAATCATTTTCCTTTTTTGACCTGGCTCGCACTGATCGTGATCGGCGCATTGGTTCCGACATTGGTGACGGTGCCGTACTTCATGCACTTGATCATTTTGGCGTTGATCTGGGTGGTGCTTGCCCAGGGGCAAAATTTAATCCAAGGCTTTGTGGGTTATGTATCGATTGCGCAGGCCGGGTTCATGGGGGTTGGCGCTTATTTTTCAACGCTGATGAGTGTCAAGCTGGGGTTGCCAGTTTGGAGCGCGTTATTGCTTTCGCCTTTTGTGACGGGGGTCATTTCCGTCCTCGTTGGCTACCCAAGTCTGCGCGTCAAGGGCCATTATTTTGCGATTGTGACTCTCGCATACAACATGGTGATCTTCACAATTTTGATGACCTACAGTTCACTGACTGGGGGTGAGGCAGGCATCCCCAATGTGCCTCGGCCGGAAGAGTTTCGATTTTTGGGGTGGTTGATTAATTTCGAAGGACGCAGCAATACAAACTTTTATTATTTAACAGTGATTGTTGGATTTTTCAGCACGGGCATATGTTGGCTCATTTTGAATTCAAGAGTCGGCAGGGTCTTGTTGTCAATCAGAGAAAACGAAACACTGGCTGAAGCGGTGGGTGTGATCACATGGCGATACAAATTATTTGCATTTGTCATGAGCGCCAGTTTGGCAGGCTTGGCAGGCTCTTTGTATGCCCACTATATTGGATTTTTAAACCCTGAACCGTTTGGCGTTGACCAATCACTCAATGCCATTTTGGCCGTTATTCTGGGTGGCAGCGGCACGCTGAGTGGGCCGGTGATAGGCGCTTTTGCGGTTACCTTTTTGCCTGAATATTTGCGCATTGCTGACAGCTACAGGCTTGTGACATATGGGTTGATTTTAGTTGTTGCAACTATTTTCTTGCCGCTAGGATTGGTCCCGGTTTTTTCGAAATTGCTGACGAAATTAAAAACTATTTTTTGGCGTCGCCATGACTGAGTTGACAGCATCTGAGTCTGCATTTCTGTCAAAAGCCGAAGCATTCTTGCAATTCAAAGTCAAGCCCAAGCTTGAGCAGTTTTATTCAAAACAAAAAACTTGCAGCGACTTATTGTCTGATGCTGCCAAGGTGGGTCTGCTAAGGCTTGAAGTACCAGTTGAATTGGGTGGCTTAGGGGCCTCCTTCATTTGCAAAGTAGAGCTTGCAAAAATGCTGGCTTCGGCTGACTTTGGCGTAGCGATGTCGCTGATCAATACCCACAATGTGGTTGCCCAAATTTCCAACCTTGAAAAAGGGCCAAGCCGTTCAAGTTATTTGGGCCAGCTAATGTCTGGCCGATTCAGTGCGTGCACTGCGATCACAGAGCCTGGCGCAGGATCTGATGTGGCTGCCATTCAAACGTTCGCTGTAGCCCATGAGGGAGGATGGTTGCTCAGCGGTACAAAGTCTTGGATCGTCAATGCAAGAGATGCACGCTTCATGGTTGTCTACGCTCAAACAAAGCTGGGCGCTGGCGTCAAAGGGATAGCCGCCTTCTTGATCGACGCCGAGGATGCCAACTTTGTAAGATTGACGCCTGAGGGGCAAGGGCCCATTCCAACGATGGGCGTAGGAAGTTTTGCGCTTTCAAATTATCAATGCAGTTCTGATCAAATGATCCTTGAGCCAGGACTCGCATTCAAAGAGATGATGATATCCATCAATGCGGCGCGAATTTATGTTGCTGCCATGTGTTGTGGCATGGTGGAGGATTGCATAGAGGTGGTGCGCAATTATGGCAATGACCGCCATGCGTTTGGCATGCCCTTGAATCAACACCAAGGTTGGCGCTGGACAATCGCAAATGCGCGCGTTGAGCTCGCAGCCGCCACTGCACTCGTTGCACAAGCTGCAAAGTTAATTGATTGCGGAGGTGATGCGCAAATTTTGGCGGCAAAAGCTAAAATTTTTGCAACGCAAATGGCCAGTCGTCAAGTCGCAGAATTGATGCATAAAATGGGTGCGGAAGGTCTGTCAACAGACCAACCGTTTGCGCGTCATCTGCTGGCGGCGCAAGCGGCCAGTCTGGTCGATGGATCAACAGAAATTTTGCTCGAACGCATTTCTCGTGGTGTTTAATAGTGCTATACCCACTGAATCACTCAGCAGCAGATCCACATAAGCCTGCATTTCAAATTCTCGAAACTGGGGAGCAGGTGACGTTTGGTGAGTTAGACAAAAAAGCCAATCAAGTCGCGCAATGCATTCGTGGATTGGGCGTAAAAAAAAGCCAGCATGTTGCCTTGTTAATGGTCAATGACAAGGACTTTTTAGAGGCTTGTTTTGGAATGGACCGGGCGGGCGTCTATTACACAACCATCAGTACACGGCTTACTGTCGATGAGATAGCCTACATTGTTTGTGATTGTGCAGCGCGTGTATTGATTGTTTCTTCTGAGTTGGTGTCGATCGCAGAACGACTGGTTAAGTTGCTTCCCAAAAATGTTCAAGTATTTTCCACGGGCCCGGGCTTGGTTGGGTATTTGTCTTGGCAGGATGCATTGATCAAGCAATCAACGCTTGCCATCTCAGATGGCTCTCAGGGCTTAGACATGCTTTATTCCTCAGGGACAACAGGCCGGCCCAAGGGGGTTAAATGGCCTTTGCCAGAACAGCCTCCTGGACTGCCCACCATGCTTGTGAATCTCTTAGCGCCGTTGTTCAATTACAGTGATCAGACGCGGTATTTGTCGCCTGCACCCCTTTACCATGCTGCACCCTTGCGGCATTGCATGACGGTGATCAAGCTGGGCGGCACGGTCTGGATCATGCAAAGTTTCGATGCGCTTCGTGCATTAGAGGCCATTGAGAAGCACTCGATCACGCATGCACAGTGGGTTCCAACGATGTTTGTGAGACTGCTCAAACTGCCTGTAGAAATTCGAACCCGTGTAGACACCTCATCCTTGAAGGTTGCCTTGCATGCGGCTGCGCCATGTCCAGTTGACATTAAGGAGAAGATGATTGAATGGTGGGGTGCCATCATCCATGAATACTATGCAGGCACGGAAAATAACGGATTTTGTTCTATCACGCCTGGTGAATGGTTGCAACACAAAGGTTCGGTGGGTCGAGCAAGCCAGGGCGTTTTGCATATCTGCGATGAGGAAGGTGTTGAGTTGCCAGTAGGGCAGGCGGGGCTGGTTTATTTCTCGCAGGGGCCTGTTTTCTCGTACCACAACGACCCAGTTAGAACTGCCGAATCACGCAACGCACAGGGTTGGACAACGCTGGGGGATATTGGACGGATTGACGAGCAAGGGTATTTGTATTTGTTGGATCGTCGCGCATTCATGATCATCTCGGGCGGCGTCAATATTTTTCCTCAGGAGATTGAAAATATATTAATTGGACACCCCAAAGTGATGGACGTTGCCGTCGTGGGGGTGCCAAACGAAGACCTCGGTGAAGAAGTCAAAGCCGTCGTCCAGCCCGTGGATGCAAGCGATAGCGGAGCCGACTTGGAAGCTGAATTGATGGCCTATTGCCGAGAAAATTTAGCTGCTTTCAAATGCCCACGCTCGATCGATTTCGATTCAAATTTGCCGCGACATCCTACGGGGAAATTGTATAAAAAATTAGTCAAAGATCGGTATTGGTAGCCCCATCAGAATAAGCGAGCGCTCTTTCAAGGTTCAAAAGGTTTATTTAAAGGTTGTTTAAAGGGGTTTAAAGGGGACGCTACCCTTTGTTTAATCTGGCTTCAACCCTGGCAAAAATTCAATTTTCGTTCGCTTGATCAATTCGGCATAACTGATCGGTTCTGAGCCATTGGATGTGTTTACGTTTTCGTACCAATGCGCCCAAGCTTTGTTTTTATCTTTGTCATAAACAAGTTTATAAAGGTAACGCGGTACATGCACACTCCCCTCCCCAATGCTGGGGCTGCTGGCGATATTGGGTGAGAATACCGGCCCAGTAATTACAAAAACATCACCGCTGGCACGCGAAACGTATTTGCGCGTTGCCGCTTCAACAGATTTGGCCCAAACGCCGCGATTAAGGTCAGGGTTTTGAGGGACCATATTCGCTAAGGAGAAACTTTGCGCCATGGCCTGAGCTGTGGGCATATCGGCGGCAGGGGCCATGTGTCCTCGGTCAAAACCGCTGCTCTTGTAATCTTCTAAGCTGGCCCTTTCTGCGCTTCTCAGCCTTGCATCAGTAAAGAAATGATTGGTCCGTATTTCATCGGCATCAGCTATAGAGGCTTTATTGAGTTTCTCGGCAACAAAAATAGGTGTTTTACTCTGACCAGAGTGCAGCACTGCGAATGCGTCGTAGCACAAAGCCCTGTCGGTGGGTTCAATGGCCAGAAGGGGTGGATTATTTCCAGCAAAAAAATGCAAACAGGCAGAAAAATCCGCCGCCACATAAACGGGGCGGCATGCCACCAATATCAAAAGGAGAAAAACGATTCGAGAGCTGAGAGATTTGAGGCTGGGCATTTAGGTTGATCTTCAATATTCAGCGATTCATGATCTTCAGGCCGACTGTAATGGTTAATGCGGATAAAGGGTAGCGTCCCCTTTAACAGCGTCCCCTTTAACCCCCTTTAACCTTTAACCTTTAAAAAAGTGGTGCATCACCCGTGCTGGCTCGCTCACGCAAATACGTGGCAAGTCTGATCATGGGGATGGGCGAGCCATCGCGCAGGGCAGAAAGTATGACCCGTGCAACTTCTTGCGCATGCACGTCCAGAGGCGTTTCGACTGAGGTGATGGCTGGCTCAAACGAGCCAGCTAAGCCTGAGTCGTTGTATCCGGTGACAGACAAGTCCTTTGGAACATGCCGGCCTCTGGCTTGGCACTCTAGGATCACACCGGCAGCTATCAAATCATTGCTGCAGATCACTGCAGTGGCCTTGACTTCACGCTGGAGCAATGTTTGATAGGCCGCCCGGCCTGCCTGGGCATCGAGTCCGCCATCGTCAACGATGGCGTTGTTCGGTATGGCCAGACCATGCTGCGCCAAGGCCTCGCGGATAGCGATTAGGCGCCCACGAAAACGGTCCCCCAACGCTAAGAAAGGAATGACCACTGCAAAATGACGATGGCCATGTCCTATGAGGTGTTCGACCACGTCGGCCATGGCAGCCCCATGATCAAACGAAACCGAAGGTTCGCCCGGCATGGCAGCCCAGCACCGAAGGTGCGGAACGCCGCGTCGCGCTAGCAGGGGGGCGCTTTCGTCGTGCAAAGGGCGCCCAAATAAGATGACCCCATCGACCCCCTGGGCCATCATGGCTCGCGCACCATCCAACTCAAGTTGCGGATCATGGTTGGCCGAGCTCAAAAGCAATGTGTAGCCCTCGCGCGCCAGAATACTTTGCAGCAACTCCAGCGTGCCCGCGTAATACGCATAGCGCAGTGACGGCATGAGGATGCCCAAGACCATGGACCTGCGACGTCTGAGTGATCGGGCCAGCCCATAAGGTTGGTACCCCAATTGATTTGCGGCCACTTGCACGCGCTGCAGAGTTGGTGCTCCCAAAAGATTCGGGGTGTTGAAGGCGCGGGAAACGGTGGCCGGTGATACGCCTGCCAATCGTGCAACATCCGAGACCGAAGGGCGCGTGTAAGGGGCAGGGGCGACTTTGGACACAGTTGAAAGTTAAAATGAAATCATTTCATTCATCATAATCCGCTAAATATCAAAAAATTACATTGACATTCATTTTTTTGATGTTTAAAGTGCATGAAATCAATTTCATTGAGATCAAACTTATGCCTAACCCGCTATGGACACGCCGCAGAAGCCTCGGTGTAACTGCCGCATACCTCGCAAGTCCTTGGCCTGCCCATGCCAACGAGGCGTGGCCCCTTAAAACGCTGACCATTGTCTCGCCTTACCCTGCCGGCGGCATCACGGATATTTTGTGCCGAATCGTTGCAGATGAATTGACCAAGTTGCTAGGGCAGGCGGTGGTGGTCGAAAATCGCACAGGGGCCAGTGGTGCCATTGCGCACGCCTTGGTTGCCAAAGCACCAGCCGACGGATACACGCTGATCATGGGAGGCAGTGCGCCAACGGCTGCCACGCCGGCATTGAACAAGAGTGTGAGTTATGGCCCCAAAGACTTCGAGCCTATCGGCTATGTGGCTGAGTTGCCAATTGTGCTGACTGGCCACCTTTCCATTCCAGGCAGTACAGCCAAGGAGTTCGTTGATTACGTCAAAGCCAATCCTGGAAAGCTCAACTGCGCGCACCATGGCAATGGTTCGAGTAACCAGTTTGCATGCCTCACGCTGGCTCGCATGACGGGAACGAAAATCGCAGACATTCCCTACCGGGGTGCACCTCAAGTCAATACCGACCTGCTTTCGAACCGGGTGCAAATTTATTTCGGCACACTGCCAACGCAACTGCCGTTGGCCAAAGAAGGCAAGTTGAAAATTTTTGGCATTACTTCCCCAACTCGTGCTGGGAATGCGCCCGAAATACCAACGCTTGATGAACAGGGCCTGACCGGATTGAACTTCACTTCGTGGAACGCGCTTTATGCGCCCGCTGGAACACCTCGCGCCGTGATTCAACGCTTGTCCAAGGAGTTGCTCAAAATTTTGGCCAACCCCGATGTCAGAAAACGCATTGAGGGCTCAGGCTGCGTCGTGCGGCCCGATACGCCCGAGGCACTTGGAAAATTGACCCTGGCCGAATTCGAAAACTATAAGCGGATGGCGGCTGAGTCCGGCATCGTCATGGAGTGAACAAATGACTTTTTCAATCGCAGCCCGTTGCCCAAAGACTGGCCAATATGGAGTGGGCATTGCAACCTATTCGCCCAATGTGGGCGTTCGCTGTCCCGTCGTTGTGCCTCAGCGAGGCGCTGCATCGCTGCAAGCGGTGGCCAACCCCTATCTGCTGCCTATTGCACGCAGCCTGATGCAGGCGTCGTTGTCAGCAGAAAAAATTGTTGCAGAACTCTTGTCCAGCGACCCGTATCCGCAGTCACGCCAAATTTTGGTGGTGGATGTTTATGGACATGCACATGCGTTCACGGGTGAAAAAAATCCAGCATGGGCTGGGCACATTGTGGGTGATGGTTATGCTGTTGCCGGAAATGTACTGGCTGGTGAAGGGGTGGTTAAGGCAATGGCCCGTGCCTTCGAAGACGCGCACGACCAAGTGCTGGCTGAGCGCTTGGTGCGCGCAGTCGAGGCGGCTCGAGATGCCGGGGGCCAACCTGAAGGGCAGAATTCCTCCGCGCTGATGGTCTACGGAGATCAGCCATTTCCAGTTGTAGATTTACGAGTGGACTTGCACGATCAACCTGAAGCAGAGCTGCGCCGACTTTGGGACTGGTTTTGCCCGATGGTTCCGTATTACGTTGAGCGCGCAATCAAGCCTGTGCCACGTTGGTGGCAATGGCGTATGGACCATGTGCCAGGGTGGAAGGCCAGGCATCTGGCTTGAGTGAAAAAAGGGTTGAATAAAGGGTAGCGTCCCCTTTAACCCTTTAACAGGGTAGCGTCCCCTTTAAAAGCGTCCCCTTTAAAAACCTTTAAAGCATTCCCTTTAAAATGGGGGGATGGCTAACAAAGAACTCATTCATTGCCCTTGCGGTCAGCTTGATGCTGCGGGGCGGAGGCTGGACTTTGCGCAATGTTGCGGGCCTTATCTGACAGACTTTCTGGCCTGCTCGGCAGCAGATGCGCAGGCCCTGATGCGTTCGCGTTACACAGCTTTTGTGCTCGAGCGTGCGGACTACTTGCTTGCGACTTGGCATGCCAGCACACGGCCTGCAGAACTGAGCTTTGAGCCAGGCGTCAAGTGGCTGGGCTTGGAGGTTCGAGCGTACCGAAAGATCGATGAGGCACATGCTCAGGTGGAGTTCATAGCGCGTTATCGCGAAGCAGGTGGCCGCGCTGTGCGCCTTCAGGAAAGCAGCCAGTTTGTACGTGAAATCAGCGGCCATGCGAACAGATGGTTTTACGTCTCGGGAGAAGCGCAGCCAGGTGCTAAAGGCAATGCGCCAGACACTGCTGATCAAACCCCTGCGCAGGGCCCTCCTATCGCCTACATTGAACGCACCCACGCATGGTACGACGCCTTGGGCTATGGCAACCCCTACCAATACGCGCACTACTCGACCACGCCCTTTCAGCCGCTGACGCAGGCCTTGTCAAAAACTTGCGTCACGCTGATCACCACGGCTGCCCTGTACCAAGCTGACAAAGGTCCACAAGACGCCAGTGCACCCTACAACGCATCGGCCAAATTTTTCAAAGTGTATTCCGCAGGCACCTGCGCTGAGCATGATGTGCGGGTCTCGCATGTGGCAGTGGACCGCGCTCACCTGAGCAACGACAGCAACACTTGGTTTCCTTTGCCAGCCATGCATCGTGCCGTGCAGCTGGGTTTGATTGGAGCGTTAACGCCAAACTTTCATGGTGTTCCTACCAACCGAAGTCAGCGTCACACGCTGGAAGTCGATTGCCCCGAAGTGTTGCAACGCTGCCTTGCAGATGGCGCTCAAGCGGCAGTGCTCGTGGCCAACTGCCCCGTGTGCCATCAAAGTCTTTCGCTGGTAGCGCGTCATCTGGAGGCCAACGGTATTGCCACGGTGCTAATGGGTGCTGCCAAGGACATTGTGCAATGGTGTGGTGTGCCGCGTTTTCTGTTCAGCGATGTGCCACTTGGCAATGCAGCTGGTTTGCCCTATGACACGGACTCACAGGACAAGACACTGGCTCTGGCTTTGGAGTTGCTGCAAAGCGCCCAAGCTGCAAACACCACCCTGGTCAATCCAATTCAATGGAAGGGAGCCCCTCAATGGCGTCAAGACTACCTCAATCTGCAGGCCTTGGGCCCGGATGAAATTGCCAAGCAACGTGCAGAAAATGATCGCATCAAAGCGCTTGCGCAATCGGTGCGGGACAGCAGCTTGAGCGCAGACCCCACCAAATGACCGCGCCAGCCTACGGTTTGAGCTGTGCGGGTGAGCTGCTGAAAAGGTCGTTTTGGCAGCAGGTTTGGGCAATCAACATTTGGCGCCGATGCTGGGTTTGCGGTACCATCGTGACACGAATACTCGCAAAAAGCCTTCACAAAACGCCAGATGAGATCGGTGCGTACCGCAACGTGCTCCTCTCAAGCCGGGGCCTATGTCGGCTGTGGCAGGCTTGGATTCAACCTATCAAACTGGAGCCCGCAGATGGACGATCTCAAAGGAAAAGTAATTTTGATCACAGGCGCATCCACGGGCATTGGCGCCGGATGCGCGAAGGCGTTTGGGGCCCTTGGCGCCAAGGTCGTGGTGCACTACAACAGCTCCAAGGATGCTGCGCTCGAAGTGGCGCATGCAGTAGAAACTGCCGGAGGCCAAGCTCTGGTGGCACAAGCGGACTTGCGCAAAACATCTGAATGCGAACGGTTGGTTCAATTGACCGTTGCAAAGTTCTCGCAGATTGATGTCTTGATCAACAATGCGGGCGCCTTGGTGCGCCGCATGCCGATTACCGAGATCACAGACGAAGTGCTGGATGACATTTTTGATCTCAACGTGCGCTCGATGTTGATGTGCATTAAATACGCAGTGCCTCATATGGGTCATGGCGGCAGCATCATCAATTTGACCAGTGTTGCGGCTCGTCACGGTGGAGGCCCAGGAGCGGCCATGTACGCCGGCTCCAAGGGTTTTGTCAGCACAGCCACCAAAGGTTTGGCCAAAGAATTGGTGGGCAAACGCATCCGGGTCAATGCGGTCTCACCTGGCGTTGTGACCACGCCATTTCACGATAAATTCTCTACGCCTGACCAGCTCGAAACCATGCGCCAAACCATTCCCATGGGCCGGCTTGGAACGGCGCAAGAATGCGTGGGTGCGTTTTTGTATTTTGCTTCAGAGCAGTTGTCGGGGTATGTGACGGGCCAGATCTTAGAGGTCAATGGTGGCCAATTCATGCCCTGAGGAAGCTGTTTAATGGTAAACACTCATACGCCGTAGGCGCAAATCGAAGTCAGAATAGCGGTTCTTCCGAATACGGCTCTTTTTTGTTGGTATTTCTCTGGAGTTTTCTATGCGCTTGGCATTTCTCAAAAGTTTGTTGACCCTGTCCAGTGTGGCTGCGTTGGTGGCCATGCCTGCTTTGGCGGCAGACAAAGTCAAAATTGGTTTTGTCAGTACCTTATCCGGCCCCTCAGCGGCTTTGGGCGTGGACATTCGCGATGCGTTCATGCTTGCAGTCAAACTCAACGGCGGCAAACTCGGCGGCTTGCCCGCAGATGTTTCGATCTCTGACGATCAGTTCAAGCCCGATGTGGGCAAGCAGTTGTTTGAGCGTTATGTGAAACGCGACAAAGTTGATTTTTTAACTGGTGTGGTGTTCTCCAACATCATGCTGGCCGGTTTGCCTGAGGCGGTGGACAACAAAACAATTTACCTCAGCCCCAATGCAGCGCCTTCCCCCATTGCGGGGGCGCAGTGCTCACCTTACTTTTATGCTGTGTCTTGGCCGAACGACGCCTACCATGAGGCGGCAGGGCAGTACGCCACCAACTTGAAAGTCAAGTCAGCCTATTTGCTGGCGCCCAATTACCAAGCCGGCAAGGACTCACTGGCTGGCTTTAAGCGTTTTTACAAGGGCACTGTTTCGGGTGAGGTTTACACCAAACTGGGTCAACTCGATTACGCCGCGGAGTTGGCCGAGATCCGCGCTGCCAAGCCTGAGGTGGTCTATACGTTTCTGCCGGGCGGCATGGGCATCAACTTCATCAAGCAGTTCATGGCAGCAGGTCTGAACAAAGACATTCGCTTGATTCAGCCTGGCTTTGGCGCTGATCAAGATGTGATCCGCGCGGTGGGCAATGACATGCTGGGCGTGTTTGACACGGCGCATTGGGGCCTTGATTTGCCCAACGAAGCCAACAAGAAATTTGTAGCGGAGTTTGAAAAAGAATACAAGCGCCTGCCTACCCTGTACGCTGCACAGGGCTACGACACGGCACTGCTGATCGATGCCGCAGTGCGCGCCTCAGGCGGGAAGATGGAAGACAAAGACGCCATGCTCAAGCATTTGAAAACAGCCAAGTTCAATTCTGTGCGTGGTGATTTCCGTTTCAACACCAACAACTTCCCGATTCAAAATTACTACCTGCGTGAAGTTCAAAAGGATGCGCAAGGCCGTTTGGTCAACCGCATCGTGGGCCAACCCATTTTGGCCAATCACGGTGACGCCTACGTCAAAGATTGCCCGATGAAGTAAGGACGCCGTTAGCTCTTACATGACAGGTATTTTGATTTTGGAGCAGGCCTTGAATGGCCTGCAGTTTGGTTTGATGCTGTTCTTGTTGGCCTCTGGGTTGACACTGGTGTTTGGCATCATGGACATGATCAATCTGGCCCACGGCGCGCTGTACATGGTGGGCGCTTTTTTCACGGCTTGGTTGGTTCAGCTCACAGATTCTTTTTGGCTGGGTGTCTTGCTGGCAGTGCTGCTAACGGCAGTTGTTGGCATGCTGCTGGAAGCGACGTTGCTTCGAACCTTGTACGCGCGGGATCACCTCTCGCAAGTGCTCGCCACGTTTGCTTTGATTTTGATCATCAACGAGTCGGTGCGAATGATATGGGGCTCGGACCTGCCCCTTTCAGCTCCCCAAGTTTTGGCTGGGCCCGTTGAACTGTTACCTGGCCTGCTGTATTCAAGTTACCGTTTGGTGATCATTGGCGTGGGCTTGGGTATCGCGCTGCTGCTGTTTTTGCTGGTCACTCGAACACGCATGGGTGCCTGGGTTCGGGCAGGGGCTTCCAACCGCGAAATGGCCATGGCCATGGGCATCAACATTCGGGCACTGTTCACAGGCGTGTTTGGCATCGGCGCAGCCTTGTGCGCCGTGGCTGGGGCCATGCTGGGGCCTTTGCTGGCGGTGCAAGTGGGCATGGGCGAGAACATTTTGATTTTGGCTTTTGTGGTGATTGTCATCGGCGGCATTGGATCGGTTTGGGGCGCCTTTGTGGGCGCCATTTTGGTGGGCTTTGTGGACACTCTGGGCCGCACCTTGTTGCCATTTTTGTTTCGCGAAGTTTTCTCGCCCCAATTTGCCAGTGCAGCGGGCCCTGCGGTGGCTTCGATTGCGGTTTATGTGCTGATGGCGGTGGTGCTGTTTGTGCGCCCGCAAGGCCTTTTCTCGGGCCGGTCCTGATGGGCGTGGCATGCGTGCAATGAATCCCAAAACTCCACTGTGGGCTTGGTTGTTTGGCGTGGCAATGGCCATCGGTTTGCCCTTGGTCTTACACGCACTGGGCCAAGATTTTTATATCAGCATGCTCAGCCGCATGTTGATCTATGGCATCGCTGCATGCAGTTTGAATTTAATTTTGGGCTATGGCGGCTTGGTGTCTTTTGGCCACGCCGCTTTCGTTGGAATTGGTGCTTACATGGTGGGCATTTTGATCACCGAGGGTGTGACCAACGGCTGGCTAGGTTTTGCGGCTGCAATGGGCGTCTCGGCCTTGGCTGCAGCCATCATTGGGGCCATCTCGCTGCGCACCCGCGGTGTGTACTTCATCATGATCACGCTGGCTTTTGCGCAGATGATTTATTACTTGGTCAATTCCATCAAAGCCTACGGCGGTGACGAGGGCTTGAACATCAAACGCCGCTCTGACTTTGGTTTTGGCTTGGACCTTAAAAATGATTTAACTTTTTACTTTGTGGTGCTGCTCGTGCTGGTGCTCACCTTGCTCTTGATTTCTCGGATCATGCATTCGCGCTTTGGGCGCGTGATACATGCTTTGCGAGATGACGACGTGCGCGCCGAGTCCATCGGCTTTGCAGCCTACCGTTACAAGTGGGTGCTGTTTGTGATTGCCGGAACGCTGGGCGGTCTGTCGGGTGCGCTGATGGTGAATCATCAAAATTATGTCAGTCCTAACTTGATGCATTGGACCCAGTCAGGCATTTTGATGGTGATGGTCATATTGGGCGGCGTGGGCACACTGGCCGGCGGGCTGTGGGGTGCTTTGGTCCTTTTGATTTTGGAAGATGTGATTGCCGAGTACACCTTGCATTGGCAGTTTTATGTCGGATGGATTTTATTAGCGGTGATCTTGCTCGCGCCCAAAGGCTTGTCGGGTTTGGTTCAAAAATTTCGCTCGCCTGCACGCACGAAGGACTCGGCATGAACGCGTCAGTGTTGTTGCAAGTGCAAGACTTGGTGAAAAATTTCGGCGCCTTGCGGGCCACAGACCATGTTTCTCTGGATGTTTTGCATGGTGAGATCCACGCATTGATTGGCCCCAATGGCGCTGGCAAAACCAGTTTGGTAGCGCAACTCTCAGGCCACCTCAAGCCAGACAGTGGTCGCATCGTGTTTGATCAACAAGATATCACGGAGATGAACACCCACAGCCGTGTGCAGCATGGGTTGGCGCGTTCATTTCAGATCACCCGTTTGTTCAAATCATTCAGCGTGATCGACAACATTGCTTTGTCGGTGCAGGCGCGCAGTGGCACAAGCTTTTCTTTTTGGCGCCCTGTGCGAGCCGAGTCAGCTTTGGTTGAAGAGGCCATGGCAGTGCTGCAAGAGCTAGGCTTGCAAGATCGCGCACATGACTTGGCCAGCGAACTCTCCCATGGCGAGCAGCGTATTTTGGAGCTAGGGCTGGCCCTTGCCACCGAACCCAAATTGTTGCTGCTCGATGAACCCATGGCCGGCGCGGGCCCGGTCGAGTCCGAGCGAATTTTAAATTTGATCTTGAAGCTGCGTGCCAAGGTTTCTATTTTATTGATTGAACACGACATGGACGCCGTGTTTCGCTTGGCAGATCGAATTTCTGTGTTGGTCAACGGCACATTGATTGCCACGGGTACGCCTGAGAAAATACGTCACAACCCCTTGGTGATAGCCGCCTATTTGGGCGAGGAGCACGCATGAGCTTGCTGCAAGTCACAGGCGTTCAGGCGCGCTACGGCGAGAGTCAAGTGCTGTTTGGCATTGACTTTGCTATCGAGCAGGGGCAAGTGATGGGGCTGCTTGGGCGCAATGGCATGGGCAAAACCACCTTGATCCGAAGCCTGCTGGGCCTCAAGACCATCGAGTCCGGGCAAATTCAGTTCGATGGCCAGGGCATTGCCAACAAAGCGGCAGACCAAGTGGCCAAGTTGGGATTTGCAATCGTGCCAGAAGGCCGCCAGGTGTTTGCCAATCTCTCGGTGCACGAGCACCTCACAGCCTTTGCGTGCAATCGACAAAACTCCCGCACGCCGTGGACGCCCGATCGAGTCTACGAACTTTTTCCGCGTTTGGCCGAACGCAAGCGCAACATGGGCACGCAGCTCTCAGGCGGTGAACAGCAAATGTTGGCGATTGGCCGAGCCTTGGTGACCAACCCTCGCTTGATGATTTTGGACGAGGCCACCGAGGGCCTTGCACCCTTGATTCGCGAAGAGATTTGGCGCTGTTTGCGTTTGCTGCGCGAAGAAGGACAGACTTTGATCGTGGTCGATAAATACGTCAACCGCTTGGTGGACATCGCGGATCACCACATCATCTTGGAGCGTGGACAAGTGGCTTGGGCTGGCACTTCTGAGGCCTTGCAGGGCAGCCGGCAACTGTGGACACGCTATCTGGGCGTTTGAGCATTAAAAATGCGTCAAAGCGGCCGCCTTGATCGACTGCAATAACAACTTGCCCGCCGGACTCATGGAGCCCTTGCGCCTGCGCGTGATGCCCACGCGCCTGGCCCATTGGTTGCCTACAGCCTGCAGTGAAACGAGCTGTCCCGCGCGTGCCTCCCAGTAAATGAGCTCCTTGGGAATGAAGGTCAAGACATCGCTTTGCATGACCAGTGATTTCATCAGCACGGTCGAAGTGGTCTCGACTTGTGCCGTCGGTGGCTCGAGGCCGTGACTCAAAAAATAATCATCGAAGGCCAAGCGCTCGAGCTCGCGTTGCCTTGGCAATATCCAAGGGTATTGCATCAGCAATTGCGGTGTGATGAGCTTGTGCCTGAGCAAGGGATGGCCGGCCCGCGCGACCACGGTGGCGGTTTCGGTGAGCAAATGTTCATGCATCAGATCGGCATCTGCAGAACGCGACGGAACTGAAGACAGCGCAAAATCGACCTCGCCTTGTTTGACCCAAGGCATCAAGGCCTCGTTCAGGCCGTACAGCACCGTCAGTTTGATCTCAGGGCTGCTTTGACGCAATTCTTTCAAGGCCACGGGCAAGAGCCGGTTGGCCTCGGTGGGCCCGCAGCCTATGACCACATGACCGCGCAAAGCGCCGCGCAGGGCTTGGATGGCCCCTTGGGCGTTGCGCATTTCTGCTTCAATGACTTGACCGTGCTGCATCAAGGACTGCCCATAGGGCGTCAGGCTCACGCCAAAGCGGCCACGCTCGAGCAAACGCACGCCCAAGCTTTTCTCCAGCGCCTTGATGCTTTTGGAGAGCGCGGGCTGAGAAATTTCCAGAGAGCTGGCCGCTTCGGTCAAATTGCCATGCCGGGCGGCTGCCAGAAACAGTTGTACTTTTCGGTAATCCATAACCTATGGTAATGGAAAAAGCATGATTTGTTGTAGGTCAAAGTCTTGATCTTTGTTAAGTTAGGGCCTTAGCCCACACAGAGGCCCCCTTAGACTGCTGACAAGGAGTTTTCATGCAATCCATCGATTTGGCGAACTTGGTTCAACCTGACCGCGTTCACAAGAGTGTGTACACCGATCAGGCCATCTTTGATCTGGAGATGACTCACATTTTTGAAAAAACGTGGGTCTATTGCGGCCATGAATCTCAGGTCAAAGAGGTGGGGGATTACTTCACTGTGCAAATTGGTCGGCAACCCATGGTCATGGTGCGCGATGTGGACCGCAGCGTGCGCGTGCTCTACAACCGCTGTCCGCATCGGGGCGTGCAGTTGTGCGGCAACCAAAGCGGCAACACCGGCAAAGGTTTTGTGTGCTCTTACCACGCGTGGAGTTTTCATCTCAATGGCAAAGTCAAGGCCATTCCACTGGTCAAAGGCTATGATGGCACACGCCTGCACACCGATGACGCCGATTGCAGCATGGTGGCCGCCGCGCGCGTGGACAGCTATCGCGGGTTTGTCTTTGCCAGCTTGTCCAAAGAAGGCCCTGGTTTGCTTGAGTTTTTAGGTGACGCGAAAATAGCCTTTGACGACATGTGCGACCGCTCCCCCGTGGGCGAAGTTGAAGCTGTGCCGGTGTGCCACCGCGTGGTGCAGCAGTCGAACTGGAAATTTTTCATGGAAAACCAGCTCGATGCACTGCACCCTTCGGTGACTCACCAATCAACCGGAGTGCCTGCACGGCGCGTTGAAAATCGACTGAAAAAAGAAACAGGCTCGGCCCCTTTGTTTTTTCATTATCTGTCGACTTTCGCTTCCAGCTTTGACCAATGGGACTCCGTGCAGACGGTCAACTTTCCGCACGGCCACGGCATCTTGAAGGCCTATATGGGCCTGCGGCCCACAGACCCTGACACGGTGGAATATGAAGGCTTGCTGAAAAAAGCATATGGCGAAGAAAAGGGCGAAGAGTACCTCTCGCGCAGCATTCACCACGTGCTGGTCTATCCGTATTTGTCGGTTCAGTCGCCCCTGCAGCAACTGCGTTGCCTGCGGCCTGTCGGGCCAGATAAAACCATGTCGGAGATTTGGCATTTTCGCCTCAAGGGTGCGCCCGAGGCAATTTATGAGAGATCGCTTTGGTACTACAACTTGGTCAATTCCCCAGCCACCATGATCAACGCCGACGATCTTGAAAACTGGACCAAAGCTCAAATTGGACTTGGATCCAATGGCGGTGAGTGGGTCAGTTTTCATCGCAACCACGGCGGTGATACAGAAAAAGATGGTGTGCTTTATTCCAACAACGGCACCAGCGAGGTGGTCATGCGCAACCAGTTCAAAGCCTGGGAGTCCTACCTTCGCAGCGCCATTCAATCCACGGCCATAGCCTGATCAGGAGTGATGATTCATGAATCCAAATCAAGTCAAACGAGCATTGGGTGAGAGTGTTGTGATTGAGGCCATTCAGTCCATGACGGGGGCTGAATCGATTGCCCCTGATCACATGGGCCGTGGGCGCATGCCCAGCAGGGGCTACATACCCAAAGCCATGGTGCTGCAGGGTGATCTGCACCGCCAGGTAGAGGCTTTGCTGTACCAGCAGGCCGCATTGCTGGACAACAAAGCTTGGGGTGAATGGGCAGAGATGTTCAGCCAAGATGGTGTGTACTGGATGCCCTCCACGCCGGATCAAACTGACTGGCGGCGTGAGCCTTCCATCTTTGCTGAAGATCGCTTGCTGATGGAAGTGCGAATGGGCCGCTTGCAGCACCCCAACGCGTGGTCACAGGCCGCGCAGTGGGGCACCAACCACATGGTGAGCAACATCGTTGTTGAAGCGGCCACTGACAGTACGCTGGAAGTGTATTCGCGCTTTCACATGCTCGAGTTGCGCCGTGACAATGTGCGGCACTTTGCTGGCAGCTACCGCCATTCTTTGGTCAAGCAGGGGGCGACTTGGCGCATCAAACTGCAGCGCGTGGACATGGTCAATGCCCAGGCTGCCTATGACTATGTGATTCAGGCTTGGGTTTGAATTTCAAGCTCTCCCCGAGTTATCTGAAATGACAAGCAACCCAGTGAGCGCTTTGCCTTAAGCCAAGTTCAGGCTTTTGTTCCTTGCAAATAGCTTGTGCCAGCGGGCAGCGCGTGTGAAAACGGCAGCCTGAAGGTGGTGCAGACGGACTGGGCGGGTCGCCTTCAAGCAGTCGGCGATTGGCTTGTTGGCGGGGGTTGGGAACCGGCACAGAAGATAGCAGTATTTCGGTGTAGGGGTGCAATGGCTTATCAAATAAGTTGTCGCGAGTTGTGATTTCGACAATATGACCCAAGTACATCACAGCCACGCGATGACTGATGTGGCGTACGACCGCCAAGTCGTGCGCTACAAATAAAAGCGCAATACCGAACTCGTCTTGAAGGTCCGTGAGCAAGTTCACAACTTGAGCTTGCACGGAAACATCCAAGGCTGAAACAGGCTCATCACACACCATGAGTTTGGGTTTGAGCGCAAGAGCGCGAGCAATCCCTAAGCGTTGGCGCTGGCCTCCGGAAAACTCGTGAGGATAACGGCTGGCCCACTCGGGACGCAAGCCCACTTTGGCGAACAACCACTGCACCTGCTCTTCACGCTCTGCGCGGCTCAGGGTGGTGAAATTTATCAAGGGCTCAGCAACAATATCAGACACCTTCAGCCGTGGATTCAAAGATGCGTACGGGTCTTGAAAAATGATTTGAAGATCGCGCCGCTTTTGCCGCATGGCTGGCGCATCCAAACTCAGAAGATCAACGCCTTGCAGTAAAACCGAACCCGATGTGGGTTCAATCAACCGCATCACGCACTTGGCCGTGGTGGTTTTTCCGCAGCCCGACTCTCCAACCAAGGACAAAGTTTCTGCTGTATCGATTTGAAATGAAACGTCATCAACAGCCAAGACCGGCGCCTGTTGGGGTATGAGCCATCGGCGAGGGCTTTCGTAATGTTTGGTCAGGCCTATCACCTGCAACAAGGGGGTGGTGCTGACAGGCATCATGCTTGAGCGATGGGGTTGAACTGTTCTTCAGTCACTACAAAGCAAGCCACCACATGATCTGAGCCCATGTCAGTTAGTTGGGGCGTCTCTTGTTGGCATTTCGAGCTTGAATGCGAACACCGTGCGGAAAAAGCACAACCCTTGCCCAACTCTTTTGGAGAAGGGACCATGCCGGGAATTTCTGTCAAACGCTTGGCGTGCTTGTTCATGGAAGGCATGGAGGACATCAATGCTTTCGTATAAGGGTGCAAGGGTTGATCAAATAAATCATTCACGTTAGCTTCTTCAACTTTTTTCCCGGCATACATGACGGCAACCCGATCACAACTCTCGGCCACCACGCCTAAGTCATGAGTGATCAAAATCACACCCATGCCCAGCTCAACTCTCAAGCGTTTGATCAGGGCCAAAATTTGTGCTTGAATCGTGACGTCTAACGCTGTTGTGGGTTCGTCTGCAATTAATATTTGAGGCTTGCAAACCAGGGCCAAGGCGATCATGACGCGTTGACGCATTCCACCTGAAAGTTGATGGGGGTATTCGTTGATACGTCTTTCGGGCTCAGGAATTTGGACCAAGCGCAGCATTTCAAGGGAGCGCTCCATCGCCTGATGCTGGGTCATTTTTTGATGCAAACGAACAGATTCTGCAATTTGATGTCCAATGCTCATGACAGGGTTCAGTGAAGTCATGGGTTCTTGAAAAATCATTGAAATCTGATTGCCACGGATGGCACGCATGTCGGGCTCGGAAAGTTCCAGCAAATTTTGATTGTGAAATAGAACTTGCCCTGAGTGGCGTGCAGGTGGTGTTGGCACCAACCGCAAAATCGATAAGGCCGTGACACTTTTGCCGCAACCCGATTCGCCCACAATGCCCAAAGTTTGGCCAGCGTGAACTTGATAAGAAACGCCATCCACAGAGCGGACAGTGCCGGCCAAGGTGTCAAACCAAGTTTTTAAATTAAGCACTTCAAGCAGTGGTGCATTGGCTGGGCGTGTGCTATGTTGTGTGAAGGTCATTGCAAATTCCAAATCACAATTGCCGCGATAACCGAGGGTCAAGTGCATCGCGCAAACCGTCACCAATCAAGTTGATGGACAACACGGTGAAGGCCAGTAACAGGCCTGGGTACAGGATGATGTGAAAGGCAACCGCTACAAAATTTCGGCCTTCCGCCATCATGTTTCCCCAGCTGGGGATGGTCGCTGGCACGCCAACCCCTAAAAAGGAAAGAGAGGCCTCTATCAAGACGGCCGAGGCCGCCACAAAGCTGCCCTGAACGATCAAGGGTGCCATCATGTTCGGCAGAACATGGCGAATCAAAATCACATGCAGTTGTGTGCCTACAGAGTGCGCAGCTTGCACATAAAGCTGCTCTCGCAAAGTCAGCGACAGTGAGCGCACAAGGCGCACAACGCGCGGTATTTCGGGAACAGTGATGGCCACCACAACAGTCAAGAGGCTGGCTCGGGTGACCGCCATCAAAGCAATGGCAAGCAAAATTCCAGGAATGGCCATCAACCCATCCATGACTCGCATGATCAATCCGTCAGCCCATGGGAAAAAGCCAGCGATCAACCCCAGGCCAATGCCTATGCCTGAGGCAAGCAATGCCACCGACAAGCCCACGGTCAGGGAAACGCGCCCCCCCCAAACAGCGCGACTGAAAACATCTCTGCCCTGAGCATCTGTACCAAAGTGATGCTCCGCTGATGGCCCCTGCATTCGTACCATGGGGTCAATGTCCAATGGATCATGCGTGGCTATCCAAGGGGCTGCAGCGGCGATGAGTATCATTGCAATGAGCATCACAGCACCCAATATGAGCGTCGGATTTTTTCGAAGCCAGCGGAAATTTTGAACTTGGTATTCGGGCTCTAATGCCAAGTCAAAGGGAATCGAAATTTTTTGACTCATCTCGAGCGTTTTCAGTATTGAATTCTGGGGTCAAAAAAGCGGTAGCTCAGATCAATCATCAAATTCACGAGTACATACACACCGGCAGAAATCAGCAAGACGCTTTGTATGACGGGGTAATCGTGGCGCTGAACAGAGTCAATCACAAGGCGACCAACACCAGGTATGGCAAAAACGGTTTCAGTCACCACCACGCCGCCGATCAGCAAGGCCATCCCAACTCCGACGGTGGTTGCGATCGGGATGGCCGCATTTCGAAGCGCATGCATTAAAACAGGAATGGCACCCAGTCCTTTTGCACGAGCCGTTCGTATGTAATCTTCTTGAAGGACTTCAAGTACCGTAGCCCGTGTCATCCGAGTCACCAGCGCAATGTAGACGAGTGCTAAGTTGGTGCAGGGTAAAACCAAGCTCAAAAACCATGGACCCACGCCGTCTGCAATGCGCGAATACCCTTGAACAGGGAACCAGTTGAGCTGTATGGACAGGGTATAGATAAGCAGGTAGCCGATTAAAAATACGGGAAGTGAGAAAGCCAAGACTGAGAAAATCATGACGCAACGGTCAATCCATTTTCCGGCTTGATGAGCTGCCAAGGTTCCTAATGGAACGGCCAAAATCAAAGTCAAACCCATTGTTAAAACGGCGATCGACAAGGTGGGTTCAAGACGCTGCGCTAAGAGTTGCGATACAGGGACTTGGGTGAAAATAGAGACCCCCAGGTCGCCGCTCAATAGCCGAGTTAACCAAATAAAGAATTGCTGAATCAAGGGCTGATCTAAACCCAAAACCACACGCAAATTTGCAATGTCTTCCTCTGTGGCCAAGTCGCCCGCGATGAGGGCCGCCGGGTCACCGGGAGACAAATGAATCAACATGAAAACGATGACGGCAACAACCCCCATCACCGGGAATGTTGCCAATAAACGTCTAAGAAGATACGCCATCGTTGAATGTGAACAAGTTACTTGTCAAGCATCCAAACCAGCGGAAGTCCGCCCCAAAGTTTGTCAAACCCTTTGATTTCTTTGCGCAAAGCAAAAGCAGGCGAGTATTGACCCACATTCACGTAAGGCACAGCTTCAAAAGCTCGTGCATGAAAAGCATCCAATAAAACCCTGCGTTTTGTGGGATTGCTTTCTTTGAGCCAAGCCAAGCGAAGTTCATCGAGTTGCTTGTCGCAAGGCCAACCTGGCAAGCCATTGCCACATGAAGCGCTCAAATAGGCATTTGTAATCGGTGAGTCAGCATCAAATCCACCCGCAACGGTCACGTACATGCTCCAGCCGCCGGCTTCAGGGGCATCGCGTTTGGCACGCCTTGCACCTATGGTTGCCCAATCAGAGGTTTGGATGTCTACATTCATTCCCATATTTTTCAGCGTCTGCGCGGCCATGAGCCCTTCTGCATTGAGGTAAGTGACATCACTGGGGACCAGCAACACCACTTTCTCACCTTTGTAACCAGCTTCAGCCAGCATTTGTTTGGCCTTGGCCACATCAGGCGTTCTATAAGGCTCTGCGCCTGCAAACGTTTCGTTTGGACTGCCACAAATGAAATACGTTGCGCAGTTGGTCACACGCATGTCAAGGGGATAGCCCATCGCGGCCATAAAGCGCTCTTGGCTCACGGCTTTGAGCACGGCTTGTCGAATTTTCGGGTTGTTAAATGGTGGATGCAATTGGTTCATCACCATCCAACCTTGCCAAGAGCCTGAGGCCCCCAGTTTCACGTTTGAATCTGTTCGCAACGGAATGATGTAGTCGGGGGGAACTTGCTCAACCCAGTCTACTTCTCCCTTTTTCAGGGCTGCCACCGCTGAGTTGGCATCTGGCAAGTAAAGCCATTCAACGCGGTCGAATTTGGATTGCTTATTGCCAGCCAAAGCGCTGGGAGGTTCGGCGCGCCCCACGTAATTGGGGTTGCGCACAAAAACCAGTTTATTGCCAGGAACCCATTCGTCTCGTTTGAAAATGAAGGGCCCTGAGCCAATCACTTCGGTCAGAGGTGATGTGGTGGGCATTTTGGCCAAACGCTCGGGCATCACAACGGGTGGAAAACCGGAGGGCTTGGACATGCCTTGGAGGACCATGCCAAAGGGCTCCTTGAGGGTCAGCGTGAATGTTTTGGCATCAAGCGCCTTCCACTCTGGGGAAGAAATTGCGGTCATGGCGCGACCAATGCTGTCGCGCGATGTCCAACGCTGCATAGAGGCAACAAGGTCTGCACTGGTGACATCGGTGCCATCTGAAAATTTCAAGCCCGGCCGCAATGTGAAGCTCCACAGCTTGCCATCTTTGGAGGTGGTGTACTTGTCAACCATCTGTGGTTTGGGAACGCCTTTTTCATCTTGACCAAATGGCATGTCATAAACCATGTAGCCAAAATTGCGCGTGATATAGGCGGTTGTGAAAGTTGGATCCAGAATTTTGACGTCTGCATGCGCCACAACTTTGAGTGTCTTGGTTTGCGCTGAAGCTGGCAGAGCGTTGAAGGTGATGGCCGTTGCGGCAATCAAGCTGCCCAAAGTTGCAAGAGAATATTTTTTCATGATTGGGGTTTCTATTTTTTAAAAATGAGAATGACTTGACAGATCAAGCGGCCATTTCGGTCTTTGGACTTTGCGATAGTCTAGCGTTTTAAGGTCCAATGTGACAGAGCCGGGCGAGGCGGCATAAATCACATGCTTTGTCAGCTTTGAAAATGAAGCATAAAAATGCTGAGATGACTTGACCACAATGATTTTTTTGTCTTCCAATTGACAACCAAGGTTGGTAAACAAATCTGCTCCCATGGCCTGGTTGCGCAGACTGATCAGCGCAATTTGAATACCAGCGGATTCAACCAGCGCGCAATTGCCAAGTGCAACCGGCGTATTGGTCAAGCCGGTCATCTCCATGTCTGCGCGCAAAGCTTTGACGGTACACAGCAAATCGATCGGATCACCCGACAAGGTACTGATCTTTCCGCCAATGCGCAATTTCAAAACTGCGCCTTCCCCGGCTTCAAATGCAATTCGAACAGCGATCGGGTCCCACAAAGGGCCAAGGGCAACATTGCGTATGCCTCGATCAATTAATTTGTGCAGGAAAAAAGTTGAATCGCCCGCAGCGCCTCCTCCAGGGTTGTCCGCGCCATCGGATATCACAACAGGGCCTGCATTTGCAAGAGCGCTGCTCAGTGCCTCGTCCATGTCAGGGTAGTTCACAGTCAACTGCTCTCGCATGCCGATCAGCTCATCCGCCAATTGCCTGGCCAAAGCAGTGGCAAGCGGAAGGTCATTGTCTGTGTATACCAAAATTTTAGTACCCATTTCTGGAACATCACCCCAAGCAAATCCATGCGTCACAGAAATGGAGAGGACACCATTTTTGCCTTCCATCGATTGAATTTTGTCGACAAAATTTCGAGCAGGTTGGCGACTGGTGTGCATGGTGACAATCATTTGGCAGTCAACAACTGCACAGGTGGGCTTGATGCGGCCTTGTGCCTTGGCTGTGCATAGATCCACCAGCTCAAGCCCTCTTTCAAGCACGTCCGTGTGAGGGTACTCTTTGAATGAAACAAGGACGTCAGCACTCTGGACCATTGCTGGTGTTAAATGGTTGTGCGGATCAAGCTCAGCACCAATCACAACATGGGGCCCTACCATTTCACGAACACGATGCAATAGATCTCCTTCGCAATCGTCGTAGCCATCGGCGACCATGGCGCCGTGAAGACCCAGCAGCACCATGTCAACGGGCAGGGCGGACTTCAAGTCACGCAGTAACTCATCGCGCAGAAGCTCATAGGCATAGCGTGAGGTTGTACCACTTGGTTGTGCGCCGGCCACCATGCCCTCAATCAAAGTCCAACCAGCCGGCCTTCCTCGAAGGCGGGCAGCCCAAGTGGGCCCGGAAAACAAAGTCAGGTGGTCAGGATGCTGACCGGCTGCATAGTAACCACGGTCTTTGAATGATGCGAGACCTGTGGGCATGGGGCCAAAGGTGTTGGTTTCGGTTGCAAGGGAGCCACTGAACACGCGCATGATTTGCCCTTTTTGGTTGACTGGGTCATTGCTAAGTGCAGCTTACAGGCTTTAGACACGCCTTGCTGCGAGAGGGTAAGACGGGTCGTTGTACCCCGGGGTAGAAGGGTGCCCGGGCGAGACAAGTTGGTTCACAAAGTCTTCGTCTTCTTGTGTGACGGTCACATCCAACGCGCCCCAATAGTCTTGCCACTGCGCCAAAGTTCGGGGCCCGCCAATGACCGACGTCACAGCCCGGTGCGCCAACACCCAAGCCAAGGCAAAGTGTGAGAGTTGAATGCCTTTTTCTTCGCAGCGCGTACTGAGCTTTTGAGCGATCTCTAAAGACTCTTTGCGGTACTCGGTTTCACGGATGCGTTTGTCGCCGCGCGCTAAACGACTGTCGGGACTGGGCGGTGCGTCGGGTGCATATTTGCCGGTGAGTATGCCTCTGGCAATGGGGCTGTAGGGCGCAACGCCTATGCCGTAATGGGAGCAGGCTTCTAGAACCTCAACTTCTGGCAAACGGTTGAGTAAGTTGTAGTAGGGCTGGCACACCACGGGGGCGGGCATGTTCATTTGCTGGCACAAGCGCATGACCTCTGCAATGCGCCAGCCTCTGAAGTTGGACAAACCCCAGTAACGAATTTTCCCATCGCGCAGCAGAGATTCAATGGCGCGTAATGGCTCTTCGAGGTGCATGCCATTGAAGTCACGGTGCAAGTAATAAATGTCCAAGTGAGTGGTTTGCAAACGGCGCAAAGTGTCCTCGCACGCACGCAACATCCAAGCGCGAGAGAAATGCCGCTCATTGATGTTGGTTGACATGATGTTGCCCACTTTGCTGGCCAAGACCCAATGGTTGCGTGAACCTTTGATCAACTCGCCGGTCATCTCTTCTGATTTTCCAGTGGTATACACATCAGCGGTGTCGATGAAGTTGCAACCATTTTGCTGCGCATGGTCAACGATGCTGCGCGCCTCGGCCATGTCTGTTTGGTCTGCAAACATCATGGTGCCAAGGCAGATGCGGGAGACTTTCAAGGGGCTGTGACCTAAGTTTTTGTAAATCATCTGGATTACCTTTCAATGCGATGTTTTAAAGAGCCTCTGGGGGCTGAGCATACCGGGGGTGAGCCCTTGTGACATGGCGTGGGAGGGCAAGGCTTGATGCCTTGCCAATGCAGCGCAGCACTCGCCCATGGCGGCCGATGTTTGAATGCCATAACCGCCTTGCGCTGCGACCCAGAAAAAATTTTCCACTTGCGAATCAAACCCTGCCACCAAATCGCCATCGGCAACAAAGGAACGCAAGCCGGCCCACGTGCGAAGGGGTCTGCGAATTTCAAGAGTGGTCATGGTTTGAATGCGCTCGATTGCCATTGCGATGTCTAATTCTTCCGGCTGCACATCGTGAGGCCCGACAGGGTCTGCGTTGGCGGGGGATCCGAGTAGTTTCCCGGCATCGGGTTTGATGTACCAACTCTCGTCAATTCCGACGACCATGGGCCAAGCGGCACAATTCAAGCCTGTAGGCGGCTCGAAAATCAAAGCAGACCGGCGTTTGGGGACAAGTCCAATAGGGCGCACGCCTGCCAACGCAGCGACTGCATCAGCCCAAGCGCCTGCAGCATTGATCAGCACGCGAGCTTCGTAGCTTTGACCACCTGCTTGCACTTGCCAGACTTGGCCGCTGCGCTGGATGTGAGTAACTTGAGCATCGCAAATCAACTGGCTGCCATTTTTTTTCATGCCGCGCAAATAGCCTTGGTGAATGCTGTGAACATCCATGTCAGAGGCGTCCGGTTCATAGATCCCACCCATAATTTTCTCTGACCTCAGGACAGGTAGAAATTCGCACGTCTCTTGTGTGTTGAGCAAGCGTCCTTGCTGCGTGACTTCGCGCAGGACGTCCCAATGCGAGCTCAGTATGTCATCTTGCCCATGCTCGCCCACCATCATGGCGCCTCGGGGGCTTAAGAGTGGATGATCTGCAAAGCCATCAGGAGGCGCCTGCAAAAAAGCGCGACTCGCCATGGTCAATGCGCGAACTTGGGCTGTGCCGTAGCTCTCCATGAACAATGCGGCCGAGCGCCCCGTGGAGTGGTAGCCCGGTTGAGACTCCTGCTCAAGCAACAGTACCTGCGCGTGTCGCGACAGCCAATAGGCAGTGGAGGCCGCTGCAATGCCACCACCAATGATGAGAAATTCTGTCGATCGAGTCATTTTTTATTTGGATTAAAAGCATGCACCAAAGCCCCCGATAACACGCCGGATTTGTAAAGGCCGACGAAATGCGCGTAGGCGTGATCGTATCGGTCAAAATGCTCGCGCCCCAATCGAGTGACTGTTTGCGTTTCTAATGAGCGGTACATGGCGTGGCGATCAACGAGGATGCGCGTCCATTCTGAGCTCAAGTCAATTGATTGAACTGAAGTTAATCCGACATTGGCAAGCCAACTTATATAGTCTTGCAGTGTGGCAATTTCAGAAAATCGCATGCCCTCAAATAAACGATCAGCATTGTCTTGCGAAAGTTTTTGATGGCTCATGATGTCAGAAAAAACCATTCGACCACCCGGCTTTAAGACGCGCGCGCATTCGGAAATAAGCTGCTTTTTGTTTGGGATGTGCGCAAAAGCTTCTTGGCCAATGACACGGGTGAAAGAATTGTCTTCAAAAGGCATCTCGAGCGCATTGCCTTGAACGAAGTCAACGCGGTCAGACATGCGTGCAGCCTGGGTCAGTGCAATGGCACCTGCAACGCGGCTGGCGGTCAAGTCCAGCCCTGTGACGCGGCACCCAGATTTCCATGCAATGTAGCGCGCTGGGCCGCCCATGCCGCTGCACACATCGAGCATATGGTCGATCGATGTGAAAGCGGCTTGCGCCATCAACCGGTCGACAGCTTGGGTGCCGCCGTAATGATCTTGGTCGTGCATCTGCAGGACCTCTTCGGTGATGTCTTCTTTGGCGATCCCACGGGCGGCAACCGCTTCAAAAATTTGCTGCGCACTGATAGGGTGAAAGTCGTAGAAATGTTCAACGGCTTGGAGGCGGAAATTCTTGTTCATGGTGGTGTCTCACGCAATTAAAAATTTTGAACAAATGCCGCACTTGCATCAAAGGCAATGGATTGCTCTAGCAGTCTGGCATAAGATAACAGTTGCGCATCCCCGTGCGGGCGCCCGATCAACTGAAGGCCAACGGGCAGGCCTTCTTTGTTCAAGCCACAGGGTATGGAGATGGCAGGGCAGCCCAGCAGGGTGATCACAAAAGTCAAGAACATCCAGTCGATGTAACTTGTCAAAACTTCGCCATTGATTTCTGTCGGGAATCTTTGTTCAACCGGAAATGCGGAAACAGCAACTGTGGGGCAAATGAGCAAGTCATGATCATCAAAAAACCGAGCGACTCGATGAAACAATTCGTTTCTTGTTCGTCTGGCATGGATAATTTCATTGGCGCTCAGATTAAGCCCTTTTTCAATATTCCAAACGATGTCGGGGTTGATGCGGGCTCTTTCTTTTGGAAGAAGTGCTCCTCGGACATCTGCAAACAACAGCGCCCGCAAAACTTGAAAGCATTCGATGGCGCCTGAAAAATCAGGAATGTCGTCATCAACCCGACAGCCCATGAGTGCAAACTGTTGAGCGGCAGATTCACAAATTTTTCCGATCTCAGAGTCAATGCCTCGAAGTCCTAAGTTGGGGCTGAAGCTGACCCGAGTCGGCGGGCGTGCATGCAACAAGGTCGCTTGGAAGCCCCCAGGCGGAGCGCTGCGCGACAACGGATCGTGCGAGCTCGAAGTAGCCATGGCGTCCAACATCAAAGCCAAGTCTGGCACGTTGCGGGCCATGGGGCCATCCACCCACAGGCTGTCAAATGCGGACAAACCATCGCCCCGGGGGACGAGGCCAGGGCTTGGTCGAAGACCAACCACACCACAAAAACTGGCTGGGATGCGCAAAGATCCACCCAGGCACGAGCCATTGGCCAGCCAAGCCTCGCCGGATGCCAGTGATGCGGCGGCTCCCCCTGATGATCCACCCGCAGTCTTGCCCAAATTCCAAGGGTTTTTGGTCAAACCCCAAACAGGGTTGAATGTGTGACTGCCTGCAAATTCTGGAACGTTTGATTTTGCCAATGGTATTGCGCCATTGCTGCGAAGCACTGCAACCGTTCGGTCATCATGAGACGGCCTGTTGTGCGCATAAATGGGGGAGCCATAGGTGGTCAATTGACCCGCTACATCGTTGTAATCCTTGATGACCACGGGAAGGCCGGAAAGCCATCCAGGGTCAGAATTTTTTGGATGTTTGAATTTTTTGGCAATTTCGCGCGCCTCATCAAAAAACCGAATGGGCAATGCATTGATGTGAGGTTCGACTTTTTCAATTCTGGCAATGGCGATGTCCACCACCTCAAGGGGTGAAACTCCGCCATTCCTTAATTGCTGCACGACGTCAGTTGCAGAAAGTTGCCACATAAGTTAATTGCTCCGTGTTTTTTTTCTGACTCATTAAAATGGCTCCTTTTTACATCTAAACCGCAATGAGTGTTCAATCTGTTCGTGATTTTTTTTCTGACTTGAATTTGCCAGTGCAGATTGTGGAGTTGGAGGTGAGTACGGCCACGGTGGCATTGGCGGCGCAGGCGCATGGTGTGGAGCCGGGCCGGATTGCCAAAACCTTGGCATTTCGCTTGAGCACGGGACAAGTGATTTTGTTGGTTGCCAGTGGCGATGCCCGCATTGACAATCAGAAATTCAAAACTGCTCTGGGCAAGGGAAAGATGTTGGGGTTGGAGGATGTGGCGCAGGTGACTGGGCATCCGGTGGGCGGGGTCTGTCCGTTTGGTTTGGCCACCAACTTGAGCATTTATTTGGACTTGTCCCTGCAAAAGTACCAAGAGGTGTTGCCAGCTGCTGGATCGGTGAACAGCGCTTTGCGAATCAGCCCTGCTTTGATGGCGCAGGTCACGCAAGGGCAGTGGGTGGACGTTTGTATTTGAAAAAGGGGACCACTCCCGGCGATAGGCCGTTAAACCCATGCGCGCCCTTGAATATATGGGCTGGTAGCGGGAGTGGTCAAAAACTCTCATCCTTGGCAACTTAGGTATCGACATAAGTTGCGAGGGCTTGAGTTATTTTTTGGAAAATTTCCCGACATCTTTCCGGCAGGCTTGGTGTTCACGGCGCTTGCATCTTCAAGGGATCAGGGATCCCCATTGGGAAAGGCCAGTCACTCCCAAACAGAACATGACTCGTGCCAAAGAGCTGCTGAGCATGCTCAAGCAAGCTGGGGTCGTGGCAGATGCAATCGACATAAAATCTTTTGGCCGCTTGAAAGGGGCGCTCAACGTCTAAATCTAATCCTGGACGAGCGGTTTCAAACCCTCGCTCAAGCCTTCCAAGCAGCGAGGTCAAGCTGCCACCACCGTGGGCAAGACAAAAGCGTATTTTTGGGAATTTTGCCGGAATGCCGGCCATGATCAAGTGTGCAGCTGCTAGGCCTGTTTCATGGGGGTTGCCCACTAAATTTTCCAGATAAAAAGCGCTCAATCTTGGGTCGCAGCAAGTGCCTGGATGGATGAAGACGAAAGATTCATTTCGATTTGCTATTTCCCACACAGGGTTGTAGGTGGGCGATGAATAGTCAATTTCCAAATGCCCTCCAGCTGCCAAGGCAAGGCCATCAAATTCAGCAAGTGAGTAGTGTTTCAAAAGATCGTATGAAACGTCTGGGTGCTCCATCGGTAAAAAAAGCAGCGCACCTAATTTCCCATGACTTGCCTGTTTGATGCTGAGCAATTCATCATTCAAATAGTGTGACCACTGTGCAGCTTGCATGGCGGGCAGGTGCTGTCGGTAAAGTGGTGGCGGAATGGAGACCAAGGCTTTATCAATCTTGTTTTGATCAAGCCACTCCATCAGTTTTTGAGGAGAAAAAAGGTTGGCAATTCCTAGCTTGTGCCCATCGACCGTCAAGGTTTTGTTTTGATCGTTCCAGGCCACGTCAGCGAAAGATTGAAGGCGCTCAACATGGATGGGTGCTAAATGGGCATGCACATCGACCGAAGTTGAAATTCGATCACTTGCTTTCATGATTGGCATTCATTTCTTTGCCCCAAAATTCAGGCGCCCATTGTGGCCAAATATAGGGCAATTCATTCCAGTCTTTGGCCTGCCACGCGTCACTGATTTTGTCCATGTCGGCGTAGTATTCAACCCAGCTGCCCCATGGATCGCGGGTGTAGTAAAACAAATTTGATGCCAGCGCATGTCGGCCAATGCCAAAGCCTTCTGTAAAACCAGCTTTTTGCATCTGCATGGCGCCAATGCCAATGGCATCAATCGAATTAACTTGAAAACTGCTGTGCTGAAAGCCTCGATGGGTGCTGTTGATTAAACCAAAACAATGATGGTCGCGGATGCCTGTGCCTCCGGCCATGAAGCTGACTTTCCCGGCAGCTCTGTCGCTGACTTGCAAGCCCAAAGCTTTGGAGTAATAAGCTTCGACCTTTTCCCATTCTTGGGTGAACATCAACATATGCCCCAAGCGATTGGGCTGAATCACCTTTGGCAATTCACGCCACAAATGACGATCTACGCGAATGTCGCTTGCAATCTGAGGTGCGTCTACAAGGGGGGAGGTTGGGGTGAGATTGATCCAAGTTCCCCACGGGTCTTGGAACCAGAGCCCCTCTCGCAATCCATTCACAGGCGCAGGTGAAGCTGGTGTGCCGATTTTTTTCAGATGTTCTTCGAATTTCGGTAGGTCGGCGAGGTGGATACCAAAAGCAATGTGGTGCAAGCGTTTTGCTGCGCCGTGTACAGCAATCAATTCGGCAGGGCCTTGGTGCTGACTGTGCATGGAAAGTTGGTCCTTGTGCATCTCTGCGCGAAGACCAAATGCCGTATAAAAATCGGAGGCAACTTGAAGGTCTGGAACTTCAAGGCCATAGCCGCATAGATGATTGACACTGAGTTGTTGCATGGCCAGAGTCTCAATCAGGCAGGACCGCGATGGCATTGATTTCAATCAGGTAATCAGGCGAAGTCATCTTTGTGACTTCGACCATGGTCGAGGCTGGAAGAGGGGGGTGGAAGTACTCCATTCTGACTTTGTGAATGGTGCTGAAGTGCTCCATGTTGCGAACATAGACATCGACTCGGCAAATGTCTTGCAGCGTCCCTCCTGCTTGCTCAACGGCGGCTTTGAGGTTCTCGCATACCTGCCGAGTCTGAGCCTCTACATTGCCAATTCCTGCGATGCTGCCATCTTTTTGACGAGCGGTCATGCCTGAAATAAAAACCAATGTTCCTTTGGCTTGAATGGTGGTCGCCTGTGAAAAATGACCGTTTGGAACTGCCAGAAGTGGAGAGATGATTTGCTTTTTAGTCATGTTGGAGTCCTATCGGGTTGAAATAATTTCCAGTTCCAGGCCAAGATCTCGGCTCTTGGAGAGTGTTGTCAATTGCGCGATGACGTTATCAGGCAGTTGACAGGTGCTCCCCATGCGTTCTTCATGCAAACGTTCGAGATCACCAGGCGCATAAATTCGATCACATTCAGTAGATTTTTTTGAATCGCGAATTTGATTCTTAAAACCATCGACTATGTTCCCAATGCCAGACCCATTGCCTGTTTTATTGGCGTCAATTGCAATGAAGGTGTGCGCGCAGTTATAGGGCGTTTGACTGTTGTTATAAAGCGGCTGAACGCTCGAGCCCAGACCACCTGAAGACAGAGCGCCGCACAACAGGTCAATGGCAACAGCAAGTCCAAATCCTTTAGGGCCTGCAGCAGGCAAGAGCATGCCGTTGATGGCATCTGCGGCAGATGTTGTGGGCTTGCCGTCAGAATCAGTTGCCCAGCCTAAGGGGATTGGACTGCCCTTGGAATCGGCCAGTCTGATTTTTCCCATTGCGGTTGCGCTCGTTGCCATGTCAATGAAAAGTGGCTCATGGGTGGCGGATGGAAAAGCAATTGCAAGAGGGTTGTTGCCCACAACTCGCTGCGCACCTCCTGGTGCGGGCATCAATGGACGGGTATTCGAGAAAGCCATGCCAATCATGCCAACCTCTGAAAATTGTCGTGCCCAATAGCCAGCCGTTCCAAAATGGAATGCATCACGAACAGTGACACAGGCAATGCCGTGCAGTTTGGCGCGTTCGATGCAAATTCTCGCCGCATGTGCCGAAGAGACTTGCCCAAGACCATTGTCTGCGCACATGACAACCAGGCCGCCATGGTCCTCCATGATGGTGGGTGTGGCTGTGACGGAAACACTGCCAGACAGGATACGTTCTGTGTACATGGGCAACAGCATGACGCCATGCGAGGGTATGCCTTGAAGGTCAGCCGAAATCAGTGAATCTGCCGTAATTTGAGCGTCTTCATCTGAAGCACCCAAAGAAACAAAAAGTGCTTTGACAAAATGTGTCAAAGATAAAGTGCTGACATGTGCCATTTTTTTAAATGAATCAGTCTGCGCGAGCGCCAGAAATTCGAACAACTTCTTTCCACTTGCGCGACTCAGACTCTATGTAGGTTGAGAAAAGTTCGGGTGTATCGATGACAAGCTCAACGCCACTTTGAGCGAATCTTTCTTTGATGGCCGGACTCTTCAATACGTCATGAATGCCAGCCACCCATTTTTGTATCACAAAGGCTGGTGTGCCCGCAGTGGTGACCAAGCCAAACCAAGGCGTGGCAGAAAAACCTTCATAACCAGACTCGGCCACAGTTGGAATATCGGGAGCGACCGCAATTCTTTTGTCTTCCGCAACTGCGATGGCTTTTAAATTGCCAGCTCTGACTTGAGGAAGACTGGAGGTGGTGTTGTCAAACATCATCAGAACATGGCCAGCAAGCAGATCATTCAGTGCAGGGGTGCTCCCCTTGTAGGGCACGTGTTCTGCTTGTAGCCCCGCTCGCGTTTTGAATAACTCCATGGCAAGGTGGCCGCTGGAGGCATTGCCTTGCGATGCATAACTTGCTTTGCTGGGGTTGGCTTTGGCATAGGCAAGAAGTTCTTTGAGGTTTTGCACCGGCAATTGCTTGTTCACAACGAGCACAAGGGGTGCAACGGCCACGCGGGCAATGGGAGAAAATGCTGTTTTGGGGTCAAAAGTCAATGCGGGATAGACGTGCACATTGACAGCCACTGGGCCAGGCGCTGTCATGAGCAGGGTGTAGCCGTCTGCAGGACTCTTGGCAACCAAATCGGCTGCCAAATTGCCATTGGCACCCGGTCGGTTTTCGACGATGACGTTTTGACCTAAGGATTTCCCAACTCCCTCGGCAAGCACACGTGCCAGTTGATCTGCAGTTCCGCCTGGGGGGTAACCCACCACCAGTCGAATCGGTTTGCTGGGGTAGTTGCTCTGCGCAAAAGCGGGTCCGGCAAGGTGGAGTGAAATAATGAAAACCAAACAAAAAGCTTGAATATTTTTGAACATAATGCTCACTCCAGTTGGAACCATAATTCAATGCGCATCACGCTCATCGGTGTACCAATCGGGCGTAGTAGGGTAGTGCGGGCCGTCGTATATTTCAACAACCACAGTTTCCTCGTGGGCTAAAGTTGGGCCGTGAACATTGCCCTTGGGGTTGCAGTAGAAAGAGCCCGCCACCAGAGTCACACCCGTTGAAGTGTATTCATATTTTCCACTCAGACAAAACATAAACTGATTGGCTGCATGCGAATGCGGTTTGGGGATGCTTGCCCCTTTGGAAAACTTGATAAGCCCTATCGATGCCCCGGTTGACTCATCACGCCAGAGCATTTTTTCAGAAACACCTGCCAGTGATTTTTCGCGCCAAGTCATGGTGTTGGATTGGATCAAAATTTCGTCTAGCGAGGGCATGCCAGTGGGCATTGGAGGAGATACGGATGAATTTTTCGTCATGCTGGTGTTTCCTGGGGTTTGTCAAAGATGGGGAAATGTTCAGTGATGCGGTATTTCAGGTGGAAGCCATGGGGCTAGCAATTTTTCAACAAAGACGACCAAAAGGTAGGCCAGCATCCCCATGATGGAAAGAGCAAACAAAGAGGCAAATGCCAAGGCAGTGTTGATTTGAGAAGTTGCGCTCAGCAGCAAGAACCCAAGTCCTTCACTCGCGCCAACGAATTCGCCAATGACGGCGCCGATCACGGCCAAAGTGACTGCAACTTTCGCTCCTGTGACGATAAAGGGAAGTGCCGCAGGAAATTGAACCATGGTGAAAGTCTGCCACCGAGAGGAGCGCAAACTTCTTGCCAATTCAAGTAACTCTCTCGGGGTTGATTGAAGGCCGGCAGAGGTGTCCACAATGATCGGGAAAAAAGCAACCAACCACGCAATGGCCAGCTTTGACTCAATCCCAATGCCCAACCAGACCAATAAAATGGGTGCCAGCGCTACCTTGGGCACAGATTGGAGTGCAATCAGTATGGGGTAAAACATCAAGTTAATGCGGGGGAAAAGTGCAACCCCTACCGCCAGTGGAATGCCTAAGATAAGTGCCAAAGCAAAGCCATACAGTGTGGCTTTGAGAGTGATCCAGCCTTCCACCAAAAGAGTGACCCAATGCTTTTGGATGGCCATGGCCACATCGATCGGTGTCGGCAGCACTGCGCTTGGCATTTTCCAGGCGATGCACACCAATTGCCAAAAGCTCAGCACCAAGAAAAGACCCAAAAATGGGTAAAAAATTCGTTCAAATGAAGAGCGATTCATGCTTGACTGCCCTGACTGACTGCGACTTCTGGCTTGATAATGCCGAGTGCCTCACTGGCCCTTCGCTCGGCTTGCATGAATGCGTTGGTAAACCGAGTTGACTGCGAGCGCTCGTTGCCCAGATCAATGGGCAGGTTCAAGGCGATTCTTGCAGGCCTGCTGCTGAAAACCAAGACTTTGTCAGCCAAGTAAATAGCCTCAGAAATGGAATGCGTGACAAACAACACGCTGGCATGTGTTTCACGGCGAATGCGAAGAAGCAAGTCGTTCATTTCCATTCGAGTCAGTTCATCCAATGCGCCAAAAGGTTCATCCATGAGCAGCAATTTGGGTTTGTGTATCAATGCGCGGCAAAGTGAAACACGTTGCTGCATGCCGCCAGAAAGCTGATGGGGGCGGGCTTTTTCAAACCCATTCAAGCCGACCAGTTGGAGCAGGTCCATGGCCCGAGTTTTTGCATTGGCATCGTTGCTCTTGAGTACGTCCATTGGAAAGAGGACGTTGTCGATCACAGATCGCCAAGGCATGAGACCAGGCGATTGAAAAATAAAACCATAGTCCTCATAGGGGCCATCAATGCTTTTGCCGCCAATGGTGACTTCGCCAGAGGTTCGGCTGAGCAAGCCTGCAATGATCCTCAGCAGTGTCGTCTTTCCGCACCCACTGGGGCCCAAGAGTGAAACTATTTCGCCTTCTTCAAACTCAAACGAAGCATCGTCAAGTGCGATCAAGTCTTGCTTAGCCCCTTTGGACAATTGGTTTTGAGGGAAAACCTTGCGAGCGTTCTTGATGATTCCAAACGGCATGACTGTCCTAGATGATCAAGTTAAAAGTCAAAAAAGATTGTGCTTGCATATTTTGTTTTATATCATATGATATATCAGTGCTGTGTCAATAGTGGTTTTTTATCAACTAATATATTTTGAAAAAAACGAAAGTTAAAAGCAAAATTTCAGCAATTTCCTTGACGGAACTTGCGTATTTGCACATCAAAGAAAAAATTCTTTCAATGGAGTTGCGCCCTGGACTTTTTTTGAATGAGACGAAGCTTTGTGAAATGACAAATTTAGGGCGAATGCCTGTTCATCAGGCTATTCACCTCTTGCAAAATGAGGGGCTGATTGAAGTTATACCTCGAAAAGGGATTGTCATACGGTCAGACTCCTTGCATGATGTGCTGGCCTTGCTCGAGGCCAGGCTGGCCATGGAGCCCAATGTGGCTGCCTTGGCTGCAGAGAGAATTTCTAAGGAGCAAATCAAGGAGGTCAAAGACCTTTTGAACAAATCCAGCTTGCTCCTGAGTCAAAGCCAAAGAGATTCTTTCAGCGTGATTGATCGAGCATTCCACTCCGTGATAGCAGAGGCCGCTGGCAACAAAATTTTGGCAGATACACAGCGCCCGCTTCATGAGCGATCGGGCATTATTTGGCATCTGCGAATCATGCCGGAAAAAGGCCTTGAGGTGACGCAGCGTGAGCATGAATCCATATTAAAAGCTGTGATTCAGCACGATGCCAATGCTGCCAGAAAGGCCATGGAAGCGCACTTGTTGTCGCTTCAAAAGCGCATTCTTCAGGCGTCTAAACAATGATTTTTATTTCGTTCCAGTAGATTTTTATTTTTATTCAACCGCGAAAGGAAGCACCGTGAAATTCTTTAAACTTTGCCTGGCAAGTTGCTTGGCAGTTGTCGCAATGAGTTCTGTCCCTGTATTGGCGCAAGAAAAAGAAGTTAAGTTTGCGCTTGATTTCATCCCACTGGGGCGGCACGCGCCATGGTATGTGGCCTTGAACAAAGGTTACTTCAAAGAAGAAAAACTCAACGTCACAATATTGCCCACCAAGGGCACAGCCGATGCAGTTCGCTACCTCGAGTCTGGGCTTTCGGAATTTGCGTTCATTGACATTCCCAGTCTTGTTGCCAGTGGAAGTGCGGGCAAGTCGATTCGCATTGTTGCTGCCAACTATCAGAAGCCGCCTTATTGTGTCTTCAGCTTGAATCCAGGAGCCAATGTTTCTTCGCCCAAGGACATGGCTGGCTTGGAGGTAGGCTCAAGCAGCGCTTCATTCATGCCGAAAATATTTGCGGCTTTCATGAAAATGAACAACGTGGATCCATCGACATTGAAAATTGTCAATATTGATGGCGCAGCACGTGTACCCATGCTGGTTGCTAAAAAGGTGCCTGCCATCGATCAATTTTTGATGGGGGAGCCCTCGATTCGTCGTGCGGTTACAGACGCGCAGCCCAAGTGCTTGCTTTTGGGTGACTATGGTTTAGACATTTATTCCAACAGCATTGGTGTGCGGGAAGATTTTTTAAAGGCAAATCCTGAAATGGTGCGAGGTTTTGTCAAGGCCGCGTTGCGCGGCTGGAAAGACGCTTTGGCCAATCCCGAAGAAGCTGCTCGCATTCAAACGCAGTACCTCAAAGCCTTAGATCCGCAAATCATTGTGGATGAACTGAAAATTTTGCGAAGAATTGCGGTCACGCAAGAAGTCACGGACAAAGGTTTCGGCACCATGAACTTAGAGAAGATGAAGCGGTCTGTTGACTTCATCAACAACAATGTCGAGGTCACCGGTACAAAGCTCACGGCTGAGGGCATTTTGGCTGAAGGCTACTTGCCAAACCCCGCCATCAAACCCTGATTCATGGGAATGGCGGCAAGGATGAATACGAGGCCCGTTGCCATAGTTGGTGCGGGCCCCATTGGCCTGATAACGGCCTTGGGGTTGGCGCATTACGGAATTTCATCGATCATTTTCGAAGATGACCGGCAACTCTCGCTAGAGACCAAAGCTGGAACCATTTTGAGCAGGACCTTGGAGATTTTTGACCGTTATGGGGTCGCTGATAAAGTCCTTTCAAAGGCCTTACGGGTGGATGAAATTGGTGAGATTGATAAAAAAACACAGCTGTCAACGTATCCGGTCAGGCTGGATGTTTTGTCAGATGAGACGCGCTATCCATTTGTGATCAATTTGCCGCAGCAAGATCTTGAGCCTGTTTTGGCTCAAGCTGCAAAGGACTCAGGCTTGGTTGAGCTTCGGATGGGCATGAAGTTTGAGCGCTATGAACAATTCGCAGACCATGTCGTATTGCATGTAACCTCGCCCAGCGGCCTTGAGGCCTTTGAAGCTTCATTCTTACTCGGCTGTGATGGTGGGCGTAGCACCGTCAGGCAGCAAATGGGCGTGAAGGTGGAGGGGATGTCATTGCCCACCAAATATGCACTGGTTGACCTGGAGGTCGACCTTGATGTTGACAACCCGCGTGATTACCCCTATCTGGCATATTTTTCTGATCCAGATGAGTGGATGATCTTGGTCAGGCACCCTCATTGCTGGCGATTTTTGTATCCCATGCTGCCCGATGCTCCCGATCCAACAGAACAAGAGCTCCGAGATAAAACGCTTTCATTCATTGGCGAAGTCAAGAACTTCAAGGTGATCAATCAAGTCACGTACAAAGTGCATCACCGCGTGGCGCAATCTTGGCGGCAAGGCAGAGTGATTTTGATGGGAGACGCTGCACACTTGATCACGCCCATGTGGGCCTTGGGCTTGAACACGGGTGCCCTGGATGCGTCCAACTTGCCTTGGCGATTGGCTTGGTTTCTCAAAGGTTGGGCTGATGTTGCCGTCCTAGATGGGTACGAGCAGGAACAACGCCCCTTGGCATTGCACGGATCTGGTGAGATGGCAGAAGCTGCTCGAATGGCCATGTCCAAACGCGGCAACGTCAGTCTTGCAATGACCGATAACAACTGGTCCAACGCCTACACCCGCACCATGCTAGGGGTGCGTTTGGATGTCAATGCCGTGAATGACTGGTCTTTGGTCGCCAAAGAAACACGGCCGCGATTGGCGGTTGGAGCGCGCTTGCCAAATTTCATGCTGCACACACCGCAGGGCACGCAAGTGCGGGTTCACGACATTTGCCGAGGCAGTTTCACGGCGCTTTATTTTGAAGACGTCAGGCGCAGGCCACCGATTCCATTGAACCAAACATCTGCACTTCGACATTTCATCGTGTCTAGATTTGATGCACCACTCGATGGTGGGCTAAGGGATAGAAGTTTGTTGGACCCTGGAAATGCGCTGCTGGACAGACTGGGAATTGGCTTGGGAATGCTTGTGTTGGTCCGGCCAGACGAGTATGTTGCCGCCATCGTTCCCTTTCAGTCGGATGCGCAACAGGCTGAACAGTTGTACAAACGGGTTACAGGCCAATTTCCGGTGGCATAAAGCAGATTTAAAAGTATGAAAATTAATTTTGATTTTTCCGGTAGAACAGTTTTGGTGGTCGGCGCGGCTTCAGGAATAGGGCGTGCCACCGCAGTGGCCTGCGCTGAGGCAAATGCCAAGGTCATTGCGCTGGATGTCAATGCGGCTGAACTGGCTACTTTGCAGCACCCTCAGCTTGAGACCATGTTGTTGAACATTGCTGACTCGCAGGCGGTGAATCAGGTCATCGCGCAATGCATGAAAAAATATGGCCAGATCGATGCGGCCATACTGACTTCTGCCATTCAAAAAAGAACCCCCATCGATCAATTGTCGGATGAGGAATGGCAGAGTCATCTTGACGTGAACCTCTCTGGAATTTTTTACCTCCTGCGCGCTTTGTTTCCAATCATGAAAGCCCAAAAATCAGGATCCATCGTCGCGTTTACTTCAGGCTTGGCTAGCAACGGATGGCCAGGTGCTGCTGCCTACGCCACCACCAAAGCAGGCATCGTGGGACTTGTGAAGTCGGCTGCGCATGAGCTCAGGCCATTTGGTGTGCGAATCAACGCCGTATCTCCTGGCTTGGTGTTGACACCCGTCTTTTTAGAATCTGCCAGTGTGGATGAGTTGGCCATGTACGAGAGAAGCTTGGGGCTTTCCAAACCAGAAGAAGTTGTGCCTACGCTCATGTATTTGATCTCGGATGCGGGTCAAACTATTTCGGGCAATGTGGTGGAAAGGCGCTTGATCCCACGAGTGGAAGGGTTTTCTTAACCAGTCGGGAGAAATCAGTTGACTTAATTAACGGAATGGTTAATTATTCGGCCATGAAAGAGAAGAAAACCGCCACCGCAACCAAAACCAGAGATGCAGAAAGATCGCGCGGGCTGATCCTTAGCGCGGCCTTGGCGGAGTTTGCAATGCATGGGCTGGGGGGTGCCAGAATAGATCGGATTGCGGAACGATCTAGCCTGAATAAGCGCCTGATTTACTATTATTTCTCGGACAAAGATCAGCTGTTCAAAGCGGTGCTTGAAGCGTCCTATGAAAAGATTCGCGATAAAGAGCGCCAGCTGAATTTGCAAGCCCTGGAGCCTTCTGCTGCGGTGCGAAAGTTGGTTGAATTTACTTGGAACTACTACCTGGAGAACCCAGAGTTTTTAACCATGCTCAACAGTGCAAATTTGCATAAAGCACGGCACATTCAAGAGTCTCCTGATATCCTCACGCTGAACTCACCCCTGATAGAGTTGCTCGGGGAGATTTTGGAGAAGGGGCGCGCTTCAGGTGAGTTCAGAGGCGGTATTGATCCAGTGCAACTGTATGTATCGATTGCTGGGCTATCCTATTTTTACTTGTCGAACAATTCGACCCTGTCAGTCATATTTGGAAGAGACTTGATGACGCCCAAAGCACAGAGTGAGAGGCTGTCTCACACTTGTGAAGTGATCCTAGGGTATATCCTGAGAAACTAGATTTGTCTCATATTGACTTTGCAAGCACTTCTCATACAATTAACTAATTAGTGAATAATTTCCATTCCTCTCATGAAAAATCTGCTCACATCGCAATGGTCGCGGCCCGTTTTATTGATCGTCATGATTTTGATTTTGTGGGATGTGGTGATTCGTGTTTTCAACATACCCCCCTATCTCATACCAACGCCATTCAGTGTTGTAGAGCAACTGTGGAATGAATGGCCGATGCTGGTGAAAGAGGCTGGCCCTACGACGTGGGCAACCCTGGGTGGATTTGCACTTTCTGTTTTAGTAGGCGTGCCTATCGCCATGCTGATCGCGTATTCCAAGCTTGTCGAAAGTTATGTTTACCCACTGCTGGTGTTTTCCCAATCTGTGCCGAAAATTGCTGTCGCACCTTTGTTTGTGGTGTGGTTTGGCTTTGGCATTATTCCAAAAATAATCATCGCATTCCTACTGGGTTTCTTTCCTGTTGTGGTCTCTACAGTGATGGGCTTTAAGTCGGTTGAACAGGATATGGTGGACCTTGCCCGCTCCATGGGCAGCACCCGATTGCAGATGTTTTTCAAAATCAATTTGCCTCAGGCCTTGCCAGCGATTTTTTCAGGAATGAAAGTTTCCATCACGCTTGCCGTAGTTGGCTCAGTGGTCGGAGAGTTTGTAGGATCCAATTCAGGCATCGGTTATGTCCTGCAAAAAGCCAATGGAAATTTTGATCTGCCCTTGATGTTTGCTGCTTTGGTGGTGCTGTCGATGATAGGCGTGATTTTATTTGCCTTGCTGGATGTGCTTGAAAGTCTCATGATCCCTTGGCACGCCTCACAGCGAAATGATTTCCAGGCAACCGCCTGATTGATAGAGTTCCGGTCAGTTCTATATCCATGTCTATTTAAAAGGAGACAAACCATGAAACGAAGAAGTATTGCTGTATCAGTCTTGAGTACCTTGGCCCTTTCCCTCACATGCTTGAGTGCGAATGCGCAGCCCAAAGAAAAAATCTCAATCATGCTGAACTGGTATTTGTACAGCGAACATGCACCATTTTTCTTGGGTAAAGAAAAAGGCTACTTTGAAGCTGAAGGCATTGATCTTGACATTCAAGAAGGGCGTGGATCCGGCCCCACCATTCAAGCCGTGGCGGCCAAGTCGGTGCCTTTCGGCTATGCAGATGTGAGCACCATGATCAAGGTTGCATCCAAGGGTGCACCCGTCAAGACTATTGGTGTTGCTTTGCAAAAAAGCCCAATGTCAGTGATGGGTTTGTCAGAGAAAAATATCAAGAAGCCCGAAGACATTAAAGGCAAGACTGTCGCCATGACGCCAGGCGACTCAATGTCACAAATTTGGCCCTTGTTTCTGAAGAAAACAGGCCTGAAAGAGGGCGATTACAAAGTGGTCTCGGGTGATGGCCAGACCAAGCTCAACGCCGTCATCAACGGACAAGCCGACTTGTTGCTGGGTTACTTGATGGATCAAAACATCAAAATACAAGATGCAACTAAAAAACCTGTGACTGTGATCCCTTTCGCAGATTACGGCATCAACATGGTCGTATCTGGAATCATTGCGCATAAAGACATGCTCAAAGACAAGCCAGACTTGGTCAAAAAATTCATGCGTGCTGCAACTCGATCTTTTGAAGATGCAACAAAAAATCCTGAGGCTGCTGTGGATGCCATGCTCAAGGCCAATGCCAAAGCAGGTCAAAGGGAGTCACTGATCATTGGACTCAAACTGACAACACCGCTGTACCACACAGCAGAGACTGAAAAACTGCGCCCATTCCGCGTTTCACCCAAAGACATGAACGAGTCTTTTGCGATGTTGCTTGAGTATGGTGGCTTAGAGAAATCAGCTGGAAAAGTTGAAGATTACTACACCAATGAATTCCTGCCTTGAATCCATGAATGAATGAAGAAAAAGCCGCCGGTACGATGAGAAAACTGATTGAACTTGATAAGGTCACCAAGATATACAAGACCAACGATGGTCCTGTAGAGTCGTTAAAGCCACTGACATTTCATATCCATGAAGGTGAGTTCGTATCGGTGGTTGGACCGTCTGGTTGCGGTAAAAGCACGCTGCTTAAATTGGTTGCAGGACTTTTACCGATCACCAGCGGTCAGTTGACGCTTTCTGGAAAACGCATTGAAGGTCCGCAGCAGAATGTTGGCATCGTTTTTCAAAGCGCCGTTTTGCTGGCTTGGCGAAATGTTTTAGACAATATTTTGCTTCAGGCTGAAATGCGTCATATGCCCATGGACGCCGCACGCGCAAGAGCCTTGGACCTGATCAAAATGGCGGGGTTGAGTGGCTTTGAAAAAAAGTTCCCATGGCAACTCTCTGGGGGAATGCAGCAGCGGGTTTCAATTTGCCGTGCATTGCTGCACGATCCTGAAGTGCTGTTGATGGATGAACCGTTTGGTGCGCTGGATGCCATGACAAGAGAAAAAATGAACTTGGAGTTGCAGCGGATCTGGTTAGAGTCTAAAAAAACGGTTCTGCTCATTACCCACAGCATTCCTGAGGCGGTGTTTCTCTCTGACAGAGTCATCGTCATGAGTGAAAGGCCTGGGACAATTGATGCCATTTACGACATTGACCTTGCCCGAAGCAAGCAATCTCCAAGAACGCTAGACGTGATGTCCTCGCTGGAGTTTGTGCAATATGCAAAAACCATACGAGCTCACTTCTATGCACAGGGTTCGTTAGATCATTGAGATCAACCAGCTGACTTCTTGCATGTCCTCCAATTCGCCTCTCTTGGAACTGATCGACATTGAGCTATTTGAGCGCCCGGTACTTTTGCGTTTGCCTTTTAAGTTTGGGGTGGTCACGCTCACGCACTGTCCACAAGCATTTGTGCGTGTCCAAGTGCGCACGGCTGGGGGAAAGATTGTGCATGGTGGCGCTGCAGAAGTGATGGCGCCCAAATGGTTTGATAAAAACCTGGCGCTTTCGAATGAAGATAATTTCAATCAGTTGCGGGATGTTTTGCGCATTGCCAAGCAAGCCTATTTATCGGACAAAAAACCCGCTACCAGCTTCGAGCATTTTGCGCGGCATTACGATGCGCAGAAATTCATTTGTGCGCAGCGCGGCTACAACTCGTTGTTGGCAAATTACGGACCCGCTCTGATTGACCGGGCAATTCTCGATGCGCTGTGCCGTGCGCATGACGTTTCATTTTACAAGGCAGTTCAGCACAACCTCATTGGGATCAGCTCTCAAGCTGGCAAGCTGCAAGACGAATTTGCAAGCTTGGGCGTTGCACAATGCCTGTCAGACCTGAAACCAGCGCCCTTCATTGAAGCGCGGCATACAGTTGGCATGCTCGACCCCATCACTTCACACGATATTCAAGCCTCAGTCAACGATGGCTTGCCGGAATCCTTAGAGGATGTGGTGAAAGTGTATGGGCATCGATTCTTCAAACTCAAGGTGGGTGGCAACCTGCATGAAGACTTAAACAGGCTCAAGAGCATTGCCTCGGTCTTAGATGGCATTCAAGCGCCTTACTTTGCCTCCTTAGACGGCAATGAACAGTATGAAAGCGCTGAGCAATTGCAGGAGTTGCTGTCTTGCATGCGAAGCACGCCAGAGTTAATCCGGTTGATGTCGTCGGTGTTATTTGTCGAGCAGCCTGTCAACAGGAAAATGGCCTTGGAGGCTGATTTTCGCGGCAACGCGCTGGGGCTGCCAGTGATCATTGATGAATCTGATGATTCACTGGACAGTTTTGTTGCCGCCCGCGAGCAAGGCTACAGCGGCGTGTCCAGCAAAAGTTGCAAGGGTTTGTACAAGTCTTTTTTAAATGCCGCTAGGTGTTCCCGGTGGAACGCAGAGCAAGGGCCATTGAAATTTTTTATGTCTGCAGAGGATCTCACAACCCAAGCAGGACTTTCTGTTCAACAAGACCTTGCGCTCGTGAACTTGCTTGGCATCACGCATGTCGAGAGAAATGGTCACCATTATGTCAATGGCATGGCGGCATTGCCAGAATCAGAACAGCAAGCCTTCTTGTCGGCTCATCCGGATGTCTATGAACGCACCCATGGTGCTGTTCGTCTGCAAATTCGCAATGGCCGCATTGCTCTTTCTTCAATGGATTGTGTTGGATTTGGCAGCTCAGTCTTACCTGAATTTCAATCTATGAAACCCATTGAATTGAATTCAAATATTGCTTAACCCCCCTTAGGAATAAAAAATGGGCACTCAAAGACTAGGCATCATCATGCACGGCGTTACTGGCCGAATGGGAACGAACCAACACTTGATTCGCTCCATTGTTGCGATTAGAAATCAGGGCGGTGTGACTTTGTCCAACGGCGACAAAGTCATGCCCGATCCCATTTTGATTGGGCGAAATGCCGAAAAAATAGAAGCACTCGCGAAGGCCCATGGTATCCATCGATATGGAACTGACTTGGACGCTGCGCTTGGCAACAAGGAAGACACTGTTTTTTTTGACGCGGGCACCACACAAATGCGGCCTACAATTTTGGCCAAAGCCATTCATGCCGGCAAACATGTTTACTGTGAAAAGCCGATTGCGACCAACTTGAATGAGGCCGTTGAAATTGCAAGGCTTGCTGAAAATTCCGGCTTCAAACATGGGGCTGTGCAAGATAAACTTTTTCTGCCAGGCCTTCGCAAATTGGACATGCTCAGAAGAGCCGGATTTTTCGGCAAATTGCTCAGCGTTCGAATTGAGTTTGGGTATTGGGTTTTTGAGGGCGACTTGCAACCCATACAGCGTCCTAGTTGGAACTATCGAAAAGAAGATGGCGGCGGCATTATTTTAGACATGGTCTGCCACTGGCGCTATGTGCTTGACAACTTGTTCGGTGAGATCCAATCGGTTTCTTGCCTTGGAGCGACACATATCCCTACTCGCTGGGATGAAGCGAACAAGCCTTATGAGTGCACTGCGGACGATGCTGCTTATGCCACATTTGAATTGAAAGGCCATCAAGGCGAGCAAGTCATTGCGCAGGTCAACAGCTCCTGGGTAACGCGTGTGAACCGTGAAGACCTGGTGACTTTCCACGTGGACGGCACGCATGGTTCAGCGGTGGCTGGTTTGCAAGCTTGCAAAGCCCAAAGTCGTGTCAATACACCCCGGCCAGTCTGGAACCCCGATGTCAAGCAAACAATGAACTTCACAGATCAGTGGCAAGAAGTCCCTGATACGCAAGTCTATGACAACGGGTTCAAGATCCAATGGGAACACTTCATCCGTCATATCGCTGAAAACGAGCCCTACCGCTGGACCTTGGCAGAAGGCGCAAAGGGTGTTCAGTTGGTTGAAGCCGCTTTGCAGTCATGGAAAGAGCGGAGATGGGTCGATGTTGCTCCTTTGAAAATTTGAAGGCGTTGCGCATGAACGATCTACTCAAATTGCCCACCGAAGACAGTCGTTGGGTGACGTACAAATTAGCAGGTAACACGCCGGTTAAGCCTAAGCCTGGCATCAAGTTCAATCGCATTGCTTATTCCGCAGCACACGTGGTTTCAGATCCATTGGCTGCGATTGATCCTTGGTTAGATTGCGCTGTTGATTGGGATGCAACCATTGCCTATCGCCGTCACTTGTGGTCTTTGGGACTTGGTGTGGCGGAAGCCATGGACACCGCTCAACGTGGAATGGGGCTGGATTGGCCGACCTCCTTGGAGTTGATCAAGCGCTCTATAGAGGCTTCTAAGGACATGCCAGGCGCATTCTTGGCGTCGGGTTGCGGCACAGACCATTTGAATTTAGAAAGCATCACGACCGTCGATGAGGTGATTGCTGGTTATGAATTTCAAATGGAAGCGATTGAAAAGCTGGGTGGCAAGCTGATCGTGATGGCCAGCAGAGCGTTGGCCCGTGTTGCAAAGTCACCTGCTGACTACGAACGCGTGTATGACCGAATTTTGAGTCAAGCCAAGCAACCAGTTCTGCTGCATTGGCTGGGAGACATGTTTGACCCAGCCCTCACGGGCTATTGGGGCAGTCCGGGTGTCGACCAATCCATGGACACTGCGCTGGGAATCATTCAAGCGCACGCCAGCAAGGTTGACGGCATCAAGATTTCTTTGCTCGACAAGGACAAAGAAATTCAGATGCGCCGGCGCTTGCCTGCGGGTGTTCGCATGTACACTGGAGATGATTTCAATTACGCGGAATTGATTGCGGGAGATGGCTTTGGTGGGCACGTGATGCATGGACAAAGTGACGCGCTCTTGGGCATATTCGATGCCATTGCGCCTGCAGCCAGTGCGGCCTTGGGAGAATTGGCGCAAGGCCACTTAGACAAGTTTCACGCCATCTTGGGGCCTACGGTTCCCTTGTCTCGCCACATCTTCAAAGCGCCAACACGTTTTTACAAAACTGGGGTGGTCTTCATGGCTTGGCTCAATGGCCATCAAAAGCATTTCAGCATGGTCGGTGGTCAGCAAAGTACGCGGTCCCTGGTGCATTTGGCAGAGTTGTTCCGATTGGCCGATGCCGCTAATTTGTTAGAGCAACCAGATATGGCGGTGCACCGCATGAAGACGCTGCTGGCCATGCATGGGGTGGATTGAAAGTTAAAAATTGTCATGATGATTGATTGAATAGCCAGGGAATACTATGACCCATTTAGCCATTAGGAATTTCAAAATTTTGACAATTGGCGCCGCCTTGGCGCTGTTTGTTTCAAGTGTGTCAGCGCAAACCGCTGCAACTTATCCAGAGAAACCTGTCAAGGTCATCATTCCATTTCCACCTGGTGGCACGTTAGACAAAGTAGGGCGCATGCTGGCCCTGAAAGTTGGAGAGCAGTTGGGTCAGAGCTTGGTTGTTGAGAATCGACCTGGGGGCAATGGCGTCATAGGTGCTGACGTGGTGGCCAAGGCCAATCCGGATGCGTATACCTTGCTGTTCAATGCCAGCACGTTTGTCACAGCGCCTATGACCATGCGGTCGGTCCCTTACAAAGTCCTAACTGATTTCACGCCGATTGGTTTGGTCGCGTTAGCCCCACTGTCTGTGGCAATCAGCAACAAGCTCGGTGTCTCGGATTTGAAAAGTTTCATCACTGCTGCCAAGGCCAATCCAGGAAAATTTAATTTTGCTGTGGGCTCCATTGGCTCGGCTGGGCATTTGTGCACCGTGAAACTCGAGCAGGCAACAGACACTCAAATTGCCGTTGTTCCTTATAAAGGTACTGGGCCTGCCATGACCGACTTGGTGGGTGGGCAGATTGAGGGCTTCATCGATCCTGTCTTGGGATCGGTTCAATTTCATCGCAGCGGGCAATTGAAAGTGGTGGGGGTGACATCCACTAAGCGACTTCCTAATTTGCCAGATGTTCCCACAGTCTCAGAAACCATTCCTGATTTTCAGTGCGCCAGTTGGTATGGACTTTGGGGCCCAGCTAAATTGCCCTTGGATTTGGTTGTGAAGCTCAATGCAGCCATCAACAAAGCGCTTTTGAGCGATATGCGTGATCGCTTAATCGCCGATGGCATAGTTCCTGGCGGAGGCAGCGCTGCAGATTTTGCAAAATTCCAGGCAGATGACATTGCAACTTCTGGAAAACTGATTGCCGATAAAAAAATCACGCTGGAATAATTCAAGCAATGTTATCCAAGCCACCTCCTTGTGCCATTGTGACGGGTGCCAGTTCTGGTATTGGGCGAGCAATTGCCAAAAAATTGCTTTCCAATGGTTGGCATGTTCATGCACTGGACATTGCCAAGGGCAACTTCAATGCCCAAGGTGTCCATGAGTGCTTGGTCGATCTGACCGATTCGAGCGCACTTGAAATTGTGTTGGAAAGATTGCTGGCCATGGGCTTGCCCCAAGCGGTTGTTCATGCCGCGGGTGTGCTCAGAGCAGGGCCTTTGGGGCAATTAGAGAGTGATGCTGGCGAGCAGATGTGGCGTTTGCATGTGGACGTGGCAACGCGACTGGCCAATCGTTTCTTGCCGCTGATGCATCAAGCCAGACAAGGCCGAATGGTTTTGATTGGCAGCAGGGTTTCAGGCGGCATATCAGGCAAAAGTCAATATGCGGCAACCAAAGCAGCGCTGGCTTCTTTGGCTCGAAGCTGGGCCGCAGAATCTATTGAGCGGGGTGTCACGGTCAATGTGGTCTCTCCTGCTGCCACGGATACGCCGATGCTGCACGACCCTGCACGAACCAACACGCCACCCAAGCTGCCGCCCATTGGAAGACTCATACAGCCTGATGAGGTGGCTGCTTTGGTTTTATATCTGCTAGGGCCACAAGCATCGGCCATCACAGGTCAGGACATTACCATTTGTGGTGGCGCCTCTGTTGTGCATTGAAGCAGCGCCATGACAATTGACCTCACACCCACAGAACCACAATGCATTGGAATCGTGGGCTTAGGGCTGGTGGGGCGAGCTCTGGCAGGTCGACTGCGCTCTGCTGGTTATGAATGCGTTGGATTTGATTTGCAGCACGACGCCATGGATTCGTTTGTCGCGCTTGGCTTTCGCACCGAGGCTTCCTTGCCGCACCTGGCTGCGCTGTCGAATATTTTTTTGCTCACGGTGTTTGAAACAGCAGGTGCAATGCAAGTGATAGATGAGATATTGCACAGCCAAAACTCAGATGGCAGCGAAAACACAGCACTCAGGCAAACCAGTCTGACGTTCATTGATTGCTCTACTGGCGATCCTGCATTGCTTGAAAAATTAGCGACTAAATTGCATGGTGAAGGTCATTGTTTGATTGAGGCGCCCCTGTCTGGCTCCAGCTCACAAATTGCAGCTGGCCAAGCAACGATGCTGCTGGGTGGGGATCTCCTTGATTTTTTGAAAATTTCGCCAGTCTTAGAAGTGCTTTCCACCCAGCAAATTCACGTGGGTGGTGCAGGCATGGCGGCGCGTGCAAAGCTGGCTACCAATTTGGTATTGGGGCTCAATCGTGCGGCACTGGCAGAGGGCATGGTCTTTGCGCAGTCCATGGGCATTGAGCCCGATGCTTTTTTGAAATTGGTGCTTGCCACACCGGCGCGTTCAGATGCTGCGGTGGTCAAGGGTGCGCTGATGGTCAGTCAGCAGTTTGAACCTCAGTCACGCATCCGGCAACATTTGAAAGATGTGCAACTCATGTTGGACATAGCGCAGAGCAAAGACCAAGAATTGCCTTTGTCAAATGTGCATGCTCAGTTGCTGCGACATGCGGTTCAAGCAGGCGACGGTGAACTTGACAATGCAGCTATCGTTCGGCAAATCCGACGCGAAAAATCACGTCACTGACACTACTTATTGAATGATCAAACATGCGTGACTTTTCTCTCAACCATGAATGCTTGTCGATCAACACCGCTACTGTTCGAAAAAGCAATGGAATGGATCTGCCTTTGCCAAAAATCATAGAGGCTTGTGTCGAGCGAGGCATAGGTGCGATCTCTCCTTGGCGTGACCAAGTTACGGCAGCGGGACTGTCCGTCGTTTCCAAGCTTGTGAAAAGTCATGGGCTGAAGCTCTCGGGCTACTGTCGTGGAGGCATGTTTCCGGCGGTAGATTCGCAAGCTACCCAGGCCGCTGAGCTTGACAACCGCATGGCTGTAGACGAAGCGTGCGAACTCAATGCCCAGTGCTTGGTCTTGGTGGTGGGCGGTCTGCCCGGTGCTTTGGACGGTAAAGCAGCCCACAAGGACATCGCGCGCTCGCGCCATCAGGTCCACGATGGCATTGCTCAATTACTCAGTTATGCCAAGTCTTGTCATATGCCGCTGGCCATTGAGCCGCTTCATCCCATGTATGCGGCAGACCGGGCATGCATCAACACCTTAGAGCAAGCGCTGGATGTTTGTGATGCATTGGACCCTGATCAAAGCGGCGCTTTAGGGGTTGCTGTAGATGTCTACCATGTGTGGTGGGACCCCAAATTGCAGCAACAAATTGAACGCGCAGGCAAGAGTAGACTGCTGGCCTTTCATGTCTGTGATTGGTTAACCCCCACCACAGACATGCTGAACGATCGCGGCATGATGGGCGATGGGGTGATCGATATTCCCAAAATCAGAGGCTGGGTGGAAGCTCAAGGATTTTCTGGCTTCAGTGAAGTTGAAATTTTTTCAACAGGCAATTGGTGGCAACGTGATCATTCGCATGTGCTTGACACCTGCATTGCAAGGCATAAGAGCTTTGTTTAGTAGCCTTAAAAAATAGGCTGTAAAGCATCGCTTTACACTTGCACAGGCACCTGGGTAGCTGGCGGTGTATTGCGACTTCTGCCGCAGCGCACCAAGCCGTCAATCATGACCATGCCCACGCCGGGTATGTCGCCCAATTGCACGCTTTCGAGCAAAGTCTTGCCTGCGGTGTGCTGTGCACGGTCCATGAAGACAAAGTCTGCCGCGCGGCCCACTTCAACCAACCCGCAATTCAAGTTGCGAATGCGTGCGGTGTTGCCTGTGGCAAAACAAAAAACCAATTCGGCTGGTATGTTGCCAAGGCTTGAGAGCAGGGCCACCATGCGCAGCATGCCCAAGGGCTGAACCCCTGAGCCAGCGGGCCCATCGGTGCCTAAAATCACGCGGTGTGGGCACTTGAGCTCCAAGGCGGCTTTGGCCGCGATGATCGCAACGCGTTCGTTGCCGTTGTGAACGATCTCAATGGCGCGGCTTGATTTCTCGCACAACTCACACACATGTGCTTCAGGCAAAGAAGTGTGGCCCCCGTTGATGTGGCCAATGACGTCAGCGTCAGCTTCAAGCACCACATCTTTGTCGATCAAGCCTGATCCTGGAATAGAAGGGCCGCCCGTATGGATGGTGCTTTGTATGCCGTTCTTGCGAGCCCAAGCCACCATCTCTTTGGCTTCGTAACCAGCCTTGACGGAGCCAAGCCCGACTTCGCCCAAAAGCGTCACACCCGCGGCGGCAAGTTCTTCAAAGTCGTGCTCGGTCATGCCTTTTTCGATGACGGGTGCACCCGCAATGACTTTCACCCCTCCCGGGCGGAAGTTGTCAAAAGCGCGCTGTGCGGTGATGGCCAAGGCTTTGAGGCCCACGATGTCTTTGGGGCGACCGGGCAAGTGCACTTCACCTGCCGAAATCATGGTGGTCACGCCGCCATGCATGGTTGATTCAATCCAGCCAAGTTGGTTTTGACGCGGTGTCCAGTCACCAAAAACGGGGTGCACATGGCTGTCGATCAAACCCGGGGCAACGCAGGTTTGTTGGACATCGATGGTGGTTTTTGCGCCCGAAATATCACAATCTTTTTCCCGCCCAACGGCGGTGATGATGCCATCTTGAATCACAATGGTGTCAGCATCTAAGATGGGGTGGTCAATGTCACCCGAGAGCAGCAATCCAATATGTCGCAAGACCACTTTTCCTGATTTTTCTTCCACAACTGCGGTTGCCATGCGAGCTTCTCCAATGTGATTAATTTTGACAGTATGAACGCAATGCTGAGCACAACCCACACAATGCGATATATTGCCGTTTGAGCGAATTTTTATAACACCAATTTGCAGCGAATGTTACACAAGATGAACCCAATAGACAACTTGCTCGCGACGCCCAAATGACCCACACCCAATCAGACGGTTTACCAGGGCCTGAAGGGGCATCGCCCAATTGGGGCATGGAGCACGCTTCCTTGCGGAACGAGCAAATGGCTGGAAATAAAATTGAGTGCAACGCTTGCCCAGTGCTGTGCCAAATCTCCAAAGGCCGCGCAGGCGCATGTGACCGCTACGCGAATCGGGATGGCCTGTTGGTCCGCTTAGACCCAGTGGTCGTTTTGCAGCAAAGCCTGTTGCAAAAAGACACTCACATTCAAGACAGCAAACTCGGTGAATTGTCATTGCGGGAGGCTACGCAAATCAAAGCGCAAGACCATGAGGCCACGCCATCCCATGGTGTATTTGTGACCGGCGTCGGCTCTTCCACCACTTACCCTGACTACAAACCTGCGCCTTTCATCGTGGCTTCGCAGTCCCGCGGCGTGGACATGGTCACGGTGGTCACGGAGGGTATTTTCAGTTACTGCAGTCTGAAAGTGAAGATCGACACCGACCGGTATCTGGGGCCGGAGCAGGCTGCTGTGCGTTGTCAAGGCGAGGTGGTTGGGCATGTGACCACGGCTGAATACGGCTCTCAAATGTTCAGCCTGGGGGGTGTGCACCACCTGACGGGTGGCAGCAAAAAAGAGGGGCGCATCACCATGAACATGATGCAGGCTTTGGGCAACCGCGACGCTGTGGAGGTTCAGGTCGAAGGGGGCTCTACTGTGGTGCTGCAAGCGGGCCAAGCGCCCATTGTCAACGGCGTGAAGGAGCAGCGCATGCGGGTGGGTTGCGGCTCAGCAGCCATTGGTATTTTTGCGCAGCAGTGGCTTGGCTTGTGTGACGAAGTGGTGGTGGTAGATGACCACATCACTGGCGTATTGAGTGAGCACCAAGCCGGAAAATGTTTGCACATTCGTCCCAGCGGCATTCAAATCAAGGGGCGCAAGTCGACCCCTGGGCGTTACTTTCAAGTAGCCAATCCGGGCACCGGTTGGGGCGGTACTGACATAGAAGACCCCTTGTCTATTTTGGATGCGTGGGACGCCGATGTGGCGCGCCCGGGCCTGCGCTTGTTGATGACCTCGACCACCGGCGAGCACGCAGCTTGGTATGTGCTGGATGAGCAGTTGCAAGCGCAAGAAGCCACCATGCCCGAAGCGGTGCGCCAGGTGGTTGATCGCATCGGTGAAAACTGCGAACCCTCTATGGTGTCCGTGCTGTTTTTAGGAGGAGCGGGGGGCAGTTTGCGTGCGGGCATCACGGACAACCCAGTGCTTCTGACCCGCGCCATCAAACGAGCACTGGTCAATGTGACTTGTGGTGGCGCACCTTCTTATGTGTGGCCGGGAGGGGGCATTACCATCATGGTGGATGTGCTGCGCATGCCCCGTGGAAGTTTTGGCACCGTGCCCACCCCAGCCATTGTGGCCCCGATCGAATTCACCATGCGCCTGTCAGATTACAAAGCCTTGGGAGGTCATATGGGTTATGTGCGCAGCCTGGACGACAGCTTGCGCCACGGCGCTTGGCACACCGACGGGGCTCCGACACAAGTGCGCTGGGAGGCACCGTCCATCGGGGACAACCCTTGGCCCTTGGACAGTCCGCCGATGTTAGGCTAGCCCCCTATGTCTGCCCAGCGCCGCCTCCTCAGCCCCAACCGTTGGCATTTTCAACACGGCCCCATTGACTTGATCATTCAAGCCGATGGTGATCAGGCCTGCGTTGCGCGGGCGCACGAACAGGCTTGGGGTAAATTTCAAGATGTGCTGCCAACTTTGGCGGGGGAGTTGTCTGTGCTGCGTCAAGCAGTGCAAGCGCAGGCCAACAATCCTTTCAACGGTGCTATTGCACGGATGATGTGGGAAGCTTGTGCACCCTTGGCCAATGCATTCATCACCGGTCACGATGGTTTTATCACCCCCATGGCTGCGGTGGCAGGCTCTGTGGCGCAAAGCATGCTGGCGTGTTACCAACAAAGTGGCGTGACGCGCGCATGGGTTAACAATGGGGGTGATATCGCTTTGCATTTGACAGAGGGCACATCGAGCCGAATTGGCTTGGTCAGCGATATTGCACGGGCTTGGGCGAAAGTGCCAGGCGCGCAAGACCTGCTCGATGGCGAGTTGCACGTGACAGCGCAGATGCCCGTGCGCGGAATTGCCACCAGCGGATGGCGCGGTCGCAGTCACTCTTTGGGCATTGCCGACAGTGTGACCGTGTTGGCCATGACGGCCTCGCAAGCGGATGCGGCAGTCACATTGATCGCCAATGCGGTCAACATTTCCGATGCACGCATCGTGCGTCAACCTGCAAACCAATTGCGTGATGACAGTGATTTGGGTGAACGTTGCGTGACGGTGGCGGTGCCTTCGCTGCCCGCACATCTGGTGGCACAAGCCTTGGCCAAAGGCCATGCCTGTGCGCAAGATTTACAAGCTCGGGGCTTGGTTCACGCCGCCTTGTTGTGCTGTCAAGGACAGTTTGAATACGCAGGGCAAGAAGCCTGCTTAGCTGGATAGATAGAAAGAATCATTCATGAAAGCCAAAATTCGCAAACTCGTGGTGCAAGTGGACGAAACCCATCTTGAAGGCGGTCAAGTCGTCTCGCCCCCCACGCGCCGCGCATTGGCCATGGCGGTGATTGAAAACCCCTATGCCGGGCGCTACAGTGAAAACTTAGACAGCCTGATTCAGATCGGTGAAGAATTGGGCGGATTGCTGGGCATGCGCTGCGTGCAAGCCTTGGGCATTGCGCCGGAGCACGCGCAAAGTTATGGCAAAGCTGCGATCGTGGGAGAGGCGGGCGAACTTGAACATGCAGCCGCTGTACTGCACCCCAAATTGGGGGCGCCTTTGCGCCAAGCAGTCAGCAAAGGTGCTGCTTTGGTGCCATCTGCCAAAAAACGTGGAACCTTGGGTACTGCCATTGACGTGCCATTGGGCCATAAAGATGCGGCCTTCGTGCGCACTCATTTTGACGCCATGGAGGCGCGCGTGAGCGATGCGCCTTTTGCAAACGAAATCTTGGTGGCAGTGGTGGTGACCGACAGTGGTCGTCCCTTGCCTCGCATTGGGGGCCTGCAAGTTGCAGACATCGTCGGGCAAGACGGTCTGCGTTGAATTTTTCTCGTCATCGTGCATATTTACAAAGGAGCCTGCATGAAAAACTTTCGTAATCTCTCACGCGCTGCTGCCGCTGTGGTGTTGGCTTTGGGCCTGACACCGGCCGTGGCGCAAGGCGTCATCAAAATTGGTGAAATCAACAGCTACAAAGCGCAGCCCGCATTTTTGGAGCCCTACAAAAAAGGCATGGAATTGGCGGTTGACGAGATCAATGCGGCAGGTGGCGTGAATGGGAAAAAATTGCAACTCCTGATCCGTGATGACAATGCCACCCCCGGTGATGCCGTGCGCGCAGCTGAAGAGTTGATTTCACGCGAGCAAGTGGATGTGCTCAGCGGCACATTCCTTTCGCACATTGGTTTGGCATTGACAGATTTTTCAAAGCAAAAGAAAATTTTCTTTTTGGCAGGTGAACCCTTGACTGACAAAATTGTTTGGCAAGGTGGCAACAAATATACTTTCCGTCTGCGTGCATCAACTTACATGCAAGCGGCCATGTTGGTGCCAGAAGCGGTCAAGCTGAAGAAAAAACGCTGGGCCGTGGTCTACCCCAACTACGAATACGGGCAGTCGGCTGCCGCCACCTTCAAACAGTTGCTCAAAGCCGCGCAACCCGATGTTGAATTTGTGGCTGAACAAGCACCTGCCTTGGGCAAAGTCGAGGCGGGGGCTGTTGTGCAGGCCTTGGCCGATGCCAAACCCGATGCCATCTTCAATGTTTTGTTTGGTGCTGACCTGACCAAGTTTGTGCGAGAGGGCAACACCCGAGGTCTTTTCCAAGGCCGTGAGGTGGTCAGTTTGCTCACAGGCGAGCCCGAGTATTTGGACCCTCTGAAAGAGGAAACGCCCAATGGCTGGATCGTCACAGGCTACCCTTGGAATGGCATCAACACCGCTGAGCACAAAGCCTTCTTGGGTGCATACCAAAGCAAGTTCAATGATTACCCACGCCTGGGCTCGGTTGTGGGCTACACCATGATTCAAGCGCTGGCCGTGGGCATCAAAAAAGCCAACAGCACAGATGCCGAAAAACTGGTCGTTGCATTCCGTGATTTGAGCATGAGCAGCCCATTTGGCAAAGTCACTTTCCGTTCGCAAGACCATCAATCGACCATGGGCGCGTTCGTTGGACGCATCAAAAACGAAAATGGCAAAGGCGTGATGGTGGACTACCGTTACATGGACGGTGCGGCCTTCCAGCCGAGCAACGATGAAGTCAAAAAAATGCGTCAACCAGATTGAGTTAATACCTGACCAAGCTCGCAAGAGGCGCATGGGACGCCGCTTGCGGGCTATTTTTGACGGAATGTAGACATGGATTTTTCTGGTTTTGCAGTGCAGGGGCTCAACGGTTTGGCGGGGGCCTCTTCTTTATTTTTAGTGGCCGCAGGTTTGTCGCTGATTTTTGGCGTGACACGCATCGTTAACTTTGCCCATGGCTCATTTTTCATGCTGGGCATTTATCTGGCGTATTCCTTAGTCGAGCATGTGGGCAGGGCGGTCGGCCTGTCTGTGAGCTTTTGGTGGCTGCTGCTTTTGGCCGCTTTGATTTCAGGGTTGCTGGGTGGTTTGGTTGAAATGCTGCTGCTGCGGCGCATCTACAAAGCGCCTGAATTGTTTCAGCTCCTGGCAACTTTTGCTTTGGTGCTGGTGATCAAAGATGCGACTCTTTGGATTTGGGGCCCTGAAGATTTGCTCGGCCCACGTGCACCAGGTTTTTCTGGCGCGGTGGATATTTTAGGGCGACGATTTCCAAGTTACGACTTGCTCCTCATTGCAATCGGTCCACTGGTATTGGGGTTGATGTGGTTGTTGCTGACTCGCACTCGCTTTGGCACGCTGGTGCGCGCTGCCACCCAAGACCGTGAGATGGTTGGTGCTTTGGGCATACACCAACGCTGGTTGTTCACCAGCGTCTTTGCATTGGGCTGCGCCCTGGCAGGGTTGGGCGGTGCTTTGCAACTGCCCCGTGAACCGGCCAATTTGGGCCTTGATTTGCTCACCATTGGCGACGCTTTTGTGGTGGTGGTGGTGGGGGGCATGGGCTCGATTCCCGGGGCCTATGTGGCTGCGCTGTTGATTGCAGAAATCAAGGCCATGTGTGTGGGCCTTGGCACGGTAGAGATGTGGGGCATGTCGTTTGCATTTTCCAAACTCACACTGGTGGCCGAGTTTTTGGTCATGGCTGTGGTGCTGATGGTGCGCCCCTGGGGTTTGATGGGTAAGCCGCAAACCAACCCGCGCCACAGCGGCAAAGCCGAGGCCCCTTTGCAACTGGGCGGAGTGGGCAACCAAGTGGTTTGGATTTTGTGTGGCTTGGTGCTGGTGGCTTTGCCGCAGATAACGGCACAGTCTCCCTACACCACAGTCTTGGCCATTGATTTGTTGACTGCCGCATTGTTTGCCAGCAGTCTGCACTTCATCATGGGGCCCGCAGGCATGCACTCATTTGGACACGCAGCTTATTTTGGTCTAGGTGCTTATGTGGCGGCACTCTTGGTTTTGCGGGCGCACGTGCCGATGGAGTTGACGCTGTTTTTTGCGCCCCTGCTCACAGCTCTGGCAGCAGTGGTATTCGGTTGGTTTTGTGTGCGCTTGTCGGGTGTTTATTTGGCCATGTTGACGCTGGCATTCGGTCAAATTTTATGGTCAATTTGTTTTCAGTGGGACAGCTTGACGGGCGGTAGCAACGGTTTGACAGGAGTTTGGCCAAGCCCTTGGTTGGCAGACAAACGAATGTACTACTACCTGTGTTTGGCACTCACTGGCCTAGGCGTCTACGCCCTGCGCCGGATGTTGTTTGCACCCTTTGGCTATGCCTTGCGCGCCTGTCGTGACTCCGCACTGCGCGCAGAAGCTTTGGGCATGAACGTCAAGCATTTGCAGTGGGCGGGCTTCGTGGTGGCTGCCATGTTTGCTGGCTTGGCCGGGGCCTTGTTTGCATTTTCCAAGGGCAGCATATCACCCGACTCGATGGGGGTGACCAAGTCCGTTGACGGCTTGGTGATGGTGCTTTTGGGCGGCGTGCAAACGGTGGTAGGCCCCTTGATTGGCGCGATCAGTTTCACAGGACTGCAAGACAGCATCGCACGCAGCACCGATTACTGGCGCGCTGTGCTTGGCGGCACGATTTTGCTCTTGGTGATGGTCTTTCCGCAGGGTTTGGCTGGGTTTGCGGATGAACGATTCAAAGCCTTGCGGCGCACGCGAGAGGCCGCAGCATGAGTCTTCTTCAAGTCAAAGGCTTGCACAAGTCATTTGGTGGCAACCGCGCTGTGGACGATGTCTCATTTGACTTGGCCCCTGGCGAGTTGCTGGCTTTGATTGGACCCAATGGTGCTGGAAAGTCCACCACTTTCAACTTGCTCAATGGTCAGCTGCAACCCGACAGTGGCAGTATCAGCTTGGATGGCCAAAGCTTGATTGGAAGAACACCGCGCGAGGTTTGGAAAATGGGCGTTGGCCGGACATTTCAAATTGCCGAGACCTTCGCCTCATTGACAGTGGCTGAGAACGTTCAAATGGCCTTGCTCTCAGACGATGCCCGTTTGTTCTCCATGTGGCGCAGAGCCAGTTTGTACCGCAGAGCCGATGCGCTGGCCTTGTTGGCGCAGGTCGGCTTGGCAGAGCAAGCAGGGCGGCCCTGCAGCGAGTTGGCCTATGGCGACGTCAAGCGATTGGAATTGGCCATGGCCATGGCCAACCAACCGCGCTTGCTGCTGATGGACGAGCCCACCGCAGGGATGGCCCCGGCCGAGCGCCTTAAACTGATGACGCTGACGCGCGAGTTGGTTACCAAGCGCGGCATGGCAGTGCTGTTCACAGAGCACAGCATGGATGTGGTTTTTGGTTTTGCCGATCGCATCATCGTATTGGCCCGAGGCGGCCTGATTGCGCAGGGCACAGCACAAGAAATTCGTGACAACCCCAAAGTGCAAGAGGTCTACTTTGGCAGCGGAAAAACCTTTGCGCGAAAGGGGGGGCATGATGTCTAACACCAGCGCTGAAAACCTCTTACTGCAGACGCAAGGTCTGAACGCTTGGTATGGCGCTGCGCAAATATTATTCGATGTCAGCTTGAATGTTGGCCGAGGTGAGGTGGTCGCTCTGATGGGGCGCAATGGTGCTGGCAAATCCAGCACCCTCAAAGCCATCATGGGCATGATGCCCAAACGCAGCGGCAAAATTGAATTTTTAGGCCGTGATATATCGCAAGCTCAGCCCTATCAAGTGGCGCGTCAAGGTTTGGGTTTTGTGCCGGAAGACAGGCGCATTTTCAGTGACCTGACGGTTTTGGAAAATTTAAGTGTTGGCAAACAAGCCGCGCGCCATTTTCAAGATGGCAGCCCGGTACCTTACTGGACGCATGAAAAAATATTCAGCTTATTCCCCAATTTGGGTGAAATGCAAAACCGCCAAGGCGCTCGCATGAGTGGCGGTGAACAGCAAATGCTGACTGTCGCCCGCACTTTGATGGGCAACCCTTTGCTGGTTCTTCTGGACGAGCCTTCTGAGGGTGTAGCGCCTGTCATTGTGGAGCAAATGGCAGACATGATTTTGACCCTCAAAGCAGAAGGTGTGAGCATCTTGTTGTCAGAGCAAAACCTTCACTTTGCGCAATGGGTATCTGACCGAGCCTACGTACTGGAAAAAGGACAAATTCGCCATGAGTCTTCGATGCACGCGCTGACTGAAAATGAAGAAATTCGCCGAAATTATTTGAGTGTTTGAACGAGCGCAACCCCATCTCATGAAACCGGTTCACTTGTCGGTCAACGGCCAATTGCACAGCTTGAATTTGACGCGTCAAGCCAACTTGTTGCATGTGCTTCGCAATGACTTGGCGCTCAATGCGGCCAAGTTTGGCTGCGGCTTGGGCGAGTGCGGTGCATGCACGGTGTTGGTTGACGGTGTAGCTGCGCGCTCCTGTGTGATACCGGCTTGTGAAATTCAAGGACGTGAAATAACGACCTTGGAAGGGCTTGCCCAGGGCCCAAACTTGCACCCAGTTCAACAAGCCTTCTTAGACGCCCAGGCCGCCCAGTGCGGCTACTGTTTGAACGGCATGATCATGACGACGGTGGCTTTGTTGGCAAACACCCCTAACCCCAGTGATCTGCAAATGCAGCAAGCCTTGTCGGGTAATTTATGTCGCTGCGGAGCGCACATTGAGATCATCGACGCAGTACGCCGTGCCGTTGCGCTGATGTCAAAAACCGCATTCAATTCATGAGCACCATGCGCGCCCAACAAATTCGTTCACGCGCAGACATGCACCAATCGCAAGGTGTTTTGTTGATCGTGCGTGAACCACTGCCACCTGTGCCGCAGATGCCTGGTCAGCCGCTTTGGGTGGCCTCCAATCCGGCTGAAGGTGTCGAAATATTGTTGGCATTTTGGGATGACGGCAGCGTGACCGCTTTGCATGGTCATGTTGATTTGGGCACCGGTCTGCGTACGGCATTGACGCAAATCGTGGCGGAAGAGTTGGACGTCTCGCCTGCTTGCGTTCACATGCTCATGGGCAGCACCGCAGCTGTGCCCAATCAAGGCGCCACCATTGCCAGTGCGTCACTTCAAATTCATGCCGCACCCTTGAGATCGGCTGCTGCTCAAGTTCGACATTGGCTGGTGATGCAGGCCAGCCGCGACTGGAAAGTTCCATCGAGTTCTCTGCAGATTCGCGACGGACTGGTGTTGGGTCCTGCCCACCAGCAAGCTCGGCTGAGCCATTGGGTGCCTGCGCAGCAAATCGTGCTGGCCTTGGATGCCAATACCGAAGTTAAATCTCCTGAAAACTACCTTGTCGTGGGCCGCAGCTTGCCTCGCGTGGATTTGCTGGCAAAGACCACAGGTGATTTGATCTTTGTGCATGACATGCGCATGCCCGGCATGTTGCATGGCCGTGTGCTGCGCCCCCCTTATGCGGGCGCTGACAGCGGTGAATTCATTGGAAAGACGCTGGAGCGGGTTGATCAAGAATCGATAGCGCACATTCCAGGCATTCGCGCTGTGGTGGTGCAAGCAGACTTTGTGGGCATCGTGGCAGAACGCGAAGAGCATGCAGAGCAAGCCCTGCGCGAGCTTGAAGTGGTGTGGAAAGCATGGCCTGGCATGCCAGGTCTGGACAACACCGAGCAAGCCTTGCGCAACAACCCGAGCACGAGCAGAGAGCTGGTCAACGAAGGTCATATCGAGCAAGCTTTGCAGGGCGCAGCACAAACATTAGACCGCACTTATGTGTGGCCTTATCAGATGCACGCATCCATTGGCCCTTCATGCGCGCTGGCGCAGTGGGTGCAGGGCGCTGACCCACAGGCTCCTCACATTCAACTCAGAGTATGGGCTGGCAGCCAAAATCCGCATGTGTTGCGCGCTGACTTAGCGCTTCTCATGGGCGTGCAAGACATGGCTGTCGATGTGGTTCGCATGGAGGCTGCAGGCTGCTACGGCAGAAACGGTGCCGACGATGTGGCAGCAGATGCAGCATTGCTGTCACGCGCTGTTGGAGCGCCTGTGCGAGTGCAACTGACGCGCGAGCAAGAGCACGCTTGGGAGCCCAAAGGGGCTGCGCAGTTGATGCAAGTGCGCGGAGGTTTGCGGGCCGATGGCTCTCCCGCAGGTTACGATTTTCAAACCAGCTACCCTTCCAATGGCGCGCCCACCTTGGCTTTGCTGCTGACACGCACCATTGAGCCCTTGGCGCAGGCGTATGAGATGGGTGACCGCACGGCCAGGCCGCCCTATGCCTTTGACAATTTGCGGGTCACGGTGAACGACATGCCGCCCATCTTGCGCGCCTCGTGGTTGAGAGGCGTCTCGGCATTGCCCAACTCGTTTGCACATGAGAGTTTCATTGACGAGATGGCCACTGCAGCTGGCGTGGACCCCGTGCAATATCGTTTGAAGGTTTTACAAGACCCAAGGGCTCATGAATTGGTACAGGCCACAGCGCAACGTGCCCAGTGGAAGACGCATCAACAAGCACAGCAGCAAGAGCCGCAGGGTGATTGGTTACAAGGCCAAGGCTTTGCCTACGCTCGCTACATCCACAGCAAGTGGCCTGGCTTTGGTGCCGCTTGGGCCGCGTGGGTGGCCGATGTGCAAGTGCATCGGCATACCGGAGAAGTGCATGTCAAACGCGTGGTGGTTGGGCACGATGCAGGATTGATGATCAACCCGCAGGGTGTTGAGCACCAAGTTCATGGCAACGTGTTGCAAACCACCAGCAGAGCATTGAAAGAGCAAGTTCAAATTGACCCACTCAAGGGCACTGTGGTCAGTCAAGAGTGGGGCAGTTATCCGATTTTGAGTTTTCGCGATGTGCCCGTGATTGAGGTCATGCACATGCCTCGTCTGGGTGAGCCTGCATTGGGTGCGGGTGAGTCTTCTTCAGTCCCTGGTACCGCTGCCATTGCCAATGCCATTTTTGATGCTACCGGAATTCGATTTCGCAACCCACCCTTTACCCCAGAGGTGGTTCGTGCGGCTTTGAATCCACTGAGCCATGCAGCCAGCCCTTTGCAGGAAGCCGGCCCTCCAACGGCTGAAAACTTTTCAGAAACGCCTTCAGAGAAACCCAGCCGCCAGCCAGGTTTGGCCAGCAACTGGCAACGCAGGTGGCGGCAAGTCACGGCGCTGAGCTTGGGGCTCTTTGCGGTGGGGGCTGCCTTGCTGGGCTGGCGCAGCAGTTTGCCATTGGTTGCGCAAGGCAGCACCTCATCTTTCAGCATCAGCATGATTGCGCGTGGCCAGCAACTGGCGGCCTTGGCTGACTGCGGCGGTTGCCACACCGCACAAGATGGACAAATCAATGCGGGAGGCCGTGCCATGGAGACACCGTTCGGTGTGGTCTACAGCACCAACCTCACGCCCGATGTGGCCACCGGCATAGGGGCGTGGTCGTACCGCGCATTTGAGCGCGCCATGCGAGAGGGTGTTTCGCGCGATGGTCATGCACTGTATCCCGCATTCCCCTACACGGCCTTTGCCCTAGTGCGCGACGATGACATGATGGCCTTGTATGCCTACTTGATGTCGCAGTCAGCATTGCCCTCAGAAGTGCCAAAGACGAAGTTGTCATTTCCATTTAATTGGCGGCCCTTGATGGGCATTTGGAACGCATTGTTTCATCAGACGCAAGTGCATACCGACAACCCATTAAAAAGTGCGCAGTGGAACCGTGGGGCTTACTTGGTCAACGGCCTTGGAAATTGCGGTGGCTGCCACACCCCGCGTGGCCTGTTGGGTGCAGAGCAATCACAAACAGCGTATTTGCAAGGGGCCTTGGTGCAGGGCTGGGAAGCGCCAGCTCTCACGCAGCTGAGCCGCGCGCCCTTGCCCTGGACACAAGAAGCGCTGTTCAATTACTTGCGGCATGGCCACAGCGCGCAGCACGGCATGGCTGCTGGGCCCATGGGGGAAGTTGTGCGCGGCCTGGCCACTGTGCCCGACACCGATGTGCGCGCCATGGCGGTTTACTTGGCAGACCTTTCCAAACCATCAGCCAGTGCAGATTTGCCAGCGCAAGCTCGCGACTTGGTGCAAGCAGCAGCGGCCAATGCGCCGCTGCCCGGCACTGCACAGCGTCAATTTGAGGGCAGTTGCGGTAGCTGTCACCATGATGGCGATGGCCCCACTTTGTTAGGCTTGAATCAACCGTTGGCGCTGAATACCACGATGCACAGCGCAAGGCCTGATAATTTAATTCGCGTGATCTTGGAGGGTGTTCAGCGCCCTGCATCCGCTGAGCTTGGCTTCATGCCAGGGTTTGAGCAAAGTTTGACGAATGCACAGATTGCGCAATTGGTCGAATGGATGCGAGCACGCTATGCCCCAGGTCAAGCTCCTTGGGTCAATGTGCCTGAAGCTGTGGCACGTGCAAGAGCCCGATCACACTGAGTCAGAGAACGGTTTAGCGCTGGCCATCGTGGACGGTGACATTCTCTTTGGTCAATCCGCCCAGGCGAGAATGAATTCGGCCGCCAGTGCCCATGACCAGTGCAAATAAAATCTCTTTGGGCCTGGGTGCATCTTGCATGCCCACTTCAATGCCGTTGAAATGACTGCGCACATAAGAGGCATGGATATAGTGCACCGGCACCATCAAACGGTAGCCAGCGCTGGCCACTGCCTTGGAAGCAGGCACCATGGCTTTGGGCTCGCCCAGCACGCTGCGCATGGCCCAGCCACCGGCTTCATGCCACACTGCGCCGTGTTCCATTTCACCGTCTACACCCACGATGGCAGCTTTGCTGTAAACCTCAATCTTGTCTTTGCCCAAGGTGTCGACCAACTCCTGTGCTAGCAAGGTGCCCAGGCTTCGAAGCTCGGCCATGAAGGGCATCAGGTCAGGCTCATACCGGCCTGCGTAAGGATTGCGAATCACCGCACATGCAGCTGCCAATCGCAAGGGTGTGTCAGTGACAGGGCCGCCCTCGTGGTAAGTGGTTTCAATCACGAGACTTCGTTTGCGAATTTCGATCAAGGACATGACTTGACTTTCTGGATGGGTTGAACGGGTAGGCATCAAGCCGATGCCATTGTATTTATTTTTGCTGAACGGGTTTATCCTTCAGACAGGCGGCTCGATCTGCCTCATAGGTTGCCCACATGCGCGAATTGGCATCGGCATTGCTCTTATCTTGATCTTTGTAATAAGAAGCTTTGGGCTTGACCAGTGCCTCCGTGCACTTTTCAACTTCACTTTTGCAAGCCAGCAAAAAAGGCGTGAAAGCCAAGGCCAAGAGCACAAGTCTTTTCGGAATTGACATAAAAATCCTGAGTGAGAGATGGCAGATTACCTTAAATTTCATGCGTTTTCCCAAATGAGCGAATACACTGACTATGAGTCACAATTTGGTTTGACCAAGCACACACAAAATGATGATGTCTAAAAGTAAAGAGATCTGGGGCTGGAAACACCTTCCAAAGCAAAAAATCAGAACAGCTTGCATCTTAATCGCGCTTGGGGCAAGCTCGATTCCTGTGGCCTGGAGTGCTCCTGATGAAGAGCTTCTGGGCAAGTCCAAGTCCTATCCGATCGCGCCCCATCTGTCGCAAGCATTTTGGGAGCCATACCGTGTTGGCTCTTTCAGCGGCATGGACCGCTTGTCGCCCCACTGCGTGTTGGAGCCCTCAGCCAACCCGCTGTCACTGCCCGTTGCCAAAGTTGAGACGACCTTGGAGTACCGTTTTCAGGGCCGCAATTGGACCTTGGACGATTACATGCAAAGGCAGCGAGCCAGTGCAGTCGTGGTGGTGAAAGATGGCCAGGTGGTGGCGCAGCGCATGAACTACGAGCGAAAGCCAGATGACCGGATGCTGTCCAACTCCATGGCCAAGACCATTGTTGCATTGGGCATTGGCAAAGCATTGGAAGAGGGCTTGATCAAATCGCTGGAAGACACGGCGCAGACCTACGAGCCCCAACTTGCAGGAACGCTTTACGGGCAGACCCAGTTGATCAACCTCATGCGCATGGCTTCGGGAGCACAGTTTGTAGAAGATTATTCGGGCAAAGATGACCACGCACGGTTTAACCGAACCATTCGGCAAAGTGGCGCAGCCGCTGGCGCCAAAGTGGTCAGCGAACGCGCGGCAGAGCAGGGCGTGCAGTTCAACTATGCCAGCGCAGAGACTCAAATGTTGGGCTTGGTCTTGCGAGCCGCAACAGGGCAAACGCTGTGCAAATACATTGGCGAAAAAATCTGGCAACCCATGGGCGCTCAGTCAAAAGCGACATGGCTGACCAACCCCATTGACCAAACTGAATTGGCTGGCGGTAATTTCAACGCCACTGTCTTGGACTATGCCCGTTTGGGTTGGATGATGGCCAACGATGGACGGCGAGGTGAGCAAGCTGTCGTTTCGCGCGACTATCTTTTGCGCATGACGCAAGCCTCCCTTCAGCCACAAGCTTTCAGGCCAGGGCAGATGCGCAACAAAGGCAGCACCTATTTGGGCTATGGCTTACAGACTTGGTTGCTGCCAGGCAGTCACCGCAGGTTTGTGCTGCTGGGTGTTTATGGGCAGGCCATCATGGTCGACCCCGAGCTACAGCTGGTGGTGGTTCACATGGCCGTGGGCAAAGACGCATCGGGCGATGCCAGTGGCCATCACTTGGGCGCTGAGCGCGATGCTTTGTGGCGGGGGATTGTGAATCGGTACGGGGCTTGGTAATTTTCACGGCAAGCCACTATCACAGTGGAGTGTGAAATATCCGCCAGCTGTCCGTCCGATCAAATCCGACTTTCATTGACATTGAGCAAGTTTTTCATGCAGTCCAGTCTCTAGACTTGGCGAGTGATTAGCCAACATTCGTTATTCTCCAAACGCAGTATCCTGAGATCGTGTGTCTTGCCATGGTTGATGATGGCCATCACAAGCAGTGCTTCGTTGTGCGAGACAGGCAAAGCCCAGTCGCCCATCAACATCGAGGGGCCAATGCACAAAAGTGCAATGCCCTTGCAGTTTGACTACCATGCTTCGCCCCTGAAAATAGCCAATGATGGGCATACGGTACGGGTGCGCCTGGCCTCTGGCAGCCAGTTGAAAATCGGAAGCCAAAAGTTCCGGCTCTACCAGTTTCACTTCCACACACCCGGGGGAGATCGCATCGGGGGTGAAGAGTTCCCCATGTCTGCGCATTTGCTGCACAAGAGTGACTCTGGGCAACTTCTGGCGTTGGTTGTGTTGTTTCGTGTAGGAGCGAAAAATCAAGCATTGAGCGCGCTGATGCCACTGATCCCTGGCAGGGCCGATGGCGACCATGGTCACGAAAAAATAAGCATCGACCCCAATACCTTGCTGCCCGAGTCACGAGCTTATTACCGTTACACCGGTTCTTTGACTTCTGCGCCGTGTACAGAGGGCGTGGAATGGATTGTCATGAACATGCCAGTTGAAATATCGCCGGCACAACTGGCCCTTTACAAATCTAAATTTGCTGACAACGCGCGACCTGTGCAGGCCTTGAACAAGCGCATCATTTTTGAAAATCAGTAAGCCATTCCATAAAAATCTATGACAAATAACCCATGAAAAAAATCACAAATTTTTCTCAATCCGCTTGCTCGATCGCCATATTGATAGTGCTAGGCTTGTCGATCCCCTTGATAAGCAAAGCGCAAAAGCCAGCCAAGCCCAATAGCGAGACAGGCTTGGCGGTTACCGTGACACCAGAGATGTTGGGCGCAGGCCAAGTCTCAAGTGGCGCGGTGCTTCCCAAAATTCCTCCTGTCACTGGCAATCGATCCAAGCCCGTTGCTTCATGGGGCAAGCCTTTGCCATACCCCATCGTGATTGCAGACAGACGCAATAACCGATTGATTGAAATTGCGCCTGATAAAAAAATAATTTGGGAATTTCCATCGCCTAGCTTGAAGCTTTATCGTGGCAACGAGGATGTCAACTTTTCAGCTGATGGGAAGCAGTTGGCAGTCAGCGAAGAGGACAACTTTGACGTTCACATCGTTGACTATGAGTCCCGCCAAATCACTTGGACGTATGGCGTGCCTGATACCCGAGGCAAAGGGGCTGGACTGCTCAATTACCCGGATGATGCGCACCTGCTCGCAGATGGCAATTTTTTAACGGCCGACATTCGCAACTGCCGTGTATTGATCATCAACCCGAAGGACAACAAAATTTTGACGCAATGGGGCACGCCGGGTAAATGCAAACACAATCCACCCACTGAATTGGCTTACCCCAATGGCGCAACGCCGCTTGAAAATGGTGATATTTTGGTCTCTGAAATTACCGACGCCAAAATCTCTCGCATCACGCGTGAGGGTAAAGTTGTCTGGAGCGTGTCTGCGCCCAATATTCGCTACCCTTCAGATGCCTTTCCCACGGTCGATGGCAAACAAGTGATCGTGGCTGACTTTACCAAGCCTGGCCGAGTGGTTATTTTTGACCCCGCTACACGCAAAATCACTTGGGAATATTTTGTCAAAGAAGGCGAGGCCAGTTTAGACCATTGCTCCATTGCGCGTGAATTACCCGATACAGGCGACATCTTGATCGTGGACGATTTGAACGACCGAGTGATCGTGGTCGACAGAAAAACCAAAGCCATCATTTGGCAATACGGTGAAAAAGGCAAGAAGGGTTTTACCCCGGGCTTGCTCAATTACCCAGATGGGGTCGACCTGGATGTGTTTCGCGATTGGAAGTCTGCACTCTCTCGTTGATTTGATTTGGGTCAATGTCTATGCACCTGCTTGATTGAACAATTCGAAGCTGGCGTGCACTGACAGGAGATCGTTTCATGCTGCAAATTCGAATACACGGCCGGGGCGGCCAAGGCGTGGTCACTGCAGCAGAAATGCTATCGATCGCAGCCTTTGCGCAAGGCCGCCATGCGCAAGCATTTCCAAGCTTTGGGTCTGAGCGCACAGGCGCACCGGTGGTGGCATTTTGCCGAATCGATGACCACGAAATTCGTCTGCGGGAACCCATTTTGGCGCCCGATGTCTTGATTGTGCAAGACCCGACGCTGCTGCACCAAGTTGACATATTCCAAGGTTTGAAGCTCGACGGCTTTGTGCTGATCAACAGCAAGCTCAGTTTTCATGACTTGGGCCTGGCCGAGATGGAGCAGCGCTACATGGCCGAGCGACTGATCACTGTTCCTGCAACAGAAATGGCCATGAAGCACTTGGGTAGGCCCTTGCCCAATGCGGTGATGCTGGGTGGCTTTGCGGCTTTGTCTGGATTGATTTCTCTTGAAACTGTTTCGGATGCCATCCGAAAAAAATTCAGCGGCAAAGTGGCACAAGGCAATATCGCTGCGGCCAGTGAGGCATTTGGCTACGTCAAACAGGCTATGGAGGAGGCGCAACATGCTCAAACAAATTGAAGGCTCTTTGGCGGTGGCCCAAGCAGTGGCGCTGGCGCGCCCTGATGTGATTTGTGCCTATCCCATCTCACCTCAAACGCACATTGTGGAAGGACTGGGCGAGCTGGTGAAAAACGGTTCATTGACCCCTTGTGAATTCATCAATGTAGAAAGTGAATTCGCCGCCATGAGTGTGGCCATCGGCTCATCGGCCACTGGCGCACGCACTTACACAGCCACGGCCAGCCAAGGGCTGTTGTTCATGACCGAGGCGGTGTTTAACGCCTCGGGCTTGGGCTTGCCCATCGTGATGACGGTGGCCAATCGGGCCATTGGTGCGCCGATCAATATTTGGAATGACCACAGCGACTCTATGAGCCAACGCGATTGTGGTTGGATTCAACTTTTTGCACAAAGCAACCAAGAAGCGCTAGACCTTCACATTCAGGCCTTCAAGCTGGCCGAAGAGCTGTCGATGCCCGTCATGGTGTGCATGGATGGTTTTATTTTGACGCATGCGTACGAGCGCGTGGACATGCCCACACAAAGCGAGGTTGATGCGTTCTTGCCCCCCTATGAGCCCAGACAAGTGCTCGACCCCTCAGAGCCTGTCTCCATCGGCGCCATGGTGGGGCCCGAAGCATTCATGGAAGTGCGTTACTTGGCGCACGCCAAGCAGTTGACTGCCTTGGACCACATTCCGCGCATTGCAGACGAATTTGCGCAGCGCTTTGGCAGAGTCTCAGGGGGTTTGGTGCGGTCCTATCAAACGCAAGGCGCGCAGACCATCGTGGTGGCCTTGGGTTCCGTGCTGGGCACTTTACAAGACGCGGTGGATGAAATGCGTTCTGATGGTATTTCTATCGGCGTGTTAGGCATTCAATCATTTCGACCTTTCCCTTTGGCTGCAGTGCGTGAGGCCTTGGCGCAAACCAAACGTGTTGTGGTTCTGGAGAAAAGTTTTTCAGTGGGCTTAGGCGGCGTGGTCTCCACCGATGTGCGCTTGGCCTTGTCGGGCTTTGATCAAAGCGTTTGCACCGTGGTCGCAGGATTAGGGGGCCGCGCAATCACCAAAGCCTCATTGCACCGCACGCTGCGCCAAGCCATTGACGGTCAGCTCGAAAGCTTGTCTTTCATGGACTTGGACTGGCGCATTGTCAATCGGCAACTCGAACGGGAAGCACAGATGCGACGAAGCGGGCCGATTGCAGAGAACTTGCTGCGCGATGTAGGCGCCATTGCCGCGAAGGTGGCCTAATATGACGCAGCCTATCAAGTTTTACCAAACCGGCACATTCACTGTGGGCAACAGGTTGCTGACACCCGAGCAGCGCAGTGTGCAATCGTCCACAGAGCGCAGCAACTCATTGAACTCCGGCCACCGCGCCTGTCAAGGTTGTGGCGAAGCGCTGGGCGCACGCTACGCAGTCGACGCAGCCATGCGTGCCACAAACGGTCAACTGATCGCTGCCAATGCAACGGGGTGCTTGGAGGTCTTTTCGACGCCTTACCCTGAAACATCTTGGCAACTGCCTTGGATCCACTCCCTCTTTGGCAACGCGGCAGCTGTGGGCACTGGCATTGCCGCGGCGTTGAGGGTAAAAGCCCAAAAAGCTGGCCTTGCGCACAGCAACGTGCGTGTGATCGCACAGGGCGGTGATGGTGGCACCACCGACATTGGATTTGGCTGCTTGTCGGGCATGTTTGAGCGCAACGACGACGTGCTCTACATCTGCTATGACAACGAGGCCTATATGAACACCGGTGTGCAGCGCAGCTCTGCCACACCGGCGGCTGCTCGCACTGCCACCACCATGGCCGTGGGAGCGCATCCTGGCGCAGTGTTTGGGCAAGGCAAAAATCTGCCGCGCATTGCCATGGCCCATGACATTGCGTATGTTGCCACAGCCACTGTGGCAGACTTGCACGACTTAGAAGCCAAAGTCACGCACGCGATGAGCTTGCGCGGTGCGCGCTATCTGCATATTTTGGTGCCTTGCCCATTGGGCTGGGGTGCGGCCAGCCAAGACACCATCAAGTTGGCCAGGCTGGCCTGTGAGACCGGTATTTTCCCAGTCTTTGAAGCCGAAAAAGGGGAAGTCACCCATGTTCAAAAAATAAGGCACCGCGTGCCGGTCGAAAATTACTTGCGACTTCAAAAACGCTTCGCCCATCTGTTTGGTGCGCACCCGCATCCGGAGATGGTGGCCCATATTCAAGACCAAGCCGACCGCAACATCGAACGCTTTAAATTGTTGGACATGGAGGTCCACGCATGACCATGCAAAAGCCCTTTGCTATCACACTGGACCCAGGCTCCTCACTGGCCAATAAAACCGGAACGTGGCGCACCGAGCGCCCTGTCTACGTTGACCGCTTGCCGCCGTGCAACGCGCAGTGTCCCGCTGGAGAAGACATTCAAGGCTGGTTGTTTGATGCCGAAAGCGGTAACTATGAAGCAGCTTGGCGCAAGCTCACCAACGACAACCCCTTTCCTGCGATCATGGGCCGCGTTTGTTATCACACGTGCGAGGGCGCCTGCAATCGAGGCAAGCTCGATGAGGCAGTGGGCATCAATTCGGTTGAACGTTTTTTAGGTGATCAAGCGCTCAAACAAGCGTGGCATTTTGAGCCACCTCAGCAAGAGAGTGGCAAAAAAGTATTGATCGTTGGCGCTGGCCCATCGGGCATGTCAGCTGCCTATCAACTTCGCCGCCTCGGACACGCTGTGACGGTGTTTGAAGCAGGCCCTTTAATGGGCGGCATGATGCGTTTTGGAATTCCAAAATACCGATTGCCACGTGATGTGCTGGAGGCAGAAATGCAGCGCATCGTGGCCATGGGTGTCACGGTGCGACTGAACACCAAAGTCACAGATTTGGCTCAAACCATGAAAGAGGGCGCATTCGATGCGGCATTTTTAGCCGTTGGTGCGCACATTGCCAAGCGGGCTTACATCCCCGCCAAAGACTCTTCCCGCATTTTGGATGCCGTGGCTGTGCTGCGCTCCATGGAGGGCGAAGAAAAACCCATGCTGGGCCGCCGTGTGGTGGTCTATGGCGGCGGCAACACCGCCATGGACGTAGCCCGCACCGCCAAACGCTTGGGCGCAACACAGGCCATCGTGGTCTATCGCCGCACACGCGAGAAAATGCCAGCGCACGACTTCGAGGTTGAAGAAGCATTGGAGGAAGGCGTGATGGTCAAATGGCTCAGCACCATCAAACAGGCTGATGCAGGTGCCTTGACCATTGAGAAAATGCGCTTGGATGAAAAGGGCAACCCCCAACCCACTGGTGAATTTGAAACCTTGGAGGCCGACTCGCTGATCTTGGCCTTGGGACAAGATGCAGACCTCTCACTGCTTGAAAATGTTGAAGGTCTTGAATTGAAAGACGGTGTGGTTCAGGTGGACCCCATCACCATGATGACGGGTCATCCAGGCCTTTTTGCCGGGGGTGACATGGTGCCAGCAGACCGCAACGTCACAGTGGCAGTGGGGCATGGTCGGCGTGCTGCGCGCCATGTCCATGCATGGCTGCAAGGCCAGACGCTGCAAGGCACAGCCAAGCATGCCCCTGCGCTCTTTGAGCGCCTGAACCCGTGGTACTACAGCGATGCGCCCAAAACCGTACAACCCCAACTCAACTTGGCGCGGCGCACCAGCAGCTTTGATGAAGTGCAGGGGGGATTGAATGCAGAAAATGCCTTGTTTGAAGCGCGACGATGCCTCAGTTGCGGCAATTGCTTTGAGTGCGACAACTGCTACGGCGTTTGCCCTGACAACGCTGTCATGAAGCTTGGGCCAGGCATAGGTTTTGCCTTTAACTACGACTACTGCAAAGGCTGCGGTATTTGCGCTGCTGAGTGCCCGTGTGGGGCGATTGACATGACGGCGGAGGAAGTTTGAGGTGCAGCCCTAATCAGGGCAGGGTGCTTAAGGGCTTTCAAACGGCACCCACAAAATTTCTACCACGCGCGCCTAGCATGGCTTGCTGTATCAATTCTTGAGCCTGAGCATCGTTGATACCGTAATCTGAAAACTGAGTAGATACACCGACTTGCGCAAAGAAACGCTCCAAGGCCGAAGCAGGGTCTGTTTCAGCAGGGCCAAAGACCTGTGCAAGCACGGCGTCGCGGTCTGCACGTTTGCCTTGTGCCATGCGCCAGACCATGGGCAATGTGAAGGAGCAGGCCAAGCCATGTGACAAGCCATGCGAGAGGGTCATCTCATACGACATGTTGTGTGCCAGCGCTGTTTTGGTGTTTGAAAATGCCAAGCCCGCCATCAAGCTCGCACGTGAAGCAGCAACTCGAAGCGCAGGGTTGCTGGGGTCTTGGAGCAATGCAGGGAGATTTTGTAAAACCGTTTGCGCAGCTTGCATCGCCAACGCGTCTGAGACAGGGTTGGCGTTGATGTTCCAAATGGCTTCCAGCGCATGCGAGAGCGCGTCTAAGTTGCTGTCGCGGGTCACGGTGCTGGGCAATGAGAGCGTCAGTTCAGGGTCCACCAGCGCGGCTTCAGGCCAAGTTTGCGGCAAATGCAAGGAGTACTTTTGCTGCTTGGCCGATGTTCTGTCCCAAAGCGTTGCCCAAGGCGTGACTTCACTGCCTGTGCCCGATGTGGTGGGAACGGCAATCATGGGCAAAGCGCGTGTGATGGTTGGACTTTGCGACAAGGCCAGCGCTGCATGAATTTCAGAAAAGTCTGCGCTGGCAACGCCTGGCAAAAACATTTTTGCACTGTCTAAAACCGAACCGCCTCCTACAGCCACGACCACACAATCGGCGTACTGCTGCCAAAATTGGCGATAGGTGTTGCTGACCCAGGTGAGTTCGGGGTTGGGCTGCACATCGTCGATCACGCCTGCCAAATCTTTGCCAAGCAAACCTTCAAGGCGGCTTAAAAGACCTGCTTGCGCAGCTTGGGGAAATGTCACCACCACCGCACGCCGCCCACGCAAGAGTTTGGGCAATTGCGCAAGACTGCCCCAACCAAATGTCACGGCCACAGGGTTATGGTAATTCCACGAAGCAGTCATTGCAATTTCAGATAAAGCGTTTGCGAATCACAGACGAGAGCAAGTCAATGCTGGTCACAAACAAAATGATGATGAGCAAGACAGCGCAAGTCTGCGCATATTGAAAGCCGCGGATCACCTCGTACAGCACCACGCCGATGCCGCCTGCACCCACCATGCCCACCACCGAGGCCGAGCGCACATTGGACTCAAATCGATACAAAGAATACGAAATCCACAAAGGCATGACTTGCGGCAAAACCCCATAGACAATTTCTTCAATGGCCATCGCCCCCGTAGCCCGAACGCCCTCTACAGGACGAGGGTCAATGGCCTCAACCGCTTCAGAAAATAGCTTGGCCAAGGTCCCGGTGGTGTGAATCCACAAAGCCATGACGCCTGCAAATGGCCCTAGCCCCACCGCCACAATGAACAACATGGCGAAGACCATTTCATTGATGGCCCGGCAGGCGTCCATGGCCCGGCGCACCGGCTGGTAGACCCAGATGGGCACGATGTTGGACGAACTGAGCAAACCAAAGGGAACAGCGCAAATGATGGCCAAAACAGTTCCCCACACAGCGATGTGCAGGGTCGTGATCATTTCTTTGAGGTAGATGTCTAGATCGCGAAAATCAGGCGGGAAAAATTCCTTGGCGTAAGTGACCATGTTGGTGGAGTCGCGAAACAAATCCAACGGCCTGATTTCAGCACCTTGCCATGCCCAGCCTAAAAAAATCAAAAACCCAGCCCAAGCAAACAGTTGCGGCAAAGAGCGCCCCCCAGAAGGGTCCAGGGGGAGTGCTTGGGTTTGGGGTTTTGTCATTTGATGAGTTTGGCCAAGTCTGCCAGTTTTTTGTCAATCTCGGCCAGCTTGGCTGACTTGTCGCTGGCGTTCATTTTGTCATCAGTCTCGTATTTGATCCGGTCTTTGTAGAGCTCGAGTTGGCGGATTGGAACCAGTTGCATGTCGGTGGACTCGCGAAAGCCAGCAATTTGTTGCATGCCCTTGAGAATTTCTTTTTCTCTGGCATCTTTCCCGTAACCCAATACGAATTTTTTAATGGCATCTTTGGCTTCTGGTGGCAAATCTTTGCGCCACACCAGAGGGTCGCGTGGAATCAAAGGCGATGTCCACAAAATCTTAAGCTCTGCATGCTTGGCAGCATCGCGCAGTTTGAGTTTGTCTAATTCTTCGCTATTGTTGGTGGCCACATCGACTTGTTTGTTCAGCACCGCCAACAAATTGCCGCCATGGTTAGAGCTGCGTGTGACGCGAAAAACTGTTTTAGGGTCCAATTTGCGTTGGCTGAAAACGTAGTAAGTCGGCACCAAGGTGCCCGAGGTTGATTGCGGATCGCCCATGCCAAATGACAAAGTCTTTCCGTTGGCAATCATGTCGTCGATTGATTTGAGTGGGCTGTCGCGGTGTGTGATCACATACGAGTAGTAGCCCGGGCGGCCTTCCAAATCGATGAACTGTGCAAACACTTCGCCGCCTGCGCGGTCAACCGCTTCAATGGCTGATTTGTTGCCATGCCATGCCACTTGGACTTTGCCAAATCGCATGCCTTCAATGATCCCGGTGTAGTCAGTTGCAAAAAACCCATTGACTTTCATGCCAGTGGCTTTGGACAAGTCATCTAAGAAAGGTTGCCAAAGCGACTTGAGTGCCGACGAAGAGTCGGTGGAGATGATGCCGAAGTTCAACTCCTTGGGCGCTTGCGCATGTGCAGCGCCCAGCACCAGGAGGGATGCTGCTGCTGATAAAAATGCTTTGCGTGAAATTTTCATGGCGATGAACTCCTTAGATAAAAAGTGAATCAAGTTTTTTCAGGTAGGCGAAGAGGCGAAGTGAAAATCAAGCTGTTGCAAAATCAACGGCTTCAGTGCCGTCCAATAGCTCTTCCACACTGGCGCCATATAAAGTGCGCAAATGTTGAGGTGTTAAGTCTTGCGAAGGGCCGTCGTAGATCACCTCACCCATGCGCAGTGCAATGGTGCGAGGGCAGTAGCGCCTGGCAAATTGCACTTGGTGCAGTGAGACCAAAACAGTGATGCCGTGTTCTTTGTTGATCTTGGCCAAGATGTCCATCACGGTGCGCGCGCTCTCGGGGTCGAGCGAGGCAATGGGTTCATCGGCCAAAATAATCTTGGCATGTTGCACCAAGCAGCGGGCAATGGCCACGCGTTGTTGCTGCCCACCCGACAAGGTGCTGGCGCGTTGGTAGGCCAAGTCTTCAATGCCGATCACACGCAATGCATCATAGGCTTCGAGCTTTTCTGCCTCGGTGAAATGGGCCAGCAGACTGCGCCACAAGGGCACGCGGGGCAGCATGCCTGTTAAGACATTGGTCAGCACATTCATGCGACCGACCAAATTGAATTGTTGAAAAATAAATCCGATGTCAGCGCGCATTGCGCGAATATTGCTTGCGATTTTCCCTTGATCTTGGATCGTGTTGGAGCCCACCTGAATCGCGCCACTGCCCATGTCGGCTGCCAAAAAACCAGAGACATGGCGCAATAAGGTGGATTTGCCAGAGCCTGATGCACCGATCAAGGCAACCATCTCGCCGGGTTCAATTTTCAAACTCGTATTTTGAAGAGCATGCGCCCCAGCCCCAAAGGATTTGGTTATGTTCGTGACTTCAAGTCCGGTCCTCTGGCGTTGATGTGTCATGTCTTTAGACTAAAGAAAAGCGATCGCTCATGCTAAGAGTAAGGCCGGCATATGACATCTGGATGACGCTGCCATGGCCAATTTTGTATATTGTTAACAATTTACCGAAAATGCGACCTATCGTTTACCCCCAATCAGGTCGAAATTTACAAAAAAATCACCAAGTGGCGTTGGCCAAATAGGCCACCGCAGCTGCCACACCGTCCGTGCCAAAAGGAATTTTTTGCACCAGCATGGCTGCCTCAATGCCGGCCAAAGCGCCCAAAATCATGGGCTCGTTCATGTCGCCCAAATGGCCAATGCGAAACACACGACCGGCCAAGGGCCCTAAGCCGCCCGCCATGGCCACTTGGAAGCGCTCGCGCGCCACGGTGCGAAGGGCTTCAGGGTCAATCCCTTGCGCCACTTCAATGGCTGTCACAGAAGCCGACAGGGCCGCGGGCACTTGGCAATGAAATCGCACAGCACCTTGCGTAGCCCAGCGGCCCAGCGCCGCGTGCACAGCGCTGGCCAGCCGTTGGTGGCGCGCAAAGACCGCAGGCAGGCCTTCGGCTTCGAGCAATCCAATCGAGACCTCCAGTCCCGCCAAATGCGCAAGCGGCGGTGTGCCGCAAAATTTCGCCGATTGGTTGTCTGTTTTGCGCCCAACCCAATCCCAATAAAATCGCGGGTCAGCGTGAGTTTTGGACCATTCAAAAGCGCGCTCATTGACGGCCACAAAGCCAAGGCCAGGCGGCAGCATCAAGCCTTTTTGTGAACTGCCCAGTGCCACATCTACGCCCAGAGCGTCCATGTCAAATGGCGCTGCGGCCAAGGAGGCCACCACGTCGACCACGTACAGCGCGGGGTGAGCAGCTGCAGTGATGGCGCGCCTGACTGCGGCCAAATCGCTGGTGATGCCGCTGGCTGTGTCGGTGTGCACCACCATCACAGCGCTGATTTTGTGTGCCTTGTCCTCGCGCAGTGCTTGCTCAATGGCCGCCACATCAATGGGGTGGCCTTCAGTGTGGGCGGTGCGTTGAATGGAAATGTTCAAGCCCAAAGTTTGCAAAGCCCATTGGTCAGAAAAATGGCCAGAGCCGGCAATCAGCAAGGTGTGCTTGGGTGAGGCCAAGTTGGCCGAGACAGCTTCCCAAACGCCGTGGCCATTGCTGGCGTACAAAAAGATATTGGCGTGCTGGGTGCGCAAGATGCGTTTCATGCCTTGCTCACACGCGGCAATGGTGGCGGCCACCCGGGGGTCAGACAGATCGGTCATGGGCCGCTGCATGGCGTGCATGACTTCGTCGGGCACATGGGTGGGGCCGGGCGAGTGTACAAAACGAATGCCCGCAATGCGGGGCGTGATCGAAGAGGCTTGAATCATGGGGAACTGCTTGGTTGAGAGGTAGAAGGGTATTTTGCACCCAATGGAGAGACTTATGACCAGCTGCCTTGATGTGCGTCAAGTTAATTCAGGCCCAAGCGCCTAGGATGACCATGGGTTTACAACAAATAGCAAAGCAGCTTCCATGAAATTATCGTTTTTAGGCGCAGCACGAGAAGTCACCGGATCGTGCTACAGGGTTGAGACAGAGCACTGCAATTTCCTGATCGATTGCGGCATGGTGCAAGGCGGGCGTGACGCCCCGCTGCGCAACCATAAACCATTTGCTTTTGATCCCCAAAGCATTGACTTTGTGCTGCTCACGCACGCCCACATTGACCACAGTGGCTTGCTGCCAAAGTTGGTTCTTGCTGGCTACAACGGGCCTATTTACACAACACGGGCCACGCAAGATTTGCTGGGTGTGATGCTGCCTGACAGTGGGCATATCCAGGAGGTCGATGCAGACCGCGCAGTGCGGCGCAGCAGGCCCAACGCGCTGCCGCCTTTGTACACCGTGCAAGATGCCAAAGACAGTCTGCTTCAATTGGAGTCGGTCCATTACGATGAGCGCTTTTCACCCCACCCCAGCGTGGCCTGTACCTTCCGCGACGCGGGGCATATTCTGGGCTCTGCCATTTTGGAAATTTGGATCACAGAAGGAACACGAACGCGCAAGTTGGTGGCCTCTGGCGATCTGGGGCAACCGGGACGCCCCATTGTGCGCGACCCCACACTGATTGCAGAGGCGGATTTTTTGCTGATGGAATCCACCTATGGCGATCGCAATCACAAAGACCTGCCCAGCACGCTGGACGAACTGGCGCAAATCATTGAGCACACGATGCACAAGCACAAGGGCAATGTGATTGTTCCGGCCTTTGCCGTGGGCCGAACACAAGAGCTGATTTACCACCTGCACTTGCTCACGCAGCAGGGCCGACTGCGCGATTTGAATATTTTTATCGACTCCCCCATGGCGGTGGCCGTGACCAAGATCACGCAGCGGCATTTTGAATTGTTTGACAGCGAAGCCCAGCACATTCACGAATGGAAAAAAAACGCGAAAAAGTTACCCAAAATGCACTTTGTCTCGGACGTTGCTGAATCCATAGCTTTGAACAACGTGCGATCAGGTGCCATCATCATTTCAGCCAGCGGCATGTGCGATGCAGGGCGCATCAAGCATCACCTAAGACACAACTTAGGCCGCTCAGAGTGCAGTATTTTGATCACCGGTTTTCAAGCCGGCGGCACATTGGGTCGGCGTTTGGTTGATGGTGAAAAAACGGTTCGAATTTTTGGAGAAGAAGTTCATGTACGTGCCTCGATCCACACTCTGGGCGGCTTTTCAGCACATGCTGATTTACAAGCGCTGTTGAACTGGTCGGCAAGTTTTAAAAAAGCACCCGAGCGCACATTTTTGGTTCATGGTGAACCAGCTGCAGCCAATAATTTGGCAGAGCAGCTTCGCCTGCAAAATAAGTGGGCCGTCGAAGTGCCTGAAATTGGTCAGAGCTTTGAGCTGTGAACGGACTCAACCTCACGCAACAAGCGCAGTATTGCCTTGGATGCCTTTGCTCATAAAATGGTCGGATGAAGTCACAACGCCTATCTCAAGACATGGTTCCCATTGTCGGTGCAACAAGTCTGCTGGCGCAAGCGTCAAGCGATACGCGGTCTATCCCAGTTGACTCCCCTGCCTTCTCCTTGGTCGTGCACGGCGGCTCAGGCACCATCACGCGGGCCACAGTCACGCCCGAATTGGAAGCGCAATACCGAAGCGCCATTGAGCGAGCCTTGTTAGCTGGGCATGCTGTGCTGCACGCAGGTGGCTCGAGCACCGATGCGGTGGTTGCTGCCATTCGAGTGTTTGAAGATGACCCACTTTTCAATGCAGGCAAAGGCGCTGTTTTTACCAGCGAAGGAAAGAACGAACTCGACGCCTCCATCATGGACGGCAAAACCCACATGGCTGGCGCTGTGTCCGGCGTGACCACCGCCAAGAACCCCATTGTGGTGGCCCGCGCTGTCATGGACAAAAGCAAGCATGTGATGCTGGCCAGCGCAGGGGCTGATGCATTTGTCAAGGCACAAAAACTCGAGCAAGTCGACCCCTCTTATTTCTTCACGCAGCACCGCTGGGACCAACTTCAAAGTGCCCAAAAAAGAGAAATGGTGGAACTTGATTTTGACGGGAAAACTGAAAATTCATACGCACAAGCCCCCCAATCTTGGGAGATCGATCACAAGTACGGCACCGTCGGTGCGGTAGCCTTAGACCGCGACGGCAACCTGGCAGCTGGCACCTCCACCGGAGGGTTGACCAACAAGCTGTATGGCAGAGTGGGGGATTCGCCCGTGATCGGTGCGGGCACCTATGCCGACAACGCCACCGTTGCAATTTCTTGTACTGGCACGGGTGAATTTTTCATGCGTGGCTTGGTGGCATACGATGTGGCAGCGCGCATGAAATACAGTAAGCTGTCTGTGTCGGATGCTGTAGACCAAACCATTCAAACCGAGTTGACAGACAAAAACGGCCGGGGCGGGTTGATAGCGCTGGATGCCAAAGGTAACATCAAGTTTGGCTTTAACACCGAGGGCATGTACCGCGGTTACATCCAAAACGATGGCAAGCCCGTGGCCATGGTTTACAGAGATTAATTTTGCCTGTAACTGAGCATTTCAAAGCACTATGACAACACCCAGTGAGCCCTTGGTGAATGTGGCGCCAGTGCGCCGATTCAAAAACCCTGACTACCAAAATGTGGCCCCGACTTTGGCCCAGCTCAGGCACAAAATTGATGCGCTTGACACGCAGATCATTGAGCTCTTGGCAGAGCGCGCTTTGTGCGTGCAAGATGCCACCCGATTTAAGAAAGACGCATTTCAAGTGTCAGCACCTGCCAGGCAGGCCCAAGTCTTTGAACGCGTCAAATCATTGGCCAGCGCACATGCCGAGAATTTCCCAAATTTTCCTGGCATCGTTGAAGCCACTTATCAAACCTTGGTGGCTGGATTTATCGCGGCTGAACAAAACCTTTTTCAACAAACCGAAGTCATTGAATCATGAAATTACTCAAATCCATTTTGATCCAGCGCAGCACATTTTCTTTGGCACTTTTCTTCGGGCTGCTCAGCCCCTTGTCCTGCGCTTGGGCGCAGCAAGCTTGGCCTAACAAGCCCATTAAATTGGTTGTGCCCTATGGGCCAGGTTCTTCGCCCGATGTGATTGCGCGGATCGTCGCAGAAAAACTTTCACCCCGTCTGGGCCAGCCTGTGATCATTGAAAACCGCGTTGGCGCGGGTGGTAACACGGGCTCGGGAACAGTGGCCAAAGCTGCAGGCGATGGCTACACATTTTTGATCAGCACCAACGGCCCTTTGGTCTACAACACAGTGCTGTATAAAAAACTCTCTTATGACCCCTTCGCCGAATTGCGCCCTGTGGTGCTGGCGGGCGGGCAGTCCAACGTGTGTGCAGTGCGCACCGACTCTGGCATCAATACATTGGCTGACTTGATTGAAGCCATGAAGAAAAACCCCGGTAAATTTAATTTTTCATCGACCGGCATTGGCAGCTTGTCTCAACTCGGTGTTGAATTGCTCAAGGTAAAAACAGAAACGTTTGCCGTGCATATTCCTTATGTCTCCTCGCCATTGGCCATCATGGCCATTTTGCAAGGGGATGTGCAGTTTGCCTGTGTGCCTGCGGTGGCTGTGCTGCCGCAAGTCAAAGCCGGCAAGATGCGCGCTTTGGCCGTCTCGACCGCCAAGCGCAGTCAGTTTTTGCCTGATGTGCCCACCATGAAAGAGGCCGGATTGAGCGGCATTGAAAGCGTCGCCTGGATGGCCATCATGGCCCCAGCAAGCACCGCCAATGACATCGTTGCACGCATGAACCAAGAAATAAACACTGTGCTGGCCATGCCAGAGGTCAAAGAAAAACTTTACTCACAGTACATGGAGCCCATTGGCGGCACGGAGTTGGAGTTGAAAAATTTCATGCAGCAAGAGTTGCGCGTGATGACACCCGTGATCAAGCGCACAGGGCTGACCATCGAGTAATGGGTGCGTGACTTGGTGCTCGACCTTCGTTTTAAAACAAGAGATGCTTCGCAAGAGGAGGTCGATGCAGCGCTCGATTCGCTAGAGCAGCATGCCGGCATTTATTTGGGCGTTGACGCCGGCATTGCAGGGCTTCATCCCTTGCAGGCCTCCTTGCTGGTGGAGCCCGCACTCGCTTTTCATTTGCATGGTGATGGCATCGAGGTGCAAGCCCTGACGCAGTGGGGAAATGCCTTGCTCAACATACCGCAGTTGGCCCTTTGGCAAACAGCCTCAGCCCGAGGTGCAGGCCAATCTGTTCAAGCGTCTTTGCGTGCTTTCTTGTCTTGCTTTGCTGCCTCACCCGACCTCATGCTGATAGGGGCTTTGCCCTTTGATGCGCATCTTTTGAACAGCCCCTGCGACCACGCCGCTCCTTTGGGCCTGCTCTATCTTGGGCAGCACTTGCTGCGCCGAGACAGCGCCGGCCAATGGCATCGCATGGATGGGGTCTTGGACGAACTGAGCGGGGTGTTTCAAGGCTCAGACTTTCATCATGAAGACCAAGTCACCAGCGCCCAGCAGGCAGCGCAGGCAAAGCAAACTGCACACGAAGGCACGTCAGAGGTGCCTCAAGACGATTCCCCCCCTGGCGGATATGCCGACATGGTCAGGCGGGCCTTGGTCCGGCTCAAAGACTCAGCCCTTGTTTCCCTGACCTTGAGCCAAACGTATCGCAGGCGTGTGAGCATGAAGAGCACCGAAGCGTTTGCAAGATTGCGAAAAGCCAACCCCGCACCAGCGTGTTTTTTCATCCACAATGGCAAAGGGCTGCATGTGTTGGGTGCCTCACCCGATTTGCAATTGATGGTTCAAGGTCGGCGTGTGGTTTCTCTGCCGGTTTGCGGCACCGTTTTGAAAAGAGACAGCCCAGTTGGTGAGGCCTTGTCTTTGCAAGAGTTGATCAATGAGGATGTCGATGCCGCTTCACTGGCAGTTTGCACCGATGCTTTGCGCAACGATTTGGCCCCCTTGTGTGTGCCAGGTTCCTTGAAGCTCACAGACCGGCGCAAGCCCATGATGCTGGCCACCGTGGTTCACACCGTTGACCGCCTGGAAGGCCAACTGCTAGGCACCTGCGACGCATGGGATGCCATCTTTGCTACTGCCGCGCCCGTCATGGTCACTGGCACACCCCGGGCTCCAGCGCTGGCAGCCATTGCGGAATTTGAAAGAAGCCCGCGCGGTTGGTATGGCGGACTGGTGGTGCAGGTGGCAAGCAATGGCAATGCCCTGGCTGGCACCTTGCTGCGCGCTGCGATTGTTGAGCGCGGCATAGCGCAGGTTCGAACTGGGGGCGACCTGATGGCAGACTCGTCGCCTGAACGCGAAGAGCAAGAGTCCAGTTTGAAAGCGCTTTCGCTGTGGCGCGCTTTTGGCCTGGAAGCCGCGCCTACAAATAAAAAATTATCAAACAAAATCATAATCTTGCCTGATTTTATTAATGTTTTAGATGATGAAGATCCATTTGGTGCCAGCGTGCGCGACTTCGTCATGGGCTTGGGTATTGGCATCGATTCGGCAGCTCAAACTCGGTTGTGTGTGGGGCCTGGCCGCAGTGGGAATTGGCCGGCAACTAATTGCATTGCAATGGGAGATGCTGCCTACCGGTTGCTCCAGCATTCGGGCTTTGATGTATTGGCCGTGCTGCCGCTGAATGGCCGATTGACTGTGAACCGCTCCCGTGCAGGCAGTCCCCCGCAGTTGCCCCAGGAGTTCGTCACGGTCCAATATGCGCAATTTGAAGTTTTAAATGGCGCAGCGCCCCCAGGTTGGACCGTTTGGACAGAAGACGAAAACGGCCAAGCCAGCACTTGGGTTCATGCCGAAAAAAAATTAGCTTGTTTGCTGTTCCGGCCTGACTCTCTCATGTCAGACGCGGGGGCGCAAAAGGTTTTTCTAGAAGCCTTGGTTGTTGTCTCGCAGTAACTTGAAAATACCAAAGACTCAATTTTGAAATCTTCAAAATGAACGCCGATACCCATTTCATTCGAGAGCCTTCGCGAAAAATTCCAATTTGGGGTGAGTACGATGTGGTGGTGGTCGGCGGCGGTCCGTCGGGCATAGCCGCCAGTCACAGCGCGGCCAAGCATGGCGCCCGCGTGCTCCTGGTTGAGCGATACGGCTTTTTAGGCGGCATGGGCACAGCCGCTGGCGTGACAAATTTCGCGGGCTTGTATGGCATGAAAGACGGCGTCATGCAGCAAGTAGTTCACGGTGTCGTCAACGAAATTTTTGAGCGCTTGAGTGCGCTGGGCGGTTTGAATGAGCCGCAAGACGGTATGCAAGGCCGAATTCGGGTTCGCTCATACGATGTTTCGGCTTATAAATGCGCCGCAGATCAGATGCTGGTGGACGCAGGTGTTGAAATACTGTTTCATGCTTGGGCCGCACAAGTGGTGATGCAAGGCGATCGCATAAAAGCACTGATTGTTGAATCCAAGTCGGGCCGCCAAGCCATTGCTGCAAAAAGTTTCATTGACTGCTCCGGTGATGCCGATGTGGCGCACTTTGCAGGTGTGCCCTATGAGGTGGGCGATGGCAGCGGCAGCGGCCTGTACCCAAGCACCATGTTCAGAGTAGGGCATGTCGATGCCAGTCTTGCGCTGCAGGCAGTAGGCCCATTTCAAGCCATCAATGATTGGATGGCCAGAGCACAGACGAGCAAACCAGGACAGTACAAATTTCCAAGAGACGGCGCTATTTTGCGACCTCAAAAAAACCCAAGCGAATGGCGCGTCAATGTGACGCAAATCAAAAATCAATCGGGCCTGGCGATGGATGCCACCGATGCGCGGCAACTGAGCGAAGGTGAGCTTGAAGGTCGCAAACAAGTCGCTGAATATTTTCGTTTTATGAAAAACGAAATTCCAGGTTTTGCGCAATCTTCGATCGTTGAAATCGCGCCGCAAGTGGGCATTCGCGAAAGCCGGCGCATTCAAGGGCTTTATGCTTTAACGGGCCAAGATATTTTGAGCTGCGCCCAATTTAATGACAGCATAGGCTGCAACGCTTGGCCTATGGAGATGCATGCAGCAGGTCGCATTGAATGGCAGTTTCCTGAACACCCTAGTGGCCAAAGCACACGACTTTTCAATGATTTGCCATGGCGCATGTTGCTGCCTTTGCGGGTGTCGAATTTGCTTGTTGCCGGAAGGTGCGCCTCCATGACGCACGAAGGCCAGTCGGCCGCCAGGGTCAGCGGCGCATGCTTTGTGATGGGGCAGGCCGCTGGGACAGCGGCTGCCTATCTAGGGCAGGACGAGTCTTTTGCACAGACCCATGTGCCCACGCTTGTGCGCAGGCTGCAAGAAGATGGTTGTTATTTAGACTTTTAACTTTTTTACAAGGAACTTCATGAGCATCCAACGCATCGAACCGGGCCCACGCTTGTCTGAAGCTGTGATCTTTCAAAAAACCGTCTACCTGGCCGGACAAGTGGCAGACGAGGGTTGTGGCTCCGATATTTACAAGCAAACCCAGCAGGCCTTGGCCAGCATCGATCGCGCTTTGGCCCTGAGCGGCAGCGACAAAAGCCGGCTGTTGATGGCCACCATTTACCTGACCAACATGGACACGTTTGCCGACATGAACCGTGCGTGGCAAGAATGGGTCGTGCCCGGTGCAACGCCTGCCCGCGCAACGCTGCAAAGCGCCAGACTGGCACGGCCCGAGTACGGCGTTGAAATTTGCGTGATTGCCGCGCAAAACTAAAAAGGAACTTCAGTCGGTCGACCAAAGCGCAGGCAAGTCGCTGAGCGTTCGCAAGATGTGGGAAAGTTCACCGCTTCGCACCAACAGACAGGCCTGCGCAATGTCAGGCGCTAAGTAGCGATCTTGCACGATGCTGGGCACAGCACGGCGAAGCAAAGCGTGAACTTGTTCAAGGGCCACCGAGCTTTGCAGGGGGCGCAGAAAATCAATGCCTTGCGCTGCGGCCAACAGCTCAATGCCCAGGATGTGCGCTGTGTTGCTGATCATGGCTTGCAAGCGCCGCGCTGCAAATGTGGCCATCGAGACGTGGTCCTCCTGATTGGCGCTGGTTGGCAAACTGTCCACACTGGCCGGGTGCGCCAAGGATTTGTTTTCAGATGCCAATGCGGCAGCTGTGACGTGGGCAATCATGAAGCCACTGTTGAGCCCCGCATCGGCCGTTAAAAATGGTGGCAGACGTGAGACGCTGCTGTCAATCAGCATGGCGATGCGCCGCTCCGCAATGGCGCCCACCTCTGCAATGGCCAAGGCCATGCCATCGGCTGCAAGTGCCACGGGCTCTGCATGAAAGTTGCCCCCTGAGAGCATGGCCCCATCTTCGGCAAACACCAAGGGGTTGTCAGTCACGGCATTGGCCTCGCGCAGCAAGACCTGCGAGGCGTGCCGCAGTTGGTCCAGGCACGCACCCACCACTTGCGGCTGGCAGCGCAAGCAATAAGGGTCTTGCACGCGATCATCTCCGTCAAGATGCGAGTTGCGAATCGCGCTGCCCTTGAGCAGTTGACGGTAATGCTGCGCCACATCGATTTGGCCAGGTTGTCCGCGCAAGGCGTGAATGCGCGGATCAAACGGGCCATCACTGCCGCGCGCGGCATCGATGGTCAGTGCGCCAATGACCAGTGCAGCTTCCAATACAGGCTCAAAACTCAAGAGCGCATGAAGCGCCAGCGCCGTTGAAGTTTGCGTGCCGTTGATCAAAGCCAGGCCTTCTTTGGCGCCCAATGTGAGCGGCGCTATACCCGCTTGGCGCAAGGCTGCCATGGCGGGCACGCGCTGGCCGTCTACCATCATTTCGCCTTCTCCCAGCAAGGCCAGTGTCATGTGCGCCAGTGGTGCCAAATCACCCGAGGCGCCCACAGAGCCTTGCGATGGCACGAAGGGCACCAAGCCTGCGTTGTGAACGGCCAGCAAGGTGTCAATCACGACCTCACGCACACCAGAGTAAGCGCGCGCCAGACTGGCCGCTTTCAGCGCCATCATCAAGCGCATGACAGGTGGGCTCAGTGGCTCGCCCACACCCACACTGTGAGAGCGAATTAAATTGAGCTGAAGCGCTTGCAGTTGCTCTTTGCTGATGCGTTGGTTCGCTAATTTTCCAAAGCCTGTGTTCACGCCGTAGACCGGAGTGTCACCATCGGCAGCGTTTTGCACCACTTGTTGACTGGCGCGGATATGGGCGCGCGCTTGGTTTGGCAGCTGCAGTTGCACCAAACCGTCATGGATCAATTGAAGCTGCGCCAGCGTCAGATGACCAGGTTGGACAGTGAGAATTTGTGACACAGTGAAAGCAGTTTTATGAAATCAAGCTACGACATTGGCTTTGCTGGCGTCACCCTGGTAGTGTGCCAGCACACGCTTGTCCATCACAGCAAACCAAAGAGGTGGGAAATAGGCCAGTGTGATCATGGCTGCGTAACCTCCCGGCAACTGCGGCGCTTGATCAAAATGTCGCAGTGCTTGATAACGTCTTAAGGGGTGCGCATGGTGGTCAGAGTGCCGCTGCAAGTGGTAGAGCACAATATTGCCCACAATGTGGTTGCTGTTCCATGAGTGTTCGGGCTCGCAGCGCACGTAGCGGTCGTGTGAGTCTTTTTGGCGCAGCAAGCCGTAGTGCTCAACATAGTTGACCACCTCGAGCATGGAGGCACCGTACAGGCCTTGCAAGACCAAAAACACGAGCACACCCCAGCCAAGCCAAGCTGTCAGTGCACCATACAAAAGCAAGCTCAAAGACCAAGCTTGCAAGTTCTCGTTGTGCAGGCTCCAAACACTTTTCTTTTCGCGTTGGAGTTTGACTTTCTCCAGTTGCCAAGCGGAGCGCAGACTGCCCAGCACTGTGCGAGGTAGGAAGGCCCAAAAACTCTCGCCCAACCTGGCACTGGCAGGGTCTTGTGGCGTGGCCACACGGGTGTGGTGGCCGCGGTTGTGTTCAACAGAAAAGTGCCCGTACAAGGTGGGCGCCAGCGCCAGCTTGGCCAGCCAGCGGTCCAGTTTTTCGCGTTTATGCCCCAACTCGTGCGCTGTGGCAATGCCGATGCCGTTGTATGCACCAACCGACAAGACCAAGCCAAGAAATGCATACCATGGCATGGCATGGGTGGCTGCCAACCAAGCGCCATAGGCCGTGCCGGCAAGCTGTAATGGCACATACGCCCAAACCAAAACACGGTAGAAGATGTCGTTTTCTAATGCGTTCACCGCGCTCTCAGGTGGATTGCTGAAGTCTTCACCAAACACCATGTCCAGCACCGGCATGATGGCATGGATGAAGAGGGGTGAGAACCACAAGTACCACCAATGCCCCGTGAGCTCGAAGTTCACCAAAGACAATGACATCAAAAATGGAATGGCAGGGCTTAAAAGCCATAGCCAGCGCTTGTCACGCCATGCTTCAGGTGCTGAAGACAGCGCGCTCACGTTGGGGCCTACTCTTTGACCGATCCGGTCATGCCAGATACGTAGTATTCGACAAAGAACGAATAAATAAAGGCCACTGGCAAAGAGCCAAAGAGTGCGCCAGCCATAAGAGCACCCCAGTGATAAACGTCGCCTTCGACCAACTCAGTGACAACGCCAACCGGAACTGTTTTGTATTCGCTAGAGGAGATGAAGGTCAGGGCGTATATGAACTCATTCCAGGACAAAGTGAAAGCGAAGATGCCCGCTGAAATAAGGCCGGGCACTGAAAGTGGCAAGATAATTTTGACCAAAATTTCCCAACGATTGGCGCCGTCAATCATGGCGCATTCTTCAAGTTCGAAGGGAATTGTTCTGAAATACCCCATCAGCAACCACGTGCAAAATGGAATCAGAAAGGTGGGGTAAGTGAGAATGAGCGCCAAGCGAGTATCGAACAAGCCGAGCTGGAAAATGACAGAGGCAAGCGGGATGAACAAAATAGAGGGCGGCACAAGGTAGGCCAAGAAAATGGCCAAGCCAGTTTGTTTGGCGCCTCTGAATCGGAGCCGCTCAATGGCATAGGCTGCCAACACCGAAGCAAACAATGAAAAAAATGTTGAAGTGACAGAAACAAGAACAGTGTTCCACATCCACTGCGGATACGCTGTTTTAAAAAGCAACTTTTCAATGTGAGCGAGGGTGGGGGAAATGATCCAAAAAGGATTGCCATCGCGCGACAGCAGTTCATTGTCGGGTTTGAATGCTGTGATGCCCATCCAATAAAAAGGGAAAAGCAAAACGAATAAGAAGGCAATCAGGGGCAGGTAAGTCTTGATGACTTTGGTGGTGTTGCTGTCCAAATAGGACATGCCAACGGTGTCTTGAGTGTCTTTGCTCATTTGTCGCTGCCGCCTTGTTGCCATGTGCGGCGCTGTAGTCCGAAATAACTGAACAGAATGGCGGCTAACAAGAAGGGCACCATGGAAATGGCAATGGCTGCACCTTCACCCAAAGCGCCGCCAGAAATGGCGCGCTGGAAAGACAAGGTGGCCATGAGGTGGGTGGCATTCAAAGGGCCGCCTCGTGTCAGCACATAGATCAATTGAAAGTCTGTGAAGGTAAACAGCACAGAGAAGGTCATGGTGACCGCAATGATGGGCGTGAGCAATGGCAATGTGACATGCCAGAACTGCTGCCAGGGTGTTGCACCGTCAATGGAGGACGCTTCGTAATACGAAGGCGAAATGGTTTGCAAGCCCGCCAGCAAGGTAATGGCGACAAACGGCACGCCACGCCATACGTTGGCTGACAGTGTGGCAAGACGGGCATTCCAAGGCGATCCTAAAAAGTCAATGTAGGTGTCGATCCACCCCATTTTCACCAGCGCCCAACTGATGATGGAAAACTGCGAATCGAAAATCCACCAGAAAGCAATGGCAGACAGTGCCGTGGGCACAATGTACGGCAGTAAAATAACTGCGCGGAAAAAAGATTTAAAACGGATATTTTTGTTCAACAGCAGCGCAAGCCATAAACCCAAGAAGAACTTCAGCACGCTGGCCACCGTGGTGTAAAACATGGTGTTGAACAAGGCCAACTGTGTGACGCTATCGCCCAGTAGAAAAATGTAGTTCTCTAAACCAATCCACTCGCCAACCCGACCAATTTTGGTGTCGGTAAAACCAAGCCAAACACCCAAGCCAAGAGGGTATGTCAGAAACAGCAGCAACAAAAGCGTCGCTGGCATCATGAAGATCAAGCCAAGTACATTGCGGCTGTTCTGAATTCTCTCAAGCAAGGGTGTCATGGGTTCTTTTTAGATTTGAAAAATAATCAAACTTTGTAGTAACGCTCCGCACGTTTTTGTGCGCGTTCGGCAGCTTCTTTCGGTGTCTTAGAACCGCTGGCCGCTTCAGCCACCATGTTGACCACAATGAAGTCAGCACCAGCGCCGGCCGAGGCATAACCCAACTTGCCTGCGTAGCCAGCAGGGCGCATGTTTTTCACGGGGTCGCGATAGGCTGTGTGCTTTGGATCGGAGGTCCAAATGGCAGACTTTGTGTAGAAGTCCAGGGGCGGTGCAATGTAGCCACCAGCCGCTATGAGCCATGGGTCAAACTGCTCTTTTTCCATCATGAAGCGCAAGAACTCTTTGGCCGCATTGGGGTACTTGGTGTACTTCATGACCATCTGGTTGAAGAACAGGTGCGACTCTGTAGGTGTGCCAACAGGGCCAACGGGGTATGGCGCATGGTGCACGTCGGCATTCAATGCGCGCACTTTTTCATCGGTGGATGTCTTGGTGGCGTAGTAAATGGAAATGCCGTTGTTGGTCAAGCTGATTTGACCGTCCAAGAAGGCTTTGTTGTTGTTGGGGTCGAGCCAAGACAATGTGCCAGGAATGAAAGTGGCATACATTTCTTTGGCGTATTCCAAAGCCTTGATGGTTTCTGGGCTGTCAATGACCACTTTGTTGTTGGCATCCACCAATTTGCCGCCGAAGGCCCACACCAGCCAGTTGCACCACAGGCCATCGCCCGTGGCATTGCCCAAAGCGAAGCCCGCGGGTGTGCCTTTTTCTTTGAGGGCTTTCAACAACTTCATGAAGTTGTCAGTGTCTTTGGGGAAAGTGTCAAAGCCAGCTGCCTTGACTTGGCTTTGACGGTAAACCAACATGGCGCCAGCAGCACCCAAAGGCACGCCAATCCATTTCTTGCCGTCGGGTTTTAAATAGGCATGGCAAGAAGGAAAGAAGCCACCGTATTTCTTGCCTAAGTATTCGCACAAGTCGGTCACGTCCAGCAGTTTTTCTGGATAGAGATTGGCATCGTCGTTGGTCGACAAAATGATGTCAGGTCCTGCGCCTGTGTTGGCTGCAACGGCCGCCTTGGGGCGAACATCTTCCCAGCCTTCGTTGTCGACACGAACTTCTACACCTGTGGCTTCAGTGAATTTCTTCACGTTGGCCATGTAGGCGTCAATGTCGCCTTGTACAAATCGGCTCCAACGCAGTACGCGCAGTTTGGCACCCTTTTCAGGTTTGAAGCTTAGATTTTGGGCTTGTGCCGCCGGGCTTACAGCCATGGCACCTATGCCCAGTGTGGTGGAAGCTGCCGCAACGCCGGCTGAGTTTTCCAGAAAATCGCGTCGATTGAGTTTTGTCATGAAATATCTCCTTATGAGTGGTTTAGCGACGAGAGAGAAACAGTGATTGGGTTGAAATGATTTAAAAATTAGGCAACCAAGCGCATGCCAGTGGCCGAATCAAAAACGTGTGAACGTGTCATGTCGGGTTTCAGGTTGATGGTGCTGCCCAACTGAAATTCATGACGCTCGCGGAACACGGCAGAAAACTCAACGCCTTCATGACGGCAAGCTACAAAGGTGTCCATGCCAGTGGGCTCCATGACGGCCACATGAGCTCTGATGCCGCCGCCATCCACCAAGCTCAGATGCTCAGGGCGAGTGCCAAACACGATGGCTTGCCCATTTTGGCCCTTGATGGGGTGGGGCAAATCAAGTTTCAAGCCATCGTTCAATTCAACTTGGCATTGGCCCCCATTGACCACCAATTTGCCTGGCAAAAAGTTCATGGCGGGAGAGCCAATGAAGCCGGCGACAAATTGATTGGCAGGAAAGTCGTAAAGATCCAAAGGAGATCCGGTTTGCTCAATGCGGCCGTCGCGCATGACAACAATTTTGTCACCCATGGTCATGGCTTCAATTTGGTCGTGCGTGACGTAAATGGAAGTGGTGCGCAGGCGCTGGTGCAACTCTTTGATTTCACTGCGCATGGCAACGCGCAGTTTGGCATCTAAGTTGGACAAAGGTTCGTCAAATAAAAACACTTGAGGGTCGCGCACAATGGCACGCCCCATGGCCACGCGTTGACGCTGGCCTCCGGAGAGTTGCCGAGGGTAGCGATCGAGCAAAGACTCCAGCGCCAGAATTTCAGCTGCACGTGCCACCTTGCTGTCGACCTCTTCCGTGGGAGCCTTGGCCAAGGTCAGTGAGAAAGCCATGTTCTCGCGCACCGTCATGTGCGGGTACAAGGCGTAGTTTTGAAAGACCATGGCAATGTCACGGGCCTTAGGGGGCAAGTCGTTGACACGTGTGCTGCCGATGCGGATTTCACCGCCACTGATCTCTTCCAGCCCTGCAATCATGCGAAGCAGGGTGGATTTGCCACAACCCGAAGGGCCTACCAAAACAGTGAAAGAACCATCTTGAATTTCGATATCTACGCCATGAAGAATGGGCACCGGCCCGAAATTTTTCTTCACAGCTGTGATGCTCACGCTCGCCATGGACATTGTTCCTGTATCTTGTGCACCGCACTATAGTGTTTTAGTATCACATTTGCGCTCAAGCAGCAACATCGGGTCTTACCCGAATTGTTCTCGGCACGCTGGGGCCAAGCGCCATTCTTGCGCATATGGATTGATTTAATGGCGCACTGCGGTGGCTGGCACGTAAATAAAGGAGAATTCAAGCTTCCTTACCTCCCCCCAAGCTCTTTACCCCATCGTATGTCAGAAATATCACAACGCCCCCTCCTGCCGGATCACCTGTCGATCGATCCACGCAGCCCCTTTCACATGGCCGCTGTGTTTGAGCACGACATCGGTATCCGGTTCAATGGCAAAGAGCGAAATGATGTGGAGGAATACTGCGCCAGTGAAGGCTGGATCAAAGTGCCTGCGGGCAAAACGCTCGACCGCAAAGGCCAACCCTTGATGATCAAACTCAAAGGCCAAGTGGAAGCTTTTTATAAATAATTCAGCGTTTGAAATGCAAGCGATTTGGTATTTTTGAAAGTGAAAATTGAACATGCGTATTCCTGATTGGACCCCTGAGCTGCACCCCCAACCGGCCGATTTGGTCAATGCCATTGTGGCGCGCAGGGGCGGTGCATTGTTGAACCTGGACAAAGCCTTGTTGTGGAGCGAGCCTGTGGCCCGAGGTTGGAACGTTTATTTGAAAAATGTGCGAACCGGTTTGTCGGCCTCACGCAAGCAGTGTGAATTGGGCATTTGCACAGTGGCCTTGCTCACGGGTGCCCACTATGAGTACCACCACCATGCACCCGATTTTTTGGTGGCCGGCGGCACGCAAGATGAACTGGATGCGCTGCAAAGAGCTGTTCAGGCTGACCCCTGCGCTGGGGTTGCCGATGCAGCCTTGGGTGTAATGGAGTGTTGGGTGGTTCAGTACGCAGCGCAAATGACCCTGCGCGTGAAGGTGCAAGACGCCGTGTTCAAGGCCTTGCAAGCACGGCTGAGCACCACCGAGTTGGTTGAATTGACCACCGCCATTGCCACCTACAACATGGTGGCCAGGCTCTTGGTGGCGCTTGAAATCACGCCGGAGGTTTGAGCGCAGAGCTTGGGCAGGGCAGTGTTGGTGTGCCTGCTCAGTTGGCTTTGATCCCGGCGTCTTTGATGACTTTTTCCCACTGACGCACCTGAAAGTCGATGTATTTGATCGTCTCAGCAGGTGAGCTTGCTACGATTTCGGCCCCCAGAGATTCAAGGCGTTCCTTTGCATCTGCCGCGCTGAGTGCTTGAAGAATGGCTGCATTGAGCCTGTCAAGAATTTCTACAGGCGTATTCGCTGGTGCCAAGATCGCATAAAAAGTTTCGGCACCAATGCCTGAATAGGTTTCTCCAACCGTTGGGATATCAGGGAATGTGCTCGAACGTTTGAAACCAGTGCTCGCAAGCATCCGAAGGGAGCCGCTCTTGACGTGAGGCCCCAAAGAAGACGGGCTGCCAAAATACATGTCAACCTGGCCCGCTAGAAGGTCCGATTCGGCGGGGCCACTTCCCTTATAGGGGATATGCACCATCGTGATTCCCGCTTTACGCGACAACAGCTCCCCGCTCAGGTGTGGCAGACTGCCCAAGCCGCTGGATGCGTATGTCAGGCCTTGCGGGTGTGATTTGCCGATGGCTATCAGCTCCTCTAGGGTTCGAACTGGAAATTTTTTGGGGTTGACTGTAAGAACCAAGGGCGTGGTTGCGACAAGGCATACACCGCTGAAGTCTTTCACCGCATCAAAGGGCAACTTGATCAGGCCACCATTGATCACGTGGCTGCTCGTTGCCATGACCAAGGTGTATCCGTTGGGTTGAGCTTTGGCAACAAAATCAGTTCCAATGACTGTTGCGCCTCCCGCACGGTTTTCGACAACGACGGGCTGACCCAATATCGGTTGAAGTTTGGCGGCTACGAACCGGGCAACTATATCGCCGCCCCCACCTGGTGCCAGGGGGACAATGAGTTTGATCGGGCGATCCGGAAATTTTGGCTGCGCGATGGAAACGCCAGACACTGCACCTAAGGCCAAACCCGCTGCAGTGCGGATAAATTGTCTACGCATTCTTGACTCCTGTGTGTAATGCTTATTTGAAATAGTCACTCGCCCCGAATGTTGGCTTCTCGAATGACCTTTGCCCACTTGTCAATTTCGCTGACTAAAAATGCACCCAGTGCTTCAGGGGTTCCGCTGGCGGGCTGTACACCATGATTGGCAAACTTGGCCTTCACGTCTGGCATTGCGAGTATCTTGTTCAGCTCTGCATTGAGTTTCGCAATCACAGGGGCCGGGGTTTTTGCTGGGGCGAATACAGCGAACCAAGCCGTCACATCAAATCCGGGTAGTCCAGCCTCAGCAACAGTTGGCACATTGGGCAGCTCGGGGCTTCGAGTTGTTCCTGTGACGGCCAATACGCGTAATCGACCTGCCTCAACATGCTGTATGACTGAAGGAATGGTGGAGAAATAGACTTGCACATGGCCCCCAATCAAATCAGCCACGGCAGGGCCGCCGCCCTTGTAATTGATGCTGACCATTTTGATGCCAGCCATTCGATTGAACAGCTCTCCTGCCAAGTGAGCGGTGGTCCCGGTGCCCGAGTTCGCAAAGTTAATCGGCTGGTTCTGTTTGCCTAAGCTGATCAATTCGCTGACGCTTTTGGCGGGAAATCCGGGGTGAACAACCAAGACCAGTGGCAACGTACCCGCAAGGACAACGGGAGCAAAGTCTTTGACCGTGTCAAATGGCAGCTTATGCAAACTGGGATTGATCGGAAAAGAGGTGATCGGCATGACCAGGGTATAGCCATCGGGGGGTGCTATAGCCACTTGCTGGACGCCCAGGTTGCCTGATGCTCCTGGACGGTTTTCCACAATCACAGGCTGGGCTAGTGCAACTGACAATTTTTCGGCTAATACACGTGCCGTGAAGTCAGTGCCACCGCCCGCAGCAACGGGAACAACTATTTTGACAGGTCGGTTGGGATAGTCGGGATTCGCGTGGACTGCCAGCGATAACCACAAAGTGGCTAAGAAAAACAATATTGAAAACTTTTTATGATCGTGCATGTTCGTCTCCTGCTGGTGGCCTATTTCAAAACTGATCTGTCAAATGAGTGGGTCAAAATGATTTCAGGGCAATTTGTCTGGACTTGGTACGTGAAGGTGCGGCCAAAGTTGAGCAACTACTTCCCTGTGTGCTGCATAGGCAAAGCAGCTGTTGACCTTGGCTTTGCGTTGCTGCTCGTTCGCCGGATCGTTGATCAATGCAAGGCGCATTGGAGCGAGTCCTTGGAAGGCCGTTGTGGCCATTGGCCCGAGAAGTTCGAGGATATGTGTGCACGATGCTGCGCCACTCAGGTGCTCTCTGATCCGGGTATTCCAACCTTGTCCAATTCGCAATCCTTTCAGAGGTGCCAGCGTAGTGGCCGCACCCGTGCAAGTGTCAAAGGGCGTGGCATTCATGATGGCCACCGCATCATGCACCAAAAGCGTTTCATCCACAATCAGGCGCACCAGGATGTTATGAATTGGAGCGCCTGCTGGCGTGTCAACCGGTGATAACTGCCTTTTGAAGGGGAGGGTCTTTGTGTCGATGAGTCGACCTTCAACTTCATACAGGCCATCTGATCGAGAGTAGAACCGCAAGTCAATTTGACGATGATGAAGTTCTTCGCGCACAACTTCGGTTGACATAAATACTCCGGTTGACAGGGTTCAGTGACTGGAACGTACTGGAGCCCAAGCAAATTTATCGGGCCTTGCCACAGCGACTGCTTCAGAGGCTAGGAGTGCAGCGCATTCATCTGGGCTGATGCCTGCAGACTGCAGTATCTCCAATGTGTGCTCGCCATGTTCAGGTGGCGCCAGCGTCTTGATTTCATCATCGGCCGCATTAACGCGGGGGAACTCTGGCACAGCAAAATTCAATCCGCGCAATTGGATGTCTCGCAATTTTCCGGGTTGATGTGCTTGGGGCGCGTCTAGGACTCGCTCGATGGGCAGAACTTCTGTGAATCCAAGCCCTGAGGTTTTCAATCGATCAGATGCATGCTCGAATGTGAATTTGGCCATTTCTGTTTTCACGATAGTCTCTACTTCTTCGCGCGCCTTCTTTCGCGCTCGCAGTGTGGCAAAGGCTTCGCAAATTTCGCGTGGCACTTGCATAGCATCGCAAAATTTAAGCCAATGGCCATCATTGAGCATCACCAAATAAATCCATCGATCGTCTGAGGTGATGTAAGCCCCATAGCCTGGCATGCTGAACTCCCCATTGGGTTCTCTCTCGGGTCGGCCTAGCAGTTGAGTTTTGAGTTGAGATCCGACCAAATCGCGCGATGCCACGTGAAGGCCCGTCTCATAAAGACCGACTTCAACATGCCGGTCACTCGTCGTATTTTTCGGCTGCAACATGGATGCAAGAATTCCGATGACCGCATAAGCGCCTGCGAACTGGTCATGGTAGGACGGGCCGAGTCGGCTGGGACGCCCATTGACACGGTTGGCTTCCATGATGCCAGTCGCTGCTTCGGCAACAGGGTTTGAAGCCAGATCGTTTTCTTGTGGTCCAGCTGCATACCCACGGATATGGCAATAAATCAAGTCAGGATTGACCTGCGCACATTCCTCGCGGGTCACGCCGAGTTTGCGCGCTGCCTTGGGGGCCAAGTTGTGAACCAAAGCATCTGCACTTGCCAGAAGTTTGCGAAAGGCGGCAAGGCCTTCGGGTTTGGCAAGGTCAATGCATGCGCTTTTTTTTCCGTGGCTGTATGCAATGAATGTCCCGCTGGGCCCACCGCGAACCAAGCTTCGTGTGGGGTCTCCCGCTGGGGGTTCAACTTTGATGACTTCTGCGCCAAGTTGAGAAAGGATGTGTGTGGCAAAGGGCGCTGCCAGCATGGTTCCCAGCTCAATGATGCGATGGCCGGCGAGAGGAGGACGAGTCATAGGTCTTCATAATTCGCAAATAATGCATCATACATTCAGATAAATTGCAAAATCAGTGATTTTCAAGAGGTAAACCCTAATGGTTGGCCATTATTTGATTGCATACAATGCATTCTTGGTCGGGCTTTAGATGCTGATCAAGCGCGCCAAATTCCGAACAATCACAGGAGACACTTATATGCTTAGAAGGACTTTTCTATCCACTGGTGCTGTTGCAGCAGCGGTTAATCTTCCCAGTTTGACGCATGCGCAGCAAGTGTCCCCTGGTATTGACCTTGCCAACAAGACGGTCACAGTGGGGGCGTTCACGCCCATTACAGGCCCGGTGCCTTTCTACACGATCCTCACGCATGCGGCCGAATCCTGTTTCAAGTGGGCCAACGAGACCAATTTGCTCAATGGCTGGAAGATCAACTTTGTAACTTTCGACGATGGGTATGAGCCTGCTCGCAGTGTGGCTGTGACGCGCAGGTTGGTTGAAGAGACCAAAATTTTCGCTTTGACTGCTGCAACGGGAACGGCGCAATCGGTGGCCGTGATTCCTTACGCTAAGGAAGTTGGCTTGCCAATGATTGGGCCCATTGGCGGCGCAACTGCTCTGTTCTCTGAGCGTTTGGTGTTCCCTTTACTGCCAGATTATGGTTGGTCAGCAGCATCCAACTTGGACTATGCGTTGGGAGGCCTAAAGGCAGAGCGAGTGGCATTACTTTGGGAGAACGACGAATTAGGAAGGTCTGCAAAGCGAGGTTTCGATCTTCACATGTCTAGCTTGAAAAAGGATGCCGTCGAATCGATTCCCTTTGAAGTGAGCAACACGGATTTCTCGCCACATGTGCGTCGCTTGAATAACGCTAAAGCGGATGTTGTGATTTTGTTCGGCTCTAACGCCAACTTGGCTGCAGCACTGAAGGCGGCCGATCGCATTGGCTACCAGACCAAGTGGATGGCGCCCTTTTTTACGGCTGATCCAACCACTCGCAAGCTGGCCGGCCCATTGCTGGATGGCGTTTATTTCTCGTCTTGGCTCATGCCAGTCGGTGCGGATGACCCAGACATCAAGGCATACCGCGACAACGTTGGGAAATACTACCCCAATGATCCCATTGGCGTTTTTGGCCTTAACGGCTGGAGCAATGGCGCGTTATTCGTCAAGGGCTTTCAGATGTTGTTGGCCAGCGGGAAGGCGCTCACACGTGCGAATTTGGTCGACGTGATGGAAACCATGACAAACGCTACTGTGGGTGGTGCTCGCAATGTCAGCTTCAAGGCAGGTGACCATCGCGGTGCACGCCAAGAGGGGATTATTCAAGCAGCTTCAGACGGCAGTTTCAAACTGGTTTCTGGATTCCGGCCATACCCTGCAGAAGTGTTCAATGCCAAGATTTCCTGAGGAACTTGTGTGACCACGCAATTCGAATCTTGGATTGGTCGCAAGGAAGAGCGCACAGATCGGGCGCACGCCTCTGTAGTGCAAGCCATGGCTGCAACGCTTGACCACAAACACGTGCCTGTGGCGGGGCAGCCCCTACCGCCCGGATGGCATTGGCTTTTCTTTAACCCCACCGCTTCTAGAAGCGGGCTGGGTTTAGATGGTCACCCCCAACGGGGTGGATTTCTTCCTCCGATTGAATTGCCCCGAAGGATGTGGGCAGGCAGCAGAATCAAATACTTGTCTGATCTTCCTGTTGATGGACTGGCAACACGGCGCAGCCTCATTCTCAAAGTAGAAAACAAGATTGGAAAACGTGGTTCATTGTGGTTTGTGACGGTGTCTCACACAATCAGTTGTGAAGGGAAAGTATGCATCGCTGAGGAACAGGACATCGTTTATCGGGAGGCAACACCGGTAGGTGCCGCGGCACAGCCTGCGGCTCCAGCGTATGAGGGGAATGCTCAATTCGTGCAAAACTTTCAGCCCGATACGACGCTGTTGTTTCGTTACTCTGCGTTGACATTCAATGGCCATCGCATTCACTATGACCAATCGTATGCAAAGCACGAGGAGGGGTACCACGACTTGGTGGTCCATGGCCCATTAACTGCAACACTTCTGCAGCAATTTGCGCTCGATCATGGAGGTGGACGACGGATTGCCAGTTTTGATTTTCGAGGTGTCAGCCCCTTGTTTGTAGATCGCCCATTCAACTTGGAAGCTCGAAATGACGAGGGCGGTGGGCTTGCGCTTTGGGCCAGAGGCCCTGATGGTGAGTTGGCGATGTCGGCTACTGCAACATTTTTCTGAATTCATTCAATTTAAATTTATCCATGCACATCATTCAAAGGAGTAACAAAAAATGGCTCAACATCTGAGTGGACCTGCAAGCCTTGAGGGCCAAGTGGCTTTTATCACAGGCGGTGCAGGGGGCATGGGTCGCGCGATTTCTACAGCGTTCAAAAATGCGGGTGCGATTGTGATTTCAACCGACCGAGCAAAGGCCGAAGACATCGGCCCAGGCATTGAATACATGCAATACGATGTGACATCTCACGAACAAACTGACAGTGTGATCGATGCAGTGATCCATCAGCACAAGAAGATAGACATTCTTGTGTTGTGCGCAGGAACTATCACGCGCGTTCCTTTAGCGGACAGTACAGATCAAGAGTGGAGTGATATTTTGAATGTGAACGTGATGGGTGTTGTCAACCCGACTCGCAAACTGTTTCCACTGATGAGCAAGAACGGATTCGGGAAAATTTTAGCCGCTGGGTCGATCGCTGCAAAGAATGGCGGCGTGGCCTCTGGCCCTGCCTATGTGGCTGCCAAATCTGCTGTTCATGGAATGATGCGGTGGATTGCAAAGGCGGGTGCACCCCATGGTGTCTATGCCAACACCTTGGCGCCTGGACCGGTTGAAACGGCCATGTGGGCGAACGTCACAGGCAATGCAGCGCCTTCTGCCCACGCATCGGTGCCCCTGGGGCGCTGGGGCAATGCTGAGGACATTGCGCAAGCCGCTTTGTTCCTGTGCTCGCCTGCCTCCAATTGGATAACGGGCACTTCGCTGGACATCAGTGGTGGCATGTGGATGGATTGAACAGTAAGGCTTGAAGAATGACAACTAATGCAGCTCCTGTGATCGGTTTCGTCGGGCTCGGCGTGATGGGCGGGCCCATGTGCCGAAATGTGGCGCTCAAGCACGCAGGTGAGGTTCTCGCTTTTGATACATCCTTGGCTCCAGTGGAGTCGATTCAGGACACGAAAGCACAGCGTGTGCAAAGTCTCGCTGAGCTTGCAGAACGAGCTGATATTGTCCTCCTTTCGTTGCCCGGCGGCCCAGCCGTTGAGCAAGTTTGTCTGGGGCCTCACGGCTTGACCAGCGGCGTGAAGCGTCCACCCATCATTGTGGACTTGAGCACCACATCGGTGGCTGTCACGCGCAGCGTGTCTCAAAGACTGGCCTTGCTCAACGTGTCTTTCGCTGATGCGCCTGTAGCCCGCACTCGGGAAGCGGCCCAGCGCGGCGAGCTCAGCATCATGGTGGGTGCTGACGATGAACTCTTCGAGCGAGTCAAGTCGGTGTTGGCTTATATGGGATCTGATGTGACGCATTGCGGCGCTACAGGTTGTGGGCAAGTTGTCAAGCTGATCAACAACGCACTGGTTTTTGAAAACACGCTTGCATTGGCTGAAATGATGGTTCTTGGAGAGCGCGCGGGTGTACAACCTGCCACCTTACTGGACGCGGTTTCAAAGGGATCTGGTGACAGTTTTGTTCTTCGCAACCATGCGCGCAAGTCGATGCTGCCCAGGCTTTACCCTGAGAAATCTTTTCCTCCGGAGTATGTGCTCAAAGACATTGGGTACGTGCTGGAGCTTGCACAGCAGACGGGTGTCAATACACGCGTGACTGAACTTGCAAACAGGTACTATGCTGCAACAGCTGCACATGGATGGAGTGGGCGCTACTTTCCGGCTGTGATTGAGGTGGTTGATCGCAACATTGAACTTGCGCCCATCGCAACCAATTGAGCGCAATCGAAATATGTCCGACTTCATAGGTCTCTTCTGGTCCGGTATGGTCAGCGGTTGCCTCTATGCCATCGGTGCAATTGGCATCGTCTTGATTTACAAGAGCTCCAAGGTTGTGAATTTCGCACATGGGAACTTGGCTGGTCTGGCCGCATTTTTGGTATTTGGATTCACGGCAGGTGAATTTGCAAATATGACCTGGGGTGCGGCAGTATTGCTGACAACAGTGATCATGGTGACCATCATGGCCGTATGTTATTTTTTGATTGCCCCTCTTGTTTTTAAATCGGATTTGACCAGCACCATCGCAACCTTGGGCATCGGGTTGATCGCGCAGGGTGCGACGCAGATGTTATTTGGCTCCAATGTGGTTTCGATGGACCTGCCAATGCCAGACTGGCGCGGACAATTGGGCCCATTGCGTATTTCAACGTACGACTTGACTGTGCTTGGCGTAACGGGTCTCGTGATTGGCTTGCTGTATCTGCTGATTGAATGGACTCGAATTGGCATCGCCTTTCGTGCTGTTTCGGAAAATCCCTTTGCCAGTCGGGTCTGCGGGTTGAATCTACGCCACGTTCACTTGTTCTCTTGGGTGGTCGCCGGTTTGCTTGGCCTGATTGCTTCACTGCTGATCGTTCCTACTACTTTTCTGTCGTCTACAACTGTTTCGTCATTCATGCTTCAGGCCTTTGCTGCCGCTGTGGTGGGGGGCTTTCGCAGCATTCCTGGCGCTGTACTGGGCGGCATCTTCTTTGGTGTCTTGATGAATTTTCTTTCGTTTTATATTGCCGCAGAATTCAACAATTCTTACTTGCTCTTGACCATTCTTTTGGTTCTGAATTTATTCCCAATGGGAATTCTTTCTGTGCGAGGGGGTAGCCGTGTCTGATGTATCAAGCGCACAAGCCAATGAAAAAGAGAAAGCGACTTCGAGCTTGCTCGCGCCGCCTGCTGATCGCAGGGGGATCATCCAACTTGGCGCTGTGATGGGCTTATTGGTTTTGTTCTTGATGCCATTGGTTGCTGGAGGCTACTGGATTTTCACTTTGGGTTTGTGCTTCGCCAATGCGATAGCGATCATTTCTGTGAGTTTCTTAGTGCGCTATGGCGGCGAAGTGTCCATTGGACACGGTGTATTTGTTGCAGCAGGCGCCTATACGGTCGCTTTGCTCGAGAAGTACTTCGGCCTGTCACTGATCGCCAGTCTGCCGGTGGCGGCAATTGTTGGTGCATGCCTAGGGATGATTTTTGCCTACCCTTCGCGCAATATCTTTGGCATAGGGTTGTCCGTCACAACGATGGCGCTGGCACTGGCCTTGCCGGAAATATTGCTGCATTTTTCATCTGTCACGGGCGGCTATGAAGGCTTGTACGTCAAGCTCGATGCTTTGCCGGGTATGACCAAGTCGTTGCAACGCTACTATCTGCCGCTTGCGGGTTTGATCATTGTCGTGATGCTGCTCATGCATTTCCGACGTTCCAGACAGGCCGCAGCGCTGCTGCTGATTCGAGCTTCTGTCCATGCTGCGGAGTCTTTCGGCGTGCGCCGCAGTTGGGCCAGGCTCTCATGCATGACATTGAGCGCAGGTATCGCTGCGATCGCTGGCGCGTTTCTCTCATTCAGTTCCTCGACGGTATCTCCCAATAGCTTCACGCTTTGGACATCGATCTTTTTGCTTGTTGGTTCTGTTGTCAGTTTGTATTCCTTGTCATTGTGGGGCAGCATAGCGGGGGGACTCTTTTTGACCATGATGCCCTTGTTGCTTGCCGGTGCAGGGAACTGGGTGCCGATTCTGTACGGGGGGGCACTCCTTGTGGTTGTGCTGGGAGTCAATGCACTGCCTGCAGGTATTCGTGCACGTTTAGAAGGAGGAAGGGTGTGAACCTTTCGTCCATCGCCAAAGGTCAACCCTTGGTCATTGATGACCTTTGTTTATCTTTTGGTGGCAATAAGGTGCTTCAGGACATCACATTGACTCTTGAGCCTGGTGAAATTTCGGGCTTGATAGGGCCCAATGGTGCAGGAAAAACCAGTCTCTTTAATTGCCTGACAGGCCTTTACTCGCCACAGCAGGGGAAGATTCAATTTGGCCCAACGCCATTGAATGGCTTGGCTCCAACCCAAAGGGCGGCGCTTGGTTTTTCGCGCAGTTTTCAACACGTTGCACTTTGTCCAGAGTTGAGCGCTGTAGAGAATGTGATGATTGGTTTGGAGCGGCAATCCTCTGCTGGATGGCTGGATGCATTTTTGCCGCTGGCGCGTGGTCGAAATGAACGGCTGAGCAATCGCCATTTGGCACTGGCGGCGCTGGGGCGTTTGGGGGTTGAGCGGGTGGCTGATGAATCGCCCACACAACTGCCACCGGGTATGCTGCGCCTTGTAGAGATTGCTCGTGCGATTGCGGGTTCACCTCGCGTCCTACTTTTAGATGAGCCTGCAGCAGGCTTGAATTCTGTGGAAACGCGTGAGCTGTCCAATGCACTGAAAATGCTGCGCTCGCCTTCATTGGTGCTGGTGGTGGTTGAGCATGATATGGACTTGATCATGGAGGTCAGCAGTATCATTCACGTGCTTAACGTGGGCCGCCTGCTTGCCTCCGGTGATCCTGCTCAGATACGCGCGAACCCTGAAGTGGTGCGCATCTATCTTGGAGACGATGATGACTGAGGCAGTATCCAATCTGCTGGAGGTGAAGGGACTGACCGTTCGCTATGGTGGCGGCCCCGTGGTGCGTGCTGTCTCGATGGCCGTGCAAAGCGGTACTGTGGCCGCTTTGCTGGGCTCCAATGGGGCGGGAAAATCAAGCACGTTGCGAGCTATAGCAGGACTTGAGCCGGCACTGGGGAGTGTGCATTTTGATGGGCAGGATGTGAGCCGTCTATCGTCCTCTCAAAGATTTCGTGCGGGTATTGTTTATGTTCCAGAAGGCCGTGCGATCGTTACCGATTTAACGGTTGCAGAGAACCTTACTTTGGGTTCATATTTTGTCGATGCGCTGACCCGAAGCCGACGAAGGCAAATGGTGCTCGAGTTTTTCCCTGAGATCGCTACCCGATTGAAGACGCCGGCGGGGCTATTAAGTGGTGGTGAACAGCAGATGCTGGCCATCGGACGGGGTCTGATGTCGGGTCCTCGACTTTTGCTTTTGGATGAGCCTTCTCTCGGACTTGCGCCTTTGCTGGTTGCCCGAGTCTATGAGCGACTTGCATTGATACAGAAAGAACAAAAGTTGACGGCGTTACTTGTCGAGCAAAGCTTTCATGCTGCAGCCAAGCTCGCGGTACGGGCTTGGGTGATGCGCCATGGCGAAATTGCAGGGGAACTTCAGGCGGGTGATCTGCTCAGCCGGGAAGGGCGTCAAAAAGCCATCAATGCCTATCTTGGTGAGCGGCGCGAGGAAGTTCAAAATGCCTAATCACAGAGAGAATCAGACATGAAAGTACTGCAGTTAGAAGGCCAGGTGCTGGCGACAGGTTTGCAATTCCCTGAAGGGCCAGTGGTGTTACCTGACGGTAGCATTCTTGTGGTTGAAATTGCAGCTGGAAAGTTAAAGCGTGTAATGCCAACTGGAGAAGTTCGGGTTGTAGCGGAGTTAGGCGGCGGACCCAACGGTGCGGCACTCGGCCCAGACGGTCATTGTTACATCTGTAACAACGGAGGATTTCAATGGCGCACAGATAACGGCTTCACGCGCCCGACTGGGGCGGCGGCTGATTACGAGGGCGGCGCTATTCAGCGAGTGAATCTTCAAACCGGGGCTGTGCAGACCTTGTACACCGAATGTGACGGAATCAAGTTGTTTGGACCCAATGACATCGTGTTTGATGGCAGTGGTGGTTTTTGGTTCACGGATTTTGGAAAAACATTGGAGGATCGGATCATGCGTGGTGCTGTTTATTACGCAAGCACCGACGGCCATTTCATCCGGCGAGCGGCCCACCCCGTGCTGACACCGAACGGTGTTGGACTTTCACCCGATGGCAAGGCACTGTATGTCGCTGAAACAGAAACAAGCAGGCTGTGGGCATTTCCAATCATTGGCAGAGGTGAGCTGGCACAAGCGCCGTGGCCTTCACCCAACGGTGGACAGTTGGTGCATGGCCTTGCAGGTTTTCAGCGATTTGATTCATTGGCTGTAGAGGCTTGCGGCAACATCTGTGTGGCCACGCTGGTGCGCGGCGGTATCAGTGTGTTTTCCCCTGATGGTGAATTGCTCGAGTTTCATGAAGCCCCCGAAGGCTACTGCACCAATATTTGCTTTGGCGGACCCAATTACCAAACTGCATTTATCACTTTGTCTGGCTATGGACAACTCTTGTCTGTCCCCTGGCCGCGAGCCGGTCTGACGCTGGCTGCCTGACCTGTTGAAAATCCATGAAGAAATGATGCTTGTATGAAATCTAATGTTTACCTAATGGCCAAGCCCTTAGCCTGCCTAGGATTGAAACTCCTTGTTGCAGCTGTTGCTGTTTTATCACTGCCCGCAGCTGCGCAAAAAGTCTGGCCAGATCGTCCTGTGCGAGTCATTGTTCCCTATGCTGCAGGTCAGGGGGCTGACGTCTTGATGCGCTTGGTTGGACAAGAGCTTGGCAAGGCTTTGGGTCAGCCCGTCGTCATAGAAAATCGTGCAGGTGCTGGAGGTAACATTGGCTCGAGTGCTGTGGCAAAGTCAGCTCCAGATGGCTATACATTTTTGCTCGGAACCAATGCGACCAACGCGGCCAATGAATTTCTTTATCCAAGCCTTGGCTTTAATCCTGTCACGGATTTTGATGGCGTAGCCATGATTGGATTGCTGCCCATGGTCATTGGCACTTCGGATGCAGATTTCCCCACCAATGGTATTGCTGAATTAATTTCTCGTGCGCGTTCAAAGCCCAACACGTTGAACGTGGGGCTGCCAAGTACAACTGCGAATGTGGTCTTTGCGCAATTCGTCAAGTCAGCGCAGGCCCCCTTGTTTGGTGTCAAGTACAAGTCTTCAGCGCAGTCCATGACAGACGTGATCGGGGGACAAATTCCGCTTGTCATCGATACAGTCACGGCCGCCAGGCCGCAGATCATGGGTGGAAAAATTCGTGCTTTGGGTATCACTTCCTTGAAGGCAAGCGACATGCTGCCAGGGATCAAGCCAGTGTCCGAGCAAGGGGTGCCCGGTTTTGATGTTGTGGCGTGGGATGCCTTGTTCGCGCCACGTGGAACGCCACAAGACATTTTGCAAAAAATGAGTGAACATCTTCAGCGAGTACTGAGTCAACCAGAAATGCGCCGCAAGTTGATGGACATTGGGGTAGAGCCTTTGTTCATGGGGCCATCGCAGTTAGATGTATTCGTGAAAGAGGAACGAAATAAATGGGGCGGCATCATCAAGCTTGCTGATATCCGTATCGAATAACAAAGAGACAGAAATGTATTTCTTAAAAAAATTGAACGTATTTCGAAAATTTCGACCGTTCATCTTGTCATCAATTTTTCAATAGGAGTCTGAATAATGAGCAACACTGCAAGCACACAAGGAGAGGTGGGCCATGCCCCCGCTGAGGGCCTGATTACAGATCAAGCCATTGCCGATGCCCGGGCCATGATTGGTTTGCACCTAAGGCCTGAAGGCCCCTATTTGCAAGACGCTACAGCTGACACGATGCGCAATTGGTGCAACGGCATTGGTGACCTCAATCCCTTGTACCGCGAAATTGGTTACGGTGCAGCCACTCGGTACGGCACGATGGTCGGTCATCCCATGTTTCCCATGGCTTTTGGATGGCTGGGCCGCACCCGCTGGGGTTTGCCTGGAGTGCATGGCTTCTACGCGGGCAATGACTGGGAAATCTTTCGGCACATCAGGCCTGGAGACCGAATCACAGCGATAGAGCGTGTGGTGGGCGTTGAAGAAAAGGTGAGTAAATTTTCTGGCCGTCTGGTGATGCAGTATGTTGAAGCGTCTTACTACAACCAGCGCAGTGAGTTGTTGGCACGTGGCTTAGGTACTTGCACACGCCACGAACGCAAGGCTGCACGTGACACTGGGAAGTACAAAGAAATTGAACAGCACGAATACACCAATGAGGAGCACGATCGCATCGATCAAATGGTGCTAGACGAGCCTAAAAATATCCGCGGCGCCAGCGTGCGCTACTGGGAAGAGGTCGAAGTGGGCGAGGAATTGCCAACGGTTGCACGTGGCCCACTGTCTTTGATGGACACCATGGGTTTTCTGGTTGGATGCGGAAGAGGTCACACACATGGGGTGGTATTGCAAGCGGCTGTGAAGCACCCGGGGCATTTCTTTCGAAACCCTGAGGCTGGTGGCGGGGTTGAATACACAGGTATTGGTCATCACCGCGAATCGGTTGCCAAAGAAGTTGGAGTGCCCGGTACCTATGATTACGGCCCACAACGTTCATCCTGGATGTGTTCTCTCATCACCAACTGGATGGGTGACGCTGGCGTTATCAAGCGCGTTCGCACTGAGATGCGGCGCTTTAACATCATGGGGGATACAACGTTCTGCAAAGGAAAGGTTGTGCGCAAATACATCAAAAATAACACGGGGCTGATTGACATTGAAATTGCGGCGGTGAATCAAAGAGGTGAAGTGACAACGCCTGGCATTGCAACCGTTGCACTGCCTTCACGCGACGTCAATCTGCCGGCGTTCATTGATGGCTCTGCAATTGATCTAGAGTTGCCCGTTGTTCGGTGAACATCTGTAACCCAAGACGATTTCGCAAGACAATTTAATTGCTTTCAAAGTTTGTCATGTCACCACCATCACTTCCTCTTTCAGGCTGCCGCGTACTAGAGCGTTCTCAAACCGTGGCAACCGCTTATGCAGGGCGGTTGTTGGCTGCCATGGGTGCAGAGGTTGTGATGCTGGAGCCCATTCAAGGAACTGTGTTGCGAAATGCACCGCCCTTTCTTCAGGAGACGGGGGAAAGCGCGTTGTTTGCGTACCTTGCAGCAGGAAAGCACAGCCTGGTTTCAGATGCGTTGGCACCTGAGTGGCCTGGCCTTCTGAACAAAGCACTTCAAAGTGTTGATATTTTTTTGGATGACACGCCAATTCATGAGCGCAAGGCCCTGGGCCTGAATGAAGAGGCCATCCGAGAACGGTTTCCCAAGCTGGTGCATGTCAGTGTGCTTCCATTTGGCAGCGCGGGGGCCAAGGCTGACTGGCAAGCTGAGGAAATCAACTTGCTGCATTCGGGCGGTGAGGGCTTCTTGTTGCCCAATGGCTTGTCCAATGAAATGTTTCCTGAACGGCCACCTTTGAAAATCTACGGCCATTTTGCAGGGTATCAAGGCGGTTCTGCGGCGGCTCTGGCAGCTTTAGCTGCTTGGTGGGTGGCCGATGTGGGGGGCGGTCAGTATGTGGATGTATCCGTCCAAGATGCCGTGCTTTCAGTGGGTGCATTTGCTTTGCAACGCCTAGGCGACGGCTCTCTGGAGCATCGCCATACAAGGCGCTTTCGTTATGGTGGCGTTTTTCAGACGAAGGATGGCTTTATCGAGTTGTTAACGCTAGAGGATCGGCAGTGGGGTGCGCTTGTCGAGTTGCTTGGCCGCCCCGCATGGTCACAAGATCCGGGCTTGCAGAATCCTTTGGAGCGCAGTCGTCGGGGCGACGAGATCAATGCGCATATTCGAGAATGGATGGCTGTGCATACAGCAGAGGAAATTGTGCGGCGTGCACAGGAGCTGGGTGTGCCTGCTGGAAAGTACCGCACGCCTGCTGAAGTCATTCAGGGTGAGCACGAGCGTGAGCGCGGCCTATTTGCCCCAACAAGATTGCAAAGTGGCATGCAGGCAGATGTGTTGGTGGCGCCTTTTCAATTTCGCGCTACACCCTTAAAAGGTGCAGACTGGGTGCCTGCGATAGGTGAAATGCGGGTAGGGTGCTTGTCATGAAACTTGCCAATGCTCCCTTGGCTGGCGTTCGGATCGCCGACTTCACCATCCATGCGGCTGGACCATTTTGCACACACATGCTCTCTCAATTGGGAGCTGAATGCATCAAAATTGAAAGCCTCACCCGGCCAGACGCCTTTCGCAAACCCCACGCAGTCTATGGCCGGATGTCAGCTGCCACCTTTGATCAGGTCTCTGCCAACAAACTGTCAGTGCGACTCAACCTCAAGCATCCTGAGGCTGTTGAATTGGCCAAGCAACTTGTCAGCATCTCTGACATCACTGCAGAGAGTTTCAGGCCAGGTGTGATGAACCGTCTGGGTCTGGGATTTGAAGATTTGCGAAAGATCAAAACGGATATCGTCATGCTCTCACTGTCATCGTGTGGACAAAGTGGGCCCGACTCGCACTTCGCAGGTTACGCACCTCTTTTTGGCGCATGGGGTGGCCTGGGTTCTATGACGGGTTATAGCGATGGCCCGCCCGTTGAAATGCGCCATGTGATGGACCACTCAGCTGGCTTGCATGCGGCGGTGGCCACGATGGCTGCGCTGCACCAGCGCAGGCGAACAGGTCTGGCGCAGCACGTTGATTTGGCGGCCAGAGAAGTGGCCTCAGCCATGATTGGCGATGCCTTGATTCAGGCCAGCGTCGGAGATACGCCTGTGCGTCCGGGCAATGGCGATCTTGCCATGTCGCCGCATGGGGTTTATGCAACCTCACAACCTGACCGTTGGCTCACCCTCGCTGTTCGCAATGATTCTGAGTGGCATCGCTTGCTTCAATTGCTCGGGCGTGAATGCAATGATCAGCGCTTTGCCACTGCGCAGGGGCGTGTGCAGTACAGAGAAGAAATTGACTTGTTGCTGACGCAATGGCTTGCAAATTGCAATGGCGATGACATTGCAAAACGACTTCAGCAAGTCGGCGTATGTGCACATATTTCTTGGAATATGCAAGATATCGCATCTGACCCTCATTTACGTGCTCGCAAAGCGCTGGTCGAGGTCAGTGCAGTCGATATCCCTCCTCGTTTGGCAGTTGGCGCTCCGGCGCAATTTGGCCGAACAGACGAAGTTGGTATTCGCAGCTTGACTCCTGCTTTAGGCCAAGATGAGGACTATGTGTTTGGCGATTTATTGGGGCTGACTTCAGCGCAACGTGCAGATTTTCAAGCACGTGAAGTCATACTCTGAGCGCTGCGGTGAAGCGCTTGTTCATAACGATTGAAAGGATAACTTCATGACGAATTCCATTTACTTAGTGCTGGACATGATGAATGATCTGGTTCACACAGATGGGCCCAATGGGAAGGCCGCCTATGGCCAACAGGTGCGTGAACGGCGCGTATTGGAACATACACGCCATGCATTGAACAAGGCAAGGCAAGCAAGCCTGCACATTGGTTTCGTGCGCGTTGGTTTTTCGCCAGATTACCGTGAAGCCCCTCCCAATTCACCTATCTTTTCAGGCGCTCGAAAAAATGGAATTTTCAAGCTGGGTGAATGGGGCACACAAGTGCACCCTGACCTTGGCCAACTCCCCTCTGACTTTGACATCGTCAAGCACCGAGTCAGCCCCTTTTACAGCACCAGCCTTGAAGCCATCCTTCGGGCCAAGGCAATTCAACGTATCTACTGCTCCGGTATTTCCACCAATGCGGTTGTCCAAGCCATGGTCCGAGAAGGGCATGACCGTGACTACGAAATGGTCGTGCTTGAAGATGCATGTTGTGGCATGTCTTTAGAAGAGCACGAGAATGCGATCAAAAGTTTGCAGCGGTTTTGCCGCATGACGACATCGCAAGATGTGACGTTTGAGTAAGTTTCAGATGAGTTTGCTCGAGCGTAGTTTTCTATTTGTCCCAGGGCATCAGCCTGAAAAATTTGACAAGGCGTTTGCCAGCGGCGCACATGCTGTCATCCTAGATTTGGAGGATGCTGTTGCCCCTGATAGGAAGCAACATGCACGGCAAGCCGTGGCTGCGTGGTTGATGAATGGGCAACATGCCGTTGTGCGCATCAATGCCGCACAAACAGATTGGTACGAAGACGACATCGCCATGCTCAAAAATGCAGCAGGCGCCAGTGTGATGTTGCCTAAGGCCGATGAGGCCTCGCTGTTGCTGACAACGCGCGCGCTTCCTGGACGCAACGTCATAGGGCTGGTCGAGACTGTGGGAGCCTACATGGAGCTCAGACGCATAGTCAACATGCCTGGTCTGCAGCGAATTGCTTTTGGCAGCGTCGACTTTGCCACCGAAAGTGGCATTGACGATGTGGGTGAAGCCATGACCAGCATTCGCACCCAATTGGTGCTGGAGTCTTACCATGCCGGCCTCTTGCCACCCATGGATGGCGTGAGCCTGAATTTCAGAGATGAAAACCAAATGCGCCAAGACGCACTGCGCTCACGCCAGTTAGGGTTTGGTGGAAAGTTGTGCATTCATCCCAGCCAAGTGCTCGCGGTCAATGCAGCTTTTCAGCCCTCGTTGGAAGAGGCCCAATGGGCTCGGCGTGTGGTGGAGGCTTTCGAGGCGAGTTCGGGTGCTGCAACTTCCGTCGACGGCAAAATGATTGACAAGCCAGTCGTGCAAAAGGCGCTGCAAGTCATGGCTGAATTCAATGCCAGGAATGCCGATTAAAATCGCCCTATGGACTATCGTACAAAAGAAGAACAGGTTGCGGATTACCTGCGAGAGCGAATTATTTCAGGCGTTTTTCCGCGTGGTTCACGCCTGAAACAGGCCGAGCTGGCTGAGCAACTGCATTTGAGCATCACGCCCGTGCGCGAGGCTTTGAAAATGTTGGCCGCAGAAGGCTATGTCAGCGGAGACTCTTACCGCGGCGCTCGGGTAGTTCCCTTTGATGAGTCAGCATCCGGTGAAATTCTCAACCTTCGGATGCTGCTTGAAGCACAGCTTGTTCGTGGCGCTGTAGAAAAAATCACTTCACAAGACATTTCCGAGCTTAAATTATTGGCAGATGAGTTCGATAAAACTTTTGCAAATGGCGACAGGGCCACTGCGCGGGGTATCAACTACCGTTTTCACCGCAGGTTGTACGACATTGCATGCATGCCGCAGACTTTGTATTTTGTTCAAATTTTATGGGCGCGATACCCATTCGATTTGATCAATGCCGTAGACGATCGCGGCAAAGAGGCGGTCAAAGAACACGATGATATTTTGCGCGCGCTCATGACAGGCGATGCATCTGAGGCCATGCTGGCCATGAGAAAGCACATCGAGTCGGGCTGGGCTGTTTTGAAAACCCCCTGAGCATTGACGTGGCCAGGCGCTGCCAACTCCCCGTGCGCAGGGGAGTCAGAGGTCAGCGCAAGGTTCAGTCTGGCTTGATGCCGTTGTCGCGAACAACCTTGGCCCAAGTGTCAATTTGCAGATCGATAAAACTGCGCGCTTTCTCAACGCTGCCCCCTGAAATCTCAATGCCTTGCGCGACCAACTTGTGGGTGATCTCGGGGTTGCGTAAGGCTTTGTTGAGTTCTTCGTTCATGCGCTTGACAATCTCGGGCGGTGTTTTGGCAGAGGCCAGCAAAGCCCACCAAGCAGGTGCTTCAAAGCCAGGAAAGCCTGCCTCAGCGATGGTTGGAATGTCAGGAAATTCGGCCACACGCTTGGACGAAGTCACAGCCAATGGCCGTATGCGTTTGTTGTCAATGTGGGGTTTGCTCAAAAATACAGTGCCCATGGCCAGTGGCACATGCCCTGCAACTGCATCGTTCATCAAAGGACCGCCCCCTTTGAATGGGATGTGGTTGAATTCCATATTGCCATTCTTGGCCAGCAATGCCATGGACAAGTGACCCAAACTGCCATTGCCAATGGTGCCGTAGGACACGTTCTTCTTGGCCTTGGCCGCCGACACGACATCGGCGAAAGTTTTGTAGTCGGTTGCAACGTGGGTGGTCAAAACCATGGCCGAAGTGCCTACCAAGATCAATGGCAGCAAGTCCTTTTTGCTGTCATAGGGCATGTTGGGCATGAGGCTTTGGTTCACACCATGGGTGTCAAAGACCACGGCAAAGGTGTAGCCGTCCGCGGGCGCAGTGAGCACGCTGGCCGTGCCGATCACACCGGAGGCGCCTCCTTTGTTTTCCACAATCACGCTTTGGCCCAATTGTTGGGACAAGGGCTGCGCCAAAATTCTGGCAACTTGATCGACTGAACCGCCTGGCGGGAAGACTGCAATCAGCTTGATGGGCTGCCTCGTGGGCCAGGCTTGGGACCATGCAAAAAAGGGTAGAAATCCTAAAAACAGGACAAGTCCGACAGTCAAGAGGCGATGTCGTGGGCTTGGGCTAGGCCAAGAGTTCATGTGATGTCTCCCTTTTGGATGTCGTTTGTGCAAGCGTCAGCATCACACAAGCGCTATGATAATAGACCTGTTCAAAATGGAGATAGACCATGCCCGCCTTGCTGCCCAACATCGACCCTGATGGCTTGTTAGAGTTTTCGGTGGTCTACACCGACCGGGCCTTGAACCACATGTCCAAGCGCTTTCAGGGTGTCATGAAGGACATCTCAGCCATTTTGAAAGATGTTTACGCAGCCCACAGCGCCGTTTTGGTGCCAGGCAGCGGCACTTTTGGCATGGAAGCGGTGGCACGGCAATTCGCTCATGGCAAAAAAGTCATGGTCATCCGAAATGGTTGGTTCAGCTACCGCTGGACACAAATTCTAGACATGGGAAACATTGCCAGCGCCAGCGTGGTGCTCAAGGCGCGTCAACAAAGTTCAGATACCAAGTCCGCTTGGGCGCCATGTCCGATCGAAGAAGTTGAAGCACAAATTGCAGCTGAGCGTCCCGCCATGGTCTTTGCCCCGCACGTTGAAACCGCTGCTGGCATGATGTTGCCCGACGACTATTTGATGCGCGTTTCACAAGCCGTGCACAAGGTGGGTGGTTTGTTGGTGCTCGACTGCATTGCCTCTGGTGCCATGTGGGTGAACATGAAAGTCACGGGCGTGGACATTTTGATCAGCGCCCCTCAAAAGGGCTGGAGCGGATCACCTTGCTGCGCCATGGTGATGCTCAGTGAACTGGCTCGCAAGGCCATTGACGAGACCAGCAGCAGCAGTTTTGCCTGCGACTTGAAAAAGTGGCTGCAGATCATGGAAACCTATGAATCAGGCGCGCATTCTTATCACACCACCATGCCCACTGATGCGCTGGCAAAACTGCGTGATGTGATGCAAGAGACGCAGTCTTATGGCTTTGCGCGCGTGCGTGATGAGCAAATCGAATTAGGACGACAAGTTCGCGCATTGCTCGAGTCGCGCGGCTTCCAAAGCGTTGCTGCAACCGATTTCCAAGCCCCAGGTGTGGTGGTCAGTTACACCCAAGACGCCGACATACACAACAGCAAAAAGTTTTTGGCTATGGGCCTGCAAACCGCTGCGGGCGTGCCTTTGCAATGCGACGAGCCGAAAGACTTCATGACCTTTCGCATCGGTTTGTTTGGCCTTGAAAAATTGCATGACCCAGCGCGCAGCACTGCGCATTTGGCCAAAGCTTTGGACGAGATGGGTTATACCGCTACGCGCCAAGCGGAGCCTGCGCTGGCCTGATCAATCTAAGCCGCCTGTCAATTGGGCAGCATGGCCGCCAGGCTAGAGACTGGCCGCCGCAAAGTCGGATCAAACGGGTTGATTTTGGGTGAGATGCTTTGCGCTTCGCGTTTGAGCATTTCCACCACTGTGGGCAAGCGCTCGGGGTTGAGCCTGGCCGAGATGGTGCCCACACTGAGCGCAGCCACGGCCCGGCCTTGCCGGTCACAAATCGGCACGGCTACGCCGGCCATGCCTTCCAACAAGCCGGTGTTGCGCGCAGCAAATCCAAGTCCGCGAACGCGCTCGATTTCTGTGCGCAAATAAACTTCGTCAAACATGCCCAACTCGCGCACGCGAGGCAAGTTAAATCGAATCACTTCTTCGCGTTCAAGCTCTGGCAAAAATGCCAAGATGGCCAAGCTGCCTTGACCCACGCCCAGCGCCACGCGACCGCCTATGTCGCCTGTGAAGGAGCGAATCGGAAAAGGCCCTTCGCTGCGGTCGATGCACACCGCGTCAAATCCGCTGCGCGCCAACAGGAACAAGGTGTCGCCCAAACTGGCGCACAAACGCAGCATCATGGGCCGACACAGCTCGCGTAAATTGACTGGGTTGCCCGCTCTTGCGGCCAAGACGAAAAAATCAATGCTCAGGCGGTAGTATTTGCTGCGCTCATCTTGCTCGACCACATTTTGCGCAATCAGGGCTTGCAAGGTGCGGTGAACGGTGCCTTGGGTTAAACCGATGTCTTTGGCAATTTGTGTCACGCGTGCGCCCTCGGTGGAGGCGGCTGCCAAATGTTGAATGATGGCAAATGCGCGATCCAAGGCGCCGGTGCCAGGCTGCGGTATGGGAACCTCGCTTCTTGGTGAAATCATGGGACTAATTTTATTCTAATTATTTTGTTTAACGGAATAAATAACGAATAAATGTCGTTTAGTGAAATACCCTGTTGACGCAGTGCTGGGTTTAAATGATTATTTGCATGCATTTCAAGGTTTTCAATAGTCTGGCCAGCAGGTCAGGCGGCTTTCGCAGATGAAGGAGGGTGGATGTCTTTTTTGACGTTGACAGATGTTTCCAAGTTTTATGGGCCCAACTGCGTCGTTGCCAACATGAACTTGAGCGTTGAAAAAGGCGAGTTTGTCACCTTGCTTGGCCCCTCGGGCTGTGGCAAGACCACCACTTTGCAAATGATCGCAGGGTTCACCGAAGTCAGCCAAGGCAGCATCACGCTGGATGGGCGCGATATCACCAGCACCCCACCAAATTCACGCGGCCTTGGCATCGTGTTTCAAAGCTACGCACTTTTTCCGCACATGACGGTGTTTGAAAATGTGAGCTTTGGCCTTGAGATGCGCCGGCTTGACAAGGCTCAGCGGCTCGAGCGCGTGTCAGCAGCATTGGCCTTGGTGCACCTGGAAGATTTGGCTGCACGCTACCCACGCGAACTCTCGGGTGGGCAAAAGCAAAGGGTGGCATTGGCGCGAGCTCTCGTGATCGAGCCGCCGGTTTTGTTGCTTGACGAGCCCTTGTCCAATTTAGATGCCAAGTTGCGCGAAGAGATGCAATTTGAGTTGCGCCAAATTCAGCGCAAAGTTGGCACCACCACCATCATGGTGACCCACGATCAGACCGAGGCGATGTCCATCAGCGACCGCGTGGTGGTGATGCAAGCGGGCCACGTCACGCAGGTCGATGTGCCCTACCAGTTGTATGAAAATCCGCAGTCAAAATTTATTTCGACCTTTGTGGGCAAGGCCAATTTAATGCGCGCGCAGCAGGTGCATGGGGGTGGTGCTGGCGCTGCTGTCACAAGCTTGAGCGTCAATGGTGTGCCGTTTCAATGCAAAGCTGCTGAACTTTCATCGAGCACTGAGTTGATGGTCAGTTTGCGCCCCGAAAAAATCAGCTTTGTGCCGCTGGGGCAAGGCCAAGTTGACGGACGTGTGAGCGCGCGATTTTTCTTGGGCAGCCAATGGCTTTATCAAGTTGACACGCCCATGGGCGTGCTGCAAGTGGCTTGCCCTAACAACGACACAGCGCCCCTGAATGAGCAAGACCCCACCGGTCTTCAATGGTCGCCTGATTCGGCGCGCGTTTTGTCATGAAGTTGGTGGCCCGCTCAACGCCTTGGCTGCTGTCGGCCCCAGCCATGCTGCTGTTCAGCAGTTTGCTGCTGCTGCCCCTGACTTTGACAGCGGTCTTGTCTTTCAATGTGTTTGACTACAACACGGGCGTGAAAAACATCTTCACTTGGGCGCATTACGCCGCGATTTTCACAGATGACTATTACTTCGAAATATTTTGGCGCACCTTTTGGATCGCAGGTTTGACCACTTTGATTTGCCTGTTGATCGGTGCACCTGAAGCCTATGTGCTCAGCCGCATGGGAGATCCGTGGCGCACTGTCTTCTTGTTGATTGTGCTCGCGCCTTTGTTGGTCTCGGTGGTGGTGCGGGCATTTGGCTGGAGCATGTTGCTGGGCCCCAGGGGTTTGGTGAATCAAGTTTTTGCATTCATTGGCATGGGGCCTTTCAAAATTCTCTACACCGAGTGGGCTGTGGTGATTGCCTTGGTGCATGTGATGCTGCCCTTCATGATCATCCCGATTTGGACCTCACTGCAAAAGCTCGATCCTGGCGTTGAAAATGCAGCATTGTCTTTGTCAGCGTCTCACTTCACCACGCTGCGCCGCATTGTTTTACCGCAGGTGCTGCCCGGTGTTTTGTCTGGCAGTTTGATCGTGTTTGGCCTGAGTGCCAGTGCGTTTGCTATTCCAGGTTTGCTGGGGGGGCGGCGCTTGAAGATGGTGGCCACGGTGGTGTATGACGAATATTTGCACGAGCTCAATTGGCCCTTAGGGGCGGCCTTGGCTTTGATTTTGTTGCTCGCTAATTTGCTCGTCATGCTCAGCTACAACCGCGTGCTGGAAGGCCGTTACAAGAAGGCCATGGGCTGAGCATGTCAAAGAACGGACCCTTGGCCTTGTGTTTCAACGCGCTGGTGATTGGCTTCATGCTGGCGCCCCTGGTGGTGGTGTGTTTGGTGGCCTTCACGCCTGAAAACACCTTGAGCATTCCGACCACAGATTTTTCTTTGCGCTGGTTCAAAGCGGTCTTTGCTCACCCCGATTTCATGACCTCTTTTTGGAACAGTGTGTGGCTGGCCTTGGCGGCTGCTTCGGTTTCGACTTGCGTGGCCATTCCTGCAGGCTTGGCCATCACGCGCTACCAATTTGCAGGGCGCGACGCCTTGAATGCATTGTTTTTATCACCCTTGATCGTTCCCCACTTGGTCCTGGGCGTGGCGATCTTGCGCTTGTTCTCGTTGATCGGCGCTACGGGCAGCTTTTTTTGGTTGGTCTTGGCGCATGTGGTGGTGGTCACGCCCTATGTGCTGCGTTTGGTGTTGGCGGCCTCGGCTGGCATGGACCGAAGTTGCGAGCAGGCGGCTTTGTCGCTGGGGGCCAGCCAGTCTGCGGTATTTCGGCGTGTGACCTTGCCCATGATTTTGCCCGGCGTGACGGGTGGCTGGTTGCTGGCCTTCATCAACAGTTTTGACGAAGTCACGATGTCCATCTTCGTCACATCGCCGGCCACAGTGACCTTGCCAGTGCGCATGTACATGTACGCCACCGAGTCGATTGACCCCTTGATGGCAGCCGTCTCGGCTTTGATGGTGGCTTTGACGGGTGGCGTCATGATTTTGCTCGACCGCTTGTATGGCCTGGATAAAATATTGGTGGGCAGCAAATGAGCCAGGCACCGGTGCCTTTGAATGAACCGGGTTTGCTCACGCGTATGTCTGAGACCCAGCGCGAGCGCGTGACATTTTTTTTAGATGGCCAGGCCTTGACAGGCTTGCGCGGCGACACCGTTTTAACAGCTGTTTTGATGCACCGAAAATTTGTGCGCTATTCAGATGAGAGTGGCGCCCATCGCGCTGGTTTTTGTTGGATGGGGGCGTGCCAAGATTGCTGGATTTCAAGCGAAGCAGGGGATCGTTTCAAGGCGTGTTCAACCATGCTCGAGCCGTCCATGAAATTGATCTCGGGGCAAGGCGGCAGCACATGATACAAGCGCTTGCACCCGTGATTGTGGGGGCTGGCCCAGCTGGAATTCGGGCTGCCCAAACTTTGGTCGCCAATGGTCTGAGGCCTGTTGTTGTGGACGAATCAGCCAACTGGGGTGGGCAAATTTACCGTCAACCTCCGGCGCATTTTGTTCGCACAAAAAAAGAGCTCTATGGTTTTGAGTCTGCCAAAGCACAATCTGTTTTAAGTGCCATGCAAGGCTTGCTCCCGCACGTGGATTACCGCCCCCATACGCTGGTGTGGAATGTCCAAGGCGGCCAGCTTGATTTACTGCACCAGGGTCAAACTTCCACTCTGGCTTATTCGCAGGTGATTGTCACAAGCGGCGCAACCGATCGCATCTTGCCGTTTCGTGGCTGGACTTTGCCCGGTGTCTTCAGCCTGGGGGGCGCACAAGTCGCACTCAAATTTCAAGGCTGCTCAATTGGCAAAAAAGTTGTTTTTGCAGGCTCAGGGCCTTTGCTTTATTTGGTGGCCTACCAGTACGCCAAGGCCGGCGCCCATGTTGTGGCTTTGCTAGACAGTGGCAAATTATCAGATCAAGTTGCAGCCATGTCCGATTTGCTTGCGCAACCTGCATGGCTGGCCAAGGGCCTTTACTACGTGGCTTGGTTGCACGCCCATGGTGTGGCTGTGCACCGAGGTGCAGTGCCCCTTGAGGCCAAGGGGCAAGACTGTCTCGAGTCCTTGCTTTGGCAAGATGATCGCGGTGTGCATTCGCTGGCTTGCGATGCAGTGGCTACTGGATACGGGCTTCGCAGCGAAGCACAGTTGGCCGACCTCTTGGACTGTCAGTTTGTTTGGAATGCTGTGCAAGGCGCATGGTTGCCGGTGTGTGACGAATCTGGCCGCACCAGTGTGAGCGGTGTTTATTTGGCAGGTGATGGTGCTTCGGTGGAGGGTGCAGATGCCGCCGAATGGTCGGGAGAGCGTGCTGCGCTGACCTTGCTGTCGGATCGCGCAGGGCATGCCACTGCAGAGCATGTCGCACGCAGTGCGGCTTTGTCTGGGCACATTACCAAGCGCAAAATTTTTGGACGAGGCTTGGCGCGTGCATTTCCGGATCCGTTGAATTGGGCCGCACAAACACCGGACGATCTGCTTGTTTGCCGCTGCGAGGAAGTCACCGCAGGCGATTTACGCCAAACAGCCGCTGAGGCCGGTGTGCAGGAAATCAACCGATTGAAAGCCCTCTCGCGCGTGGGCATGGGCCGCTGCCAAGGCCGCATGTGCGTTTGCGCTGCAGCTGAAATTTTGGCGCAGTGCACGGGGCAGTCTTTAGAGAAAGTTGGTCGCCTCAGAGCGCAAGCGCCCATCAAGCCCATTCCTTTTACCACCATGCTCAAAGCAGAGTCTGTGAGTGGCAAGGACATGGCATGACACGCCGCCTTGATTCTGATGTGGCCATCATTGGAGGGGGGATTGTGGGTGCCTCGGCCGCTTTGTTTTTGCGCAAGATGGGCAAATCGGTGACTTTGCTCGAGCGTGATTTTTGCGGTTCGAGGTCCAGTGGTGTGAACTATGGAGGTGTGCGACGGCAGGGCCGCTCCATCATACAACTGCCCTTGGCCCAGCGTGCCCATGTCATCTGGGGTCAGTTGCCTCAATTGCTGGGCATGGAGGGTGAGTACCAACGCTGCGGTCATCTGAAAATTGCACGCAGCCAAGCCGATGTGGCCAGCCTGGAGGATTATCAAAAGCGCAGCCTGGGCTACGACTTGGATTTGCAAATTTTGAGTGGTGACACCCTGCGCTCGCGCTACCCATGGCTGGGACAAAGCGTGGTTGGCGGCTCTTTGTGCGCGCAAGATGGGCATGCCAACCCTCGCCTGGTATCGCCTGCGTTTGCGCAAGCGGCCAAGCAGGCAGGTGCTGATATTCATGAGCAATCGCAAGTGATCGACATGGCCCACAGTCGCAACGGGTTTGTCTTGCACACCCACAAGGGCCTGGAGGTTCGCTCACGCTATTTACTCAACTGCGCGGGAGCTTGGGCTGGCTTTGTTGCCCAAAGTTTTGCAGAGTCGGTGCCGATCGAGGCATTGCATCCAGTGATGGCCGTGACTGAACCTTTGCGGCCCTTGATGACCTTGAGCTTGGGCGTTGAGGGCGGCGGTATTTATGCGCGACAAGCGGTTCGCGGCAATTGTGTGATCGGTGGCTCACGTGGCTTTGCATTAGATGATTTGCGCGCCCGGCCCAGTCGCGAGGCCATTGGCTTGGTGCTGGCACGCACAGTCGAGTTGTTGCCTGATTTGCACAACGCACACGTGATTCGCACTTGGAGCGGCACCGAGGGCTACTTACCAGACCATGAGCCTGTGATCGGCCCCAGTGGCACCACACCGGGCTTGATTCACGGCTTTGGCTTTGCCGGCTCAGGCTTTCAACTCGGCCCCGCTGTAGGCGAGGTTTTATCTGAGCTTGTCTGCCGCGGCAGCAGCAGCACACCGATCGAAGCATTTTCTATTTCAAGATTTACAAAAGTTTTCCGTCCGTCACTTCAACCATTTCAACAACCCAAGGAGATATTTCATGAGAACTGATTTTTCAAACACTGCCAAAAACACTGGCAAAAAAGCCGGTATTGCCCTGGCCGTTTTGGCAATGGCAGCGGGCGTGGCGCAAGCGCAAACCAAAACCATCTACATCGGCATGAACGGTGGCTCGATGGAGAAAACTTGGACCGAACATGTTTTTCCTGCATTTGAAAAAGCCAACAATGCCAAGGTGGTGGTGGTGCCTGGCACCTCATCTGAAATTTTGGCCAAAGCCCAGGCCAACAAAGACAAGCCCCAAATGCACGTGATTTTTCTGGACGACGGCGTGATGGTTCGCGCAGCTGGCATGGGGCTGTGCGAGAAGCTCAAGCCCAGCGGGCCTTTGAATGAGATTTTCCCAACGGCACGTTTCGGTGGCGACATCGCTGCAGGTGTGACCATGGGCATGACGGGCCTGGCTTACAACAAAAAAATGTTTGCAGAAAAAGGTTGGGCTGCACCGACTTCATGGATGGATTTGGCCGATCCCAAATACAAGGGTAAAGTGGTTTTCCAATCGATGCCTTCGTCTTCCTTTGGTTTGCATGGATTCTTGATGTTCAACCGCATCAAGGGCGGCACCGAGGCCAATGTGGATCCAGGTTTCAACGCTTGGAAAAACAGCGTGGGTGTGAACGTGTTGGAGTACATCCCCAGCTCGGCCAAGTTGTCTGAAATGATTCAAACCGGTGATGCTGCCATCGCACCTTTAACGCCCACAGGCGTAGCCACATTGCAAGAAAAAGGCATTGCCATTGAGTATGCGCAGCCCAAAGAGGGCTCGGTTGTTTTGATGGTGGCCGAGTGTGTGATTGCCAACAACACGGAACCTGTTTTGGCGCAAAAATTGGCTGAGTTTTTACTCAGCGCCCCCGCCCAAGCTGCTGGCTTGCAGCACGGAAATCAAATTCCTTCCAACCCGAAGGCGCCAGCTGTAGGCGATGATGCCAAACTCAAACTCAAACAGTTTGCGGAGTACATGAAAACAGCGGTGGTCTTGGACTGGAATGCCATCAACGAAAATCGCCCAGCATGGAACGCACGCTGGAACCGAAGCATTGAACGCTAATCTCTGAAAGCTCTGAGCACTCACCATGAACTACTGCACTGACATTCGATCCATTTTCAACACCTTGGGTGTGCCCTTGCCCAGTGAGGAGCCAAAAGGTTTCGAAGTTTTCTCGCCTGTGGACGGCCGCTTGCTAGGGCAAGTGGCCGCCAGTTCACAGGCGCAAGTCAGTGCCGCAGTGGCGGTGGCGCATCAGCGCTTCCTGGCTTGGCGCGCTGTACCTGCGCCCAAGCGGGGTGAGCTGCTAAGAGCTTTTGGCGAGACTGTGCGACAGCACAAGGAGCCCTTGGGCCGTTTGATCACGCTGGAGACGGGGAAAATCTTGCAAGAAGGCTTGGGCGAGGTGCAAGAGGTGATCGACATCTGTGAATTTGCACTGGGTCTGTCCAGGCAGTTGTACGGCTTGAGCATTGCCAGCGAAAGGCCCGAGCACAAGTTGCTAGAAACTTGGCACCCCATGGGTGTGGTGGGCATTATTTCTGCATTTAATTTTCCAATGGCAGTGTTTGCTTGGAACGCTGCATTGGCGCTGGTTTGCGGCAATACATTGATCTGGAAACCTTCGGAAAAAGCGGCATTGTCGGCCATGGCGCTGTCGGGCTTGCTTTTGCAATCCGCACGCAACATGGGACTAGACGAGCACGGCTTGGTGGCCGTGGCCCAAGGCGAAAGCGTAACGGGCAAGGCCTTGGTAGACCACCCCGATGTGAAATTGATCAGTGCCACAGGTTCAAGCGCCATGGGTCGTTCGGTTGCCATGGCATGCGCACCCACGTTCAAACGCACTCTGTTGGAGCTGGGTGGCAACAATGCGGCCATCGTGTGCCCGTCGGCCAATTTGGAGTTGGTGGTGCGCGGGGTGGTGTTTTCCGCGGCAGGCACAGCAGGCCAGCGCTGCACGAGTCTTCGGCGCTTGCTGGTGCACAGGTCGGTTTACGCTGATCTGCTCAAGTCTTTGCTCAAGGTCTATGGCAGCTTGCCCGTCGGCGACCCATTGAAAGAGGGTGTCTTGGTGGGGCCATTGATTGACCAAGCCGCGTTTGACGCCATGCAAAAAGCGTTAAAGCAAGCCAAGGACATGGGTGCGACCGTGCATTTTGGCGAGCGCTTGACCTTGGGCGATGCCAAAGCTTTTTACGTCAGGCCCGCCATCGTTGAATTTGATGCACAAAAAGGGCCCATGCTGCAAGAAACTTTTGCGCCCATCTTGTACATGACAGCCTACGATGATTTCGATGTCGCCATTGCCATGAACAACGCGGCCGCACATGGATTGTCCTCCTCGGTCTTTACGCAAGATCTGCGTGAGGCCGAAGTGTTCACCTCTGCGCTGGGCTCGGACTGCGGCATTGCCAATGTGAACATTGGCACCAGTGGCGCCGAAATTGGCGGTGCATTTGGGGGAGAGAAAGAAACAGGCGGCGGACGTGAATCGGGCTCAGACACTTGGAAAGCCTACATGCGAAGGGCCACCAACACCGTCAATTACGGAACCAGTTTGCCCTTGGCGCAAGGCATCAAGTTTGACTTGTGAAAATCAATTGGCAAGAGCTCACCAGTTGGGTTTTCTTTTGTCAATGAAAGCTTGAACACCTTCAAGCGCAGAGGCGTCCATCATGTTGCAAGCCATGGTTTGGGTGGCCACTTCATAGGCGTTTTCAATGCCGGTTTCCAGTTGCCGGTAAAACAATTCTTTGCCCATGGCCAAGGCCACTTGAGGTTTGGCCAAAATTCTTTCCACCATGGTTTCAAGGGTGGCATCGAGCTGATCAGGTGCAGCAATTTTATTGATCAAGCCCTGTGCCAAAGCTTCTTGCGCACTCAAAAAATCACCGGTGGCCAGCATTTCAAAGGCGGCTTTGCGTGACACATTACGCGACAAAGCCACACTGGGCGTTGAGCAAAACAAACCCAGGTTCACACCGCTGACGGCAAAGCGAGCCTCTGACGAGGCCACTGCCAAATCGCATTGCGCCACCAATTGGCAGCCTGCTGCAGTGGCGATGCCTTGAACCTTGGCGATCACGGGCACTTGCAGTTTTTGCAAGCTCATCATCATGCGGCCGCATTGGGCAAAAAGTTTTTGGTAATAGGCCATGGATGGCTCTGCGCGCATTTCGCGCAAATCGTGACCCGCACAAAATGCTTTGCCAGCTGCAGCAATCACCAGCACGCGAAGCGTGGGGCTTTGGGCCAAGGCATCGAGCTCATTTTGCAAATTGGTCAGCAGTGCTTCGCTCAGAGAGTTGAAGGCCGTGGGGCGGTTCAAGGTCAAGGTGGTGACGCCGCGGGCATCGTCTGTGCGCAAGAGCAGGGGAGATTCTGGAGTGGTCATGGCAATTTCCTTAGGGATTAGGCGGTGCAATTTTGGCGCGTTCACGCAACTGAAATTTTTGGATTTTTCCAGTGGATGTTTTTGGAATTTCTTCAAAACGAATTTCTTTGGGCACTTTGTAACTGGCCAATAGCGTTTTGCAATGCGCGATCAATTCAGCTTGCGTCAAAGCAGCACCCTCCTTGACTTCTACAAAGGCCAAGGGTGTCTCGCCCCACTTGGGGTCGGGTTTGGCCACCACCGCACAGGCCATCACGCCAGGGTGGCGGTACAGCGCGTCTTCCACTTCCAGGGAGCTGATATTTTCTCCGCCCGAGATGATGATGTCTTTGCTGCGGTCTTTGATCTTGACGTAACGGTCTGCTTCCATCACGGCTAAATCACCGGTGTGAAACCAGCCGCCGGCAAAGGCCTCGCGTGTGGCTTTTGGGTTTTTCAAATACCCCTTCATGACAATATTGCCTCTGAACACGATCTCGCCCATGCTCACGCCATCGGCTGGGCATTCGGCCATGGTTTCGGGGTCGAGCACGGTCATGCCTTCTTGCAGCGGGTAGCGCACGCCTTGGCGTCCGTTCAAGCGGGTTTGTTCAGACAAACTTTCGTGTGCCCAAGCATCGCGCTTGACGGCCACGCTGGCAGGCCCATAGACCTCGGTCAGGCCGTACACATGGGTGATGTCAAAACCAATTTTGGCCATGCCTTCGATCATGGCTGCAGGCGGGGCAGCGCCGGCGACCATGCCACGTACTTGTTGATGGATGCCTTCTCGCATTGGCGCCGGTGCATTGTAGATTTGACCGTGCACGATGGGGGCTGCGCAGTAGTGGTCCACTCCGTGCTCGCGCATCGCGTCCAAGATGGCTTGGGCCTCGACTTTGCGCAAGCAAACATGCGTGCCAGCCAGCATGGCCACTGTCCAAGGAAAGCACCAGCCGTTGCAATGGAACATGGGCAAAGTCCACAAGTACTTGGGGAAGTGGGGCATGGTCCATGTGGCAGCATTGCTCACGGCGTTCAAGTAGGCACCTCGGTGGTGGGTCACCACACCTTTGGGGTCGCCTGTGGTGCCACTGGTGTAGCTTACAGCGATGGCATCCCATTCGTCGCGCGGGCCAGGCAGATGTGACAAGGGTTCGTGCGCCGAGAGCCAAGCCTCGTATTCATGCGCGCCCAAGCGCTCTCCTGGCCCGCTGTATTGGCTGTCGCACACATCAATGACCAAAATTTCTCTGCCGTGCTCGGTCTTGAGCAGCTGCAAAGCTTGCGACATCACGGGTGAAAACTCGCGGTCGGTTAACAGCACTTGCGATTCGCAGTGGTGCAATTGCCAAGCAATCAAGGCCGCATCCAGGCGGGTGTTCAATGTGTTTAACACGGCATTCAGAGCCGGCACCGCATAGTGGGCTTCAACCATCTCAGGGGTGTTGGGCAGCATGGCACTGACGGTGCTGCCTCTGACAATGCCGTGGGCTTTCAAGGCCGCAGCCAAGCGTGCTGAACGCTCACGCGTTTGGGCCCAGTTGTAACGTCTTTGCCCATGAATAACAGCTGGCAAGTCACCAAAAACTTCGGCGCTGCGCTCTAGAAAACTGATGGGCGACAAGGCGGTGAAGTTGGCTTGATTCTTTTCTAAACCTTGATCAAAAATAGTGCTCATGTTGAAATTTTTTGCATGGGTTTGTTACGCACTTGCGGCATTCAAAGCTTGGTCAATGTCCCACAAAATATCATCAATGTGCTCCAGGCCCACTGAAATTCGAATCATGTCAGGCCCTACGCCTGCGGCCAATTGCTGCTCGTCATTGAGCTGGCGGTGTGTGGTGCTGGCAGGGTGACTGATCAATGTTCGGGTATCACCAATGTTGACCAAGTGGCTCATGAACTTGGCCGCTTCAATGAACTTGATGCCTTGTGCGAGGCCACCTTTGACGCCAAAGGCCAGCAAGCCCGAAGCACCTCGCATTTGTTTTTGCATCAAGGCGTGCTGGGGGTGGTCTGGCAAGCCCGGGTAGTTGACCCAAGCTGCGCGCGGGTCATGTTGCAAAAATTTCGCTACCTGCAGCGCGTTGCTGCAATGCCGCTCCATGCGCAAGGGCAGGGTTTCAACGCCCTGCAATATTTGCCATGCGCTCATCGGGCTTAAGGCTGCGCCAAACACGCGCAAGCACTCCATGCGGCAACGCATGGTGAAACCAAAATCACCAAAGGTTTCGTAAAACCGCACACCGTGGTAACCATCGGAGGGCTCGGTCATGCCTGGAAATTTCCCGTTGTCCCATGGAAATTTGCCACTTTCAACCACCACGCCGCCCAAGGTTGTGCCGTGGCCTGCCAAGTATTTGGTGGCCGAGTGCACCACCACATCGGCGCCAAAAGCAATCGGGTTGCACAGCATGGGGCTGGGCACCGTGTTGTCGATGATCAAGGGCAGCCCATGCGCGTGGGCCACTTGGGCCACTGCAGCAATGTCCAGCACCAGCATGCTGGGGTTGCCCAAACTCTCGGCAAAGACAGCACGGGTGTTGGGCTTGATGGCGGCTGCAAAGGCCTCCGGCCGTTGTGCATCGACAAAGGTGGTTTGAATGCCAAACTTGGCCAGGCTGACTGCCAAGAGTGTGACCGATCCGCCATACAAAGTGCCGGCTGCCACCACATGGTCTCCGGCTTGCAATATGGTCATCAAAGCCATGGCTTCGGCAGCCATGCCCGAGGCAGAGGCCACCGCAGCGCGGCCGCCTTCCAAGGCCGCCACGCGCTCTTCCAAAGCCGCCACGGTGGGGTTGCTCAAGCGTGAATAAACATTGCCAAAGGTTTGCAGGTTAAACAGCGCTGCAGCGTGCTCTGCGCTGTCAAACACAAAGCTGGTGGTTTGGTAAATAGGCAGGGCCCGCGCGCCTGTGGCGGCATCGGGAATTTGGCCTGCATGGATGGCCAATGTTTCAGGTCGAAAGCGGTGATCGGACATAGGGTTGTGTTGGATTAGACAGGCCGTTTGGCTGAGATCATGCCGGTGTTCACGCCCACCCACTGCAGGCCTCCGAAAATGCGCGCATGCTCAATTTTGACGCAGCGGTTGGTGACCGAAGAACGGCCAGCATTTCGAAAAAGTTGATCTGCTTCGTGGTTTTCAACGCCGAGCTGCTGCCAAAGGCATTTCGCACCGATTTGGAGGGCTTGCTCGGCAATGGGCAGCACATCTTCAGTGCGCCGAAAGACATCCACCAGATCAACTTGTTGTGGAATGTCTAACAAACTGGCATAGCAAGTCTCGCCCAAGATATGTTGAGCTTGCGCAGTGTCAGGCCCTTGCCCAGCTGCGTAGCGGGGGTTGACGGGAATGATGGTGTAGCCATGCGCTTGCATGTATTTGGCTGCAAAAAAACTCGGCCGGTTCCACTGCGCAGACAAACCGACCACCGCAATGGTCTTGACTGACTTTAAAATTTGGCGCAGATCGTGAATGTCGTTGTGCATGAAAAAAGCTTTCTACACCGGCTATTTTGACGCAGACCGGCGTTTGGATCAATGCACTTGCAGTTTTCGGTACAAAGTTTGCCGGCTGATGCCCAGTTGGCGCGCTGCTGCCGAGACGTTGCCGCGCACATTCTCCAAAGCCTGGTGGATGGCTTTTTGTGAGAGTTCATGCAGGTTTTGCGGAGGCGTTTGGGCGTGCATCGCTTGCAAACTGGAGAGGGTTTGTAACTCTGGCACTAAATCGTCAGGCAAGTGCGCCCATGAAATGCAAACCTCGTTCGCATCAAGCATGGCCGCGGCTGTGCGCAGCATGTTGCTGTATTGCCTCAAATTGCCAGGCCAGTGGTACAAGCTCAAGGCTTTCATCACTTCGGGCTCGATGTGCAAGCGTATGGGCCCGCCCCACTCTTGGAGCATACGGTGGGTCAGGGCGCTGAAATCAGTTCGCTCGCGCAGGGCCGGTAATTGCAAACTCAAGCCATTGATGCGGTAGTACAGATCGCTTCGAAAGTGGTTCTTCTCGGCTGCAATGCGCAAGTTTTGATGCGTGGCGCAAATCAATGAAAAATCAACAGGAACCGATTCACCGCAGCCCAAAGGCGTGACCTTTCTCTCTTGCAGCACGCGCAATAAACGAGTCTGCATTGACAAAGGCATGTCGCCAATCTCGTCTAAAAAAAGTGTGCCGCCATGGGCTTGCCGCAAACGCCCAGGAGATCCATTTTTATTGGCGCCGGTGAAGGCCCCAGGCGCATAACCAAACAATTCAGCTTCAATCAAATGCTCGGGCAGGGCGGCGCAATTGATGGCCACAAATGGCCCTGTTTTGTGTGCAGAGGTTTCATGAACAGCGCGGGCAAAAAGCTCTTTTCCCACACCCGACTCACCGAGCAACAAAAGGGGAATGTCTTTGCCTGAAACTTTCCTGGCTTTTTCTGCGGCTAAGCGCCAACGCGCATCACCGGTGTCCATTCGGTCCAAGGCATCCAGCGTCGGCGCAGGCCTTGCTGCAGCCACTTTGATCGACAATTTAGGATGGGTTTGAATCTGTCCAAAAACAGACGCACCCGAAGGTGTGTGCAATTGCAAAGGCCGGCCAGCGCACTTGCTTGCGTGGGCAAGGAGCTGGTCAATTTCCACATCAAACAAGCGGTTCAATTGCGTGCTGCCGATGCTGCTTTTGTGCAGCCCCAATATTTCAAGCGCTCGGCGGTTGGCGCCCATCATCCAGCCGTCTTCAGAAAAAGCCAAGACCCCTTGCGCCACAGAGCCAATGCCTTCTGCACGCGCATGCAATTTCAAAATAATTTGATGCTGGCAGGCACTCAAGACCAGTGTGTTTTCAATCATGCGGGCTGCGGTCGAGACCAGGCCCAGCGTATGGGGGTGACGGCTTCTGTGGTCGCCAGAGATGTCCAATATGCCCATCAATTCGCCAGTGGCCGACATGATAGGTGCGGCTGCACAGGTGAGAAAACCGTTGCGTTCTAAATAGTGTTCTGCACCATTGATTTCCACCTCTTCAAACTCGGCCAGTGCCGTGCCAATGGCATTGGTGCCGCGTTGATTTTCATTCCAAGAGGCGCCACACATCAAGGCCACGCGTTCGGCTTTGCTTAAAAAATCAAGGTCTCCCAATGTGTGCATCAAAACGCCATTGCGGTCTGACAAGATCACCATGCTGTGGCTTTGTCGAACTTGTTCAAACAAATACTCCATGATGGGGTGCGAGTGGCTGACCAAATCATGATTTTGGGTGCGCGCTCTTTGAAGTTCGATGCCGCTTAAGTTGTCTGTGAAGGAAATTCTGCCGATGGGGGACAGCCCAGCCGCCAGACTTCTTCCCCATGAGCGTGAGACCACTGCGTCCACCGAAGGTGACTGGCATTGACCTGTTTCGATCAAGAGGTGCCGCGCTTGTCGCAGCAGTGGGGCGGGCATGAGTGAATGTTCGCGCATGTTGTCTTCCGTTGGCGAGTGTGCTCGCTTGTTTTTGTCAATGTCAGTCTAGCGGTGCCGATGGCATCTCCGATGGACTCGCCTGATTTGTTGTTCTGAGTGTTCCAATTTGTGACAGGTGTTGCTGACACAGCGCGTACAGGTGTCAGTCCTGTAAGCACATTGACGGCATTTGAACCGCTTTGTGCGATTCAATAGTCGATATAAATCAAAGACATGGCAGGTTTTTCAGGATTTGGGGGAAGTAGGGCGTAACTTGGCACAAGGCTTGCAAAACACAGCCCGGAGCAAGGACCTTGAACGTCCACGCCCATCAACCCTTCAGGAGACAGCCTTGATTTATGCAGCCCCTGGCACCACCGGTGCCAAAGTCCAATACAAAGCGCGTTATGACAACTTCATTGGAGGCCAATGGAAAGCGCCCGTGAAAGGTCAATACTTTGATGTCGTCACGCCGATCAGTGGCCAAGTCTATACACAGGCGGCTCGCTCAGATGCCCAAGACATTGAGTTGGCCTTGGATGCCGCCCATGCTGCTGCCGGTGGCTGGGGCAAAACATCCCCAACCGAACGCTCGAATATTTTGCTCAAAATTGCCGATCGAATTGAGGCCAATTTGGAATTGCTGGCCTATGCAGAAACAGTGGACAACGGCAAACCAATCCGTGAAACATTGAATGCCGACATTCCCTTGACGGTGGACCATTTCCGCTATTTTGCAGGCTGTGTGCGAGCCCAAGAAGGTGCTTTGTCAGACATTGATGGCGATACAGTGGCTTACCACTATCACGAACCATTGGGCGTGGTGGCGCAGATCATCCCTTGGAACTTCCCGATTTTGATGGCGGCATGGAAATTGGCACCCGCCTTGGGCGCTGGCAATTGCGTGGTCTTAAAGCCTGCTGAATCAACACCTATTTCTATTTTGCTGTTGGTCGAATTGATCGCCGATTTGTTGCCTCCTGGCGTTTTGAATGTGGTCAATGGTTTTGGCCGTGAAGCTGGAATGCCCTTGGCTTCGAGCAAGCGCATTGCCAAGGTGGCCTTCACCGGATCCACCGCCACAGGCAAAGTGATCGCACAAGCGGCAGCCCAAAATTTAATCCCAGCCACCCTGGAGTTGGGCGGCAAATCACCCAACATTTTCTTTGCTGACATTGCCGATGCAGACGATGGATTTTTTGACAAAGCCATTGAAGGCTTGGTCTTGTTTGCCTTTAACCAAGGTGAAGTTTGCACCTGCCCATCGCGCGCCTTGATTCAAGAGTCGATCTATGACAAGTTCATGGCCCGCTGCTTGGAGCGGATTGCCGCCATCAAACAAGGCAACCCCTTGGACACCGACACCATGTTGGGTGCCCAGGCCTCTAAAGAACAAATGACCAAAATTTCTGCGTACTTGACGCTCGGGCGCCAAGAGGGCGCTGAAGTGTTGTGCGGTGGCAATGTGGCGAGTTTGAGTGGTGAGTTGGGCGGTGGCTACTATGTTGAGCCGACCTTGTTCAAAGGCCACAACAAGATGCGAATTTTCCAAGAAGAAATATTTGGCCCCGTGCTGGCCGTGACCACGTTCAAAACAGAAGCTGAAGCCTTGGAACTTGCCAATGACACCCTCTATGGCTTGGGTGCAGGTGTGTGGAGTCGCAATGGCAATGTGGCCTACCGCATGGGCCGCGCGATCAAGGCCGGGCGCGTCTGGACCAATTGCTATCACGCTTATCCAGCACACGCTGCATTTGGGGGTTACAAAGAATCGGGCATTGGCCGCGAAACCCATAAGGTCATGCTTGACCATTATCAACAAACCAAAAATCTATTGGTCAGCTACAGCGAGTCCAAACTGGGCTTTTTCTGAAGCCGATTCAAGGCTGAATTTCAAGGGCGGAAATATCCGCCCTTTTTTTAACTTTGCACGCATCAAGGGTTTACACCAATGAAGCAATGGCGACGCAACAATGTCATGGGTCATGCTAATCTATTTGGTAAATGCAAAGTTCTGCTGGTTCATCAAATAAAGTCAATGCGAAAGGCCTGCGCCTAGGCTTGGTGTGCGCTTTGCTGGGCATGTTGCTCAGCAGTTGTTCGCGCCATGAGGCTGAACCTTCCAGTGAGCAGGGGGGCAGCATGTGGGCGCAGCAAGCCAACCAAGCCTTGGCGCAGCAAAACGATTATTCCGACCCCCCGTCTTTTGAAGACGCCAAACGCGGCTTCATTGCAGCACCCCAAGGACAGGTCAAAAACGCACAAGGCCAAGTGATTTGGGACTTTGACGCTTTTGCCTTTGTCAAAGGTCAAGCCCCCGCCAGTGTCAACCCCAGTTTGTGGCGACAAGCTTTGTTGAACAACCATGTGGGCTTGTTCAAAGTCTCATCCGGTATTTGGCAATTGCGCGGTTTTGATTTGGCCAACATGACCTTGATTGAGGGCAAAACCGGCTGGATTGTGGTGGACGCTTTGACTTCGCAAGAAACTGCTGCTGCCGCAATGGCGTTTGCGCGCCTGCATCTGGGCAACAAACCAGTGTCTGCGCTGGTTTTCACGCACAGCCATGCGGATCACTTTGGCGGCGCTTTGGGTGTGATCACCGCCGATGAAGTCAAGCGCCGACAAATCACGGTGCTGGCCCCCTCGGGCTTCATGGCGGAGGCCACCAGCGAAAATATTTTGATGGGCTCTGCCATGGGGCGAAGAGCCATGTACATGTATGGCAGTCGATTGCCCCACAACGCCCAAGGCCTGATTGACAACGGCTTGGGCAAGGCCGTTGCGTTTGGGCGCATGGGTCTGGTGGCGCCCAATCTGAGCCTCTCTCAAGCCCAGCAGGAAGTGATGTTGGACGGTGTTCGTTTTGTTTTTCACAATGTGCCCGGCAGCGAAGCGCCTTCGGAGTTGACTTTTCACTTGCCAGATTTTAAGGCCTTTTGCGGCGCGGAAATCATGGGCCACACCTTGCACAATTTGTACACCTTGCGCGGCGCCAAGGTGCGCGATGCGATGCAGTGGGCGGCTTACTTGAATCAATCTTTGCGCCATGTTGAAAATTCCGAAGTGGTCTTTAATCAGCACCATTGGCCCGTGTGGGGCAAAGAAAAAATACAAGATTTCATTCGCAAACAGCGCGACACGTATCAATTCATTCACGATCAAACCGTGCGGCAAATCAATGCGGGTTTGAACGCTTCAGAAATTGCCGAAACGCTGCAACTGCCCAAGTCCTTGCAAGAGCATTTGAATGTGCGGGGCTACTACGGCACGGTTCGACACAATGTCAAAGCGGTCTACCAGCATTACATGGGCTGGTTTGATGCGCACCCCTCCAATTTGGACCCGCTTGCGCCACTGCAAGCATCCCAAAAATATGTGGAACTGATGGGGGGCGTTGACAAAGTGGTGTTTGCAGCCAAGGTGGCTTATGAAAAGGGCGAGTTTCGCTGGGCCTCGGAGCTTCTCAAGCACGCGGTCTATGTGGACCCGCACAACAAAGCTGCACGTGACATATTGGCTCGATCATTTGATCAATTGGGCTTCATGGCAGAGTCGGCTTCGTGGCGAAACTTTTATTTGACTGGTGCTTTGGAATTGCGTGAAGGACCTCCCGAAAAAGGTTTACCCAGAGAAGGCATGATCGACATGTTGTTGCAAACACCTGTCCCGCGTTTTTTGGAAGCCATGGCGGCCTCTTTGGATGGCAAAAAGGCAGAGAACAACGATTTGAAAATCAATTTGGTGCTTTCAGATTTGAAAGAAAGCTATGTGATCCAAATTGAAAATGCAGTCATGCATTTTGAAAAATCAGCGCCCCACAAAGATGCCAACGCCACCTTGACTTTGACGCATGCATTCTTTTTGCAAATGGTCATAGGCAAAGCTGGAGCCAAAGATTTGCTGCTGTCTGAGCACACCAAAATTCAAGGCAGTACCCTTGATTTGGCCAAGTTTTTTTATTTGATTGATCAATCGGCAGGCACCTTTCCTATTGTCACGAGGCCATGAGATATGAATGCACAAGAATTTGACTACGTGGTTGTCGGTGGAGGATCGGCTGGCTGCGTGGTCGCAGGGCGCTTGAGCGAAAACCCACAACTGACGGTTTGCCTTTTGGAAGCGGGCGGCCCCGATGGCTCGATCTTCATCCGCGCCCCATTGGGTTTTGCCGCCACCGCGCCACTGGGCATTCACAGCTGGGGTTACAACACCACACCGCAAGCTGGGTTGAACGGCCGGTGCGGCTTTCAGCCTCGGGGCAAGGTCATGGGAGGCAGCTCCTCGGTCAACGCCATGGTCTACACCCGCGGCAATGCAGGCGACTATGACCGCTGGGCCAGCTTGGGCAACATAGGCTGGTCGTACCAAGATGTGCTGCCTTATTTCAAAAAATCGGAAAACAACGAGTGCTTTGGAGAGACTGCATATCGGGCAGTGGGCGGCCCATTGAATGTGAGTTTTTTAACCAGCCCCAGCCCGTTGAACGAAGTTTTCATTCAAGCTTGCGCCGAGCAAGGAATTCCTTTCAACGAAGACTACAACGGGGCGCAGCAATTCGGTGTTTCAAGAGGGCAAGTGACGCAAAAAAATGGTGAGCGCTGGAGCGCTTCAAGGGCCTACATTGACCCTGTCAGGAGTCGCAGCAACTTGACGGTGCTACCCCATTCACAGGCCTGCAAAATCCTGTTGCATGACAAGCGAGCCGTTGGCCTCGAGTTTGTCCACAACGGACAATCTCAGCAAGTCAGGGCGCGCCGTGAAGTCATCATTTCAGCCGGTGCTTATGGCTCACCCCAGTTGCTGCTGCTGTCGGGCATAGGCCCAGCAGGGCATCTCAAATCGATGGGCATTGAGCTGCTGCATGAGTTGCCCGGTGTGGGGCAAAATCTGCAAGACCACTTGACCACAACCTTGATCTACCGCACGAGCAAAGTCGACGAAGCCATGGGGTTTTCGCTCCAAGGTGCGGTTAACATGGTCAAAGCCATCTTTGAGTGGCGCGCCAAACGCACTGGCTGGATCACCTCCAGTGTCTCTGAAACGCAGGGCTTTATTTCTACCGAAAATAAACCAGAGCACCCTAACATTCAACTCGCTCTGTGCACCGCCATCGTTGACGATCACACGCGCAAACAGCACTGGGGTCACGGCTACAGTTTGCATGTCACACTCATGCGACCCAAAAGTCGTGGAAGTGTGACGCTGCAAAGCAAAAACCCGCTGGACAAACCCTTGATTGACCCCGCTTTTTTAGACCATCCCGATGATTTGAAAACCTTGGTCCAGGGCACGCAAATGGGGCTGGATGTGATGCAGTCTGCTGCACTCAAGCCTTACCGAGGGCCCATGATTCACGAGGCCCAGCGCAACAACGTGGCGCAACTTGAAGCATTTTTGCGTCAAAATTCAGACACCGAATACCACCCTGTTGGCACTTGCAAAATGGGCGCAGCCAGTGACACCATGGCCGTGGTCGACGCCCACCTGCTAGTGCATGGTTTGCAGGGCTTGCGCGTGGTGGACGCCTCGATCATGCCGGACTTGGTCACGGGCAATACCAATGCGCCAACCATCATGATTGCAGAGAAGGCTGCGGACATGATTGCAAAGAGCGCGCCTTAAGTGGGCTGGGGGTCGGGCCAGGGTTGTTGTTTTGAAGGGCCCAACAAAAACACCAGGGGCAACGCGCTCAAACTCACAAACATCATCAAGCGAAAGTCTTGCAAATAAGCCAGCAAGGCAGCTTGACGCGTGACCTCGGTATTGGCCATGGCCAGACCCAGCGACGTGTTCAGATCAACACTGCCCGCTTCGATGGCCATTTGCAAGCCAAAGTTGAAAGGGTTGATGGCTTCAGAAAAAACCGCGTGGTTGATTTGTGTGCGCTGTGCAAGGTAGGTGATCACCACCGAAATGCCAATGCTGCCTCCGATGTTGCGTATCAAACTGAACAATGCAGTGCCTTCGTTGCGCAAATGGGGCGCCAAAGATGCAAAAGTGAGCGTTGTGAGTGGCACAAAAATAAAGCCCAGCCCAAAGCCCTGGAGCAGCCCTGTCGAGATGACGGTCCAGCTCGTGATGTCGGTGGTGAACTTCGTCATTTGCCACATGGATAAACTGGTCAAACACAGGCCAAACCCAATGACCAAGCGGGCTTCAAAGCGCCCGGCCAATTTGCCGACGATGATCATCGCCATCATCGTCCCGATGCCGCGTGGCGCCAGCAAAACACCAACATCGACAACCGGATAACCCATCAAATTTTGCAAGAACGGCGGCAGCAAAGCCAGACTGGCCAGCAAAATCACGCCCACCATGAATATCAACATCAAGCCAACGCTGAAGTTTCGGTCTTTGAACAGATCGGGCTCGATGTAGGGGTGATTGCAGGTGAACATGTGCGCCACAAACAGGTACAAGCCAAAGCACACAATCATGGCTTCAATGACCACTTCAGGGCTGTGAAACCAGTCTTGTGACTGCCCTCGGTCAAGCATCAATTGCAAGGCTGCAATGCCAGTGCTCAGCAGCACAAAGCCAAGCCAGTCAAATTGTCTGTTTGGATCGACGGGCGTTTCTTTGACATAGGTAGCCAAACCAAACCACGCCAACAAGCCCAGTGGCAAGTTGATGTAAAAGACCCAGCGCCAACTGTAATACTCGGTGAGCCAACCACCTAAGGATGGCCCCACGATAGGGCCGACCATGACGCCCATGCCCCAAATGGCCATGGCCCAGCCGTGCCGCTCGCGAGGGTAGGCGTCGAGCAAAACCGATTGTGAAAGCGGCACCAAGCAGGCACCAAAAATACCTTGCAACAATCTGAATAAAACAATTTGAGGCAGACTTTGCGCCGCACCGCAAAGCATGGAAGCCAATGTGAAGCCGGCAACCGACACCATGAAGACGCGCTTGCGTCCCACGCGAGCCGACATGAATCCTGTCAGCGGCATGAAAATCGCAGCAGCCACAATGTAGGAGGTCAAGACCCATGAAATTTGCTCTTGTGTGGCGCCCATCGTGCCTTGCATGTGAGGCAGAGCCACGTTGGCAATGGTGGTGTCCACGGCTTGCATGATGGTGGTCAGCATGACCGAGACCGTCACCCAAGCGCGATTGGGCTTGGGGCTGGGGGGCAGCGTCGACTCAGACATGTCCAAGGCTTAAAGTGCAAAGCCTAATATTTTTCGGCGGTGCTCAGTTTGCACCTGCACCACTGCACTCAATCCAGCGCGCAAGACCGGTGCATTGTTGTTGTCTTGAATGCGAATTTTCAAAGGAACGCGCTGTGCAATTTTGATCCAATTTCCGGTGGCATTTTGGGCCGGCAAGACGGAAAATTCTGCACCTGTGGCGGGGCTTAAGCTCTCAACCTGGCCTCTCCATTCATGCTCGGGGTAGGTGTCAACGTGAATGACCACAACTTGCCCCGGGTGCATGTGGGTCAACTCAGTTTCAGTGAAATTGGCTTCCACCCAAAGCGATCCACTGGCCACCAAAGCCAAGGCGGTGCTGCCCATGCTGAGGTATTGGCCAGGCTTGGGTGGTTTGCTCACAATGCCTGCCATGGGCGCTTTAACGTCAGTTCTCGACAGGTCCAGCAGGGCTTGTTTGAGCTCCGCCGCTGCGGCAAGGTAGTTGGGGTGTTTTTGCATTGGAAAATCAACACTGCCGCCCAAAGTTTCTGCAATGCGGTTTAACTCTTGTTCCAAGGCCGTGATTTGTTGGGCTGCCAATTCGGCAACTTGCTTGGACTCGTCAAACTTGGCGGCAGAGACAAAGTTTTTACTCACCAAGTCGGCTTGTCGTTGTTGTTCTTTCAAAGCAAATTGAAGTCTTGTTTTGGCAGGGGTGATTTCTGCTTGTTTTTGCAGATGGCTGGCTTTGAGGGCATTTAATTCGGTTCGAGCTTGGGCCAACTTGGCTTGGCTTTTTTCCACTGACACCTGAAACGTTGCTGGATCCAACCGATACAGCACTTGCCCTGCAACGACCGCTTGATTCTCAGCCACAAGCACCTCAGAAACCATGCCGGCCACACTGGCGCTGACGGGAACTTTGTCTGCCTTGATGTAAGCATTATCAGTCTCAATGATGCGCCCGCCCAGCAGATAAAAGTAGGCCACAGCCAACAAAAAAAAAGCAGGCACAAGGGTCAAAAAAAATACCCGTTTGGCTGCGCGTGACGCATTGAATTTGGACATGCTAGTTCACTTGAATCTTTGATCGTGTTTGCTGCCGATGATTAAAAAACAGAACCAGACCACACAGTGTAGAGGTCGGCACCAAGGCCAAGTAACCCGCGCTGTAAGTGCCGAACACAGTGGACAGCATGCCAAACAAAGGTGGCCCAATGACCACGCCTAAAAAAGTGATGGCCAGTGTGCCTCCCGTGGCGGTGCTGGCATGCCCTGCTGGGGCTTGTCGAGCCACTTCGGCCAAGTAGACGCCATTCCAGCCAATGGCAGAGGCACCAAACACAAACAATATGATCCAGACAGCCCAAGTTGAAATGAGGGGCAGAAAAACTGCTGTTGCAAACGCACTCACCGCCATGGACCCGGCCAGCAGCACCAAGGTGGGCTGAGCGCCCAACCATCGGTCAGCCACATAGCCCCAGGCAATGCGACCCCCAATGCCGCCGATCTGCGTCACCGAGAGATACAAACCCGCGCTGACCATGGTGTACGACAAATCTTCGTGCAGGTAAGTGACCAAGTATGTCATGAGCGACATCTGTGCCATTGAAAACATGAACGAGCATGCAGCCATGGTAGCCAATGGGCGGTGCGATAAAACCATGCGGATAGGGAAGATCAAACTGCCCCAGTCCAGTTTGGACTCAGGGTTGAGGTCGAGGTCAAACTCAGCGCGTATGGTTTCAGAAAGCAGGGCGCTGGCGCTGCAGACCAAGGCCACAACCAGCAAAGTGACTTGCCAATCCAGCAGCAGCAGCAAGCTGGGAACCACGGCACCGGCGACCATAGCGCCCACAGGCACACCCGTTTGCTTGATTGAAAACACCAGGGCCATCTGGTGTGCAGGCGTTGTGCGCGCTAGCAAATGTGAACTCGCAGGCGTGATCGGCCCGTAGCCCAAGCCAATCAAAAAAGCCCCCACGGCCACTGACGGCAGCCACGGGACTGCGCACAACACCAAGCCTGCTGCACACAGCCACAAGCCCCATTGACTGACCCGAATCGCCCCCCACCGAGCCACAGTGGTGCCTGAAATCAAACTGGCCAGCATCGCACCCAAGTACGTCACAGCCACATACATTCCCACCAAGGCTGGTGAAACTTGCAAGGCTTTGGCGGCCACCGGGGCCATCACGGGCAAGGTCAGAAGGGCCATCGCCACCATGGCTTGAATGGACAGCGTTGCGATCAGCGGCAACCAATTGTTCATGCGGTGGTGTCCATGCTGTAAACCTGCAGCTTAGTGGATATTGAAAACTCGCATGGCGTTGCCGCTTCGAATGGCATCGCATTGTGCTTTGGGCAATTGAGCCGTATTGGCAAAAGCCCCTTTTGTGTCGTGCACTTGGTGCGGCCAGTCTGTGCCAAACATCACTTGCGAAGGGCCAGCGACTGAAATTAAATACTGCAGGGCGCCCAAGTTGTAGGTGATGTTGTCGTAATAAATGTGGCGCAAATAATCTGTTGGCTTGCGCTTCATTTGGCGGCGCTGGGGGATCTCAACTTCATCGCCTTTTTCAAAGCGTCCAACCAAATAGGGCAGGGTGCCACCACCATGCGAAGCAATGATTTTGAGATGAGGGTATTGGTCAAAGAAACCCTCAAAAATCATGCGCGTGATGGCCAGCGTGGTGTCCATCATGAAACCCACTGACCAACTCAAATCAAATTTGCGCATGTCCATCAGGTCCACGCCGGGCGGGTCAGTGGGGTGGACCAGAACAGGCAATGCCCGCTTGTCAATTTCAGCCCAGATCGGTGCAAACAAGGGGTCGGTCAAACTGCGGCCTGAAATATTGGCCAGTACCATCACGCCCGCAGCGCCGTTCTCGCAGGTTCGCTTTAACTCCTCTAGGGCGCGTTGCGGGTACTCCCAGGGCAAGGAGGTGAACCAGCGAATGCGATCAGGGTAAGTCGATTGCGCCTGCGCCATGGTGTCGTTGGACTCGCGGGCCGCGCGGCAGCTGATGTCTTCGTTGCCCCAATAAACATTGGGACAAGTCAGCGAGACGACTGAAATGTCGATGCCCGCAGCGTCCATGTGCTGAATGCGCAAGGCGTAATCAAAGTGTCCTTTTTGAGGAATCACCACCGGCGTATCGCCACGAAAGACCTCTTGCTGGCCATCGGGTCTGGTTTTGATGTTGTAGGCGCCCCCTTCACTTTTGAGCAACTCGAGCCATTGGGGGGTGAACATGTGCGTGTGAATGTCAATGACTGGCATGAAAGAGGCTCCAAAATATTCAATAGCGCTGGGAATTTTTTGTATCATCACGCAAACCCCAATGCAATAGTTCTCGATTATGGCGAAACTCTGCGATTGCCTTTCAAACGACGTTTAACCGCTATAGGATTTATCATGAAAAGAAATCTGCTGAAAATGCTGGCCCTGGTTGCAGGTCTGAGCTGTTTGGGTTGGAGCACACAGGTGCTGGCACAAGACAAACCCACCATGAAAATTTTGGTTGGCTTCCCACCAGGGGGTTCGGCTGACGTGGTGGCCCGCCTTTTGGCTGAACGTCTGCGCACTTCACTGGATCAAAATGTGATCGTTGAAAACAAGCCGGGCGCTGCTGGGCGAATCGCATTGGGGGAAGTCAAGCGCGCCGCGGCAGATGGCAATACTTTGATCTTGGCGCCCAGTGGTGGCTTGGTGATTTTGCCTTGGCTGTATAAAAATTTGGGCTATGACCCTGTCAAAGACTTCACCGCCGTTGCACGCGTGACCACATTTGATTTCGCCGTGACAGCCGGCCCCGGCGCACCTGCGGGCGATATCAAAGCGGTCATGGCCTGGCTCAAAGCCAATCCGGGCAAAGCCAATTACGCTACCTCGGGTGCTGGCACTGTGCCGCATTTTGCGGGCTTATTGATCGCCCAAGCCACGGCCACACCTTTGACGCACGTGGCCTACAAGGGCGGCGCACCTGCTGCGCAAGATTTGATCGGTGGGCAAATCCCACTCATGGTGGACACGGCATCCGAGACCATCGAGCACCACAAATCAGGCAAACTCAGAATCTTGGCAGTCACGGGCGAGACCCGTTCAGCAGCCTTGCCTGAAGTTCCAACGCTCAAAGAGATGGGCATCAACGTCGAAGCGGATGCATTTTTTGGCTTGTATGGCCCAGCCAATATGTCTGCCGATCGCACGCAAAAAATCAGCGATGCCGTGGCGCAAGCCTTGAACAATCCTGAAATTCAAAACCGCATTCGAGGCTTTGGTTTGGTTCCAAACTATGCCAACTCGCAGGCCTTGGCCGCGTCTCAAGCCGTGCATTACAAACGCTGGGACGCACCCATCAAAGCTTCTGGATACACAGTCGAGCAATAGCAAGGCGCAGGGGCATTTAACAGGTGCCCATCGTCAAAACGGCGAAGAGATTAAACTAGCCCCTTTTTCTCTCACCCTTGAAAGCTTTGACATGGACTTGATCCAATCTCTCCAATGGCGCTACGCCACCAAAAAAATGGACTCTACACAATCTGTTTCAGCAGAAAAAGTAGATCGCATTTTGGAGGCTATTCGCCTGACCGCTACCTCCAGCGGTTTGCAGCCTTACGAAATATTGCTCGTCACCAAGCCGGAAATTCGCGCGCAAATTCAAGCCATCGCCAATAACCAAGCTCAAATCACTGAGGGTTCCCACTTGCTCGTGTTTGCCGCTTGGGACGACTACACCCCAGAGCGCATCAACATGATGTTCGATTACACCAACAAAGTGCGTGGCTTTACCACCGAGTCCGGCGATGCCTACCGCGCCATGCTGTTGAAAAATTACCCTGCGCGCGGCCCAGAGGCCAACTTTCAACACGCAGCCAAGCAGTCGTACATTGGTTTGGGCACTGCATTGATCGCAGCCGCAGAGCAACAAGTTGACGCCACCCCTATGGAAGGGTTTGACGCCAAAGCTTGCGACAAAATATTGAATCTGTCTGCGCGCGGTTTGCGCAGCACTGTGCTCTTGCCTCTGGGTTACCGCGATGCGGCCAATGACTGGCTCGCCAAGTTGCCCAAAGTCAGGCGTGACAAGGCGCAGTTCATCACGGAAATCAGCTGAGGTCGCTGAAGATTGCGTTGGCTTAAGGAGTTGGTAAAAAAGTTACGCCATAATCAACGTTATGACTGCAACCACCTCCTGCACCTTCATGACACGCCTTGTGGGGCTGTGTTTCTCACTTTTTTTGAGCTGCACTGCCGCTCTGGCGCAAGTCACTGTGACTGACCCGTGGGTGCGCGCCACCGTTGCACAGCAAAAAGCCACGGGCGCTTTCATGAAGCTGCAAGCCGTCCAAGATGTCAAATTGATCGAGGCCAAATCACCTGTGGCCGGGGTGGTCGAGGTGCATGAAATGGCCATGGAAGCGGGCGTCATGAAAATGCGCGCAGTCCCAGGCTTGGCTTTGCCAGCAGGGCAATCTGTTGAGCTCAAGCCAGGTGGCTACCATGTCATGCTGATGGACTTGAAAGGCCAAGTCAAAGAGGGTGATGTCGTGCCACTGACCTTGGTGGTCGAAGGCAAGGACGGCAAGCGCCAAACTTTGGAAGTCAAAGCCACTGCGCGTGCAATGACCCCAGGCGCGGCACCTGGCAAAGCAGCCGCACACAGTGGCATGAAGCACTGAATTTCACCCAGCTTGATGTAGCTATCCCATGAATCCGCCAACCCGCCGTATGCAAGGCTACGCACGAATCGTGTTGGCGTGGTACCTGCTGTTTGTGGGGGTCTGCGTTTTAGCAGCTGTCATACAGCCGCGCAGCATCGAAGTGGTCTGCAGTGCCATGGGCGTGATGAAGCTCGTTGTGCAAGGCGACGATTCCCAAGCTCCCACCAACACGGCCATGGACTGCCCCTTGTGCGCGCACACCACTCCGGCCATGCCTGCTCCCTCAATCAATCCTGTATTGCAAATTTCATCGCCACTGGCGCATGCTCTTGAGCCAATCATTGAAGCCTTGATGGTTTCTTTGACTGCGCCACCTTTGCCCTCTCGCGGGCCGCCCCATTTGTCTTGATTGCAGTGAAGCCTTGGCCTTGATCGATTCAAGGCCTTGAGTTTCGTCTCGCTTGGCCTTGTGAATCACAGGCAAAGCTTCTTCATCATTCAAGACAAATCATGAAACATCCACGTATTTCTAGGCCTTGCCGTTTGGCTGTGCTGACCCTTGCAGCGCAAGCCTGGGCTATTTCTGCTCAAGCCCAGAGCCTGCTCACGCCCAGCGATGGCATGCTGGTGACTGCCAGTCGCAGCCAAGCGCGTGTCGAGCAAATGCCGCTCAACACTACGGTGATATCGCAAGAGGATATTCAAAAATCAGCTGCATTGACTTTGGATCAATTGCTGCGCAACGTGCCAGGCTTGAACTTCACGGCTGTGCCTGCGGTGCAGTCCGACCCCACGGGGCACCAAACCAAAATGCGCGGCATGGGCAATGCCAAAGTGCTGGTGCTGCTAGACGGTGTGCCTGTCATGGACCCGTTTTATCTGACCACCCAATGGTTCAAAGTACCTTTGAGCAACATCGAACGCATTGAAGTCATACGCGGGGGCAACTCCAGCATTTGGGGCAATATGGCGGTGGCTGGCGTCATCCACATTGTCAGCAAAACAGGACAAAACGATGCGGGCGTGATCAGCGCAACCACAGGTACAGCTGGCACGACCCAGTTAGCACTGAACAAGAACTTCAAAGTCTCCGATACGCTCAGTCTGAGCATCAACCTTGACCAGCTGGACTACAAGGGTTATGTCTCCATACTGCCGCAGCAGCTCTACCGATATGCGGCTTGGCACCCTAACACTGCCGTCAACACCCATGCGCAGCTCACTGCGTTTTTCCAACCCAGCGCTGATTGGAGTGGCTATGTGCGAGCCGGCTACCACGTTCAAGACCAAGACATTGGCTATGTCAATGGAAGCAACTTGCAAAAAAGTCCCGATGCATCTGCCAGCGTGACGCAGCGTCTCAATGTCAAATCCAGCGTGACTGCTGCTGCGTGGTCTCAATATGTGAATTTTGAAAAATACAACGGCGCCACCTGTTATTGGCAAACCACGGGTACGAAATGTCCATCGAATGTCAACGTCACCCCAGCACAGGTAAACGCCAATGTTGTTCAGTACTACTCGCAATATGGCTCGCAAAAATACCGAGAGCAGGGCGCTTCTGCGATTTATGCAACGCGATTGGACGGTCTTTGGCGTGATCTTCAATTGGGCTTGGACTACAGAAACTTAAGCGCCAAAGACTTGGAATTTTTCTACGCTGCTCCCACCGCACTGGTTGCGGGAGGCTTAAACCCCGTCAAAAATTTGAACAGCAGCACCTTTGGTGCCGGCGATCAGAAATTCACGGGCTTGTTTGTCCAAACCAAAGTGGCTCCGGTGCCTGCACTTGAGATCACTTTGAGCGCGCGCCATGACAATTGGGACAATTCAGGAAGAACCAACACGCGCAGCACAGCCGCCGGCGTGACTTTCGCAGGCGCTCAAGCAGACAACAACAAGTCGGCTGTGAATCCCAGCGCAGCCGCACGCTATCAGATCACAGACGATGCCGCTTTGCGCGCTGCAGTTTACAAGTCATTTCGCGCACCCGGTTTCAACAACACCACACGCACCTATGGTGCGAACGGCCCCACCATTGCCAACCCTGACTTAGGCCCAGAAAATTTGAAAGGCCGCGAGTTGGGCCTGGACTTCAAACAAGACCCCTTCTCGCTGAGCGCGACCTATTTTCAATATGACATCAGCAACATGATCGCCACCTACAAAATCAGCTCGTACGCCAGCGCGCCTGCGCTGGTGCAAACGATTTGTGGTGCGAGCCTGTCTTACTGCGCAGGCACTGCGAGTTTTTACAGCAATGAACAAGACGGTTTGTCGCGGGGCTTGGAGCTGCAAGCGCAGTGGAAAATCAACAAAGACTTGTCCGTGGATGCGGGCCTTGTGCACACCACCAGCATCTTGACGCGCAAGGCAGCCAACATCACCACGCCGCTGAATTTGCAATTGACCGGCACGCCAATCAACATGGCCAATGTGGGCGTGACTTGGTTGCCTTTGGCGGGTCTGCGCACTTACCTGCAAGCGCGTTATGTCGGCCGCATGTACTATGACGTCAATACAGCCGGCGGCCCCTATGAGCAAGGTGGCAACGTGATCTACGATGCCAGCGCAAGCTATGCAGTGTCCAAAGCAACAGACCTGAGTTTGAGCGTAGCCAATTTGGCCAACAAACAATATTCAGAAAATGCCTACACCAGCGGGCAGCCTTACGGCATCACTTTGTCGATGCCTCGCATTGTGAACCTGGGTTTGAAAATCAAGTTCTGATGCAATGCACTTATTGGGAAGGCGGATGATGAATCAATTATGGATATTTTTGTCGCTGACGGTTTGCTCTTGGGCCTCTTTTGCGCAGTTGTCAGCGCAAACTGTCTCCGCACCGGCGGCAGGTAAGTCCGAGATCAAGCGTGCCCACCCTGACCGCATACAACTTGCCACAGGGGCTGCGTTTGCCCCTGATGGCAGCTTGTGGATGGTGGGCTTGAACGCCAACAACCGCTTGTTTGTTCAAAGTTCACCCGCCCATGCGCTGGGGGTTTGGTCCAACATGAAACTACTAGAGACCGGCGCCGATGAAATTTCCGCAGACGGTGAAAATCGACCCAAAATTGCCTTTGGCCCCCATGGCTGGGTCGTGATCAGTTACACCCAGCCTTTGACCAAGCCTTATACCGGCTTCATCCGCATGCTCAGAAGCAGTGATGGTGGAAAAATTTTTGGTGCGCCTTTCACAGTGCACCAAGACCGTCAAGAAATCACCCATCGGTTTGAATCGATTGCCTTTGACCGGCAAGGCGTATTGCACACGTTATGGGTCGACAAGCGCGACATGCCCCCTCGTGGTGCTGCACAAAAATATGCAGGTGCTGCCATTTACCGCAACGAGTCTGCAGATGGCGGTGCCAGTTTTGGGTCTGATATCAAATTGGCAGATCATTCGTGTGAGTGTTGTCGCATTGCCTTGGCGCCCAACCCACAAGGGCAGTTGCAAGCCACTTGGCGCCACGTCTTTGGCGAACAAACGCGTGACCATGCATTTGCCAGTCTGAGCAGCTCCAACGCGTTGCATCCAGCCAAAGTGGTGCGCAGCAGTTACGATGAATGGCAAATCAATGCTTGCCCTCACCACGGGCCGGGCTTGGCGCCTGACTTTGGCGCTTCGCACGCGGGCTATCACACGGTTTGGTTTGGCATTCGCAAGGTGCAAGGACGAGACGAGGCGGCCATGCGCTACGCCCGTTTGAGCAGTCAAGGCGAGCCCATGCTCGAGACCGTTCGCACGCTGCCCGATCAGCGCGCCGAACATGCGGATGTCATGGCATTTGAGAACAATGTGGCCGTGATTTGGCGCAGCAGTCAAGCCACGGCCACAAGCTTGAAGGCCTGGATTTCCAAAGATGGTGGCCGCAGCTTTCAAATCAAAATTTTAGGACAAACGCAAGGCCCAAACGACCACCCACGCTTGGCACAATCGGGCTCTCGCATGGTGGTGGTTTGGCGTTTGATGCAAGAGGCACAGGTTCATGAAATCAATTTTTAAATTTTCAAACTGGCTGCGCCCAGCCACTGGGTTGAAATTGCGCCTTGGCGGTGCCGAAGCGGTGCTGGCGCTTTGGATACTCTTGTTTGGCACGCCCATGGCCAGTGCGCAATCGGTCAAAACGCCACTCCGATTTGATGAAACAACTTGGGCGCAACTTCTCAAAACTGGCCCCAGACCAGCGGCATATTTGTTCACGACCTCCTACTGCAGCACTTGCCCTGAGGCATTTGAGGTTTTGCACCATGCCGTGCAATCTCAGCGCGCGAAAGTTGAACTGGCCGCTGTCATGATGGATGTGAGCGGCCCGCAAGCCATGCGACACGCCAGTCATTTCATGGGGCTGACGCAGATGTACGCGTTTGAGGGTTTTGAGCCAGCCCTTCGGCAGGGCATTGATCCCAATTGGCCCAATGTCACGCCTTATGTGGTTTTGATTGACAAAAGAGGGCGCTTGCAAAAAACAATTGGCCCGCCTTCCAAAACGATGTTGCAAAAGTGGTTGCCATGAAGGTTTTGGCCCCTGACTTCATCAATCCCCATTCAATTGACCCGCATCAAGCTTTGTGCTGAAAACTGCACCCCCCCGGTGATTGTGGGTGGTTTGTACTGGTTAAATTGGCGCCATGCTTGCAAATCAACTTCATACACCTGCGATCAACAAACACAGTCTGTTCGAGGACGCACAAGGTATTTTTACGGGCTGCTTGTTTGTGGCATTGGGGGTGATGGTGTTTCGCCAAATCGGACTTGTGACTGGCGGCACCACTGGCATTGCATTTTTGATGCATTACATGACGGGCCAGCCACTGGGCTGGATTTTGTTCCTGATCAATTTGCCTTTCTACTTGTTCGCTTGGTTCAAGCTTGGCAAAGTGTTCACGCTCAAGACATTTTTCGCAGTGAGTTTGCTCGCTGTATTTGTCGAGTGGTTGCCCCACTGGATTGAGTTCGGAAACATTGACCCCGTGTTTGCGGCCGTGCTAGCAGGTTTGTTGGCAGGAACTGGCATCTTGATGCTGATTCGCCATGGCGCCAGTTTGGGCGGCGTGACCATCACAGCGATTTATTTGCAAAAAGAAAGGGGCTGGTCTGCCGGCAAGGTTCAAATGGCTGTGGACGCTGCGATTTTGCTGGTCGCCTTCAATGTGGTGGACCTTCACAAAGTGCTTTTGTCTTTGCTCGGTGCAGCAGCCCTGAATTTTGTGATTGGCGTCAATCATCGACATGGGCGCTATTTTGGGGTTTGAACATGCCGTGGGTCAAATTTAGGTCACAATGCAACGTGATCTTCAAAAAAGTCCAAGCTACTTCTAGGCAAGCCCTGATTGTCGGCGTGCACCTTGCGCGCAGCACCCGTGGGCGCTCATGCTCGCCCCCCCAAAATTCAAATTGACCTTTTCAATTTTAATTTTTTGGAGATTTTTGCATGACTGATTTATTTGAAAACCCGATGGGTTTGTGTGGCTTCGAGTTTGTAGAGTTTGCGTCCCCTGTTCCCGGCGTCTTAGAGCCCTTGTTTGAAAAAATGGGCTTTTCATTGGTCGCCAAACACCGTTCTAAAGATGTGGTGTTGTACCGCCAAGGCGACATCAATTTCATTGTCAACCGCGAACCCAAGAGCTTTGCTGGCTATTTTTCCGCAGAGCATGGGGCCTGCGCTTGTGCCTTGGCATTTCGTGTCAAAGATTCGCACAAAGCCTATGCACGCGCTTTGGAGATGGGCGCTCAACCCATCGAAATTCCAACCGGCCCGATGGAGCTGCGCTTGCCGGCCATCAAAGGCATTGGCGGGGCGCCTTTGTATTTGATCGATCGCTTTGAAGACGGCAAAAGCATTTATGACATTGACTTCGAATTTGTGGAGGGTGTTGATCGCCACCCACCAGGCCATGGCCTGAAATTGATCGACCACTTGACCCACAATGTGTACAAAGGGCGCATGGCATTTTGGGGCAACTTCTACGAGAAAATTTTTAACTTTCGTGAAATTCGTTACTTCAACATCCAAGGCGAGCACACCGGCCTGACCAGTCGCGCCATGACCGCACCCGATGGCTTGATCCGAATTCCATTGAATGAAGAGTCAGGCAAAACGGGTGGGCAAATTGAAGAATTTTTGATGCAATTCAATGGCGAAGGCATTCAGCACATTGCCTTGCTCACGGACGATATCTTTAAAAGCATCGATGCCATTCAAATGGCCGGCATCCCCCTGATGACAGCCCCCAACGACATTTATTACGAGATGCTCGAAGAGCGCTTGCCTGGCAATGGCGAGCCTATCGCACAGTTGCAGGCGCGCGGCATCTTGCTCGATGGCTCCACCGCCAACGGAGAAAAACGCTTGCTGTTGCAAATTTTCTCTCAAACCCTTTTGGGTCCGGTTTTCTTTGAGTTCATTCAGCGCAAGTCCGATGAGGGTTTTGGTGAGGGCAATTTCAAAGCCTTGTTTGAATCCTTGGAGCGTGATCAAATACGGCGCGGCGCCATTCAAATTAATGCCACATGAAACAACCCAATATCATCTTCATCGTTGCGGACGATTTAGGCTTTGCCGACCTGGGCTGCTACGGCGGGCGGGACGCTCAGTTTGGCAAAGTCTCTCCCGTTATTGACGCGCTTGCGGCCAATGGTCTGAAGTTCACTGACGGGTACTCCAATTCCCCTGTTTGCTCGCCCACACGATTTGGCCTCATGACCGCGCGCTACCAATACCGCTTGCGCGGCGCCGCTGAGGAGCCCATCAACAGCAAATCGCGCACCAGCACCACCTTGGGCTTGCCGCCCGCACACCCCACACTGCCTTCGTTGTTGAAAGGCGTGGGCTACCGCACCGCCTTGATTGGCAAATGGCATTTGGGCTACCCTCCGGCCTTCGGTCCTTTGCGCTCGGGTTATGACGAATTCTTTGGCCCCATGGCAGGTGGGGTGGACTACTTCACGCACTGCGCGTCCTCCGGCGCGCATGATCTATGGGTGGGCGAAGAAGAGCAACCCCATGAGGGTTATTTGACCGACTTGATCTCCAAACAATCAGTTGACTTTGTCAAGCGCATGTCGCAAGACAAAAGCAAACCCTTTTTCTTGAGCATGCATTACACCGCGCCGCATTGGCCTTGGGAGACGCGGGATGACCACGCCCTGGCACAGACCATCAAGGACAATATATTTCACCTCCAAGGCGGCAACATTCACACCTACCACCGCATGATCCATCACATGGACGAGGGCATCGGTTGGGTCGTGCAAGCGCTCAAAGACACGGATCAACTCGAAAACACATTGATTGTTTTCACCAGCGACAACGGCGGCGAACGCTTCAGCGACAACTGGCCTTTGGTTGGCGGCAAGATGGACTTGACCGAAGGCGGCATTCGTGTGCCCTGGGTGGCCCATTGGCCCCAAGGCATTGCCCCAGGCGGCATCAGCGAGCAGCACTGCATGACCATGGACTGGTCTGCCACCATGATTGAAGTTGCTGGTGCCAAGCCTGATGCAGATTACCCATTGGATGGGGTTTCGCTGTTGCCAGTTTTGAAAAACCCTGCCCAAATTTTTGACCGGCCCATGTACTGGCGCATGAACCACCGCGGGCAACGCGCCATGCGTGTGGGCGATTGGAAATACTTGCGCGTCGATGGACACGATTACTTGTTCAATATTCCCGCCGACGCCAGAGAGCGCGCCAACCTAGGGCGGCATCAACCTGAAAAGTTAGACGGCCTGCGAGCCCAATGGGAAGCTTGGAATCAAACCATGCCGGCCATACCCGCTGATGCCACCATCAGCCTGGGGTTTTCGGCCAAGGACATGCCCCAGCGGTAAAAGGAACTCGTATGTACCGCGCTGGCGAGCCGTCTTCACCTTTTCCAATCAAGCCATTGCGGGTTTGACAATAACCGCTTCTTTGATCGGTAAATTCACCAAAGCAGCCATGCCTGACAAGGCAATGTCCGCCCACCACATCCACTGGTAGTCACCATTGCTCACCAGCACCAAGCCGCCCAAATAAGCGCCTAAGAAACCGCCAATTTGATGCGACAACAATGTCAAGCCAAAGAGCGTGGCAAAGTAGCGAAGGCCAAATAACTTACTCACAATGGCAGCGGTGGGGGGCACGGTGGCCAGCCAGGTAAAGCCCAAACCGGCTGCAAACAAATAGAAGGTCAGCTCGGTTTTAGGCGCGGCCAAATACAGCGCAACCAAGACCGCACGTGAGCCATACATGATGGCCAGTACATATTTGCTTCGGTATTTGTTCACGCACGAGCCCGCGTACAAACTCCCTGCAATGTTGGCCAAACCGATCAAGGCCAAGGACCAACTGGCCACTTCGGGCATCAGGCCGCACAAGCCCACTTCGGTTGGCAAGTGGGTGATCAAAAAAGCGATGTGAAAGCCGCAGGTAAAAAAGCCCAAGTGCAGCAGCAAATAGCTGGGGTTGTGCAGCGCATCACTGACTGCTTTTTTCATGCCCCCTTCTGGCGTTGGCGCAGCAGTGGCCCCATGGCCGTCAGAAGTTAAGCGGGTGACCAAAGGCAGCGCCAACAGTGTGATGACCGCCATGGACCACATGGCACCCATCCAGCCCAAGGTTTGAATGAGTTTTTGCAAAATAGGGGCAAAAATAAACTGGCCAAACGAGCCCCCTGCATTGATGATGCCCGAGGCTGTGCCGCGCGCTTGGGCCGGTAGGCGCTGAGCAGAAGCGCTCAATAAAACTGAAAAGCTGCAAGAACCTGCACCCATGGCAGACAAAAGGCCCAAACTCAAAATGAGCCCTACGTTGGAACTCATCCAAGGCGTGATCAAGGTGCCCAGCGCCAAAAGCACCAAGCCAGTGAGCAAAACGGGCCTGGGCCCATATCGATCTGCAAAAGCGCCGGCCACAGGCTGAATGGCGCCCCATACAAACTGACCCACCGCCATGGCCAAGCTGATGCTGACGATGCCAAGCCCCGTTGAGGTGTTCAAAGGCCCAACAAACAAGCCCAGCGATTGCCGCATGCCGGTGGTGATCATCAAAATTGACGCCGCTATGAAAGTAGTGATCCAAATTGTGCGGTTGTTCATGAATTTTCTTTGAAAGTGCTCAAATGTGAGACGGCTTGCTGCACGCTCATGGCCAGTTGCAGGCCATGGGCTAAAGCCAGATCGTTGAGTGCGCTCACGATGCCGTGGCTCCAGGCATCTTGGGCTTCGCCAATGCGCGCTGAATCGTGTGAGTAAGTGGCTGCGATGACGCCTGCAGATTGCAAAATAGACAGGGCAATTTTGCCGGCATCGTCTTTGCCGCCCCCTGCGTCGTTGTAAAAAACAGCTTTTGGTTTTTGCTGCAAAGCTGTGACAAAGTGTGCAGCAGACAGGCCGCCGTGAGATCCGCTGACAATGATGGCGTCAGCTTGTGCCTGCGAGACCAAGGCGATCGAATCCATCAAAATCAGGGGCGTTTGCATGCGGCTCAATAGTGTGTTGACGCCCATTTTAGTGCAGCGACTGATTTGGCGTGCAGACGCAAAAAAATGCCCGAACTCGAGAGTTCGGGCATTGTGCCTTCAGCGGTGGGCTTACTTTTTGCCGTCTTTGGCAGCGTCTGCTTTGACAGTTTTTTCCACTTTCTTGGCTTCGGCTTTGGCTTCAGCCTTGGCTGCAGGAGCTGCAGGAGCTGCAGCGGGAGCAGCTGCAGCGGGAGCAGCAGCAACTGCCGCAGCAGCAGGTTTTGCACCTTTGGCATCTTTGGCATCTGCCTTAGGAGGATCAGCGGCAAATGCAGCTGCAGAGAATGCGCCAATGATCAGGGTAGCGAGGACTTTGTTCATGAGAGTTCCTTCAGGTTGATTTAACAACTCCACAGATCGGGAGTGAGTATTCAACGCCAGGCAGTACACACTTGTTGACTGAAATATTTAATTATTTATGTCAACTTGCGGTGGGTCTGCGCGTTGATGTGACCATGAAGAGGCTGGCAATCCAGCCCATTCATGCGGTGCCAGAGGCCAACATGGATTGAGCCACCAGGCGCAAACTGGCTTGACTTCGGTCTGCAGGGTTCAACGCAACAGCTTGCGCTATGTGCGTGAAGTTGCGCTGCATGGATGCGAAGTAGGTGGGGTCGTAGTGCAAGGTCAGCAACTCGCGCACCACCGACTCAATGTCGCCCTGCACAATTTGCGCTTGCCACTGCTGCACCACTGCTTTGCCGCGCAAGGCCACCAAGGCTTCTAAGCGGCGGCTAAAGAGTTGCGGGTCACTGACAAACAGTTCGTAATCTTCCAGCAACAATTGAACGCGCTCATTGTCCGATAAGTTCAACTGAAAACACGGGCTTGCACGCATGGCAAAAATCAAAGATTCAGGTACAGACAGGTTGCCAACTTTGCGGCTTTCAGACTCAACAAACACAGGGCGCTCGGTGTCAAATTTTCGCAGTTGATCCCACAGCAAAGTGTCGAAATGTTTTTGACTCGGTTGCGGCGCTCCGGGGATGATGCCCAGCACCGAGCTGCGGTGGCTGGCCAGGTCCTCCAAGTCCAGCACCTGCGCGCCTTCATGGATCAGGCACTGGAGCAACCGGGTCTTGCCTGAGCCTGTGGGGCCGCACACCACGCGCCAATTCAGGCGCAGGGCCAATGCGGGGATAGACGCCACCATCGCGCTTCGAAAAGCTTTGTAGCCGCCTTCCATGATAGCCACTTTGAAGCCAATTTGGCCCAAGATCAAAGACAAGGAACCACTGCGTTTACCCCCACGCCAACAGTAAATCAAAGGTTGCCAACTTTTAGGCAAGTCCATCACATGCTGTTCAATGTGCCGAGCAATGTTGGCAGCAACCAAGGCAGCGCCTCTCTTCTGCGCTTCAAAGGCGTTGACTTGTTTGTACAAGGTGCCAACTTCAATGCGCTGCGCATTGTCAAGCGAAGGCCAATTCACAGCCCCGGGCAAATGGTCCAATTCAAACTCGTCTTGACTGCGTGCATCGATGATGGCGCTGAAGCCACCCGGCTGTCCCAAGGGAATGGCCATGCGTGCAATGGCTTCTTGCGCTGAGACGGGGTGCAAACTCACGCGTGGCTCGCATCTGATACGTGAAGAGCAGCGCCTTGCTGCGCTTGAATGTGGCCCACGACCGCAGCTTTTTCAAAACCATGCTGCTTGAAAATGGTCAAAACATTTTCAACTTCAGCAGGCGCACATGAGACCAACAAACCGCCACTGGTTTGCGGGTCGGTGAGCAAGCTTTGGTCAACTGCTGAAAAATTTTGCGGCAGCAACACATCCGCACCATAGCCTTGCCAGTTGCGTGCAGAAGCCCCCGTCACGCAGCCTTGCGCTGCCAAGTCACGAACGCCGCTCAAGAAAGGCACTTGCTGCCAGTTCAAATGAACGGTGCATTTCGCACCACGTGCCAGTTCTAATAGATGCCCGGCTAAACCAAAGCCAGTGATGTCGGTCATGGCATGAACGCCCTGCAGTTTGGCCAAATCTGGCCCAGGCGTATTCAGCTTCGTGGTGTTGGCAATCATCTCGGCATAAAGTTCGGGGCTCAATACTTCTTTTTTCAACGCAGCCGAGAGCACGCCCACGCCAATGGGTTTGCCTAAAATCAATTGGTCACCCACTTGCGCATCTGCATTGCGTTTGATGCGGTCGGGGTGCACCAAACCCAGCGCCACCAGGCCATAAATAGGTTCCACAGAATCAATGGTGTGACCCCCCGCAATGGGAATGCCGGCGGCGCGGCAAACGCTTTGCCCGCCGTCCAATATTTGACCGATGGTGCTCAAAGGCAGCACGCTGACAGGCATGCCCACCAAGGCCAGCGCCATGATGGGTGTCGCGCCCATGGCGTAAATATCTGAGATGGCGTTGGTGGCCGCGATGCGTCCAAATTCAAAAGGATCGTCCACGATGGGCATGAAAAAATCAGTGGTCGCCACCAAGGCTTGCTCGTCGTTGAGCTTGTACACCGCAGCGTCATCTGCCGTCTCAATGCCCACCAACAACTCCGGGGGCATGGGCATGGCGCTGGTGGATTTGAGAATCTCACTCAAAACGCCGGGCGCAATTTTGCAGCCGCAGCCGCCCCCATGCGAGAGGCTGGTCAGGCGGGGCACATGGGCCGGCAACAAAGGCATACTCAAACGCCTCCGTGTGGGTGTGTAGGGTCAACCCATAAAACGTTTTCGGGTTTTTCGACAGGCTCAATGTCCAAGTTGACAGCCACGGCTTGACCGTCGCTTCGGCACAGCACGCACTCTAAGGTTTCGTGCGCACTGGCATTGATTTCTTGATGCGGCACATAAGGCGGAACATAAATGAAATCACCGGGGCCGGCCTCTGCTGTGAATTCGAGTTTTTCGCCCCAACGCATACGCGCACGACCTTTGATCACATAAATCACGCTTTCAAGCGGCCCATGGTGGTGCGCACCGGTTTTGGCGTCGGCGTGAATGGTGACGGTGCCGGCCCAAAGTTTTTGGGCGCCTACGCGCGCAAAATTGATCGCTGCCTTGCGGTCCATGCCGGGGGTGGAGGGCACATTGCCATCGAGTTGATCGCCTGGAACAACGCGCACGCCATCGTGCTTCCAGTCGGTTGGGGTAGGGACGGGGGGGTGGGGGTGGGGGTGGTTTGTGCTCATAGCCCCGATTTTGCTGCAAAAAAGTGACTTTAAGTCAGCACAATGCTGACGGTGCTATTTTGAGTTAGGCTCCACTTGTTTGGAGGGACCCCATGAACGCGCGTTACGAATGTTTTTGCAAATTGTCCGATTTGAGCGATGCACTGCCCGAGTTGAGCCAGGCCAGACAACATTTGCACCGATTTCCGGAGCTCTCATTTCAAGAAAAATCAACCGCCCAATGGGTGGCTGATCGACTTGAAACCTGGGGCTATGCCGTCACGCGCCATGTGGGAGGCCACGGCGTGGTGGCCAGTTTGAGCAACGGCGCAGGGCGCGGCATTGCCCTGAGAGCCGATATGGACGCCTTGCCCATCCATGAGGAAACCCACAAACCCTATGCCAGCGAGCACGCTGGCACCATGCACGCTTGCGGTCATGATGGCCACACGGCCATGCTCTTGGGCGCAGCGCAGCAATTGGCTAAAACTCGCAATTTTCAAGGCACGGTGCATTTGGTGTTTCAACCTGCAGAAGAAGCGGGCCAAAACAGCGGCGCTCAGCAAATGATTGCCGACGGCTTGTTTGAGCGCTTTCCTTGCGATGCGATTTTTGGCATGCACAACCACCCTGGTGTAGCGGTGGGCACGTTCATGTTTGGCGCAGGCCCCTTCATGTCCGCCTCCGACAGGGCCCACATCAAAGTCATTGGCAAGGGCGGGCATGCCGCCCGGCCGCATCAAACTGCGGACCCCGTGGTCATGACCGGCAGTTTGATCATGGCCTTGCAAACCGTGGTCTCGCGCAACATTGACCCCACCCAAACGGCAGTGGTGACCATCGGCGCTGTGCATGCAGGCAACGCCTCCAATGTGATTCCCGAATTTGCCATTTTGGATTTGAGCATTCGATCCTTCAGCCCCGAAGTCAGGGACCGCCTAGAGCAGCGCATCAAGCAACTGGTGCACTCGCAGGTGGAATCTTTTGGCGGTCAGGCCGAGATCACCTACGAGCGCGGCTACCCTGTGGTGGTCAACAGCGCGGCCGAAACCGAATTTGCCAGGCAAGTGGCGCAAGAGTTGGTCGGGGCAGACAAGGTGGTTTTCCCCTTTGGCCCCGTCACCGGCAGTGAAGATTTTGCTTTCTATCTGCAACACAAACCAGGCAGCTTTTTGCGCCTGGGCAATGGCCAAGACAGCGCCATGTTGCACAACGCCAAATACGATTTCAACGATGCCAATTTGTCCTATGGCGCGGCCTATTGGACGCGCTTGGTCGAAAGATTTTTAACCCAGGAGACTCCATGAGCCTTTCTATGTACCAGGCCAGCGTGCCACGTTTTGTCAATGCGCTTAAAAATTTATCGCACATTTTGGAGAAAGCCCAAGCCCATGCTGAAGCCAAAAAAATTGACCCGCTGATCTTGGCCAGCTCTCGTCTTTACCCCGACATGCTGCCATTGACCAAGCAGGTTCAAATTGCCAGTGACACTTGCAAAGGCTTGGTCTCACGTTTGGCGGGTGTGGACATTCCATCTTACGAAGACACCGAAAAAACGCTGGTCGATTTGCAAGCCCGTGTGACCAAAACCATGGCCTATGTCGAAAGCTTCACCCCTGCGCAAATCGACGGCACCGAAGACAAAGACATTGTGGTCAAACGCGGTGAGAAAGAAACTCACTACAAAGGCATGCAGTTTTTACTCGGCCACGCCATTCCCAATGTGTATTTCCACATCACGACAACCTACAATATTTTGCGCCACAACGGCGTTGAAATCGGTAAATCCGACTACCTTGGCAAGGTGTAACAAGGGCTGATTTTTTTCAGTCGTCCAGGCCGGTCATGCCAATCCGATGTGCCAAGGGCAGGGGCCCAGAAATTCGGTACATGACTTGGCCAGGCCAGGACAAATAGCCGTCAAAGCGGCGCGAAAATAAAACGCCGTCGGTTTGACTTTTGTAGGTGGTTCGTGCCTTGGGGCCCTGCGGGTTGGCTGGGTCAATCACATCGCAAATGGCTTGTCCCTTTTTCACCTTGTCACCGGGTTTGACGTGGTACACCAAGAAACCGGTACCGCGGCTGTAGCCCACGTCCATGCCGCTCATGGGCGATGCGGGGGCTTTGATTTTTTGAAGCGGCGCTGCAACACCGCCAATCACACCTTGGCGCACCATCCAGCGGTACAAGTTTTTTGCGTCGGCGCTGCCCAGGGCGTCGCTGACATCGTGCTGGCTGCGCATCTCCACAGTGACCGACATGCAAGCCTGCGGAATTTTGGCGTTTGGAAATTTCTCTCCAAGCTTGGCCCACATCGCGCTGTTCGTGCCTGAAAAAGTGGAGGCCAGAGGGTAGGGGTCGTTGTACATCGTGGCCTGTGATCCCAGGTCGGCCGCCAAAGCTTGAATGGCACCCTGCGGCAAATCATTTTTGGCCGTGAACAAATGCAGCGCTGCATAGATATCGCAGTGCAGATCGAGTACGTAGTCAGCGTCAACGCTGAGTTTTTGAATTTCAACGCGCAGGGTTTGAAGCTCGTTCAGGGGCTTCATGGCCTTCAATGCGGCCAAAGCAGCTTTTCGAATGGCGCGCACGTTGGCCTGTGCATCGTTGCCCAACTTTTTACCCACAGCAACCTCAACCGGTCCTGTCAAGTCGATCCAATTGCGATTGAAGTTTTCATAGCTGAGCATGTTGTAACGCCCGGCATGGGAATTACCTATCAACTGAGATTGCCCAATGGGGTTGACGGTGGGCACCAAAATGATTTCACCTTGGATCAAGCCCTTTTTGTCAGCCTCGGCCAGCATAGGCATCAAGTGGTGCATGGCCATGGTGCCAGGCATCTCATTGGCGTGAATGGCCGCTTGCATGTAAACCTTGGGGCGGGCGCCTGTTTTGCCAAAGCGCAGCACCGAAATAGTGCGGCTACTGCCGGGGGTCATGCTGGGCAAAACGATGGCGTGCTTTTTAAAGGCCATATGGCACTCCTTTTGAAGGTGGAAAAAATGAGTTTATTGCGAAACTGTCTAAAGCATAACCCTAATACTCAATTTTTGAATTAGAGTTAGGGTGCAATTTGAGTTGAAAAATTCGGTTTTTAACCCACACCACATCAGGAGAACATGATGAACGAGTCCGGAATACACGATCTGATTGAGCAAGTTCGCTCGAATGCGCTCAGCCGAAAACAATTTATTCGCCGCATGATCGGCGTGGGATTGAGCATGCCCATTGCAGCGCAAATGCTTTTAACAGCGGGTGTGGCGCAAGCCCAAGCGGCTTCCACTTACAAACCCACGAAACGCGGCGGTGGCGGCCCCCTCAAATTGCTCTGGTGGCAAGGCCCGACCTTGCTCAACCCGCACTTTGCCAGCGGCACCAAAGACCAAGAAGGCTCCCGTATTTTTTACGAGCCTTTAGCCGCTTGGGATCACGATGGCAACATGGTTCCCATCTTGGCTGCCGAGGTGCCCAGTTTGACCAATGGAGGCGTTTCCAAAGACGGCAAAACCATTATTTGGAAACTCAAGAAAAATGTCTTGTGGCACGACGGCAAACCCTTCACGGCGGACGATGTGGTGTTCACGGCGGCCTACTCGGCCGATCCTGCCAGTTCCACGTACACAACTGGTTCTTACAAGGATGTGAAGGTCAGCAAGGTCGACAGTTACACAGTGAAGGTGGAATACCAAAAGGCGTCACCGTTTTGGGCCGACCCTTTGGTCAGCGCCGGCGGCATGATCATTCCCAAACATTTGTTCGAGGCCTACAAAGGGGCCGCTTCGCGTGACGCACCGACCAATCTCAAACCGGTGGGAACAGGCCCTTACAAGTTTGCCGACTTCAAACCCGGAGACATGCTGCGCGGTGTCATCAACACCGATTACCACGAGCCCAATCGTCCGCACTTTGACAGCATTGAAATGAAGGGCGGTGGCGACGCAGTTTCAGCAGCGCGGGCGGTTTTGCAAACCGGCGAATACGACTACGCCTGGAATTTGCAAGTTGAAGATGAGCTGCTTTTGCGGCTAGAGCAAGGCGGCAAAGGCCACACCACCATCACCCCTGGCGGGAACATTGAATTCATTCAATTGAACATGGCCGACCCTTGGACAGAAACCGAGGGCGAACGTGCTCACCCCAAGTCCAAGCACCCCATCCTGTCAGAGTTTGCCGTGCGACAAGCCATCAGCTTGGTGGTGGACCGCGCGGGTGTGCAGAAATTCATTTATGGGCGCACAGGCATTGCCACGGCCAATTTTCTGAACAACCCACAAAGGTTTGCTTCTAAAAATACCAAGTTTGAATTCAACGTTGACAAAGCCATTCAAGTGCTCGAAGCGGCTGGCTGGAAAAAGGGTGCTGATGGCATACGTGAGAAGGGCGGCAAAAAGCTCAAGTTTGTGTTCCAAACTTCGATCAACGGCCCACGTCAAAAGACTCAGCAAATCATCAAGCAAGCGGCGCAAAAGGCCGGCATTGACTTGGAGCTCAAAGCGGTGCCGGCATCGGTTTTCTTCTCGTCTGACCCCGCCAACCCAGACACTTACACCAAGTTCTTTTGTGACATTCAAATGTTCACCACCACCATGACGCAACCTGATCCTGAGAAATTCATGGACCAGTACATCAGCTCAGAGTTCTCGAGCAAAGCCAACAAGTGGTTGGGCAGAAACTCAACGCGCTACAGCAATCCAGAATATGACAAAACATACCTGGCTGCACAGTCTGAAATGGACGCTGTCAAACGCGCAGCCATGTTCGTTAAATTGAACGACATGCCGGTGAACGACATTGCCATTATTCCAGTGGTCTACCGCCCGCGTGCATCTGGCATTGTCAACAACTTGGTTGCACCCTTATCTGGGTGGGACAACGACTTGTGGCTGTTGAAAGACTGGTACCGAAGCGCCTGACCTAGCCACTATGTTCCGTTACATTTTGCGGCGATTGCTGATCGCCGTGCCCAGTCTTTTGGGCATCAGTTTGGTGCTTTTTTCAGTGCTGGCCTTGGCCCCGGGCGATCCGTTTGCAGAGTTGGTTTCCAACCCGAATGTACCGCCCGAAGTGGCTCTGGCATTGCGCCTGAAATTTGGCCTCGATGACCCGATCATGGTTCGTTACTGGAACTGGGTCACGGCCATGGTTCAGGGTGATTGGGGGTACTCATTTATCAGCCGCATCAACGTTGAAACCCTCATCATGCAGCGCATTCCGGTGACCCTTTTGGTCATCGGTTCTTCGCAGTTACTGGCTTTGTGCATTGCCATTCCGGTGGGGGTGTATGCAGCCACAAAGCCCTACTCTTTGTTTGACCAAATTGCCAGCACGCTGGCCTTTATCGGTTTTTCTTTGCCTACTTTTTTCACCGGCATTTTGCTGATTTTGTTTTTCAGCATTTACCTGGAATGGCTGCCCTTTGTCTACAGAGCAGACATACCTGACACCGGTTGGCGCTTTTTCTGGGAGCACTTCAAGCAAATGATCATGCCTGTCATGGTGCTGGGTTTGTTTCAGGCGGGGGCCTGGACGCGCTATGTGCGCTCGGCTGTATTGGACGTCATTCGCTTGGACTATGTCATCACAGCGCGCTCCAAGGGCTTGGCCGAAAAAGTGGTCATTGCCAAGCATGTTTTGCGCAATGCACTCATTCCTGTCGTGACCTTGGTAGCCTTGCAAATGCCGGTCATTTTTGGTGGTGCCATTGTCACTGAGCAAATATTTCGCGTGCCTGGCATTGGCTCGTTGATCATCAGTTCCATGCTGGCCAATGACACACCGGTGGTCATGGCTGTGACTTTTGTTTTCTCCGCGTTGGTGATCGCGTGTAATCTTTTGGCAGATATTTTGTATGGCTGGCTCGACCCTCGCATCGCCTTCACCTGACTCTGGGGCTGTTGCAGCCACGCCGTCAGCCCATTCGCCACGCCGCGAGGCTTGGCGTCGGTTCAAGCGCCACAAACTGGCTGTCTTGTGCACGTTTGTCTTGAGTTTCATCGTGCTGGCAGTGCTGCTGGGGCCGTGGCTTTGGCGCGTGCCCATCAACGAAATTGATTTCATGGCCCGCATGCAAGGCCCTTCACTGCAGCATCCTTTGGGCACTGATGACCTGGGGCAAGATTTGCTGGCACGCGTGCTCTATGGGGGCCGAATTTCCTTGGCAGTGGGCCTTTGTGCCATGCTGATTGCCATCAGCGTGGGGGTCTTTGTGGGTGCTGTGGCTGGCATGTCCAAAGGGCCGGTAGACGTATTTTTAATGTGGTTGACAGACTTGTTTTTGTCATTGCCCCAACTGCCCTTGCTGCTGCTGATTTTTTACTTGTTCAACGACAAATTGAAGAAATGGGTCGGCCCCGAAATGGGCGTTTTTATCTTGGTGGTGGCCGTGATCGGGGGCTTGCGCTGGATGCCTGTGGCCCGCTTGGTGCGCGCCCAATTTCTATCATTGCGCGAGAAAGAGTTTGTCGAAGCCGCACGCGCATTGGGCGCAAGCACCTGGCGGCAAGTCACTGTGCATATTTTGCCCAATGCCATGGGGCCTGTGATTGTGGCGGCAACCATCGATGTGGCTGCGGCCATCATTGCCGAGTCCACACTGTCTTTTTTAGGCCTGGGGTTCCCGCCCGATATCCCCACTTGGGGCCGCATTTTGTTTGACGCCAAAGACCACATGGATGTGGCCGTGCACTGGGCTTTGTTCCCTGGCTCCTTGATTTTCATCACGGTGCTGACCATCAATTACATCGGCGACGGTTTGCGCGACGCCTATGACCCACGCCGTGTGCTGTAAAGAGGCCAAGAAATGACCCCACAGCCCATGTTGAAAATTGAGAACTTGAAGGTTCACTTTGACACCGACGACGGTGTCTTGTACGCCGTTGACGGCGTCAATTTGCACATTGACCGAGGTGAAACGCTGGGTGTGGTGGGGGAGTCCGGTTGCGGCAAAAGCGTCACGGCCATGACTATCATGAAACTGCTGCCCATGCCGCCAGGGCGCATTGCGGCAGGTCAAATTTGGTTTGAAGGGCAAGACCTGGTGCAGGCCAATGAGGCGGTCATGCGCCAACTGCGCGCCCGTGAAATTGCCATGATCTTCCAAGAGCCCATGACATCACTCAACCCGGTTTTGAGCGTGGGTGAGCAAATAGCAGAGTCTTTGCGACTGCACGAAGGTTTGAGCAACAAACAAGCCCTGGCCAGGGCCGCCGAGATGCTGGGCTTGGTCAATATTCCAAGGCCCAGCCAGCGCGTGAACGACTACCCTCATCAATTCTCGGGCGGCATGCGCCAGCGCGTGATGATCGCCATGGCCTTGTCGTGCAAGCCCAAATTGTTGATTGCGGACGAGCCCACCACTGCATTGGATGTCACGATTCAAGCGCAAATTTTAGATTTGCTCAACCAACTCAAATCCCAAATGGGCATGTCCATCATGTTGATCACGCATGCCATGGGCGTGGTGGCTGAGACGGCGCAACGTGTGGTCGTCATGTACGCAGGCCGGGTGGTAGAGGAGGCCAGTGTCGATGATTTGTTTGGCTCTCCCAGCCACCCCTACACACAAGGGCTGATTCGCTCGATACCCCGCATTGATTTAGACAGCGTACACAAGCAGCGCTTGCAAGCCATTCCTGGCTTGGTGCCCAAACTGATCAATCCACCGATCGGTTGCCGATTTGCCCCGCGCTGCCCGCACGCCAATGAGCGCTGCGCCATGGAAATGCCTGAGCTGCGCGAGCTGACTTCAGGACACAAAGTGGCTTGCCACTACGCAACATGAGCACAGTGACTTCTACACCTTTGCCCCAGACCTCTGCGCCTTTGCTCGAGGTCAAAAATTTGACCAAATACTTCTCCATCCAAGGCGGTATTTTCAGCACCGAGGTGGACAGATTGCACGCGGTCGACGGTGTCAGTTTCAGCATTGCAGCCGGTGAAACGCTGGGCATGGTGGGGGAGTCGGGCTGCGGCAAATCCACCACGGGTCGCTGCATATTGCGCTTGATCGAGCCCAGTTCGGGCGACGTGATGTTTGAGGGGCAATCGGTCACGCAAATGGACAAGCATGCCTTGCGCGAAGTGCGCCGCGACATGCAAATTATTTTCCAAGACCCTTTTGCTTCTTTGAATCCGCGCATGACAGTGCAAGCCATCATTGGCGAGGCCTTGACCATTCACAAACTCACCAACAATCCCAACGATTACCAAGCGCGCATTGTGCAGTTGCTTGAAACAGTGGGCTTGAACGCGGACCACATGCGCCGCTTCCCACATGAATTCTCGGGCGGGCAGCGCCAAAGAATCGGCATTGCCAGGGCCTTGGCGGTCTCACCCAAATTGATTGTGTGCGACGAGCCTGTTTCTGCTTTGGACGTCTCGATCCAAGCCCAAGTGATCAACTTGCTTGAAGACTTGCAGGCCAAGATGGGCTTGACGTATTTGTTCATAGCGCACGATCTGTCGGTGGTAGAGCACATCAGCACTCGCGTGGCGGTGATGTACTTGGGGCGCGTGGTTGAAATTGCCCCTTCTCGCAATTTGTACACGCAGCCGCGCCACCCCTATACCGAGGCCTTGTTGTCTGCAGTGCCCATTCCAGACCCCAAAGCCAAAAAGCAGCGCATCGTTTTAACGGGTGATGTGCCAAGCCCAGTCAATCGCCCCACAGGCTGCCACTTTCACCCGCGCTGCCCAAGGGCCATGGAGCGCTGCAAAGTTGAAGAGCCGCTGTTGAAAAATGTGGCAGATCAACACCAAGCTGCCTGCCATCTCAACGACTGAAACATTTTAGAAAGACAAGAACATGCTCAATTGGATTGACGCCCGGGTCCCGGTGCGATTCGTGGCTTTTTTTGCCATCGTGGCACTGTGGGTATTGTCGACTTTGCAGTTGCTGGTAGGCCAAGCCAGTTTGCTTTGGGTTCTCATGCTCACCGGCCTGGTGGTGGTGGGCGTTCATGACTTGCAGCAGTCCAAGCATGCGATCTTGCGCAACTACCCGGTCATTGGCCACATTCGTTTTTTGCTGGAATTCATTCGACCTGAATTGCGGCAGTATTTCATTGAAGGCGAGTCCGAGGCGGTGCCATTCTCGCGTGCGCAGCGCTCCTTGGTTTACGCCCGCGCCAAGGGTGAATCTGACAAGCGTCCTTTTGGAACCCAGCAAGATGTGCGGGCCATCGGCTACGAATGGATCACGCATTCGATCAGCCCCTCGGTCATCGCCTCGCATGACTTTCGTGTTCAAGTAGGCGGCGCCCATTGCAAACAAAGTTATGCCATCAGTTTGTTCAATGTCTCGGCCATGAGCTTTGGCGCGCTCAGTGCGAACGCCATCATGGCTTTGAATTTGGGTGCTAAGCAAGGCGGCTTTGCGCATGACACGGGTGAAGGCTCTATCTCACGCCACCACCGTCAGCACGGGGGTGATTTGATCTGGGAAATTGGCTCAGGTTACTTTGGATGCCGCGATCAAGCCGGACTTTTTTGCCCTGATCGCTTCACAAAAAATGCTCTGGACCCGCAAGTCAAGATGATTGAAATCAAACTCAGTCAAGGCGCAAAACCGGGGCACGGCGGCGTTTTGCCTGGCCCCAAGGTGACGCAAGAAATTGCCGAAGCGCGGGGTGTGCCTGAGGGCGTTGACTGCGTTTCACCAGCGGCGCACAGCAGCTTTTCCACACCGCTGGAGTTGATGGCTTTTGTCCAGAAATTGCGTGACTTGAGTGGCGGCAAACCCATTGGCATCAAGCTGTGCATCGGCCACCCTTGGGAGTGGTTTGGCATTTGTAAAGCCATGCTGGAAAGCGGCATCTTGCCTGACTTCATTGTGGTCGACGGCGCAGAAGGCGGCACTGGCGCCGCGCCTGTTGAATTCACCGATCACATCGGCATGCCCATGGTCGAGGGTTTGCGTTTGGTCCACAACACTTTGCGGGGAGTGAACCTGAGACAGCACATTCGCTTAGGGGCCAGCGGCAAAATCATCAGCGGCTTTGATGTCATGCGCACTTTGGCCTTGGGTGCAGACTGGTGCAACAGCGCACGCGGCTTCATGTTTGCGCTGGGCTGCATCCAAGCTCAGACCTGCCACACCGGCAATTGCCCCACAGGTGTGACCACGCAAGACCCCAAACGCCAAGTTGCCTTGGTGGTGCCTTCCAAGGCCACACGCGTGAAAAACTTTCACCATCAGACATTGGAGTCGGTGCAGGAAATGCTGCAGGCCACAGGCCTGAAGTCGCCTCAAGAGTTCAGTTTGCAGCACATTGTGCGCCGCTTGAGTGAGCATGAAACACAAAGCTTGGCGCAGCTTTTGCCCACCCTGAAGGAGGGCGCTTTGCTGCAAGCAGATGCCCAACTCGATGGCATGTATGGCCAGTTTTGGCAAGCCTCGCGCGCTGAGAGTTTTCAGATTCAGACCCTGGCTTGAGCCCCTGGCAGGGCTGACTTTCCAAGTCGGCCATGCCTATCCTGCAATGGCCCTGTGCCCAGTAGGTGTACCATGGTCAGCCTATGGAATGCTAAGAAGTTCACTATGAAACGCTTGATTGTTTTACTCCTGATTTTTGCAGGCCAAGCCATGGCGCAAGCTTTGCCAAGCGTCAACCTTTGGCCGCAAATTCCGTTCATTCGCGGCAGCGACTTGTGCCAGTACCACGATGCTTATGGCCGATCCAAGAGCGAACAAATGACCGAATTGACGCGCATCGTTCTGAGTTTGCTCAGGGAAGGCGCGGAGTCCAAAAATGTGGTCAATATCCTCAATGCCATGGACGCGCAAGTCAACAAGCAGCGCAGCATCGCAGCCACCAGCCCGGGCATGGATGTTTTGCTGGCAGCGTCTTTGAAGGCTTCTCTGGATTTTGTTTACCGAGATCGCAACCCCCAAAATCGGCGATTGACGTTCTTCAACCCCACCCCCATGAACGAGTTGCTGCGCCTTTTGCGCGACCCGGCAAATCGGCAAGCGGTCTGGGATCCGAAAGTTTTAAGCCAACTCTCCGGTGTGGCTTGGGGCACTTATTCCTATGCGCCGAGTTGCCGCGGTGATCTGGTGATCACACTGCACATTGAAATGACGTGTGGTCAAAGCTTGAACTTTCAGGCCTTAGGGTTCCCCGAGCAAGTCATGCAAAACATGGGCATTCAGGTGTTTGAAGCTTTTCAACAAACACAATTTCCATCCAAAATCAAATACGGAACGCGTGATTTGGAATTGTTAGGCGCTCCAGGTGCGCCCATTGGCAAAGCACCCACGCCTGAAACGGCGCAGGCGGCTTGCAAAGCCAGTCATTCGCGCTTGCCTACGGCAGATGAATACGAATACCTCTCAGGACTTGGCCAGTGGAACGGCGGCGTGTGCACCAAGAGCAAGCTGTGGGCCATGGCTGGCGGCATGGTCTTGGCGCCTGATTTGAAAAATCCTTCGCCCGTTCGCCATGCCAATGAATTTCCAGGTCAAGATTTCAGTTTTTACTGTGTTCGTTAGTTGCGCATAACGCAAACGGCATGCTTTATAAATTCAAATCCAAAGCCACCGGGGACTTGATCATGCTGGACCCCGATGGTCGGCGCATGCTCCAAATCATGGGTCGCGAAGGTCAAGTCAAGGGCATTTTTTTAGTCGAGCAATTGCAAGGCGCCATCGAGGCATTGGAGCAGGCAGTGGCCGATGAAGAAGCTTGGCTGGCAGCGCAGCCCGACATTCGCACGGATGCTGTTGTGCTCAAGCAACGCGCTCAACCCATGCTCAAACTATTGCGACGTTGCAAAGACCTTGAAGTCGATCTGGTGTGGGGTGTTTAACGCGCAAACCAAAGCCCGTGCATTTATTTTGTAAATGCAGGTCCAGTGAGTTTGTCGCCAGCCTGAATATTGCGCTTGGCAAACCAGCCTTGGTTCATCTCGAGCACAAAGCGCACCGGTTTTTTCGAGCAATGCGAGTCGTCACTTTGCGGCTTCATGTCAACCAAGTTGACGATGCTGCCGTTGTCGCTGACAAAGGCCGCCGTTAAGGGCAGCAAGGTGTTGCGCATCCAAAAACATTGCATGCCGGCTTGCTCAAAAACAAACAACATGCCCTCGTTTTGTGGCATTTCTTTGCGCCACATCAATCCCGTTTGCCGCTGCTCGTAGTCTTGCGCTACTTGGGCTTGTATCAGGTGCATTCCCGCACCCAGGTTGATGCGCTGAAGGCTCATTTGGGGTTGACCTGGCGCCGTGCCCTGCGCCATGAGGGGGGCACTGCACAGGGCGGCCAGCAGGCTGAGCAGGGTTGTGGCCAGCACTTTGCAGACCCCCCAAGCTGTGCGCTTGCGGGCAGGGGGCTGACCAAGATGGGATGGGTTGGGCATGTCTTGGCTTGTTTGAATTAAAGGGTGGGCTGTCAGTTTGACGTGGGATTGTGCCTTTATTTGCCGTTAAAATCCATGCAGACTCTTGTCCTGGGCAGGTGCTCATCACGCTTTACAGGACTTTTTTATCTCAACGGAGACGCAAGTCCATGTACAAGCACATTAAAGTTCCCGCACAAGGCCAAAAAATCACAGTCAACGCCGACATGTCGTTGAATGTTCCCAACGAGGCCATCATTCCCTACATTGAAGGTGATGGCACTGGCTTGGACATCACCCCCGTGATGCTCAAAGTGGTTGACGCCGCTGTGGCCAAAGCCTACAAAGGCCAGCGCAAAATCCATTGGATGGAGGTTTACGCCGGCGAGAAATCTACCAAGCTGTATGGCCCCGATGTGTGGTTGCCCGAAGAAACTTTGGAAGTTTTGCGCGAATATGTGGTCTCGATCAAAGGCCCGTTGACCACGCCTGTGGGCGGCGGCATTCGCTCATTGAACGTGGCACTGCGCCAAGAGCTTGACCTGTATGTCTGCTTGCGCCCTGTGCAGTATTTCAAAGGCGTGCCTTCCCCCGTGAAAGAGCCCCATAAAACCAACATGGTGATCTTCCGCGAAAACTCCGAAGACATCTATGCTGGCATCGAATACGAAGCGCATTCCGAAAAAGCCAAAAAACTGATCAATTTTTTGATCGATGAAATGGGCGTCACCAAGATCCGCTTCCCCAACACGTCGGGCATCGGCATCAAGCCAGTTTCCAGCGAAGGCACAGAGCGCTTGGTGCGCAAAGCCATTCAATACGCCATTGACAACGACAAGCCCAGC
>CAIQBO010000048.1 GCA_903870145.1 uncultured Burkholderiales bacterium | reverse complement strand
GCCTGAGATAACCCAGATGGAGCGGGCGATGGGAATCGAACCCACGTTATTTGCTTGGGAAGCAAGAGTCCTGCCATTGAACGACGCCCGCAGAATGCACTGATTGTAGCTGGGCCTTACTTCAGAATATCGCCCATGCACAGGTACTTCATCTCCAAGTACTCCTCCATGCCGTGGTGTGAGCCCTCGCGACCCAGACCCGATTGTTTGACGCCGCCAAAGGGCACGTGTTCCGTGGCAATCACGCCGACATTGATGCCCACCATGCCGTATTCGAGTGCTTCGCTGATGCGAAAAATGCGGCCCACATCGCGGCTGTAGAAATAACTGGCCAAACCAAATTCTGTGTTGTTGGCCGCGTCAATAGCTTCTTGATCGGTTTTGAATTTAAAAATGGGCGCAAATGGCCCAAAGGTTTCTTCCTTGGCGCACAGCATGTCTGCTGTGGCGTTGCCGATCACGGTGGGTTCAAAAAACTGACCCTTCAGGGCGTTGCCACCAGCCAATAAAACACCGCCCTTGGCTTTGGCATCTTCCAAATGACGCAAAACTTTTTCAAGCGCAGCCGGCTCGATCAAAGGCCCTTGCACCACGCCTTCCTCAAAGCCATTGCCAACTTTCAAAGTTTTGACTTTGGCGGCAAATTTTTCAACAAATTCATCGTACACGGCCTCTTGCACGTACAGGCGATTGGCACACACGCAGGTCTGCCCGGCATTTCTGTATTTGCTGGCCATGGCGCCTTCGACGGCGCTGTCGATGTCGGCGTCGTCAAACACAATGAAGGGCGCGTTGCCGCCCAATTCCAGTGACAATTTTTTCACCGATGGGGCTGATTGCGCCATCAAAATTCGGCCCACCTCGGTGCTGCCCGTAAAGCTGATGTGGCGCACGATGCTGCTGGCACAAAACACTTTGCCCACTGCAATGCTGTTGTCTGTGTCAGCGGTCAAGAGGTTGATCACGCCAGCAGGAATACCTGCGCGCATTGCCAATTCAGCTGCGGCCAAAGCCGTCAAAGGTGTTAGCTCCGCAGGCTTGATCACCACGGTGCAACCTGCGGCCAGCGCCGGCGCTACTTTGCGTGTGATCATGGCCAGGGGAAAGTTCCATGGCGTGATGGCTGCACAAACACCGATGGGTTGCTTTAAAACCAAGAGGCGGCGGTTGTTGTCAAACTGGGGCAAGGTCTCGCCGTTGACGCGTTTGGCTTCTTCGGCATACCACTCAACAAAACTGGCGCCGTAAGTCACTTCGCCTTTGGCCTCGGCCAAGGGCTTGCCTTGCTCGGATGTCATGATGCGAGCCAAATCGTCCACATTGGCCATCAATAGGTCATACCATTTGCGCAACAAGATGCTGCGCTCTTTACCGGTCTTGCTGCGCCAAGCAGGCAATGCGGCATTGGCCGCATCAATGGCGGCCTTGGCATCGGCAGGACCCAAGTTGGCCACGCTGGCCAGTTTGGCGCCCGAGGCAGGGTCGCAAACATCAAAGCGTGATGCGCCACTGAGCCACACGCCATTGATCAATGCGTCGGTTTTCAGCAAGCTGGGGTCGTTGAGCAAGGCGAGGGGGGAAGTTTTCATGTCCATGAGGGTCTCCAGTGGCTTGAAGCTGTTAGCAGCCTTCAATCTTATAATGGATCAGTTAAGTCTGCCACCTCGTTACAGGCAGCATTTGGCTTTTTTGCCCCTCTTGTGAAAGAGGTGCCCACAATTTGCACCACCCCATGAGCACACCTTCAATTTCAGTTGCCGATATTCGCAAAACTTTCTTAGACTTTTTTGCGTCCAAAGGGCACACCGTTGTGGCCTCTAGCCCCTTGGTTCCTGGCAACGACCCCACCTTGATGTTCACCAACTCGGGCATGGTTCAGTTCAAGGATGTGTTTTTAGGCTCAGACAAACGCAGTTACGTGCGCGCTGCTTCAGTGCAAGCTTGTTTAAGGGCCGGGGGCAAGCACAATGATTTGGAAAATGTGGGCTACACCGCACGCCACCATACCTTTTTTGAAATGTTGGGCAACTGGAGCTTTGGTGATTATTTCAAGCGTGAAAGCTTGAAATGGGCCTGGGAGTTGTTGACCGAAGTTTACAAACTGCCAGCCGACAAACTGTGGGCCACCGTCTACATCGAAGACGACGAAGCCTACGATATTTGGACGAAAGAAATTGGCCTGCCCCCTGAGCGTGTGGTTCGCATTGGCGACAACAAAGGCGGGCGTTACATGTCCGACAACTTCTGGATGATGGCCGACACAGGCCCTTGCGGACCTTGCTCTGAAATTTTTTACGACCACGGCCCCGAAGTGGCTGGTGGGCCGCCCGGCAGTCCTGAGCAAGACGGCGACCGCTACATTGAAATTTGGAACAACGTGTTCATGCAGTTCGACATGCAGCCCGACGGCAGTGTCAAAAATTTACCCGCACCTTGCGTGGACACAGGCATGGGCCTGGAGCGTCTGGCCGCGATCATGCAGCATGTGCACAGCAATTACGAAATTGATTTGTTTGATCAACTCATCCAAGCCGCTTCGCGTGAGACAGGCTGCAAAGATTTGCAGCATAAATCTTTGCGCGTGATTGCAGATCACATTCGCGCGACGGCTTTTTTGGTCAGTGATGGTGTGCTGCCCAGCAACGAGGGGCGCGGCTATGTGCAGCGGCGCATCGTGCGTCGCGCCATTCGCCACGGTTACAAGCTGGGCCAAAAAACACCGTTCTTTCACAAACTGGTGCCTGACTTGGTGGCCCTGATGGGGCAGGCTTATCCCAGCTTGGCCGCGCAATCCCAACGCATCACAGAGATCTTGAAAGCCGAGGAAGAGCGCTTTTTTGAAACGCTTGAAATTGGCATGGAAATTTTGGACTCCGCACTTGCGGGCGGCGTGCAAGTCTTGCCAGGCGAGGTGGCTTTCAAATTGCACGACACCTATGGCTTTCCGCTGGATTTATCAGGCGATGTTTGCCGCGAGCGCGGCTTGACTGTGGACGAAGCCGGTTTCACAGCGGCCATGGAACGGCAAAAAAATCAAGCACGTGCTGCAGGCAAATTCAAGATGGACCGCGCCTTGGACTACACAGGAGCTGGCAATGCCTTTGTGGGCTATGAAGGCTTGCACAGCCAGGCCAAAGTGTTGGCGTTGTATGTGGAGGGTGCGGCCGTCCAAAAACTACAAGTCGGACAGTCCGGTGTGGTGGTTCTGAGCAGCACACCGTTTTATGCGGAATCTGGCGGTCAAGTGGGCGACCAAGGCTGGCTGCAAAACGAAGATGCAAAATTTCAAGTGGCAGATACTTTGAAGATCAAAGCTGATGTGTTTGGCCACCATGGTCAATTGACGCAAGGCAGCCTCCAAGTTGGTGATGCCATGCAAGCGCAAGTGGACACCGAGCTGCGCACAGCCACCCAGCGCAACCACTCCGTCACGCACCTGATGCACAAAGCTTTACGCGAAGTGCTGGGTGAGCATGTGCAACAAAAAGGCTCCTTGGTCAACGCCGATCGCACGCGCTTTGACTTTGCCCACAATGCCCCTGTAACCGATGCACAAATCTTGGCGATTGAAGCCAAAGTGAATCAAGAAATATGGAACAACGCTGCCACGCAAGCGCGTGTGATGGACATTGAGTCAGCGCAAAAAACTGGCGCCATGATGTTGTTTGGCGAGAAATACGGTGAATCTGTGCGTGTGCTGGACATTGGCAGCAGCCGCGAATTGTGCGGCGGCACGCATGTGCTGCGCACCGGCGACATTGGCATGTTTAAAGTGCTGGCGGAGAGCGGCGTGGCCGCGGGTGTCAGGCGCATCGAGGCCATCACCGGCGCCAATGCGCTGGCCTATGTGCAATCACTGGAAGCCACTGTGGCGCAAGCCGCTGGCAGTTTGAAAGCCCCCGCTGCAGAGTTGAACAGCCGCATTGCCCAAGTGCTCGAGCATGTCAAAACTTTGGAAAAAGAAATGACTGCGCTCAAAGGCAAGATGGCTTCGTCGCAAGGCGATGAGTTGATGAATCAAGCCGTGGCGGTCAAAGGCGTGAACATTTTGGCAGCCTTGTTGCCTGGCGCTGACGCCAAAATTTTGCGTGACACGGTGGACAAACTCAAAGACAAACTTCACAGCGCAGTGATTGTCTTGGCTGCGGTGGATGGCGAAAAAGTGCAGCTGGCCGCCGGCGTCACGGCGGACGCAGTCGGCAAAGTCAAGGCCGGTGAATTGGTCAATTTTGTGGCCCAGCAAGTTGGCGGCAAAGGCGGTGGCAAGCCCGACATGGCCATGGCCGGCGGCACCGACCCGCGTCATTTGACGCCAGCTTTGGCCAGCGTACAAGCTTGGGTCACTGAGCGTTTGTGATCCGCTAAAACTGCAACTTCAGTTGGCTTTCAAAGGCCCGCAGCGCGCCGGTGATGGGGTCTTGAAACGAAATGCTTTTGGCCAGCAATTGCAAGGTTTGGCTGAAGTCATCTGTTTCATCGGGGCCTCTTAAAACTTGAGGGTAAAACTGATCGCCCCACAATGGCAATCCGAGTGCGTTCATGTGTACGCGCAGTTGATGCCGCCGGCCTGTCACGGGTCTTAAACGGTAGCGCGCTAAAGCAGGCTCAGCACCTGCCTCAGTTTGAAACACGTCTTCTAAAAATTCAATGTGTGTTTCGCTGTTGTACTGCGCGGCATCTGAAACTTTGGCTTCGCGCATTCGGAAAAACAATTCATCCTCCACCATCAGGCTGCGATGCGTCAAAGGAAACACAGGCGCTAAGCGCGAGGCTTCAGGCCTGGCTGCAATGGCTTCGTAGACCTTGTGGACCCGTCTGTGGTGAAACAAATCATGGTAGGCGTGGCGCTCTTGTGGGGCAATGCCAAACAAGACCAAACCCGCGGTTTCTCGGTCTATGCGGTGCAGCGGGCACAAATGAGGCAAGCCCAATGTGTGCTTGAGTTGCACCAACAAACTTTGCTGCACATAGCGCCCGATCGGGGTCACGGGCATGAAGTGCGGTTTGTCAGCTACGACCAAATGCGCGTCTTGAAAAATCACTTCAACTTTGAAGGGCAGAGGAATCTCGCCAGGCACATGGCGGTAGTAAAAAAGTTGTTTCAGACCCGTGCAAGTCTGCTCGGCCGTGACGCGCAAACCTTGTGCGGTCAACACATCGCCTTGTTCAATTCGCTGCTGCCATATGGAGCGCTCAATCGCAGGAAAGCGCGCTACCAAAAAATCCAAAATGCAGGGCAAAGTGCCGGGCGGCACAGACACACAACTGGGCCCCACCCCGTGTTTGATTGGCAAGGGCAAGTTGTGCACGGCTTCAGACGCGCTTGAAAACCAGGTCCCACACCCCGTGGCCCAAACGCAGCCCGCGGTTTTCAAATTTGGTCAAGGGGCGGTAGTCGGGCTTGGCTGCATAGCCTTGAGCGCTGGTGTTGCACAGCAATGGCTCAGCGCTCAAGACCTCCAACATTTGCTCCGCATAGGGCTGCCAATCTGTGGCGCAGTGCAGGTAGGCGCCATGCTCTAAGCGGCTGGCCAATTGGGCCACCCAGGGCGCTTGAATCAATCGGCGTTTGTTGTGTTTGGATTTGTGCCAAGGATCGGGAAAGAAAATGTGCACACCCGCCAAGCTCTGGGGCGCCAGCATGTGCTCGATCACCTCCACGGCATCGTGCTGCAAAATTCGGATGTGCTCAAGGCCTTGCTCGCCAATGCGTTTGAGCAAAGCGCCCACACCCGGCTCGTGCACTTCGCAGCACAAAAAATTGTCAGACGGCCGCACTTGAGCGATGTGCGCTGTGGCCTCGCCCATGCCAAAACCGATCTCCAAAATCACCGGCGCTGTGCGACCAAAGGCTGCTGGCAGGTTCAAATTTTGTGGTGCATATTTTAAAATGAACTGCGGCCCCCAAACTTCCATGGCCTTGGCTTGGCCGGTGGTGGTGCGGCCTGCACGCTTGACAAAACTTTTGATATTTTTGGGAAAGGCAACGCCCGCAGGGGCTTGTCCAGTAGAGGGTGATTCGCTTGTCATGCCTGCGATTTTAGGGCTTGCCGTACAAGGCTTGCCACTCTTTGCCCCAATGCGCTGAAAACTGCGCCAGGCCATCACGGCTCAGCAGTGCAGGATCTGTCAAAGCCTCAGTTGACAATTGGCTGAGGCCTAAAACACGGGCTGCTGCGTTCAAAGCTGCATGAACCGCTTGCGTGTTGTGCAAAGACAAGGCCGTAGCGCCATTTTGCTTGGACAGTTTTTCACCATCTTCACCCAAGACCAATGGGGTGTGCAGGTAAAGCGGGTGCGGCAAGCCAAGCGCTTCTTGCAGCAGCCATTGGCGCGCTGTGTTATCAGCCAAGTCTTGGCCTCGCACCACATGCGTGATGTCTTGTGCGGCGTCGTCCACCACCACGGCGAGTTGATAGGCCCAAAGCCCATCAGCGCGCTTCAATACAAAGTCGCCCACTTCTTGCAGCACATCTTGACTTTGCTGGCCCAGCCTGCGGTCATGCCATTGAACCTGACTGTTCTGACGCACTTGGCCTACATTCAATCGCCATGCCCGCGCAGGTTTGCCTTTCAACCCATGGCGGCAAGTGCCCGGATACACCGCTGCCTGATGGCGCATACGCAATGCGCTTTCTTCGATCTCTTTGCGAGTGCATGCACAGGGGTAGGCCAAACCTTGGGCCACCAAACGGTCTAAAGCGGCTTGGTATGCGGCGCCTCGGTGCGATTGAAACAGCACAGGCGCATCCGATGTGAAGCCGCATGCATGAAGCTGAGACAAGATAGTTTGGCTCACGCCCGGTTGGCAGCGCGTGGTGTCAATGTCTTCGATGCGGACAAGCCATTGGCCTTGGTGCGCGCGTGCATCCAGCCAACTGGCCAAGGCTGCGACCAAAGAGCCTGCGTGCAATGCACCGGTGGGCGAGGGCGCAAAGCGGCCGCGGTAGGAGGTTAGATCACCTGGCACGCTCAGCCGGTTTCCCATCTCGCAATGAGAGCTTCAATGCGATTGAATTAAAGCGCTGCCAGCGCCAATTCCAGGCCCGAGACAAACGCGTCTTCGACCCGGTGGCCAATGCACCAATCGCCGCACAAACCAATGCCTTGTTGGCGACTCAAGATGTGCGTGGCGCCCAAAGTTTGCAAGGTTTTCGCATAGCGCCAGCGGTGCACTTCACTGTGCGCCGGTGTCGCGCGAATGCCGGTGATTTCAGAAAACGCTTTGAGCAGTTTGGCTTGTACGCGTTCGGGCGCATCTTCCAAATGCTCTTGTGACCATGCGGCGCTGGCTTGCACGGTCCAGCGCTCGACCAGATCGCGCCCAGGTTTAGAAGACTCGCGGGCCAACCAAGCCACGCGGTGGTGCACGCTGCGTGCGGCATTCCACTGCGGCCCCAAAGTGGTCAAGCCAGGTTGAACGGCGTTTGGAAAGGCCACCATGAGGCTCCAGCAGGGGGCGACTTGAACATTTTCCAAGGCTTGCAAGTTGTCCAATTGGATGTTGGAGTTGCGCAGCAAATCTATCGCTTGATTGGAAGGCAAAGCCAGCAAGACTTGGTCAAATCCGCCGAAGACCGATTGCGCGCCTTCGGGCTCTTCGCTTTGCAACTGCCACTGCGCAGCATTCAGTGCGTCTCGCTCAATGGCCAGTACGCGGTGTTCAAAATGTACAGCGTCTATTTGCACCAATGGTGCAGCCCAAGCCTTGGGCAGCGCGTTCATGCCCGGCGTGCTGACCCAATGCTTGTCTTGGCTGGGCCGTGCAGCCTCGACCACGCGGCCCATGGCGTCGAGCACCTGAACGGCATTGGCGCTCCAAGCTTTGCAGATGCCGGGCGTGGTGGCCAAGGCCTTGGCAAAACGTGCATCGCGCACTGTGAAATATTGCGCACCATGGTCAAAATTGCCAAAGGCCGAGGTGCGTGTGGCCATTCGCCCCCCAGCTGAACGGCTCTTCTCAAAGAGCGTCACGCGGTGGCCTGCTTGCGCCAAGGTGCGTGCACAAGTGATGCCGGCCATGCCAGCACCGATGATGGCGAAATGTTGGGTTTTAAATTTTTTGGTCATGGGGCTACTCTACACGCGATGGTGGGGTAGGAGCAATGCTTGACGCGTGCGTTCTTGCATTAATTGATCTAACCACCACTGCAGGGCCTTGCCTGGGCCCGCGGGGCCAGGGTCGCGCCATGCGTAATCGACCTGCGCAATGCGCGAGGGGCGGGCGACTTTTTTGGCCACCAATCGGCCCGAATCCAGGTAGGGGCGCGCCAAACTTTCCACCAAGAACCCGCCGCCCAAACCGCGCAGTTGCGCTTCGAGTTTGCTTGGCATGTCGGGCACGGTGAACACATCTTGTCCGCCCAGCAGGCCGATGCTCAGGCCTTGGCCACGCGGCACCGAGTCGGCCACGGCCACGGCGCGGTGCTGCTGAATCAAGGCGTCACTCAAGGGCTCAGGCATGCGGGCCAAGGGGTGGTGGGGCGCTACGGCGTAGACAAAATTCACGTGCCCCAAAGGCAGGTGGTGAATCTCGGCGGCACTGCCTGGGGGCAGGAACACCCCAATCGCCAAGTCGGCCTGGCCTGAACGCAAAGCCACCAAGGTGCCAGAGAGTGTTTCATGGCGAATGCGCAGGCGCGTGGGCCGATCCTGCGCTAAAAATGCTTCGCACAATTGCATCACGACGGCGCGCGCGATGATGCTGTCCACGGCCACCGTCAAAGAGGCTTCCCAACCCGTGGCAACCCGTTTGACGCGGTTGGCCAGGGCCTCCACGTCGTCGAGCAAGCGGCTGGCCTCGCGCAGCAACTCTTTGCCGGCCGCGGTGGCCTTGGCTTGGCGCGAGCTTCGGTCAAACAGCAGCACATCCAGACCGTCCTCAATTTGCCGCACCCGGTAAGTCAAAGCGCTGGGCACCAGGCCCAAGATGCGCGCCGCTGCGGCAAAGCTGCCCGCTTGCTCGATGGCCAGCAGCATGTGCAGGGCTTCAGGGGTTAATAAATCACGGGCAGAGGTTGACATCTTTTAGATTCAAATATTTTGAATGATAACGTCAAATTGAATGCATCAAAATCAATTAAATGAAATTTAAAGTCAGCACTTCCCATTTGAAACCTGGTAAAGGAGTTGAGCATGCTGCAAATTCGCCGTTCGGCCGAACGAGGTTACGCCGACCATGGTTGGCTCAAATCCTTCCACAGTTTTTCATTTGCGGGCTACCACGACCCGGCCTTCATGGGTTGGGGCAATTTGCGCGTGATCAACGAAGACCGCATTGCCCCAGGCACCGGCTTTGGCACCCATGGCCACAAAGATATGGAAATCATCAGCTACGTTTTGTCGGGCAACTTGGCACACAAAGACAGCATGGGCAACGTCAAAGGCATCCCGCCCGGAGATGTGCAGCGCATGAGCGCGGGCAGCGGCGTGATGCACAGTGAGTTCAATCACGCGCAAGGGCAGAGCACGCATTTTTTCCAAATTTGGATTGAGCCCCATGTCTCAGGCATTGCGCCAAGTTACGAGCAAAAAACCATACCTGCCGCCTCCAAAAGAGGGCGCTTGCAGTTGTTGGCCAGTGCCGCAGGCGAAGGGGATGCGGTCAAAATTTCAGCCGATGCAGCGCTTTACGCAGGGCTGCTTGATGCTGACGAATCTGCTTCGCTGAGTCTCAATCCAGCGCGCAAAGCGTATGTGCATTTGGTGCGCGGCAGTTTGCATGTCAACGGCGTGCTTTTGCAGACAGGTGACGCTGCTTTGATTCAAGGCGAAAGAAGTTTGGCGTTGACGCAAGGCCAAGACGCTGAAGTGCTGGTGTTTGATTTGGCGCCTTGAAGCACATTCCCCCACCCTTTTTTTTACCCTACCAGGAGTTTTCCCATGGCCCAAACCATTGTTATTTATCACTCAGGCTACGGCCACACACAGCGCGTGGCGCAGTCGGTGGCGCAAGGTGCCAATGCCGAATTGATCGCCATTGACGCGGATGGCAACATCACTGAATCGCAATGGGCCGCGCTGGACGCAGCCGATGCCATTCTCTTTGGCTCGCCCACTTACATGGGCATGGCTTCGTGGCAATTTAAAAAGTTTGCCGATGCATCGTCCAAGCGTTGGTACACCGGTGCGTGGAAAGACAAAGTGGCTGGGGGCTTCACGGTTTCGGCCAACCTCAGTGGCGACAAGCTGTCCACGCTTCAATACTTCATCACCTTGGCCATGCAACAAGGTATGGTCTGGGTGGGGCAGCCCGCCATGAATGACGGCAACATCAACCGCATTGGTTCTAACTCCGGTGTGATGGCGCAAGTAGGCCCGACCAGTTCGGCTGAAGAAATTCCGCAGGGTGATTTGGACACTGCCAAAGCCTATGGGCAGCGCGTGGCAGAACTCGCGGCTAAGTTGAAGTCTTGAGCTCGGGCTTGAGAACCTCGAGGTCCTGACCGACGGCCCTGCGCTCATCAAATACGAAGCAGCCACCTTCGTAGTGCGCGCCGCCGGTTTCTTCAAAGTATTTCAAGATGCCGCCTTCGAGTTGATAGACATGGGGCAGGCCAGCTTCTCGCATGAAGATGGCCGCTTTCTCGCAGCGAATGCCACCGGTGCAAAAGCTGATCACGGTCTTGTCTTGCAACTCATTTTTGTGGGCCAGTACGGCGTCAGGAAATTGGCTGAACTTTTGCAGACGCCAATCGATGGCACCTTTGAAAGTGCCTGCATCGACTTCAAAATCATTGCGCGTGTCCAGCGTGACAACAGGCCTGCCGGCGTCATCATGGCCTTGGTCTAGCCAACGCTTTGCCGTGTGTGCATCCAGGGCCGGCGCACGTCCTTGTGCTGGCTGAATGGTGGGGTGGTTCATGCGAATGATTTCGTTTTTGACCTTGACCAGCATTTTCTTGAAAGGCACGTCCTCAGACCAACTTTCTTTGGGCACGATGTCGGCAAATCGATTGTCTTGCGCCAGCATGCTGACAAAGGCCCTGACGGCTTGCGCTGGGCCAGCCAGAAACAAATTGATGCCTTCTCCAGCCAGCAAGATAGTGCCTTTCAAATCCAAATCTTTGCAACGCGCAGTCAAGCGCTCACGCAGGTCACTGGCGTCTGGCAAGGGTACAAATTTGTAGGCCGAAATGTTCAAGATGTTGTTCACAGGCGCTATTGTAGAAAGCCCTGAGCCCCAAGCCAGGTAAAAGCTGCTAGGTGGCTGCTAAAAGCCCAAATAATCTTTTTTTTCAAGCCCAGCAGTTCTGAAAAACGGTGCGCTTGGCTCCTACAATGAAGCCATGTTTGTTCATCTGCGCCTTCACTCCGAGTTCTCGATTGTGGACTCCACGTGCCGCATTGACGAGGTCGTCAAAGCCGCCGCTGAAAATCAGCAACCCGCCTTGGCCATCACCGATTTGGCCAATATGTTTGGCGCCATCAAATTCTACAAAGCTGCCCGCAGCCAAGGCGTTCAGCCCATTGTGGGGGCCGAGTTGTTTTTGGAAGGTCTGGGGGTTGACCCGCTCGCTTTGTCGCGTGTGCTGGTCTTGGTGCAAAGCCAGCAGGGTTATTTGAACCTGTCAGAGTTGCTGGCGCGCGCGTGGACGCAAAACGTGGTCAAAACCAGCGCCGTGGTCAAACTGGCTTGGCTCAAAGACTTGTCGGAGGGTTTGATTTTGTTCTCGGGCGCGCAAGCTGGCCCCATTGGGCAAGCCTTGGTGCAAGGCGACGAAGCCCGCGCCGCAGAAATTGCATTGCAGTTGGCGTCTATTTTTCCGCATCGCTTTTATCTGGAACTGCAGCGCGCAGGGCGGGCCGAAGATCAAGCGCAAGTGCAGGGCGCTGTGAAATTGGCTGCGCGCTTGAGCCTGCCCGTGGTGGCCACACACCCCATTCAATTTTTAACCCAAGACGATTACGAAGCACACGAAGCGCGGGTGTGCATTTCTGAAGGCGAAATTCTGGGCAATCAGCGCCGTGTGCGCAAATTCACGCGCGATCAATACTTCAAATCAGCCCAAGAAATGTGCGAGCTTTTCGCCGATGTGCCAAGCGCCTTGGCCAACACCTTGGAAATAGCCAAGCGTTGCAATTTGAGTTTGGTATTGGGCAAACCGCAATTGCCCGATTACCCCACGCCGCTGGTCAATGGCCAGCACATGCCGATTGAAGATTATTTCCGTGAGTCCTCAGTGGCGGGCTTGCAAGAGCGCTTGGTGCATCTCTACCCTGATTCATCCGAGCGAGAAAAGCAAAGACCCCGTTACGCCGAGCGACTGGAATTTGAGATCAATACCATTTTGAAAATGGGCTTTTCTGGTTATTTTTTGATCGTTGGCGACTTCATCAACTGGGCCAAGAAAAATGGCTGCCCCGTCGGCCCTGGCCGCGGCTCTGGCGCGGGCTCTTTGGTGGCCTATTCCCTGAACATCACGGACCTGGACCCGCTGCAATACAACTTGCTGTTTGAGAGGTTTTTGAATCCCGAGCGGGTTTCTATGCCTGACTTTGACATCGACTTTTGCCAGGCCAACCGAGACCGGGTGATCGAGTACGTCAAAGACAAATATGGCCGCGATGCGGTCAGCCAAATTGCCACGTTTGGCACCATGGCAGCGCGCGCTGCGATCCGCGACGTGGGCCGCGTGCTGGACATGAGTTACACCTTTTGTGACGGCATCAGCAAGCTCATACCCAACAAGCCGGGCCAGCACATCACCATTGATGGCGCCATCAAAGCCGAGCCCATTTTGGCCGAGCGTTTGGCCAAAGAAGATGAAGTCAAAACCTTGCTGGCCTTGGCGCAAAAGCTCGAGGGCATGACGCGCAACGTGGGCATGCATGCAGGAGGCGTGTTGATTGCACCCGGCAAACTGACTGATTTTTGCCCGCTTTACCAGCAGCCTGGCAGCACTTCGACTGTGAGCCAATTCGACAAAGACGACGTGGAGTCCATTGGCTTGGTGAAGTTTGACTTTTTAGGCCTGGCCACCTTGACCATCTTGGAGTTGGCACGCGCCATGATCACGCGCAGGCACAAAGGCCAAGAAAATTTCGCCTTTGAAAATATTTCTTTGACCGACCCAGCCACTTACAAATTGTTTGCCGATGGCCGCACCGAGTCAGTGTTTCAGTTTGAGAGTCGCGGCATGCAGGGCATGCTGCGCGACGCCAAGCCCACGCGTCTGGAAGATTTGATCGCGCTGAACGCCTTGTATCGCCCAGGCCCCATGGACCTGATTCCCAGTTTTGTGGCGCGCAAGCATGGCCGAGAAAAAGTGGAATACCCCCACCCCTTGGTGGAGCCGGTTTTGTCCGAGACCTACGGCATCATGGTCTACCAAGAGCAGGTCATGCAGACAGCGCAAGTCTTGGGTGGCTACAGCTTGGGAGCCGCCGATTTGCTGCGCCGCGCCATGGGCAAGAAAAAACCCGAAGAGATGGCCGAGCACCGTGAGATTTTCAAGCAAGGGGCCCAGCGCAATGGCCTGAGTGAACAAAAATCGGACGAGGTCTTTGACCTCATGGAGATGTTTGCAGGCTACGGCTTTAATAAATCACACGCGGCGGCCTACTCTTTATTGGCCTACCACACGGGTTGGCTCAAGGTCCATTTCACAGTTGAATTTTTCTGTGCCAACATGAGCATCGAAATGGACGACACCGACAAACTCAAAGTGTTGTTTGAAGATGCGCTGAAATTTGGTTTGACTTTTGACCCGCCCGATGTGAACCGAGGTGTTCACCTGTTTGAGCCTGTTTCAGACAAGGTCATTCGTTACGGCTTGGGCGCCATCCGGGGCACCGGCCAACAAGCCATTGAGGCCATTGTCAAAGCCCGACAAGACGGTGGGCCTTTCACCAGCCTCTTCGATTTTTGTGTGCGCGTTGACCGCAGTCGCTTGAACAAGCGCACGGTGGAAGCCTTGGTCAAAGCTGGCGCGTTTGATTCCCTACAGCGCAACCGCGCTGCTTTGACTGCCTCGATCGACCGAGCCTTTGAGTTCTCCACGGCCACCACTGCCAATGCCAATCAGGGTGGCCTGTTTGACATGATGGGGGAGGACGCCCACGGCTCGAGCACGCAGGAGCCCGACTTGGTGCAGGCCTTGCCCTGGGGCATCAAAGAGCAACTGACCCATGAAAAAACCGCGCTTGGTTTTTATTTGTCGGGGCATTTGTTTGATGCCGTTGAACGCGAAGTTCGCATGTTCGCTCGTCGCAAAATTGACGAGCTGATCGACAGCCGCGAGCCTCAACTGCTGGCCGGCATCGTCAGTGATTTTCGAGTTATCAATGGTCAGCGCGGTAAGTTGGCGCTTTTCAAACTCGACGACAAAAGCGCGGTCATGGAGGCTACCGCTGACGAGGCCATGCTCAATGCGAACCGCCATGTGTTCAAAGAAGATGAGCTCGTCATCGTCATGGCCAAGATGCAAGTTGACCGATTCGCTGGCGGCTTTCGCTTGGCCATTCAGCAGGTCTGGGACTTGCCAACGGCGCGTTGCCGCTTTGGTAAATATTTGCGCGTTGCGGTCAATGGCCGTGCGCCTGAAGTGGCGCGGTTGGTTAAAGATTTTCCCCCGCAGCGTCTCGTTACCGAGCAAGGCGAGTCTCAGCGCGGCTTGCTGGTGCGCTTTAAATTTGAGCGACAAGACGATCACTTGGGCGCCTGCGCCGAATTGTCCTTGGGTGAGCAGGCGCGGTTTTTTCCAAGTGATGCCGCCTTGGCCAGTTGGGTTGCGCAGGCCGAGCAGGGCAAAGCCGAAGTGGTGTACGAGTAAGCTCAGTCTTTCGCACTGAAGGTGATGCGCAGCTCGCTGGGAACTTGGCCATCGGTGTCGCGCGGCAGCATTTCGGTTTTCTCAATCGCCCGCAAAACCGCGTCGTCCCACGCTTTATTGCCGCTGGACTTGAACAGTTTGCTGCCCACAATCGTGCCGTCGGGTGAGGTTCTCACATCGACCATGGCAACGGGATTGGCCGAGCGGTCACCGCTGAAAGTAATATTGGGTTTGATGCGGGCAATCACGCGCCCTGCATAACTCGCTGATGGCCCAGAAGATTTGAGCGCTGTGCCCTTGGCGTTTTCATCGCCAGAGGCGCCCGCCATGCCTTGCATCCGCTTGAGGTTTTCAACGCGCCGTGTCTCTGCACGCTGCGCCTCCTTGGCTTCTTCTTTGGCCTCTTCTTTGGCCTTGGCTTTAGCCTTTTCTTTGGCGAGTAACTCAGCTTGTTTGCGCTTTTCTGCGTCAGCCAACTTTTTCTTTTCGCGCTCTTTGTCTTCCAAAGCCTTGGCCTCGCGCTCGGCTTTCTTTTTCTTTTCTAGTTCAGCTGCTTTCTTTTCCTGCTCTTTTTTTTCTTTTTCTTTTTTCAGTGCAATGTCTGCCGCCACGCGGCTGGGTGGGGGCACTGGCTTGGGTTCAACTTTGGGCTCGGGCTCGGGCTTGATGGGAAGTGGCGGCGGTGGCGGTGTGGGTTTGACCGGCTCGGGTGGGGCTGGTTCAGGCGGGGTAGGGGCGGGAGGTTCTGGCGAGTTGGCGGCAGGTGCAGCCTCTTGCGGCACGGCAGACCACAGTTCAGCCGAGGCCGTCATGGTTTTAGATTCTTTTTTCCATTGAATTCCCCAAGTCAGCGCAGCGAGCAAGAGCAGGTGAGCAAACACAGCCACCATGAACGAACGCCCCAAGCCCCCTGTGGGGGGCGGGGCAAATTCGTGGCGCTCGTTTTGCTTCATGAACTCAAGGGGCCAACTGAACCGATAAGCCAACCCGTGCAATGCCTGCGCGTTGCAAAGTGTCCATGACTTTGACCACCGTTTCGTACTTCACGTTGCGGTCTGCGCTGATGACCACAGCTGAATTGGTTTGCCCACTTTGTGCTTGCTGCACGGTGGCGCTCAAAGTGTCTAAATTGATTTTTTCTGTTTTGCTCTCTAACACCATCTGCAAACTCTCATCCTTTTGAACCACGATTTGAATCACTTGGTCGGGTTGTTTGGCCGCTTTGCCCACACTGGGTAAATCGACCATGCTGGGGGTGATCATGGGGGCGGTGACCATGAAAATAATCAGCAACACCAGCATCACATCGATGAAGGGCACCATGTTGATTTCACTGATGGTGCGGCGGCCGCGGCCGCGCGTGGATACAGCAGGCATGTGCAATCTCCTTGCGGTTTATCAGTGACCCGAGGCTGAGCCTGAAGTTGAATGCGTGCTTTCGGCATGTACTGCGCCCGAAGTGCCGCCCAAACTTCTTTGCAAAATATTTGAAAACTCTTCAATGAAAGTTTCCAGTTTGATGGCCACGCGGTCAATGTCGCGGGCAAAACGGTTATAAGCCACAACCGCTGGTATGGCGGCAAACAGGCCAATGGCGGTGGCCACCAAGGCCTCTGCAATGCCGGGCGCCACGGTGGCCAGGGTCACTTGCTGCAAGCTGGCCAAGCCCGTGAAGGCGTGCATGATGCCCCACACGGTGCCAAACAAGCCGACATAAGGCGAGACCGAGCCGACCGAGGCCAAGAAGGACAGTTGCGCTTCGGCTACGTCCATCTCGCGCTGAAAACTCGCCCGCATGGCGCGTCTTGCCCCGTCAAGCAGCGTGCCAGTGTCGCTGATGCGGCGCTCGCGTAATTTTTGATATTCGCGCATGCCACTGGCGAAAATTCGTTCCATCGGGCCTGCCAGTTTGGCATTTTGGCTGGCTGATGAGAAAAGTTCATTCAAACTGGTGCCAGACCAAAACTCACGTTCGAAGGCTTCATTCAAAGATTGAATGCGGTTGATGGCCATGAGTTTGCGCACAATGGCGGCCCAACTTGCAATCGAAATGCTCAGCAGCACCACGATCACGAACTGAACCACAAAACTGGCGTGCAGTACCAATTGGACGATGGACATTTCTTGGTTCATTGCAGGGCTTTCAAAATCGTGGCCGGAATGCGGCCGGGTTTGAGGGTGTGGCTGTCAACCCAGCCAATTCGGATGCTGGCTTGTGCCAATAAAGTCCGCACGCCGCCTGGACTTGAAAGCCAGGCCTGCTGTTGCAGCAGCAAAGTCGCGCGCCCGATCTCCAAAGATTGCGCCGTCACATCGATCAAATCGTCTAAGCGTGCTGGCGCAAAATGTTTCACTTGCGTTTCGCTGACCACAAACATGCCGCCACTTTGGGTTTTCAAATCTTGCTGGCCAATACCCAAAGCACGCAGCCATTCGGTGCGCGCCCGCTCAAAAAATTTCAAATAGTTGGCGTAAAAAACAATGCCACCGGCGTCGGTGTCTTCCCAGTAAATGCGAATCGGGAATGTGAAAATCTGCTTCATGGCTCAGCGTCGGGCTCGGCCGGCTTCGCGGTCGGCCTGAACTTCTGCCGCGCGCAACTTGGGCGCCAATCCTTCAAGGACGGCGTTGACATATTTATGCCCATCGGTGCCGCCAAATTCTTTGGCCAACTCAATGCACTCGTTCAGGCTCACGCGCCAAGGCACATCCAAGCAGTGCTTCATTTCATAAACACCCATCCACATCACGGCGTGCTCGATCGGAGAGATCTCGGCCATGCTGCGGTCTAACAAAGGCAAAATCAGTTTGTCCAAGTCTGCGGATTGCTCGGTGCAGCCATACAGCAGCGCGTCGTAATGCGCGGCATCGGCTTTGTGAAAGCCAGCCAAATCGCGTGTGAACACATCAATGTCTGCGGCTTCATTTTTTCCAACCAATCTTTGGTAGAGCGCTTGCAGTGCAAACTCCCTGGCCCGACTGCGCGATGATTTGCCAGGGGTTTTGCCAGGTGCTTTGGCGGGCTTGACAGTTTTGGCGGGTGCTACTTTGCCAGTCGCCAAGGCCGATGTTTCGGGGGCGTTCATGCCACAGCCTCGTCGCCAAGGTCATCGAGATCGCTGTTCAAATCTTCCATGAGCATGGCCATTTCAACCGCGACACGCGCAGCGTCGCGCCCTTTCTCGGTTTGGCGTGCGATGGCTTGGCCCAAGTCTTCGGTGGTCAAAATGGCGTTGGCAATGGGCACGTTGTAGTCCAGTGACACACGGCTGACACCGGCGCAAGATTCATTGGCCACCAGCTCGAAGTGATAGGTTTCCCCCCGCACAATGCAGCCCACGGCGATCAAGGCGTCATAGGTCCCGCGCTCGGCCATGGCTTGCAATGCCACTGGAATTTCAAGGGCGCCAGGCACCAACACATGGTCGATGTTTTGCACGCCTAAATCTTTCAACTCACTCACGCAGGCCATGGCCAATTCATGGGTAATGCTCTCATTGAAACGCGCTTGCACAATGCCAATGTGCAAGTCCTGTCCATCTAAGGCATGTTGAATGCCTTTGTCTGCGTTTTGCATGTGCTTACTCCTTGGGTATGTAGCCGGTGATCTCAAGGCCGTAGCCGGTCATGCTGGGCATGCGTCGGGGTTGCCCCATGAGTTTCATTTTGTGCACGCCACATTGGCGCACAATTTGTGCGCCAATGCCGTAGGTGCGCAGGTCCATCGTGCCGCGCTCAGGTGCTTGAGATGCGCGTGCGCTGCCTTCAAATTGTTTGAGCAATTGGCCGGCACTCTCACCGCAATTGAGAAGCACGGCAACGCCCATGCCTTGGCGGTGGAGGTAGGCCAAACTGGCGTCCAAGCTCCATGAGTGCATCACGCGGCCGACTTCCAAAAAATCCATGACGGACAGCGGTTCATGCACGCGAACGGGCACTTCGGTCTCGGGGCTCCAGCTGCCTTTGACCAAGGCCAGGTGCACCGATTGACTGGGTTTGTCGCGAAATGCGTGCGCTGTGAATTCACCATGCGCTGTTTGTAAAATGCGGCTGCCAATTTTGTCAACCAAAGTTTCGGTGCGACTGCGGTAGGCGATCAAATCTGCAATGGTGCCAATTTTCAAGCCGTGCTCGGCTGCAAAAATCTTCAGATCCGTCAGGCGCGCCATGCTGCCGTCGTCTTTCATGATTTCGCAAATCACAGCCGCGGCGCTGCACCCGGCCATGGCGCTCAAGTCGCAGCCTGCCTCGGTGTGGCCAGCGCGCATCAGCACGCCGCCATCGACGGCTTGCAGGGGGAATACATGGCCAGGCTGGACCAAGTCTTTGGCGCTCGATTGGGCCGAGACTGCGGCCTGAATGGTCAGTGCGCGGTCGGCTGCAGAAATGCCGGTGGTCACGCCTTGCGCCGCTTCAATGGAGACCGTGAAGGCCGTGCTGTAGACGGTGCCATTGCTGGCGGCCATGGGCGGCAAATTCATGTATTCACAGCGCTCACGGGTCAAGGTCAAGCAGACCAAGCCACGGCCAAAGCGGGCCATGAAGTTGATCGCCTCAGCGCTGACATGGTCGGCGGCCATGAGCAGATCACCTTCATTCTCGCGGTCTTCATCGTCGACCATGATCACCATGCGGCCGGCTTTCATGTCGGCCAGGATGTCTTGCACCGATGAAATTGCTACGGGCTGGGGGGTGGGCGTCACAGCACTGCTCATAGGGGATCTTTCTTTTCAATACTGAGCATGCGCTCAACATAACGGGCAATCAGATCAATTTCTAAATTGACGCTGACCCCTTTGGCCAAACGGGCCAATGCGGTGTTTTCTACGGTGTGTGGAATCAGGTTGATGCTGATTTCGCAGCCTGCGTGCAGGTCGCTCACGCGGTTGACGGTCAGGCTCACGCCGTTGACGGTGATCGAGCCTTTGTATGCCAAATATTTAGCCAAACCGGTGGGGGCCAAAACGCGAAGTTCCCAACTCTCGCCCACCTGCGCAAAGTGCGTCACGTGGCCGATGCCGTCAACATGGCCCGAGACCATGTGGCCGCCCAAGCGGTCGTGGGCGCGCAGCGCTTTTTCTAAGTTGACAGGGCCGACTTGGTCAAGCCCACAGGTTTTGGCCAAAGACTCGGCTGAAATGTCGATGCAAAATTGCTGCTGCGCCAGATTCAAGGCCGTGACGGTCATGCAAGCCCCGTTGATGGCAATGCTGTCGCCCAAGCAGGCATCGTCCAAGTAGCCTGCGGGCACCTCCAGGGTGAGTCGCTTGCCATGGCTTAAAGAGCTGCCCAGGTCGTGGAGGGCGGCGATGCGCCCCACGCCGGTGATGATTCCGGTAAACATAGGGCGCTATTTTCGCAGGGATTGGCCCTGTTCGGGGCCAGAGTGCCTTAAAACCCAAATTAAAAGGCGTCTTGTTGGCTGACACGCGCCAAAATGCGCAAATCTGGGCCGATCATGTCGCTTGCTACAAAATTCAAAGCCAAGGCTTGCGACAATTCGGTCAATGGGCCCCATTGCGCCATGCCTTGACCAGCCCCCAACATTTTGGGTGCCAAATAAACCAAAAATTCATCTACCCAGCCCTCTCGAATCAGGGATCCGTTGAGTTTGTGGCCGGCTTCCACATGCAACTCGTTGATTTGGCGAGTGGCCAGGTCGGCCATCATGGCGGCCAAATCCACTTTGCCGTGAGGGTTGGGCGCCAAAATAACTTGTGCGCCTAAGGCTTGCAAGGCCGCACGTTTTTCAGGCTGATCGAGAGCTGCATAAATCCAAATTTGGCGTTGCTGTGCGCCTGATGGTGTGCCGGCATGAAACAAGCGGGCGTTCAAAGGCGTTTCAAGCCGACTGTCTATCACCACCAAATGCGGTTGGCGCACAGTGGGGGTCAGGCGGACATCGAGCATAGGGTCGTCTTCTAAAACAGTGCCGATGCCCGTCAAAATAGCGCAGGCCCTAGCGCGCCATGCGTGGCCATCAGTCCTGGCCTCTTGCCCCGTGATCCATTGACTTTGGCCATTTTGCAGGGCTGTTTGGCCGTCCAAAGAGGCGGCAATTTTCATGCGCACCCATGGTTTTTTCCTTTGAAATCGGCTGAAAAACCCCAGATTAAGCTCACGGGCTGCTTGCGAGCTTTGACCCACTTGCACTTCGATGCCAGCGGCGCGCAAGCGCGCAAAACCTTGGCCCGCTACTTGAGGATTGGGGTCTTGGATGGCGGCCACCACACGGGCTATGCCGGCTTGCACCAAAGCTTCGCAGCAGGGCCCTGTGCGGCCATGGTGCGCACAAGGCTCCAGCGTGACATAGGCCGTAGCGCCTTGCGCGCTATGCCCTTGCGCCTTGGCATCCTCGAGGGCCATGATCTCGGCATGCGGCCCACCGGCTTGCTGGGTATGCCCTTGCCCGATGACTTGCCCTTGGGTGTTGGTGATCACGCAGCCAACCCGGGGGTTGGGGGACGTCAAGCACATCCCTTGGGCTGCCAAGGCCAAGGCTTGTTGCATGGGGGTCAATGAATTGAAATTGGTCGTCACGTCTAGAAAGCGGTCATGAATGGTCAAAATGGGATTGAGGGCAAGGATACGCCAACCCAAGTCGGCGTGGAAGCGCGGCGAGTGATCAAAGTCACCTCCGAGCGTTCGTGAGGCAATGCGTCCAAGCTCAGCGTGCTTGCATTCAAGGGGCGCCACTGAACGCGGACGCTGAGCTCTTGCAGCCCTGGCAGCGCCTCAAAGCTATAGGGCGAGGGCCACAGTGTGCTGATGCGCCAACTGCGTGCAAAGCGCATGCCTTGTGCATCCAGCGATGAGCTGCCATCGGCTGCCGTCAACAACGTTGGAAACCAGCTTTGGCAATGGGCAGAGGGCACACCCCAGCACTCCAAAATATCTTGCGCCATGCCCAGGGCCAGATGTTGGTGGCGGCTTTCGTGTCCAGCCAACAAGGTGCTCGAGGCCAATCGTGCTGCGCCGGCCAAGCCCACGGCCAACAAGGCTGAGGCGATCAAAGCCTCGATCATGCTGAACCCTGCTTGGTGCCAATGGGCCGCAGTTTTGGGCTTAGAAGCCGCCATCTTTCCAACTTCCTGAAATGCGTTGAACACGATCAGCTTGAATGCCTTCAGGCCACGCCAAAGTGAAAGCTTGCCGGCTCAAGGCGGAGGCGCTCAGCAGGCTGGTACCACTCCACAATGGAATGCCAGACTCCACCACCAATTGGCCTGTGATGTTGCCCGATTCCCAACCGTTCATGCGAGCATCTTGGCATTGGCTGTCCAAATAAACGCTGCCGAAAATGGTGGTCTCGCTTGTGATCTTGGGGCAAATTGCAGCGCAAGCATCTTTTGAAAAAACCAATAAAACCGGTGCTTGAGCTTGGCCGATGCTTTGGCTCCAAGGCGCAGGGCTGTCGACCCAATAAATATTGCGGGCTGGCGAGGTGTCATGACGCAAACCATTTTTTTCTTGCGCTTGAGACAAGGCTTTAACCTGCCCAGCTTGCATGTTGCCCAAGACACTTTGCCAAGCCCGGGGCGAGCAGGTGTTGGCTTGGCTCGCTTGAGCAGGCGTCACGCTAGAGCCCAAGCCTTGGCTTTGCAGAGTGCTTGAACCCAAAGCCAAACATACTTGCAAATCAGTCTGGGTGCGCAGGGGGTCGGGTGGCAACACTGGCACCTTCAGGCTGAATGCTGCCAAATTTTGAGGACCCGTTTGAAATCGATGATTGGAAAAGGCGGCCTCGCTCAGGCAACCGTTCAGTAGCAAGGGTGCTTGGGCTTCATCGCGCCAAAGCATCAAGGGCAGCGCTGCCAATGCAGGTATGTAGAGGCTTTGCTGAACCATTGCGCTGGCGTGTTGGCCGGCATGGTCTTGGTTCAAAGTGGCCTGCGACATGATTTTCACGCGGTGTGAAGCGCTGACCAAATCGCGCGTCAAGATGATCGTGAAATCAGCCCCGGGAAAAGCTGGTAGCGTCTGTGCGGGGAGCTTCAAACATTGCCAGCGTGGCGCAGGAGTTGCGTCAGGGCAGTCTTGCGGGTTGGCATCTTGCCAGTAATCCAACTGCTGGACATGTTGCGCTTCGAGCCAAGCGAGGGTGCTTTCCAGCCCCGCCTCACTGGCCGCCAAGGCCTGAGCCGAATACAGTTGATGGTTGTTGCGCACGCGTTCAGCCCAAACCGACCGCGCGGTGAACAAGCCAACCCCAGTGGCCAAAACAACAATCAGAGCAATGGCCCACAAAGTGGCGCCGCCATTTTGTGCCCTCCTCATGCGCTAGGTGCTTTGCAAGAGGGGGACAGGCTGAGCAGTGAAAGTGAATTGGTTTGCAATGCGTTGCGGATTCGAACTTGTCGTTGCACAACGCTGGTGCTCGTCTGGCCAGGCACTTGACTGCGAACGCTGACAGAAACTGTGGCTTGAATTTGCTTGTTTATCTCAACACATGAAAGTGAAAATTCAAGCCCTGAAATTTGCACGCTGCGCACATCGGTCATGGCAGTCCAAACAGCAGGTGTGCAGGCTGTTTTGATTTGCAATGCGTTGCCAGACAGACGAAAGCCGGTGCACTCGTTGTTGTCCTTCAAGCTGTTTTCATTGCGGTCTAGGCTGAATAAAATTTGATTCGTACTCAAATCGAAGTCTTCCAAATTTCCACAAAATGCGCCCATGCAAGTCAAAGACAAGGAAGTCAAAGAAGTCACGGGGAAAAACTGCGCACGGCGGATGTCGTGCACCATGCTTTCCATGGCAAACCGAAGATCTTGTTGGCTGTGATTGCTTTGTAAAGTGCCGCGCTGTGCGCGCCAATGGGCGGCCCACCAAACACTGGCGCCACTGAGCAAGCCAATGCCCAGCGCAATGCTGATCAATACGCCGACCAAGGTTTCGCCTTTTTGGGAAGAGTGTTGGCAGTGCCACATTGTGCGAAATTCAATTTAAAAATAGGCCAGCCAACTTCACCACTTCCAGCATTGGCCAGGGTCATCTTGCAAAGAAGCACCGCTGGTGCGCACCAGTGTGTTGCCACCCGTCAGGCGCAAGGCCATGGCAGCGCAGCGGGTGTCACGACTTTGGTTGCCTACCGCAGTGGCAGTGGCCACGAAGCCCTCCTCAGTCGCTTCGCTCAAACGCAGTTGGTAATGCCCCAGCAATGACAAGTCGCCAGCCCAGCCCAGATCGCTGGCCTGGTTGGTGTACTGCGCGTTTTGACCGCGCCAGCGCGCCTGCGCAAATTGAAGTTGAAGCAAACTGTTTTGAGCGTCTTGCCGGCGTGATTGTTGCCATTGAACTTGGTAAGCCGGCAGCGCAATGCCACTGAGCAACCCGATCAACGCCAAGCTGAACAGAGTTTCGGTGAAAGTAAAACCATGTTGCAAATGCAAATTCATCATGAGCGCTCCTTGTTGAGGCTCATTGTGCAAACAGACTGGCAGACGGGGCAAGTCCCAAGACTTGATTTGAGCTGACTTTGGCTTGCTTGCAAGCGGCTGAAAGATGAATCATGAATGCAAAGCGATGGTGCAGCCTAAGCTCAAAGGCCGTCATAAAACGACCGATTCAATGTCCAAACTGCTGCAGCCCCCCCGGCCCGTCAAACTTCCAGATGGCAGGCGCTGGGCGCTGGGTCAAAGCATGCTCGAGACTTTGATTGCACTGGCATTGCTCGCGATCTTGTGTGGGCTTGCCGTGTCTTCATGGCGCCCTTTGCGACAGGCTTTGGAGCTTGAAATGTTGGCTGAAGATTTATGGACGTCTGTCTTGACTGCACGCAGCGAAGCCATGCGCCGCCAACAAAGGGTGACGGTTTGCATCTCCAGCGACGGCTTGGCTTGTGCCGCAGCAGGCTCTTGGCAGCAGGGTTGGCTCATGTTTCAAGACAGCAATGGCAATGGCGCGGTGGACCCCGGCGAGCGCGTCTTGCAAATCCATGGGGCTTTGCCAATTCATTTTTCTGCTACCGGAAACAGCACTGTTTCCAAATACATTTCATACGGCAGCAGCGGCCGAAGTTTGAGTTTGACCGGTGCTTTTCAAGCCGGCACCGTGAGCTTGTGCCCCTTCAGTGCAAGCACTGTGACAGGATGGCGATTGGTCCTCAACGCAGCGGGAAAACCGCGCCTAGAAAAAACCGTGATGAGCAACTGCAAATAATTATTTACTCACTTCGTCAACCAGTAATTTGAAGTCATCAATGTCTTCAAAACTTCGGTAGACACTGGCAAAGCGCACATAGGCGACTTTGTCGAGTTTTTTCAGCTCGCGCATCACCCATTCACCCAGTCGGTGAGAAGCCACTTCGCGTGCGCCCAAGTTGAGAAGCTTCTCTTCAATGCGTTCGATGGCCAAGTCCACTTGCTCGGTGCTCACCGGCCGCTTGCGCAAGGCCAAGTTCATGCTGGAGCGCAATTTATCGCGCTCGAACTCAATGCGGCGACCATCTTTTTTGACGATGGCTGGAAAATTCACCTCCGGCCGTTCGTAAGTGGTAAAGCGCTTTTCACAACTGGCGCATTGCCTGCGCCGGCGGATCAAGTCGCCGTCTTCTGCCACTCGTGTCTCCACCACTTGGGTTTCGGTGTGACTGCAAAAGGGGCACTTCATGACGCGCTTGAAAAGTACAACACAGGCTCAGCTGTAAACCGGAAATGCAGTTGTCAAAGCGTGAACCTTGGCGCGCACGGCGTCGATATTCGCCGCGTCGTGCGGGTGGTCCAGCACATCGGCAATCAAATTGGCCGTCAAGCGGGCTTCTTCGTCTTTGAAACCACGCGTGGTCATGGCCGGCGTGCCCACCCGTATGCCGCTGGTGACCATGGGCTTTTCGGGGTCGTTGGGGATTGCATTTTTGTTGATGGTCATGTGCGCTTGGCCCAGCACCGTTTCAGCCTCTTTGCCTGTGATACCTTTGGCGCGCAGGTCAACCAACATCAAGTGGCTTTGGGTGCCGCCGCTGACGATGCGTAAACCGCGCTGCGTGAGCGTTTGCGCCATGATTTGCGCATTTTTCAACACTTGCTGTTGGTAGGTTTTGAATTCGGGCGCCAAAGCCTCTTTGAAAGCCACCGCTTTGGCCGCAATCACGTGCATCAAGGGACCACCTTGCAGGCCAGGGAAAATAGCGCTGTTGATGACTTTTTCGTGCTCGCTTTTCATCAAGATGATGCCCCCGCGTGGGCCGCGCAAACTCTTGTGCGTGGTGGAGGTGACCACATCCGCGTGTGGCACAGGGTTGGGGTACAAGCCTGCTGCAATCAAGCCGGCGTAGTGCGCCATGTCCACCATGAACAATGCGCCCACATCTTTGGCTACTTTGGCAAAGCGCGCAAAGTCAATGTGCAAACTGTAGGCTGAGGCACCCGCGATGATCAATTTGGGCTTGCTTTCGTGCGCCTTTTTTTCCATGGCGTCGTAGTCAATTTCTTCTTTGGCGTTCAGGCCATAGCTGACCACATTGAACCACTTGCCGCTCATGTTCAATGGCATGCCGTGGGTCAGGTGCCCACCTTCAGCCAAGCTCATGCCCATGAGAGTTTCGCCTGGCTTTAAAAAAGCCAAAAATACTGCCTCATTGGCCGATGCGCCGCAATGCGCTTGAACGTTGGCCGCCTGCGCGCCAAAGATTTGCTTGACACGGTCAATGGCCAATTGCTCGGCGATGTCCACGTATTCGCAGCCACCGTAATAGCGGCGACCCGGATAGCCCTCAGCGTATTTGTTGGTGAGCTGAGAGCCTTGCGCTGCCAGCACCGCAGGTGAGGCGTAGTTTTCGCTGGCGATCAATTCAATGTGTTGTTCTTGGCGTTTGTTTTCAGCCTCAATGGCAGCAAAAATTTCCGGGTCTGTTTGTTCAATCAAAATATTTCGGTGGTACATGCAAAGCAATCAAAAGTGGAATTTCAGGTGTGCGACTAGTGTAGCAAAGCCTGCATTTTTCAATGCTCAGGGCTTGTCTGTGAGGGTTTGACGCAGACGAGCTTGCTCGGTCAACACCCGGCTGATAAAGCCTGTTTCAAGACCTGCAGATTCGTCACTGGCTTTGTACAGCAGCAAGCCATCTGTGACGTTGGCTCTTTGCGCTAGCGATTCTTTGAGCAACTTCACGCCAATGCGCAAGTTGGTCACCGGGTCAAAAATGGCCAAGTTGCCGCCATAAGGCGTGAACTGTTCGGCGTGCAGGTCGGGCATGACTTGCATCAAACCTTGGGCGCCCATGGGGCTGTGCGCAAAGGGGTTGAAGTTCGATTCCACGGCCACCACGGCCAAAATCAAAAGAGGATCAATTTGCGCTCTGGCCGACAAGTCATAAACCTCGAGCACCAATGCGCTCATTGGTTCTGCCGCAATGCGGTATTTGCGTCCCAGCGATTGCACCAAAGCTGCTTGCCCGGCCGACAAGTTTTGTGGGTCGCTGGCAAAAGTGCGAAGCAAAGTTTGCTGCGAAGGGTCCTGATCGCCGTTCAGGCTCAAGCGTTCGGAAAGCCAAGTTTGAACCGACTGCACAGTCACCAAACGGACCTCGGGGCGAGCCAACATGAGCAAACACAAAAATACGGCCAGCAAACCGAGCAAGGCAAAACTTTGATGCGAAATATTCACAAAACCATTGCCCACGTCGCTTGCAAACGTGCGCAAGCCCAACCAGGCGCGCAGCCACAGCGTGCCCGAAGTTGGGGGGGGGAGAGGTGAATTCACAGGGTAGGACGATGTAGAACAGCCTCATATTATAAAAAAAACGGAAAATAGACCCTCCCAGCCTGCCAAGCACCCCCTAACCTCGGTGAAAATAGGCCTCCTTATCTTTTCTGCGTTGTCACTGTGACCCAAGCCTCCTCCAAGACCCCTGACCTTCAAGCCCTAGATGCATTGACCGGGGGCGCCTTCATGGCCCAAACATCGGGCGAGCGAAGCGCGCGCCTGCGTGAGTGGCTGTTGACCGGCCCCAGTGCCGAGCAGATGCAAGCGGTCTATCGCGAGTTGTCTACGCGTGACAAGGGCGCTGCCAAAGTGCTGCGTGAAAAACTCGATGAACTCAAACGCTCGCATGGCCAAGATGTGTTGGCCAGCGCATGGGCCGACCGAGCTGCTGCTTTGTTGGCTGGCTCGCGCTTGAACATTGCGGACGCCATGGCCTGGCAGCGTGATGCCGCCAAAGCCGGTGCGCCTTTGTCACGAGAGCCCTTGGCCAGCTTGAAAACGCAGCTGACCGACAAAGTCAAAGCCGTGGAAGATTTGCAACACCACGCCATGGTTCAGCGCGAGGCCGCAGTCTTGTTGGCGCAGCGAATCGAAGTCTTGTCGACCAAGCATTTGAAAGAAGCGCAAGCAGCCAACGTCGGTCTTCAGGCCGATGTGGCGCAGTGGAACCAGCAAGCCCAAGCCTTGACGCACGATGCGGCTTGGCTCAGTGTTGACATGAAATACCCCTCACAGCTGGATGCCTCGCGCAGCCAACTCAACGGCGTGTGGGAAGCCTTTGAAGGTGCATTGTTTCAAGCCACAACGGCCTTGACCGATGCGAAAGAGCCACTGCCTCTGGTGCCCGTGTGGGCCGAAGACTTGCGCCAAGCCCGTGGTGGTGCACACCACCTTGGCGCCCACCAGCCAAGCGCACAAGCCGTTTCTCAAGCGCAAGACAGCCCAGCGGTGCACGAGGAAGGCGCGCCGAATGCCGACAACGCCAACGCTGCCGAGCAGCGCAAGGCAGCTAAGCCGATCAAACTCAAAATGGACCCGGCCCAGCGCTTGGCACAACGCGAGTTGGCCACGCAAGCCGTTTTGGCTGTTTTAACTTCAGTCGAGCTGGAAGTCACAGAAGGCCATGGCAAAGCCAGTGCCAGCGCAGCAGCCTCTTTGCGCCAAGTGCTCAAAGAGCATGGCCGCAATCTCGACACGGCCTTGGACCAACGCGTGCACGAAGCACTGACTGCTGCCGGTGAGTTGGAAGGTTGGCAACGCTGGCGCGCCGATCAAATGCGCATGACGCTGGTGGAACAAGCCGAGGCCTTGTTCAAAACAGTTTCCGTTAAGTCAGCCAACAAACCTGCCAAATTGAAATTACCCAAGCTTGATTCGTCCACACCGCAGCCTGAACATCAGGCTGAAGAGTCGGTCGATGCAGTTGCAAAGGAAGCAAGCACGCAGCCAGAGGCTCAGGATATTGCAGCGCTTTCAGAGCATGCACAAGAGCCCGGACAAGAAGCACCTGTTCAAGAATTCGTTCAGGCAGAGCCCGTGCAAGAAGAGGCTGAGCAAGCAGAGCCGGTGCAAGAGTTGGTGCTCCAAGCGCCTGATGTGACGCCAGCAGCTGAAACTGAAAAATCCACTCCCATCGCCGTTGCTGCCGAAAAAATTCCCGCCATGGGAGGGCGCAAGATGCAAGACGCCTTGCGTCAATTGCGCGAGCAGTGGAAGCAAGCGGACCAAGGCGGTTTGCCTAATCACGCTTTGTGGAAACGTTTTGACGCAGCCTGCAACGAAGCATACAAAGTGGTTCAAGCTTGGTTGGACAAAATCAAATCTGAAGCCAGTGAGCACCGCGCTCACCGCTTGGCTTTGCTTGAAGAAGTCAAGGCCTGGGGCCAGGCCAATGCCAACAATTCAGACTGGCGCGCACACTTGCGCGCTTTGCATCAGTTTGCCGACCGCTGGCGCATGGCTGGGCATTTGAGTGAGAAAGCCTTTGCCGAATTGCAGCCTCAGTGGAAGCAGGTTTTGCACGATGCTGCGCAGCCCTTGGAGACTGCGCAAAAAAGCAGCTTGGAGCGCCGGCAAGCGCTGATCGACCAGGCTGAAGAGTTGGGCGCATCGCCAGTTTTGCGTGTGGATGCAGTCAAAGCCTTGCAACACAATTGGCAAACTGAAGCGCAAAGTGTGCCGCTGGATCGCCGGCTCGAACAAAAATTGTGGGAAGCTTTTCGCAAACCCATCGACGAAGCCTTCAACCGCAAAACCGTTGAGCGCGAAAAATCCAGTACTGCATTGAATGAGCATGACCGCGCGGTACTCGAAGCTTCCAATGCTTTGAAGGCCGCCAATGCGACGGGAGACGCTCAAAAAATTCGCAGTGCCATGCACGCGCTTGAAGCGGCCTTGCGTGGACAAGCACAGGCCTCCAATGCGCAGCAAGTCGCCAATGCACCAGCGCCCATCGTGCCAGCCAATGCGCCAGCCAACGTGCCAGTCAGTGCTGCTGCTGGAGATGCTCAAGCCGCTGAACCAAGCAGCACCTCTTCTGATGCCGAAATTAACGCATCCAGCAGCGAACAAGCGCCTGCGCAAGAACTTACGAAAGAGCCGGCTCCAGTGGTGGCGCCACCTAAACCCGTGCGCCCCTTGGTGGCCATGCGCGGTGACGATCGCCCAGGGCAAAAGAAAACAGCGCCTGCACCCATGGGGCGGGGCGGCAAAATGGGCGATCGTCGCGATTCACGTGATGCCCGTTCAGACGGTGCAGGCTTTGGTGGGCGCGGCGCAGACCGCGGTGACCGAGGTGGTGACAGAGGCGCAGAACGCTTTGACCGCGGCCCTCGGTTGGGCGAGACCGCATTTCGGGCTCAACGCGACGCGTTGGAGCATGCCGAAATGGCCCTGCGCAAATTGGCGGCACAAGCCCACGGCGAGTCATTGACCCACTTGATGCAAGCCTGGGAGCAGCGTCAAGCCGAGCAAGTTCCCACGACACAAGACTTGGGTCGAGCGGTTAATGCGGCCACGCGAAGCGCGTGGATGCAAGCCTTGGGCAAAGCGCCGGCGGCTGCGGTAGGGGAGTCCATTTTGCGCTTGGAAATGGCGGCTGAAGTGCCCACGCCAGCTGAGCACTTGAACGAGCGGCGTGCCTTGCAGCTGCAATTGCTCACGCGCCGAAATCAGCCTGGTCCAGAGCAAACATGGGGGCAGGATGTGGCGGCTGTTTTGGCAGCAGCCCATGACGCCACCACGGCACGACGCTTGCAAAACGCTTTGAAAAATTTGCTGCGCCGCTGATTCAAAAAATCAAGCGCAGTTGATTCTTTCGGCATGGCCATTGGCGTGCCAGCGCAGTACTTCAGCGCGGGGTTGGGCTGCTGCGCCATCCCAGTCGCTCAAGACTTTTCGCGACAACCCAGGGCCCAGCACTTGGTCTTGCGGCCTGTGTGTGTGACCGTGCACCAAACAACTCGATTGGGTGCGCGTTAACCACTCACAAGCCCATGGGGCATCCACATCGACGTCAACAGACTGCGCATTTTTCTTGTGCAATTGACTTTCCTTGCGCAATTGACGACCCGTATCTTCGCGTTCAGACACGCGCTTAGCCAAGAACTCCGTTTGCCATTGTGAGGTGCGAACTTTTCTGCGAAATATTTGGTAATCGATGTCAGCCAGGCAGCCCTCATCGCCATGCGTGAGGAGCCAGCGTTGGCCGGCAAAGCACAGCACGGTGGGGTCTTGCAGCGCATTGACTTGGCAGGACTGCAAAAAATCAGGGCCGACCAAAAAATCACGGTTGCCATGCATGAAAGCCACATGCGTATGCGCTGCCGACTGTTTCAATATGCCAGCGCAGTCTTGCAAAAAAGCTTGGCGGGCAACGGTGTCATCGCCCACCCAGACTTCAAACAAATCACCCAAGATGAACACGGCATCGGCCGCCGTTGTGGTCATGTAGCGCTGCCACAAAGTAAATGTGGCGGGCTCGCTGGCTTGCAAATGTAAATCTGAAATGAAATCTACCGAACGCCAATGCGCCGGGGCATTCAGCACTGCAAAAGAAGCCGCGCTCAAAGCCATGTATTGCTTGAACTGATCAGAGCGCTACAGCTTTTTCAATGACCACATCCACCACGGGCACGTCATCATGAAAGCCGGTGCGGGCAGTTTTGACAGCTTGGATTTGGTCGACGATCTCGGTGCCACCCACTACTTTGCCAAACACCGCGTAACCCCAACCTTGCAAGGAGGGTGCTGTGTGATTTAAAAATTCGTTGTTGGCCACATTGATGAAGAACTGCGCAGTGGCAGAGTGCGGAGATTGTGTGCGCGCCATGGCCAAGGTGTAGTTGTTATTTTTCAGGCCGTTGTTGGCTTCATTTTCGATGGCGGCATCGCTTTGTTTTTGCGACATGCCAGGCTCAAAGCCCCCGCCTTGAACCATGAAGTCAGGAATCACGCGGTGAAAAATCGTGTTGTCGTAATGACCTTTGTTCACATAGCTGAGAAAGTTCTCAACACTTTTGGGGGCTTTTTCAGCCTCCAACTCGATCGTGATCACGCCCATGTCGGCGATGTGAAGTTCAACTAAAGGATTGCTCATTTTGAAGGTTCCAAGGAAATAGAAAGAATAATGACTGGCGTTTTAGGAACGTCCGAGCGAAAGGGCCCACCGGCACCAGTGGGCGTGGCTTTGATTTTCTCAACCACATCCATGCCCGAGATGACTTTTCCAAAAACGGTGTAGCCAAATTGCTGAGCAGTTGGGTCTAAAAAAGCATTGTCAACCACGTTGATGAAAAATTGTGCGGTGGCCGAATGGGGCTCCGAGGTGCGCGCCATGGCCAGGGTGCCGACTTGATTTTTCAGGCCCGCAGTCAGTGCCGCACGGCCCTCATGTTCGACGGGGGCGCGCATGGTTTTTTCTTTGAACCGTACGTCATAACCGCCACCTTGAATCATGAAGCTGCCAATGACCCGGTGAAAAATGCTGCCTTCGTAGTGCTTGGCTTTGACGTATTCCAAAAAATTGGCCACAGTTTTGGGCGCTTTGTCAGGGTAGACCTCGATGCCAATGTCGCCCATGGATGTGGCTATTTTCAGTTGAGTGGCTTCTTCGGCTTGCGCTGATTGTACAAATGCAAACGCCAGTGCAGCCCAAAGGACCGCCGGCCACAACAGTGATCGTTTGAAAAAATCAGTGAAGTTCATGACAAATTTCATATCGGTTAACGCAATGCTCGCGTGGTGGTGGAGGTGGTGGATGTGGCGGCGCCCGGGGGCGGTGTGAGGGCGCTTTCATGGGGCAAGGCCTTGGCCTTGAAGTAGGCCTGCTGTGCCAAAGCTGTATACAAGTCACCTAAATTTTGCTGCGCTGTTTTGTAGTCCGGCCTAGCCCGCAATGCGGACTGCAAAGCGATCAATGCTGGCTCGTACAGGCCTTGCGCAGCCAGCAAGACGGCCAAATTGTTGTAAGGCTCTGGCAGCTCTGGAAATTCCTGCGTCAAGGCTTGCAAGGCGGCCGTGGCCAAGGTGTGCTGGCCTTGAGCGGCCAAGACTTGACTCTTCATCAGCCGCCACTGGGGCGATGTGCTGGCCACTTTGAGCTCGGCTTCGATGCGTTTGTCAGCTTCTGGCCACTGCTTGTCGCGCATCAACTCAGCGATTTCGCTGGCAGCATCTGCCCTGGCAATGCCAGACCCCAAGGCCAAGCAAAGCGGCAAAACCAAAGCGGCGGCACGAAGCCAAAGTGTGTTCATCAAGCAGGTTCTGAAAGTAAGGCAAATCAATGAAAAGGGGCCTTATACTGAGGCAAATTGTAACGGAGGACTTCCCAGTCTCTTCAGTTTCATTGTCAGGGCCGATGCCCTTTTTTCTATCCCTGATTTTCATGAGTTTGCGCATCTACAACACGCTCACCCGAGCCATTGCAGAATTTACCCCGATCCATGCGGGCCATGTTCGCATGTACGTTTGCGGCATGACCGTGTACGACCTGTGTCACATTGGCCATGCACGCTCCATGTTGGCCTTTGATGTGGTCCAGCGCTGGCTCAAAGCCAGTGGCTTGCACGTGACCTACGTGCGCAACATCACCGACATTGACGACAAGATCATTCGGCGCGCAGTCGAAAACGGCGAATCCATTCGCACCTTGACCGACCGCATGATTGAGGCGCTGCAGCAAGATGCTGATACCTTGGGCATTGACCCCCCTGACGCGCAGCCGCGCGCTACTGACTATGTGCCTCAAATGCTGTCCATGATCAGCGCTTTGGAGCACAAGGGGTTAGCCTACCGCACGCTGCAAGGCGATGTCAATTTTGCAGTACGCAAATTCCCGGGCTACGGCAAACTCTCAGGCAAATCATTGGATGAATTGCACGCTGGTGAACGCGTGGCCGTGCTCGATGGCAAACAAGATCCGCTGGACTTTGTTTTGTGGAAGAGCGCCAAAACAAGCGAGCCCGAAGACGTCAAATGGCCCAGCGAATTTGGCCCCGGCCGCCCTGGTTGGCACATCGAATGCTCGGCCATGGGCTGCCAACTATTGGGCAACAGCTTTGACATTCATGGCGGCGGGGCTGACTTGCAGTTCCCCCATCACGAAAACGAAATTGCGCAAAGCGAAGGTGCAACAGGGCAAACCTTTGCACGCGTGTGGATGCACAACGGCTTTATCAATGTGGACAACGAAAAAATGTCCAAGAGCTTGGGCAATTTTTCTACCATCCGCGATGTGCTCCAAAGCTTTGATGCGCAAACCTTGCGCTTTTTCGTAGTGCGAAGCCACTACCGCAGCTCCTTGAATTATTCCGATGTGCATTTGAACGATGCGCGCAGCAGCTTGAGGCGCCTTTACACAGCGCTGCAAGCCGTGCCCCCAACGCCAATTCAAATCGATTGGCAAGACCCCTATGCCGCTCGTTTCAAAGCGGCCATGGACGAAGACTTTGGTACACCCGAAGCGGTGTCGGTGTTGTTTGATTTGGCCGGCGAAGTCAATCGCAGCAAGTCGCCTTCGCAAGCGGGTTTGTTGAAGGCGTTGGGCGGTATTTTGGGATTGTTGCAAACCGACCCCCAAACCTATTTGCAAGCGGGAGCCGGCCTGACAGAGGCCGCCATCGAGGACATGATCCAAGCCAGGGCAGCGGCCAAAGCGGCCAAAAATTTTGCCCAAGCTGATAGCATTCGGAAAGTTTTGCTAGAAAAGGGTATCGTGTTGAAAGATTCCGCAACAGGTACAAGCTGGGAGGTCACGCAATAATGCCGCCAATCAAATTGAGCACACCCGAATATTGGGCGCAAGCGTGCACGCATTTGGCCAAAAAAGACCGGGTGATGAAGCGCTTGATTCCGCAATTCCCAGATGCCTGTTTGCAGTCGCGCGGCGACGCCTTTGTGACCTTGGCGCGCAGCATTGTGGGCCAACAAATTTCGGTCAAAGCAGCGCAATCCGTGTGGGACCGCTTTGCCAAGTTGAGCCGAAGCATCACCCCGCCTGGCGTGCTCAAACTCAAAGTGGATGACATGCGTGCATCAGGATTGTCGGCGCGCAAAGTGGAGTACTTGGTTGACTTGGCGCTGCATTTTCATGGCAAAAAAGTGCGCGTTAAAGACTGGCAAGCCATGGACGACGAGGCTATCATTGAAGACTTGGTGGCCATACGCGGCATTGGCCGCTGGACCGCTGAAATGTTTTTGATCTTTCACCTCTTGCGGCCTAACGTCTTGCCCCTTGACGATGTGGGCTTGATCAACGGCATCAGCAAAAATTATTTTTCAGGTGAGCCCGTCAGCCGCAGCGATGCGCGCGAAGTGGCCCAGGCCTGGCAACCCTTCAGCTCTGTGGCAACTTGGTATATTTGGCGATCGCTGGACCCCTTGCCGGTTGAGTACTGATAAAACATGCCATGCGCCACTGAACGCATGGCTTTGAACAAAGGAGGCCCATTTTGGCCAAACGCACATTCTTAGACTTTGAGTCGCCAGTGGCTGAACTTGAAGCCAAAATTGAAGAGCTGCGCTATGTGCAAAGCGAATCGGCGGTTGACATCTCCAACGAGATTGACCAGCTCAGCAAAAAAAGCCAGCAGCTGACCAAAGACATTTACAGTGACTTAACGCCTTGGCAAATCACCAAGATTGCGCGTCACCCAGAGCGCCCTTACACGCTCGATTACATCAAAGACATCTTCACCGATTTTGTCGAAATGCATGGCGACCGCCACTTCGCAGACGACTTGTCGATCGTGGGCGGCTTGGCCCGGTTCAACGGCCACCCCTGCATGGTTTTGGGTCAGCAAAAAGGGCGGGACACCAAAGAGCGCACGCAGCGCAACTTTGGCATGAGCAAACCCGAGGGCTACAGAAAAGCTTTGCGCTTGATGAAAACCGCTGAGAAATTCAAGCTGCCCGTGTTCACCTTTGTGGACACACCCGGCGCCTACCCTGGCATTGACGCCGAAGAGCGCAGCCAGTCCGAAGCCATTGGACGCAATATTTTTGAAATGGCGCAACTCGAAGTGCCCATCATCACCACCATCATCGGCGAGGGCGGCTCGGGCGGCGCCTTGGCCATCTCGGTGGGCGATGTGGTCTTGATGCTGCAATACGCCGTCTACTCCGTCATCAGCCCTGAAGGCTGCGCCTCCATTTTGTGGAAAACCAGCGACAAAGCCGAGGAAGCCGCAGAAGCCTTGGGTATCACCGCGCACAGGCTCAAAGCCTTTAACTTGATCGACAAAATTGTGGCCGAGCCAGTGGGTGGTGCGCACCGCGACCCGGCTCAAATGGCAGCTTTTCTAAAGCGCGCATTGGTGGATGCTTGGCGCCAAGTCAGCGACTTAAAGACCAAAGAACTGGTGGACCGCCGCTACGAGCGCTTGCAAAGTTATGGCCGCTTCACTGACACCAAAGCCAGCAAATAAACACAGCGTTTGGTCCGGCGTTTTAGCCCCCAACTTTGCCCCTGGTTTGCCACTGGCCGTGGCCTTGAGTGGCGGCGCTGATTCCACCGCTTTGCTGCTGGCATGCCATGAGCGCTGGCCCCATCAAGTGCGTGCCATCCACATTCACCACGGGTTGCAAGAAGCAGCCGATAGTTTTGCGAGCCACTGCGAAACCTTGTGCGCACACTTGCAAGTGCCACTGGTCGTCAGCCATGTCAACGCCCACGCGCAGCCAGGCCAAAGCCCTGAAGAGGCCGCACGCAGCGCTCGCTACCAGGCCTTGGCCAGCGTCATCAAAAACAATCCATCGCTAGAAGGCGTGCGTGACATCGCCTTAGGGCAACACGCTGACGATCAAATAGAAACTTTGATCTTGGCCCTTTCACGCGGTGCCGGTCTGCCTGGCATGGCCAGCATGCCCGCGCAGTGGGCGCGTGAGGGGTTGCAGTGGCACCGGCCTTTCTTGCAGGTGCCGGGGGCTCAGCTGCGGGCGCTGCTGGTGCAGCAGGGGCAGACTTGGGCAGAAGACCCCAGCAACCAAAACGAGCACTTCACGCGCAACCGAATCCGTGCCCGCGTGATGCCTGCCTTGGAAGCGGCCTTTCCGCAATTTCGTGAAACCTTCGCCCGAAGCGCTTCACATGCAGCGCAGGCACAAGACGCACTGAACGAATTGGCCACCATGGACTTGCAAACTATGGGGCTGCCCCCTTCCATCAAGGCTTTGCAAAGTTTGAGTCCTGCACGCCAAGCCTTGGTGCTGCGCCACTGGTTGCGTCAAGTGCACCAGACCACGCCCAGCGCGGCGCAGATGCAAGCCTTGCAATCGCAATTGCAAGCTTGCAGCACCCGAGGGCATCAAGTGCATTTGAAAGTTGGGGCAGGCTTTGTCAAACGAGTTGGGCCGGCGCTGACTTGGCAGCCAGACAGCTGAGCATCAGGGTTCTCCCGAGTACAATAGACAGGTTTTGCAGATTTTTTCTTTCGCAAATTAATATTTTTTTCACATGGCTTTGATCGTTCATAAATACGGCGGCACATCAATGGGCTCGACCGAGCGCATTCGCAATGTGGCCAAACGCGTTGCCAAATGGGCTCGCGCGGGCCACCAAATGGTGGTGGTGCCCAGCGCCATGAGTGGCGAGACCAATCGCCTGCTTGGCTTGGCCAAAGAATTGGCGCCTGCCAAAACCAACAGCGCCTACGACCGCGAACTCGACATGCTGGCCGCCACCGGAGAGCAAGCATCTTCTGCATTGCTGGCCATCGCGCTTCAAGCAGAAGGCATGCCCTCGGTCAGTTACGCCGGTTGGCAAGTTCCGATCAAAACCGACAACGCTTTCACCAAAGCGCGTATCGAGTCGATTGACGACGCACGCGTTCGCGCTGACCTGATGGCAGGCCGAGTGGTCATCGTCACAGGCTTTCAGGGCATAGACCCCCAGGGCAACATCACCACACTGGGCCGCGGCGGCTCCGACACATCTGCTGTGGCCGTTGCCGCTGCCATGAAGGCTGCCGAATGCCTGATCTACACTGACGTGGACGGCGTCTACACCACCGACCCTCGCGTGGTGCCGCAAGCCCGCCGCCTGAAGACCGTTAGCTTTGAAGAGATGCTCGAAATGGCTTCCTTGGGCTCCAAAGTTTTGCAAATTCGTTCGGTTGAATTTGCCGGCAAATACAAGGTGCCCATGCGTGTGCTGTCAAGCTTTACGCCCTGGGACATTGACATTCATGAAGAAGCCGCCTCTGGCACGTTGATCACTTTTGAGGAAGACGAAAAAATGGAACAAGCCGTAGTCTCCGGCATTGCCTTTAACCGCGATGAAGCCAAAATTTCTGTGCTCGGCGTGCCCGACAAACCCGGCATTGCCTACCAAATTTTGGGCGCTGTGGCCGATGCCAACATTGAAGTCGATGTGATCATTCAAAACCTGAGCAAAGAGGGTAAGACCGACTTCAGCTTCACGGTGCACCGCAACGACTTTGCACGCACCATGGACCTGCTCAAAGACAAAGTGATGCCCGTATTGGGCGCCACAGAGGTCAGTGGCGACGCCAAAATCTGCAAGGTCTCGATCGTGGGCATTGGCATGCGCAGTCATGTGGGCATTGCCAGCAAAATGTTCAAGTCCTTGAGCGAAGAGGGCATCAATATTCAGATGATCTCTACCTCTGAGATCAAAACCTCGGTGGTCATTGACGAGAAATACATGGAATTGGCGGTGCGCGCCTTGCACAAGGCCTTTGATTTAGACCAAGCCTGATATAATTTTCGAGTGCTGGAATCGTGACCGAGTGGCCGAAGGTGCTCCCCTGCTAAGGGAGTATAGGGTGTAGAGCCTTATCGAGAGTTCGAATCTCTCCGATTC
>CAIQBO010000047.1 GCA_903870145.1 uncultured Burkholderiales bacterium | reverse complement strand
CACGCGCTGGCCGCATCAGCCACCAAGCCCAAGGCAGGAGCACACTGCTGGCGCCCAGAATGCGCGCCAGCGCAATGTCCAGTGGCAGCAAGGTGTGCGAGGCCGAGGCACGCGCCACCACAATGAAAGAAGTCCAGATCATCACCGTGATCACGGCTGACATGCGCCCAATTGTGCGAGAAGAAAAAATCATGCAGCAATGATACGGCCTGGCACGCATGCGCGCGCCATGCGCAGCATGCCCTGCCCGAGCACTTTAGCCCGGCAGTTTGGCAAAATCTGCCAGGGCTCGGCGCGCATTGACGCGAATTTTGAAAGCATTGACCTTCATCAAACCCAGGTCTGATCGGTTGAAGTCAAAAATATCTGTGTCCAAGCTGTGCCGAATGACAGGAAAAGCGCCATAACCCGGCTCAATGTAGTTGTCTTTTTGCAAAATCTTTGTCTCTAAACCAAGCTCCCAACGGTCTCGCGCACGAACACTCACAGGGCCCAACTCGAGCGCCTTGTTGGGCCCCAGCGGGAACGTGATGGAAAAACCCATGAAGGCATTTTTATTGGGCAGCAAGTTCGAAGGCCCTGTTTTCCTGACATACAGTCCAATCGAATAATCATGGAAATAATGTGTGGAAGCCAAGCGGTGGCCTTTGTCATTGCCCTGGAAACGTCCGGTGGAATAGGTGAACTGCACATTCGATGCAAACGGCCTGACACCCAAACTCAAAATATTAGGCTGCCTGGGGTACGCAATGAAAGGGTTGCTCCAGTGGCCGTAAATCCAGGTGGCTCGGTATTTGCCATCCTGGCTGGCCCAATAAGCGTTGACCTGTGCGCCCGAGGTTTTGTAGCTCAAATCTCCAACCGCCACCTGCGCCCACAATCTTGGCAATATGGGGCGTTGGTACACCAGCAAGTTGGTCGACATCCGCGTGGCCTCACCCAACCCCACGCGCCTGAAATAACTGTTAGGGTTTTTGAAGTCGTCCGTTTCTGATAACAACTGCGCGTAAAAGCCTTGCCAGCTCAGCCCTTTGGCCAAAGGCACTTCCCAGCCCGTGGTCACGCCCAAAGAGTAATCAAACAAGCCAAACTCAGTTCCGGCAGTGTAAGACGCGGCCGGGCTGATCTCAATTTGAGGCATGAAGTTTTTGTCATGGGCATCTTTGACAAGCCACTGCGCATCGCGCTCTTGCGGAACATCTTCAATGTCAAAGAAGAACTTCAGCGCATCTTGCCCTTCGCAGCGGTCGTCCCCTTCTATGTAGCTCCTGCTGCAGCTGACCGTGCTTTGAAACCCGCCCACGCGCTGCCCCATGTGCGTCAAAGCCAGCACCACAGTGTCTGAGCTTTGCAAATCAGATTTCACAAAGGCAGCCAGGCCCGCGCCCATCGCGTCCATTCGGTCTTGTCGCCAAAGCCTGGGCTCCGCCTGAACCATCCAGCCCGTAGCGGTTTTGGCAACATCGATATCGGAAAACCCCATGGCATGGAAAACATCGGCCATGCGCACTGCGGTTTCCTGCACACTCAACGGGCCTCGGGCTTGCTGGGCTGTTGGCGCAGTCTGCGCAGCCGCGCTGTTGTCAAGGCGCTGGGCTGTCAAGGCCTGCGCTGGCTTTGCGTTCAAGTCTGAAAGACTGATTCTTTTTGCCGCTGACTCGCGCTCACCTCGCCCGAAATAATAGGTCAAGCCCAAAGTGGCTTGCGCCGCTTGTTGCACCGACTTGTGGGTCAACTTTTTGCTCGCCGCCAAGTTCAGGTCCATGTTTGACGTGATCCGGTGCGAAAACGAAGCCCCTGCTCGCGTCTCCTTGCTATCGTTCTCAGCAATCAAAGAAACGCTGTCGGTGAGTTTGTAAATCACACTGCCAAAGGCGCCATGCATCAGGCCT